>SHZF01000006.1 GCA_009692425.1 Myxococcales bacterium | reverse complement strand
CGGATCGATGTCCAGCACCCCGTAGCCCTCAAGCAGGGCAATCTCGAGGTTGTCGGTGCCAATCCCGGTACCGATCACTGTCATCGGCACGCCGCGATAGGTGCCGGTCAGCGTCACGTACTCGCGGTGGCGGCGGTCGTGCTCGATGCTGTCAAAGTGGGCCGCGACGCGCATGGCACGGGCGGGATCGCCGACGACCACCCAGTTGCGCGCCAACTCGTGGCCCGCGACGGACAGGTGGTACGCGCGACCATCGCGCAGGACCAGTTCGCTGACGGAGTCCGGGGGCGAGCACTGGTCGCCAAGCGCAACGTGCATGGTGGGGCTCTGGGTGCGGGGGGCCGGCGCGCCGACCGCAGATAGCTCAGTGCGGGCGGGCAGTGTGCCCGCCGTCGCGGGCCGTAGTCAAGAGCGAGAATGTCAGGTATTGCCTATTTCCATTTGCTGGCCGGGCATGTGGCGGTGGTGGTCGCCGCGGTCGCAGAGGGGCCGGGAACTGGACACAGCTACTGCGGCCCGCGATCCATCCCGCCAAACTGCGTTGCTTCTTGTACCCTCGCTAGGCCAACCAGTGAATACACCCTCTAAGCGTTGGGGTGACAACTGATTTCAGCAAGAATGGGACGCAACTCGGCCCAGCGGCCTAACTGGAGCAAGACGGTGGCGATCACCTTGGGCAGTTCCAACATTTTGGCAGACAGCTATGTGAACGCCAAGTACTTTCCCCACACACCGCCTGCGCAATTGCATCCGGCCAACCGCCTCCAGAGTCTGAGCGAGCGGCTGTGCGCGCTGGCCGCCGATATCTGGTGTCTGCAAGAGATCGAGCAGTCGGTGTTTGAGGTTATTGGCCGCCGCCAAGGCCACGGGTGACGTGTCTGCGATGATGGCCGCGCCGAGGGGCTTGCAAGCCGACGTCATGAGCAAGCATGGGCTGGACCCGCCGGCGGGCATGGTCGCGTTCAAGACGGCGGGGCGGCAGTTTGCGCTGGAACCGGATGCGGCGGGGCTGCTGGCGCGGATGAAGGCGGTGCTGTAGCGGGGAAGGCGCGTTGATGTCGAGAGTCGGGCGGTGCGCAGGTTGCGCCGGCGCGGTCGGCTCCGCGACAGGCGGTTCAGGCAATTTGGCACCTACCGTGCCACGAAGAGATTCCGGCGTGACGGCAACCGTGGGATCGCCCAGGACCTCGGTTTCATTGCGTTCAACCACCACAGCAGCCGCGGCGCGAGGTGCTGGCGGCCCTGCTGGTATTACGTTCTGGGGCGCGCCAGCGTGGGAGCGTCCAGCCCGTCCAGCGCGCCAGCGCGCTCCTCGCCGATGCCGCCGGCGCCGTGGTCGGGCGGCCGCGACGGGGGCGGCGCTCGCACCCCTGCAACCGGCGGCGTCTGTAGCGCGTTTTCCGGCATATGCAGGCCAGCGCTCGAACTCACGGTCGGCTGCGACCGGCGACCCGCCGTGGCGGCGTCGAGCACATCGGTGCCCCCACCCAGCCGCGGCGTGAGCAGCGGGCGCTGGTGGGGCTGGCGCGGCGGCGGGCCCGCAGCCTGCAAGGCCGCCGCCTCGGTGGACCGCAGCAACTGGTACACCTGCAGCGCGTGCTCCTTGCCCTTGACGTGCACGGGCGGCAGGGCCTTGACCGGCACACGCCGCCGGGTCGCCTCGTAGCAGCCGTGGGTGATGATGACTTCGACGCCGAACTCCTTCGTCAGGTCTTGGACGCGGCTCGCGATGTTCACGGTGTCGCCGATCACCGTGTACTCCATCTTCCGGTCCGACCCGATGTTGCCGGCGATGACCGGCCCGGTGTGCACGCCGATGCCGATGCGCAATTGGACGGCGCCGCGCTCCGCCTGCTCAAAATTGAACTGGTCGAGCGCCATCAGCATGCGCGACGCGGCCCGCACCGCCCGCAGCGCGTCGTCGGGCTTGGGGAAGGGCGCACCGAACACCGCCATGACCGCATCGCCGATGAACTTGTCGACGATGCCGCCCTCGTCAAACACGATCGCGACCATGCGCTGCAAGTAATCGTTGAGGAAAAGCACGACCTCTTCGGGTTCCATCCGCTCCGACAGCGACGTGAACCCGCGGATGTCGGAAAACAGCACGGTCACCGTCTGCTTCGACGACAACTGTGCCGCGTCGGTCACGTCGAGAGCTCGCCGCACGACGTCCTCGGGCACGTACTTCTGGAAGATCTGCCGCACGCGCCGCTCCTGCTCGCGGCTCTCGGTCGCCTCGTTGAACAGGCGCTGGTTCTCGACGGCGACGGCGGCCTGGTCGGCGAACGCCTGCAGCAGGTTCATCTGCTCGGGCCCGAACTCGACATCGCCGATCGCCGAGTCCACGTTGACGCAGCCGATCACCCTGTCGTGAACCTTCAACGGCACGGCGAGCAGCGAGCGGATGTCGAGGTTGGCGATCGTGGCGGATATCCCCGCCAGGTCTTGCTGGGCGTCGAGGGTCACAACGGCCTCGCCGGTCTGGAACACGTTGGCGATGACGGAGCGCGAAATCTGCTTCTCCGGGTGCTCGATCGCCTTCTGGTGCTTGTCGCGGGCGACCTTAAAGACGGTCTCGCCCTTCTCCTCCAGCACAAGGAAGCCGCGCTGGGCGCTCGTCAATTCGATGGCGGCGTCGATGATCATCTGCAGCAACTGCTCTTGCGAGCGCTGGCTGTTCACTGCCTTCGTGATCTCGAGCAGGGTCTGGAAATTGCGCAGCTTGCGCGACACCTCGAAGTCCATGTCCGTCGACGTCGGCTCGTAGACATCAGGTCTCGCGATGACATGAGCACCGAGTGCGGCCGCCTTCTTCGTTTCGTCGGGCTGGATGAACGTCAGCACGGTCCTGCCGAGTTGGATGCGATCGCCAGGGCGCAAGAAGTGCGTCGTGATCGTCATGTTGTTGCAGAACGTGCCGTTGACGGAGCCGAGGTCGCGCAGCATCCAGCGCGTGTCGAAGCTCGAGACTTCGCAGTGGCGACGGCTCAGGCCTGGGTCGTCGATCTGGACGTTGGCGTCGCGGCCGCGCCCGATGCAGCAAGGCTGGTCCTCACGCAGTTCAAAGACGCGCACGTCGCCTTCGCGGTCGATGATGAGCTGCGCCACGGACGCCTCGCCACGGACTAACGCGGACGGAGACTCACCGCCCGCGGGCAGCGATTGGTGTAGGCGATCCCGCCGCAGTTGGCAACCGTGTCGCAGCGCCTCGGTCCGCCGCTGTCGGCGCATTTCGTCGTTGCCGGCGTCCGTTGGCGGTTCGACCTGCCCGGTGTCTCATGATTGGTCGCATCTCAAATTCCCTAGCATTTTTAACGTTCAGCAGCCATCGGGTCCCAAGACTGTCGCAATCACGCCGCCGCAACTGGCGAAGACAAGCACCTCGGCCACCGTGCAGTTGCGGACCGCTCGCTTCAGGACGGCACGGCCGCTTTCACCGCCAACCTTGTCGGCGCCTGAAACTGCATCCGACCTCGGCGGCCGGGGAGGGTCAGCCGGTGGATACGGGAACGACCGTCGGGTGTCGGGCCGGGGGTAGCCGAGTCCGCGCCCATCCGCTACCTTCCAGCCGCTAGCGCCTGCTTGGCTGCGCGCACACCCGGAGTCCCATGACCTTGCCGACCCTTCGCTCCTACCTGCAGGACCGCTGGGTCGCGGGCGAAGCGCCGTTCGTACCCCTGTACGACGCCACGACAGGCGCTGCGATCGCCCAGGTGTCGGCCCGCGGCCTTGATCTGGCGGCGGCGCTGCACCACGCGCGGTCGGTCGGTGGCCCGGCATTGCGGCACATGACGTTCTCCCAACGTGGTGACTTGTTGGAGCAATTGTCGCAGGTTATTCACAAGCACCGGGATCCGCTCATCGACATCGCGCGCCAGAACATGGGCGCCACGCGCGGCGATGCGAAGTTCGACATCGACGGCGCGGCCGGCACGCTCGCGTTCTACGCCAACCTCGGCCGCCAACTGGGTGCCGTGCGGTTGCTGCTCGACGGGCCCGAGGTGCGGCTGTCGCGCTCGCAGCGCTTTCTCGGCCAGCATGTGTGGACGCCCAAGGTGGGCGTGGCGCTGCACATCAACGCGTTCAATTTTCCAGCGTGGAATCCGTGCGAGAAAATTGCGTGTGCGCTGCTGGCCGGCGTACCGGTCATTACCAAGCCCGCCACGGCGACCTGCGCTGTCACCGTGCGCATGGCCGAACTGTGGAGCGAGGCTGGCGTGCTGCCGCCGGGCGTGTTCCAACTGCTGGCGGGGTCGGCCGAAGATCTGCTCGACCACGTCGGGCCGCAAGACGTCATCGTGTTCACCGGGTCGGGAGCCACGGCGCGCGCGATCCGCAGCCATGCCCAGGTCATGCGCCACAACGTGCCGGTCAACGTCGAGGCGGATTCGCTGAATGCAGCCGTGCTCGGACCCGATGTGGAGCCGGGCAGCGACACTTGGCTGATGTTCGTGGCCGAGGTGGCGCGTGAGATCGTCCACAAGGCCGGGCAGAAGTGCACCGCCGTGCGACGCATCGTGGTGCCGGCGGCGCGGGCCGATGAGGTACAGGCCGCGCTGGTCGAGAGATTGGCCGACGCCCGCGTGGGCGACCCAGCCGACGCCGACACGACGCTCGGCCCGCTCGCGACCGCGGCCCAGTTGCGCGATGTGCGCGCCGGCATTGCGGCCCTGCTCGAGCATGGCAGCGCCGTCCATGGCCCAGACGTCGAGGTGCCCGCGACCGGGTACTTCGTGGCGCCACACCTGATCCGCATCGACGGCGGCGCTCGCGCGGGTTTCGTCCACGATCACGAAGTGTTCGGTCCCGTCGCGGCGCTGCTGCCGTGCTCGGGCGCGGCCGAAGAAGTCGTCGAGATCGTGGCCCAGGGTGGTGGCGGCCTCGTGTGCTCGCTGTACACCGACGATGCGACGTGGGCCGAAACGGTGCTGGTCGGCCTGCTCCCGTGGCACGGACGCATCTTGTGGGGCAGCGCGCGCGTGTTCGACCAGGGCACCGGCCACGGCACCGTGCTGCCCGGACTCGTGCACGGCGGTCCCGGCAAGGCGGGCGCTGGCGAAGAACTCGGCGGCGAGCGCGGGCTGCGGTGCTACTGGCAGCGCACGGCCGTCCAGGGCGACATCCAACTGCTCAAGGCCGCGCTGGGCAAGGCGGCGGGAGCGGCGGCCTCGTGATGCCACCGCCCGCCGCCGCGACTGCGCCCGTTGACGCAACGATGCCCGTTGGCAGGGAGACGCCCGCCGACCGCCCGTACGTGTCGATCGTGGTGCCGGTCTACAACGAAGAGGAGTCGCTCGGGCCACTGCACCAGGCGCTCGTCGCCGCGCTCGACGGGCTGCAGCGCACGTGGGAGCTGATCTACATCGACGACGGCAGTTCGGACCGCTCGTTCGACCACTTGCGCGACTTCGCCGCGGGCGACGGACGGGTGCGCGTCGTGCGCTTCCGCCGCAACTTCGGCCAGACGGCGGCGATGGCGGCCGGCTTCGAGCACGCGTCGGGCGAAGTCGTCTGCCCCATCGACGCGGACCTTCAGAATGATCCCAAGGACATCGGGATGTTGCTCGCCAAGCTCGACGAGGGCTACGACGTCGTCGCGGGCTGGCGCAAGGACCGACAGGACGCCTGGCTGACGAAGACTCTGCCGTCGCGGATCGCGAACCGCCTGATCGGCCGCATCACGGGTGTCAAGCTCCACGACTACGGCTGCACGCTGAAGGCCATCCGCGCAGACGTGCTCCACGACGTGCACCTGTACGGCGAGATGCACCGCTTTCTGCCCGTGTTCGCCCACCTCGCCGGCGGCCGCATCACCGAACTGCCGGTCACGCACCATGCGCGCCGGTGGGGCACGTCGAAGTACACGCTCGCCAAGACGTTTCGCGTCGTCCTCGACCTCATGACCGTGCGATTTCTCGTGGCGTACGCGACCAAGCCGCTGTACTTCTTTGGCCGGTTTGCGTTCTGGGGCTTTGGCGTCGGCCTGGCCTGCATGGCGTGGACGCTCGCGATGAAGTTCGGCTTCGACGTATTCGTCAAGGACCAGCCGATGTTCCAGATCGGCATCTTCTTCCTGTTGAGTTCTCTGCAGTTCGTCCTGTTCGGTCTGCTCGCTGAGCTGAACATGCGCACGTACTACGAGAGCCAGGCCAAGCCGACGTATTTCGTGCGCGAACGCTGCAATCTGCTGGCGCCGCCGCCGCGCCGCGCGACATAGCCGATGTGCGGGATCGCCGGGCTGGTATCCACGCTGCCAAGCCGCCTCGGACCCGGCGCAGAGCCCGTGCTCCTGGCCATGCGCGAGGCACTGCGCCACCGCGGCCCCGACGATGCGGGCCTGTGGCAGGACGCGCCCGCCGACGTGGCCGAGCGCGGTGGGTGCGCGCTGGCATTCCGGCGGCTGTCGATCATCGACGTCGAGGGCGGCCACCAACCGCTCAGCAACGAAGACGGAAGCATCCAGATCGTGTTCAACGGCGAGGTGTACGATCACGCCGCGCTGGCCGCCGAACTGCGCGGCCTCGGGCACACGTTCGCCACGCGTACCGACACCGAAGTCCTCGTGCACGGCTGGGAGCAGTGGGGCGTCGGCCTGTTCGAGCGCCTGAACGGCTTTTTCGACTTCGCATTGTGGGACGGCCGAACGCGCCAGTTGCTGTTGGCCCGCGACCGCTACGGCAAGAAGCCGCTGTTCGTCGGGCGCGCCGATGGGGGCCGCACGCTCGTGTTCGGCTCGGAACTGACGGCCGTGCTTGCGCACCCGGCGATCGAGCGAAGCGTGGACCCGGTGGGGCTGCAGTCGCTTTTCGTGTGCGACTACGTGGCGTCCCCGCGTTCGATCGTCCGCGACGTTCTGACGCTGGAGCCGGGCACGTTCTGGCTGTGCAGCGTGCGCGGCAGCAGTTGGGATGTCGCGGTGCACACGTGGGCCGCGCCGCAGCCCCCCGCGGCGACCCTGGCGGCGTTGAGCGAGGCGGCGGCGGTCGATGAACTGGACGCCCGGGTGCGGGCCGCCGTGGAGCGCCGCCTGGTCAGCGACGTGCCGCTCGGTGTCTTTCTGTCCGGCGGCATCGATAGTGCCGTGGTGGCGGCGTATGCGGCCGAACTGCGCGGGCCCGCCGGCATCGACACGTTCAGCATCGGGTTTGAGGACGGTGATTTCGACGAGGCGCCCCACGCGCGTACCGTCGCCGCCCACCTCGGCACGCGCCACCACGAGCGGCGGCTAGCCCCGGCCGCGTCGCTCGACCTCGCTCCGAGCCTGCTGGCGCGCCTCGATCAGCCGCTCGCCGATCCGTCGATCCTGCCAACGACGCTGTTGTGCCAGTTTGCGCGCGAGCACGTCACGGTGGCGCTGGGCGGCGATGGTGGCGACGAGTGGTTTCTCGGCTACCCGACGTATTTCGCCCACGCCGCCGGCCGTGCGGTCGATCACCTGCTGCCCACGGCGGCGCAACCGTGGCTGCAACGCGCCATCGATCGGCTGCCGACGCGCCACGGCTATCTGGCGCTGGACTTCAAGCTGAAACGCTTTGCCGCCGGGCTCGGCTATGCGGGCGGACTGCGCCACATCGCGTGGATCGGCGGCCTGGAGCCCCGTCGCCTCGACATGGTGTTGCACCGCAGCGTCTTGGCCGAGTTGGCGCGACCCACCGCCGCCCCGTGGGCCCCGGTAGGCGACGGCGACACGCTGGCGCGGCTGGAGCGCACCTGGCAGGCCGTGCGCGCCATCGGCCGCGACGATCTCGATGCGCTGGGCGATTTCTACGGCCGCTACTACCTCGGCGACGGCGTGCTACAGAAGGTCGACCGTGCCTCGATGCTCAACAGTCTCGAAGTGCGCGCGCCCCTGCTCGACCCCCAAGTCGTCGCGCTCGCCCGCGCGCTGCCGAGTGGGTCGCGGCTGCGCGGCATTCAAACCAAGCGCATCCTGCGCAAGCTGGCGGCCCGGCTCGTGCCCGCGGCGATCGCGCGGCGGCCGAAACAGGGCTTCGGTCCACCGCTGGCGCACTGGCTGCGTGGCCCTTTGCGGCCGTGGCTCGAAGACGTGCTGGCGCCGGCCCGGCTGCGGCGCTTGCCGTGGCTCCATGCCGACGGCGTGCGGCGCCTCGTCGATGAGCACGTGACGCTGCGTGCCGACCACCGCAAGCCGTTGTGGGCGCTACTTTCGTTCGTGACGTGGCACGATCGGATGCTGGGAGGCTGAATTATGGCCCGCCCGGCCGCACACGCGCTGCCCCGCTTTGTTGTGGCAATCGAACTCGACGCGGGGCACGCGCGCTGCACCACGGTCTGTCTGCCGACGCGTGGGCCCCTGCCACTGCCCGCCGACCGCGCGCGCGGTCTGGGCGTAGTCGATGTGCGAGAAGTGCTGGAACTGCCGGACGATCTGGCCAGCCCCGCTGCCGCCAAGGTGCTGGCGGATGCTGTCGCGGTGTTGGGTGGACGCGCGCGCGGGTCGGTGGGGCGGGTGGGGCTGGCCGCTGCGTCCGGCATCGCGGGCATGCCCGTGCGTCGATTGGCCGCACGACTGGCGCTGCGTACGCGGCTTCCGGTCGTGCCGATGGCCCGCGGCACGGCGCTGGCGTGGGCCGAACACCGCGCCCATGGCGGCGGCGACGACAGCGTGCTGGCCATCGAGGTCGGGGCGTCGCTCAGTGCGGGGGCGGTGCTGCACGGTGTGCCGTTTGCCGCGCTGACGGGCATCGACCTCGCCCACATGCCGGTCGGTCCGCTGGGCCCGCCGTGCGCGTGTGGCCGCCGCGGCTGCCTGGAAGTGTACGCGGGCCACGCCGGCCTCGAACGGCTGGCCGAAGATCGCGACGTGCCTCCGGTCGAGGTGCCCATCCACGACCTGCATGACGCCGGCCGGGCCCGCGATCTCGCCTTGCGTGCGGCGGCCGGCGAGGCCCGGGCCCAGGCGGTCATCGAAGAGGCAACGCGCTCACTCGTGCACGTCGCAGACGCCGTCGGTCGCCTGCTCGGGGTCGATCGGATCGCGGTGCGGATGCAGAGCGCGGCCGCCTGGGCCGAAGTGCTGCGGCAAGCGGGGCGCCGCCGCGGAGCCGGGCCCCGCTTCGACGCCAGCCCGCCCTTGGCGGAGGCCTTCGCACTCGGCGCTGCTGCGTTTGCCCAGGAGGTGACGCGGCCACGCCGGTAGGGTCGGTCGATCAGCCTGGCAGCGTCACATGTCGGCGCCGCACAACTTCTTGTTCTTCAGATCGAACGCCTGATCCAGTGCGCCGAGGAACTGCTCGGGATCGCTCGCGTCGGTCCCGAGCAGCTTGCCGCTGCCGGCCATCGCCAGCCGCATCGAGTTCGCCAGCTCCGTCGCCGAAATGGAGCCGATGTCGACGACATGGACCGTCACGCCGAACGGCTTGCCGTTGGGCGCCCGCAGCACGTTGTCACTTTTGATGGCGGCGCTCGCTGTGATCAGGTGGTACGGTTCGCGCACGCACGAGTCCTTGTTCGTGGCGCCGGGGTCACAGAACGCGGCCTCGCCCTTCTTGGCATCCGGCAGGCACGGCAGGTTCGTCGCCGTGCAGCGCCAACCGGAGACCGAGTCCTTCGGCATGCATTGCTTGAAGGATGCGCACGTTCCGGTGACAGACTGGCAGTCCGCATCGATCTCGCACGCCTTGTCGAGCGGCGCCCCGGCCGGAATGCCACCTTGCTTCGCACACTGCTTGAACGCCTTGCACTCGGAGCCGCCCACGCAGTCGGCGTTCGACTCGCACGCCAGCCCCATCGACATGCGCTTGGCCTGCACGCGCGGGGAGAAGAAGGAGTTGTTGTCGCCCTCGCCGCCATCGGTGAAAAGCACGAGCACGGTATCGCGGCACGACCGCGACGGATCGACGCACTCGCTCGCCTTGCACTGGTAGTTGACGTTGGCGCAGTCCGCATCCACGGCGCACTTCTTGCCGTCCACCACAACGGAATTGCGCAGGTACTCGCCGATGTAAAACTCGGTCTTGCCGATCGGCGTGCCGCCCGTGGCGCGCAACTCGGGGTCCAGCGGCTGGGCTTCCTTGCCATCCATCCACTTGAGGATGGCGGCCTTCGTGCCGACGGCCTGGGCAAGGTCCTTGGCAAAAGGCACGCACTGCGTGTCCGCCAGGCTGTTCCAGTACCAGTCGGTGCCAGAACCCAGCGGCTTGATCGACTGGGCCGCCGAATCGCCCGTGAGAGTAGCGTTGCCACTGTACGCTCCCGCCGAGCAGTTCGTGCCACCGAGCGCGTTGACGTTTTGGGGAAATCGGAACAGCGCGAGCCGCGTCACCTGTTCGTCGATCTTCGCGAGGGCCTGCTTGAACACGGTCTTCGATACGCCGATGCGGGTGCAACCGAGCGGCCACTGCTTGTCGTCGTATTCGCAAACCGGCCACTGGCTGAAGTTGCCCTGGCACAGGTCTTCGGTTGAGTTCTTCTTCTTGACCTTGGCGGTCATCGAGCCCGAAGAATCGAACATGACGACGAGGTTGTTCGACACCGGCTTGCAGACGCCCTTGCCCTGATCGATCACGCAGGTGGTGCCCGGGAAGCAGTTCGAAAAAATCCAGCCATCGCCCTTGGGGCCGCAGGTCGCGAGCTTGGCGCCTTCGCACACTTGCGTTGCCGGCGTGCAGTCCACGGCGACGAACGCGTCGGTGGGTGGGGCGGTGTCTGCGGCGGACGCGTCCTTTGCGCCGGACCCGTCGAGTACTGAGGGCCCGTCGAGTACCGTGGGCCCGTCGAGTGCCGTGGGTCCGTCGAGTACCGTGGGCCCGTCGAGTGCCGTGGGTCCGTCGAGTACCGTGGGCCCGTCGAGTGCCGTGGGCCCGTCGAGCGCAGGTGCGGCGTCGGCTGCGGGCGCGAGGGCGTCAGTGGCGCCAGCGCCCTGGGCAGCGTCGCCCCCCAACTCGATCGTGCTGTGTGTGGGGGTGGTCGCCGAGTCGGCCGTTTGCGCAACTTCAGCGGCTCCATCGACCGGCACCGCACCGGCGGGCGTATAGGCCCACGTCGTGCACGCGCCCGACGCCAACGCGCCTGCCGCCGCCAGAAGCGCGACGGCGCGACACGAATGGACCGAGCCCCAACACCCCTGCATCGTCGCTCCCGCCGCCCACCGATCTTGCGGATTCGCCATGTTTCGGGGGTGTGAGCGTAGCGAAATTCTGACGCCGCGAGAAGTGTGAAGTTTTGCATACTGCACGGGCCGCCGCTGCCTCAGTCCGGGCGCGCCCGGTATCGTGATTCGACTGATACCAAATCCCTTGAATTCGGCTCAGTGCTCGCTCGCCCGCGACGGCTGCGGCTGCGGCTGCGGCTGCGGCTGCGTTGCTCAGGCTCGAAATAGTCCTGCTATTCCTTAGCCTTCGCGCCTTGCCTCGCGCGCCGCGTTCGTCACGAGCCCTCGATCCGATTCGGCGGGCTTTGCTATGAGTCAGTCGTCGCGATCAGGGCGCAATCGGCGCGCCCGTCGGACCTGGAGTCGGCGGCATCGCGGGCGGCGGGGCCATGGCGGCTGGCGCCGGCATCGCCGCGTTCTTGATCGCGACGATCAGGTCGACCGGCACCTCCAAGCCACAGCCGAACGACTTCGCGCGCGACTGGCAGGCGAACAGCGCGGCCTTGTCGCCCGAAACTTGTGGCACCTGCGGGCCGAGCGCCTTGAAGGCGGCCAGGCCCATGCCGGGATTCAGGTAGCCGAGCCACGCCGCACCGGCGGCCGAAGCTGTCGTCGCCTTGTAGATCGGGGCGTCATTGAGGCCACCCGCCGCACCCAGGGCCGCGCGCTTGCCGTGCTCCAGCGCGCCGGGGCCGATCGCAAAGGACACCTTCGACTTGGCCGAACACAGCGCGAGTGCGGTCTTGTCGCCGACGACCACCTTGGCGTTGGCCGCATCCGGGTCGGGCATCTTCGTCCAGTCGATGCCGACGTCGAGCACATCGCAACTCACCTCGCCGTCCTTGACGGTGTTGACCGTCAACGTGACGCCCTTTTCCTTCGCCAACGGCCCGAACGCCTGCAGCACCGGGTCGAGCTTCTGGTCGCGCAAGGCCTGCTCGACAATGGCGAGCATCTTCGCGTCGGGGCTGTCGGGCGCCATCGCCTTCGCGACCTTCTGCTGCTCAATGAGCTTGAGGAGGATGCCGGCCGTCACCTTCTTCGTCACGCGCAGCAACGTCTCGCCGTCGGTCGTGCCGACGGCCATGAGGAGCCCGAGCGCCGCGGCGCCGTCCGGGTACAGGCCGATCGCCGACTGGCCGTCTTGCAACTTCATGCCGCCTTTGACGTCGACCACGAACGCATCCCAATCCTTCGGCTCCAGCTTGAGCAGGTCCTTGAGCATCAGGATGGCCTCGTCGATCGTCTCGATGCCGGGCTGCGGGTCGATGTTGCCCGACATCGCGGCATACGTGTTCCCTGGCAGCAGGCCCGCAATGTCGCGCGACGTCCGGCCACGGGCAGCCATCATCTGGCGGTGCAGCGAGGTGCCGTCCTTCGCGTGCAGGCGCACCTCGAGTTTCGTCGCGTTGACGTCGGCACCGATCAGCATCTCGACGCGCGTCAGTTCGGTCGCCCACTTGCGCAGCATCTGGGTGTACATGGCCATGATGGCGGCCTGATTTGGCATTCCCGGGTTGGCAGGCATCATCTTGCCCATGTCGGTGATCGATTTGATAAATGACTCGATTTCGGCGGCGCGCGTCTTGGCGACGTCCTCGACCGAAACGCCGATCCACGCCAGCGCGGGAACCTCGACCTTGTCCAGGCGCTCGACAAAAGTCTTCACCTTGGCGAATCGCCCCTTGTCGGCTGTCAGCACGAGCGTGGTATCGCCCACGAAGTCGAGGTAGGCGGTCTTGCCTTCGACGGTGATCGAGGCGTCGTGCCCCTCGGCGTCAGCACCCTTCTTCGCACCGGGCATCGCCGCGAGCGCCTTGGCCTTGTCGGTAACGTGGACGATGAGCGCGACACCCGCCTGCGGATCGAACGGCGCGGGCGCGGCCACGACGGGCGGCTGACCAGGGGCTGCCGCAGGTGCGGGGGCTGGCACGGCTGCCGGAGCGGCCGGAGCCTCGTCCTGAAACGCGACGTGCACCGGCTTGGTCTTGTCCAGCCACTCATGGCCCGTCACGCCGGCGACCGCCAGCATCGTCGCCATCTGGCCGTACGCTCCGTCACGCAGCGAGGCACCCGGCGGCACGGCACCGACCTTGCCTCCGATCGCGTCGATTGCATCGAACAGGCCGCCGATTGACTGGAGCGAAATCCAGCCCGCGACGCCTTCTCCGGCTGCGAGCTCGATGTCGGGCGCAATCGACGCGGCGGCGGGTGCGGCCGCCATTGCCGGCTCCGCAGGCGCCGCAGTTCCTGAGCCTGCCGCAGCCGCTTCGGGCTTCTTCTCTTCTTCCTTCTTTTTGCAGCCGGCGGTGCCGACCAGCGCGGCGCACAGCACGGCGACGGCCGGGGTGAGGCGGAGGCGCATGACGTTCATCCTTCGGGCGACCGGTGCCGGGAGGGAGGCAACCGATTGCGATGCGAGGCAAAAGCCTCGCGGGTAGAGCAGCGCGCCTGTGGTGCCGCTGCGGTGCCGCTGCGGTGCCGCTGCGGTGCCGGCTGACCGTTGCCGTCTGCGTTTAGACGGCGCTTTCGGATCGCACGCGGGCGTCGGACTTGAGCCGACTGGGTCCCACGCGAGGGCGAGTAGTGTAGGCGCGACACTGCGCGACCGCAAGCGGGAGTTTGCCCCGATCCGCCCGCACGCCGCGAGTGCGGTCTCGCGCCCGGCTACGGCCCGGTGTCGCCTGCAACCCGCCAGCGCGCCCCACTGTTCCCGCGGCGCCCATCGCCCAGCGCAAACGCCAGCGTGCCCGGCCCCGGCACGGCCCATGATGCGGCGATCGCGCGCAGGGCGGCGCAGAGCACCCGTTCGCGGTGCGGGTGCTGCCCCAGTGCGTTCGTCTCATCGACGGCGGCAGACAGGATCGCGATGCCCAGCGCCTGGTGCCGCGCCGAAGTGTGCAGCCCGTCGCACGCCGCTTCGAGCACCTGCCGCAGCAGCGGTTGTTCGGGCAGCACGAGCAGGTGATAGCTGCGTACGGCGGCCATCGCGCGCTCGCCACGCCCCGCCTGCAAGTGTGCGACGACGCGCGCGATCTCAGGCCCGTGATCCCACGTCGCGTGGACTTGATCGGGCTCGGGCAGTTCGCGCCCGACGCGGCTGCGGTCGTCGAGCACCCGGTTGGCGTGCACGAGGCCGGCCGCAAACGTCGCGAGTCGCAGCCAGTCGGCGCCGCCAAGCAGGGGACGCAGGCGCCGCACGGCCGAGACGACGACCAGCAGCCACGCCGCGTGCGGCCACCCTTCGACGGCGGTCGGGTCGGCGTCGATCGCCGCATCGAACCGCAGCACGCGGTCGGCGGCGGCGAGGCCCAAGGAGGCGGCGAGCAGGCCATGGGGCACGCCGAATTCCACCGCCTTCCACCACGCGCGCCGATGCACGTCGGGAGCCGAGTCGAGCAGGTGAGGCCGAAACTTCGCCTCCGCGAACACGCTCCCCTTGCCCTCGTCTTCTGCGGCGGCCGCGGCCTGGAGGCGCGCATCCATGCCAGCCAGCAGGCCTGCGGACGCTCCGCTCCACGGGTGCTGTGGGCGCTGGTCCGCGACCGCCGTGGCGAGGCAGCCCCACAACTGACCGGCAAGCTCGGCACCCACCAATCCGTCGAGGTCGCACAGGCGCGCTGCGGCCGCGGCCAAGATGCCCAGGTCGCCGGGTGCGGCCGCGACCTGCCGCAGCACGGTGTCGCGCCGCGCCGGGCTCCCCGCGCGTGACGGGGGTCGGGCCGCCAATTCGCTGGCGAGTGCGACGCCCGCCGCAACCAACGGGCTGCGAGCGCCGGCGTCAGGCCCCTCGATCGCGATGCGGATCGCGTCGCAGGCCGCCAACCAGCCGATCGAAGAGACGGCAGCGTCCCGGCGTGCACCCCAGGCCAGCAGGGTGCGCGCCACATCGGTCGCCGTTGCGCCGGCTCCGAGCGTGTCGGCAACCTGCCAGGCGATGGCTGCGGGCTGGGCAGAGTCGAGCGCTGCCAGCAGCGCGCAGTGGGCGACGGCCGCGTCCGGGCTTGCGGCGCCGATGGCCCCGACCAGAGGGAGCCCCAACGGATCTTGGAAAAGTTGCGCCGCCCCGTCGCCCATGTCAGCCCCCCGTCGCGCCAACCGGTTCGTCGGGTTCGCCGCTGGCGCGGTCGGACTCGCTGGCATCGCGCTCGCCCAACCGCCGGTACAGGGTGCGCACGCCGATGCCGAGCAGCAGGGCCGCCCTGCGCTTGTCGCCCGCCGTCAGTTCCAATGTGGCGGCGATCGCGGACCGCTCCATCTCTTCTAGTGGCGTGCCCACGGCAAATTGCAGGACGGGGCTGGTGACGTCGCGGCGCGCGATGCGGTCAGGCAGATCGTGCACGCCGATCACGTCACTGCGGGCCAGGACGACCGCGCGCTCGATCGCGTTCTCCAGTTCGCGCACGTTGCCGGGCCAGGCGTGCGATTGCAATGCCGCCATCGCATCGGCGGCGATCGCGCCCACGGTCTTCTGGTTCTGCGCGGCGTAGCGCTGCAGGAAGTGCAAGGCCAACGCCGGCACATCTTCAGGCCGCGCCCGCAGGGGCGGCAGGTCGATGCCGATCACATGCAGGCGGTAGAAAAGGTCCGGGCGAAACCGCCCCGCAGCCACCTCGGCTTCGAGATCACGGTTGGTGGCGGCGACGACGCGCACGTCGATGGACTGGGCCGCCGCCGCGCCCACGCGTTGCACTTCGCACTCTTGGAGCACGCGCAACAGCTTGGCTTGCATCGCCATGGGCAGTTCGCCGACCTCGTCGAGCAGCAACGTGCCCCCGTCGGCGCGCTGGAAACAGCCGTCGGTGCGCGCCACGGCGCCGGTAAAGGCCCCGCGCTCATGGCCGAAAAGCTCGGACTCGATGAGCGCCTCGGGGATGGCGGCACAGTTCACTGCGACGAAGGCACCCGGCCGCCGCGACAGGCGGTGCAGGGCCCGGGCAAACACTTCCTTGCCGGTACCCGACTCCCCGTGCAGCAACACCGTCGTGCGCGCCGGCGCGACCTGTTCGAGCAGTTCGACGGCCTGGCGAATCGTGGGACTGTGCCCGACAATTGCCCGGCTGCGGCCGGCCCGCTCGAGTTCGGCGCGCAACGCGTCGTTTTCCTGTTGCAATGCGGCGCGATCGAGGGCGCGCGCCAGGGCACGGACGACCTCGGCCCGGCGCAGCGGCTTGGTGAGGAAGTCGTAGGCCCCCTCCTTCATCGCTGCCACGGCCGCTTCGACTGTGCCGTACGCGGTCATGACGACGACTTGGGTCGACGGACTCGACCGCCGCACGGTGCGCAGGAGTTCCATGCCGTCGATGCCTGCCATCATCAGGTCGGTCACGAGCACGGCGACCCGGCGCTGGCGCAGGACCTGGAGCGCGGCGCGGCCGTCGGGCGCCGTCTCGACGTGCCAGCCCTCGCGCTGCAGCGTTTTCTGGACGCTGACCAGATTCGAAGCATCGTCATCGACGACGAGCACGAGCCCGCCACCCGACGTTGCCGCGACCCCGTCGCGCGGCGCGGCCTCGGCCATCGGCGGCGGCTACCGCGACCCCGTGCGGAGATCGACGACGAAGCGGTTTTTCGCCGTTTTCGGCGCATCGATCGGCGCGTTCGCACTCGCGCCGGCAGCGGCTTGGACGGGCTGTGCCGCCGACTCCGACGCCAACTGCTCGATCATGGCCTGCTTGAGGGCGCGCACATCGACCGATGCCTCCTCGACCGGCACGGCCAGCGCCGCATCGTCGGGAGTTGCGACCGGCCCGACGGCGGGTTCTTCTGCGGCGTCGCCCGTCCGTTGCCCATCCAGGAACGGCGCGGCAACGGCAGCCACCGGATGCGAGCCGTCCGGCAGGGGTGCCGCGGCCGTCGTGGGAGCCTCAGGCGCTCGCGAGTCCGCGGCCGTCGCGTCGGCCGTTGCAGCCGTCGGCGGGCCTGACTCCCGATCCGACGGGCGCTCGTCGTAGCGGTTGCGGCGACCCCGGCGACGGCTGCCGCGCTCGTCGCGATCGTCGTGCGAATCGCCGACGGCCCCGCCCGCGGCCGCCACGCGCGAGGCCGGAGCACCGTGATCGCCGCGGTCCGGCTCCGTTCGGCCGTAGTCCATGCGTGCCGAATTGTCACGCGACGAATTGTCGCTGGTCCGCGCGTCGCTCCCTGCGTGGTCTTCGTTCCGCCGCGACTCTTCCTCGCTCGACCCCGGTTCTCCCGAGCCGGAACCGCCTTCCGGTCCGTTCGCGCTCGCGCCAAATCCATCCGGACCGCGCCCGCCGCGACGCCGACGCCGACGCCGACGCCCGCCATCGCCGTCTTCAAAGTCGGCGTCCACCGCACGCCCGTTGCCTGGCGCGGGCCCTGGGGGCACCGCCCCGTTCGCACTCGACGCCGGTCCTGCCGGGACGAACGCCGGGGCCGACCCGCGACCGCCGCTCGCAGCCGTTGGCGCTGCCGACCGGCCTGACGCACCAGGAGAGGCTCCGGACGGCGGCCCCGCCGTGCCCACTGGCGCGTGCGGCGCCGACACCGCGTTGGGCAGCCGCGGTCGTGTCGGCAGAGCAGGCTCGCCGGCGCCGTCGATGTTCCCGTCCGGGGCATGGGCGTCGCTTTCGGCCAACCCGAACAGGCTCTTGAACCAGGTGGCAAACCCCCGTGGTTTGGGCGGCTGCCGCGGCACCGGCACGGCATCGCCCACCACGGCGGCGTGCGAAGTCGGCTGCCCCGCCGGCATCGATTCGACCTGAGGGCCGTCATGCGAGTGGACTGCGTGCGATGCACCCGGCCCATGGCGCCGACCCCGCCCGCGCGACGGTGCCGGCTCGAGGTCCGCGACCGTCATCGCCCTCACTTCCTTGTAGAGTTCCTGGATGTCGACGCGCCCCTCGCGCTTCAGCGCGGCTTCGAGGCCGATGCGCACTTCCTCGCGCTTCACCAGCATGTTGCGCACGAGGTCCAATTCCTGCGTCACCCGCAACACCTTGAGGCGGTCGGCGCGCTCGGCACCCGGCTCGGCCGGCACTTCTTCGAGGTGCTCCAGCACCACCTGCGACGCCGTCATCCCGTCGACGGGCACGACCTCGATCGTGAGGTGGTAGTGCTTTTCGACCGTTGCCAGTTCCTGGCGGCGCGCGTTCAGCAGGTAGCGGGCGGCCTGCGCCGGCATCATGGCAACCACGTAGCGCACCCGTCGCGTCGAGCACGTCTCGTAGATGCGCCGCAAGACGGACATCGCCACGGACTCCATCGCGCGCGCCCGCCCCGTGCCGGAACAGTTGACGCAGGCGTCGAAGGTCCCCTTGTTCACGGACGACTTGATGCGCTGCCGACTCATCTCGAGCAGACCGAACTCGCTGATGTGGCCGATCTTCGTGCGTGCCTTGTCGTTCTTGAACGCCTCCTTGAGCGCGTGCTCGACTTCCTTGACGTACTTCTTCTCGCGCATGTCGATGAAGTCGACGACGATCAGGCCGCCGAGGTCGCGCAAGATGAGCTGGCGCGCGATCTCCTCGGCCGCTTCGATGTTGGAGGCCCGTGCGGTCTCCTCGATGTCCTTTTCCTTGACGCGGCCCGAGTTCACGTCGATGGCGACGAGCGCTTCGGTCTGATCGATGACGATCGAGCCGCCGCCGTCGAGGAACACCTGGCGCGCGAACACGTCTTCGACCTTGCCCTCGACGCCATAGCGCGCGAACAGGGGCATGTCGCCTTGGTAGCGCGTCACGGCCGACAAGCCGTGCGGCATCAGTACGCTCAGGAACTCCGACACTTCCTGCAGCGTGCCGTCGTCGTCGATCACGACCTCTTCGATGTCCTTGGTGAAGTAGTCGCGCACGAACCGCACCGGCAGGCTGCGTTCGGCGTAGAGCAGAGTCGGCCCCTTGACCTCATTGAACTTCTTCTGGATTGCCTCCCACTGCCGGCTCAGGTAGAGCAGGTCCTTCTGGAGTTCCAGTTCGGTGGCCGTCTCGCCCGCCGTGCGCACGATCAGGCCAAAGCCTTCGGGCACCTTCATCGTGTCGGTCAGCTTCTTGATGCGGTCGCGCGCTTCGTCGGACAGCTTGCGCGAGATCCCCGTCTTGTCCGACTCCGGGATCAGCACGAGGTAGCGCCCAGGCAGGCTGACGAACGTGGACAACGTCGCGCCCTTCTGGCCGATCTCGTCGCGCACCACTTGGACGAGAATCTCTGCCTTGTGCTTCAGCACTTCCTGGATCGGCGCGCGCTTGTCGGCTTCCTTCGGCTTGAAGCGCGGGTGGATTTCCCCGACCGGCAAGAAGCCCTGTTTGTCGTTGCCGAAATCGACGAACGCGGACTGGAGGCTGGGCTCCACGCGGGCCACCGTCGCCCGGTAGAGGTTGCCTTTGCAGGTGTTGCGGGAGACCGGCTCGATCTCCAGGTGAATGAGTTGGCCGTCATCGACCACCGCCGCGCGGGACTCATCCCGATCGACACTGATCAGCATTCGCTTTGTCATATTGGACTCCGCCGCCACCGCGCATGTCGGGGCGGGTGTGCACTGGCGCAAGCGACAGCGCGGGCCCACGGTCGGCGAACGAGCGGGCGGCACGGGGGCCGACCCGGCAGCGTCAGTCGGCGCGCAGCCTGCGTGTCGGGCGCGGGTGGTGCAGCAAGGACGGAGCGGGAGCCGTGAGCCCGAGCGGCGAGCCGACAGCCCCGCAACCGCGCCAGCCGGGGGAGGCGGCGCGCGAAGCAGGGTTGCATGACGAATTGGCGGCAAAGGCCATCGTGGCTCGTCGTTTCCGATTCCGGCAGTTCTGCGGGCGCGACCGACGCGTGCGGGCTGCGGAAGTCTCGGGGCGCCGGGTGGGCGCGCTGCCATCCATCGCGAGCGCCTCCATCTCCTGTGCGTCCGGCCCGCGCGCAAGGCGGGCTCGTGGAGGCAGGGCCGATGGGTGCGGACTGTCGCGGGCGCAGGCAGCGCGCCGGGGGCCGGACCGGGGATTCCGAAGCCTCGCGGGGCGACGAGGCGGAGCGCTCCTGTGCAGATTGCCGGGGTCCGACCTCGCGACGTACGCGCGCGGCGGACCTGCGTCCATGCTGGGTGTCGAGGAGCGCCGCGCGACGTGCCCCGCGATGGGGGGCGCCTGCGCCAGACGGCCGATCCTCCAGCCGGGGGTCCGGTCCCTCGGACTCGCCCGACCACGGCGTTGGCCCACCAAAGGGATGCAGCGCCGAAACCGCGCCATGCTGCGCACGCCGGATGCCGAAGTCAACCCAATTCGCGTGTCCCCCGGCTGCATCGCGCTTGCGCCAAGCCGCATGTTGGGCTAGTGATCCCAATGCCCGCCGAATCGGATCGAGGGCTCGCGACGAACGCGGCGAGCGAGGCAAGGCGCGAAGGCTAAGGAATAGCAGGACTATTTCGAGCCTGAGCAACGCAGCCGCAGCCGTCACGGGCGAGCGTGCACCGAGCCGAATTCAAGGGATTTGGTATCAGACGAGGCGCTGGGCCTGCAACGGCCGGCGGGAAACGCGATGGCCACCGGTCCGGATGGGGTGGGAGACTTCGATTCGGGCGCGTGGGTGGATACCGACGCGGCCCCGCCGCCGTTGCGCGTGACCGGCCTCTCGATCGGGTTGGGTGCGTGGGCTGCGGCCGCGTTCGTCCTCGCGAGCCTGCCGACTGCGCCCGACGCGGCGCTGCCCAGCGATGTCTTCCTGTTGAGCCGGGCGCTGGCGGCTGCGGACGTGTCGGTGCGCGACGGCTCCTCGACGCGACCGTGCAAGTGGCACCCTGGCGACCGCCGCTTCGTTTGTGGTGACTCGCCTTGGGCGTTCGTCGGGGCGTTTGGCGGCTACGCGAACGGCCAGCCGCTAAAGTGCGTGTGGGCGCACCCCCAGCCGGGCGGGGGAAATATCATATTTACATTACGAAATCAGCAGTTTGGCAGTCGCGTCGAGGCGCGGCTCGCGCTGCTCAACGACGTGGGCGCCGGCGCTGAGGTCAAGCTGCGCGTCCTGGCCGACGGCGTCGAAGTGGGGGCGGCGGCGACCGCCGAGGGCCGCACCGTCGCATCGTTCGACCAACCGATCGCGGCGGGCGCCGGGCGCGGTGAATTTACGGTGGAGGTCTCTGCACGCGAGCACTTCTGGCGCCACGCCTGCGTGGAGGTCTTGATGACCGGTCGGCGCGCCGACCCGGCCGCGGCGGGAGCGGGACCCCATGGCTGATCCGACCCCCAGGGCGAGTCGAGACCCGGCGGGCGACGCGACCGCACTGGCCGCGCGGTCATCGCCCGGGGTCGAGTCGGCGCCCACTGCCGACAACACAGACTTCAGAGCCGACGCTGACGAACACTCCGTTGCCGATCCGGCCCTCGATCCGGCGCACGATTCGGCCGAAACCGCGCCGGCCCCCGACCCGGCACCGCTGCCGCCGCCTGCACGGCCCTTGGCGGTGCGCGTGAGAGCCTGGCTGATGGGGGAGTCGCTCGGCGCCACCGTGCTGGGGTGGGGCCTGGCTGCGCTGGGGTGTGCTGCGATGGCCGCCTGGCTGCTGCGGCCCGGCCTCGGCGTGGCGGCTTCCGCCGCGAACTGGCTCGCGGCCCAGGCGACCAGGGGCTCGGCCCTCGACGACGGGATTCCGGGCGTCGCGCTGCGTGGACTGGCCAGTCGCACCTCTTGGGGGCCCGCGCTGACGCTGCCAGCCGCCCAAGGAATCGGGGCGTGTGCCGTGCTGCTTGCGGTCCTCGTGGCCACTGCGCGGGCACGAGGGCCGGTCGCAGCCACGTTGGCGGCGGTCGTCCTCGTCGCGTGGCCGGCGAGTCGCGACGTGCTGGTAGTGGCGTCGGCAGAGACGTTTCTTGCGCTCGGCACACTTGGCATCGCGATCGCCGCGGGTCTGTGGGCAGCGACGCCGCGCGGCAGCGTGGTCCTGGGAGCCTTGTCGCTCGCGCTGCTTTTGTGCATGCATCCGGTCGGCGCCGTGGCGGCACTCGCACTCGCGGTCGGCTTGGCACTGTGGCCGGGACCGTCCGCACCCACCGAGCACCCGGGGTTGCCCGAGGAGGTCGGTATCGAGACGCGCCCGCTGTGGGTCGGGTGGCTCGCCACGGTGGCGCTTGCGCTTGCGGCATTGGCCCTTGCCACCGCACCGGGCGGACTCAAACCATGGTTCGTGCAGACGATCTCCGCGCTGCGCATGCCGGCCCCGGAGCCGCACCTTGGGCTCCTCGCCGGCTTGCCGCTGATCGGGCCGTGGACCGCGCTGGCAGGGCGCTTGCCGCTCGTGTTGCTGGTTTTTGCGCTACCTGCCGGGGTGCGCGCGGTGCGCGAACGAGCGCGTGCCGAAGCGCCAGTGACCGGCAGTCTCGTATTGTGGCTGGCGATCGCGGGCGCCTGCGGTCACCCGCTGCCGGGGCTGCTCGACCTGTTGCCGGTCGTCGCACCCCTGCTGGTCGTGCTCGGCGTCTGCGGCTTCGTCGACGTAGCAGGGCTGGCCCTCGGTGGGGGAACCCTGCCTGCCCGGTTGGCAGTCGCTGGGTTGGTGATCACGGCAGTCGCGGCGTTTGCGGCAGACGTCTGGCTCCAGCGGGGCGATGGTCGCACGCTGGTGGGTCGCATTCCCGGCGTGCTCGAGTCCGTGGCCCCGCTGCGGCCCGTGACGCTGCGGCCGGACGAGATTGCGTTGCTCTATCGGCACCAGGAATCGACGACGCTGCACCCGGCGCGGCCCGGCGGCCCGGTGCTCGGTGCGGTGCTGCACGTGCTCCATCCTGCGCTGGCGGGCGTGTCGTACGGCCACGCGCAGGACGCCAATCTCGTGTTGCTGCCCGCCCGACCCGTCCACACAGTGGACCGCGCGTTGGCCGCGAGCGGAACCCGGGTCGCGTGCACGCCGAGCGCCGGATCGTGCCTCGTCCGCATTCGCGGGCAACGCCCCGTGGCGGCGCGCTGACCCGGCCGCCCGGCAATCGGCTACAGCCTTTCTTCCAAGGCGGTCTTGGGCTTCGGCGCGGTTGGTGGTGGCGGTGGCGGCTTCTGCCCCGTCGGCCGGGCGGGTCGCGCCACTCGCACGGGGTCCTTGGCCGCAGCGGTGGCGGGCGCCAATACGAAATTGGCTCCCATCGCTGCATCGCTGCGCGACAACGTCAGGGGCATGGGCAGGTAGCCAGGCAGCGTCAGCGTGCCGCCCAAGCGCACGTTGCCGGTGAGCTTGACGGTCACCGGCGTGTTGCCGACCACGCGATCGCCCACGCGCAACTCGGCGCCGGGCGGGGTCGACTCGACCTTGACCTCGACCTCGCCGTTGGGGTCGGCTGCGCCCCCCGGTGCGCCGGAGTGGATTCCGGTCGCGCCCGCGGAACCCTCGGTGGGTCCGGGTCCAGTCAACGATCCGGCGCCGGCGACCGCTGTCGCTGCGCCTTGGCCTGCGGCAGGGTCACTGGCGCCAGCGCCGGCGACCTGCGTCGGCGGGGCGGTTGCGGAGCCCGGAGGAGCGCCCGCGGGTCCGGCCTCGAGCGGGCCGGCCCCATCGCCGGTCCGCCCGCCGAGGCCGCCATAGCGCACTGCGAGGGCCGCCGACACGAGCACGACAGCCACGCCGACCCCGATCGCGATCCCGAGACTGGCGCGGCGCGGGGCGGAGGCCAAGCTGGCCGCAGCCCCGCCGCCGTTCTCGGCGTCCGCCGCACCGGGCGCACCGGCCGCATCGGCAGGCGTCGCGCCAGCGCCGAGGCCGAGAAACGCCATGGTCTGGGCGCCGGGTTCTTGTACGACGATCGCCGCTTCTGCCTTGGCGGGCGTCGCCGGCGCGACGGGCCAATGCGCCAGCGTAGCGTCGTCCGGGCTCGCCGACTCCGTGGGTCGGGCAGGCGTCTTGCCCGGCACGGGAGTGTTGGCGGGCGAGTACGCGGCCGTACGCGCTGGCTCGCCGACGTCATACCCCTCGGTCAGGGCTGGCACTTCGGCGTCGCCACGCCGCACAGACCCGACCGACATCGTCGATCGGAGCGTCTCGGCCTTCTCACCACCGCGCGCAGCTTCCAGCGCCTGACGCATTTCGATGGCCGTGGCAAACCGACCGTTGGGATCCTTCGACAGCGCACGCTCGATGACGCGCACGAACGCCTCGCTCACGGGCACCACCGACTCCGACCGCAGGTCCGGCGGCGCATCGGTCACATGGCTGAGCAACACCGCAAGCGGGTTGTCGCCATCGAATGGCGGTTGGGCTGCGACACACTGGTACAGCACGCAGCCAAGCGAATACAGGTCGGAGCGCCGGTCGATCTTCTTGTTCTGGGCCTGCTCGGGGCTCATGTAGCTGGGGGTGCCGAACGCCTTGCCGGTCCCGGTCATGTTCGAGCCGAGCCGTTTCGCAATGCCGAAGTCGAGCACCTTGACGACCGGGTCGTCGCCTTCGACCTCGTGCAAGAAGATGTTGTGCGGCTTGAGGTCGCGGTGCACCAGGTTGGCAAGGTGCGCTTCGGCCAGGCTGCGTAGCACCTGCACGCCGATGTTGATCGTCTCTTCTTCGGTGAGCGCTTTTCCTTCCGAAATCCGCAACTTCTGGAGTTCATTCAGCGAGAGCCCCGAGAGCAGCTCCATCGCGATGTAGAGCGCTCCACCTTCGGTCTGGCCGAAATCGAACACGCGGATTGTATTCGGGTGCTTGAGCGATGCAGTCACTTGGGCTTCGGCGAAGAAGCGCTGGATCATGTCGCTGTCGTCGGAGTCCAGCGATGCGGCCAACAGCTTGATGGCCATGTCCTGATCGGTCGCGATGTTGGTGGCGCGGTACACGGCGCCGAAGCCACCTTGCCCGATCATGTCGAGGACCCGGTAACGGCCGTTGATCTCGGTCCCGCTCGTCAGCCGCGAGTCGGGGTTTGCGGCCAGCACGAGCGTCGCGGTCCCATCCTCAGGGCAGCGCGCTTCCTGTGACTTTTTGCCGCACTTGGGACAAAGCCGCATCACTGCGTCGCCTCACTCGCCTCGCCAACGCTGGCCGAGATTCCGCCCTGGAGGGTGCGGGCCACTTCCGCGAGATCGGGCGTCAGATCGCCGAACACGACGCGGCCGTCATCGAGAATTACGATGCGAACATCCGTGCGCGGCCCTTGGGCCAAGCTGACGCTGCCTTCGCCGTTCGGGCCGTTCCCGACCTGGCGATCCTCGCGCAACCCGCCTGCTGCGTCCATGATCGTTTCGCTCCCGCCCTTACAGGCCCTTGACCGACCCCGCCTTGTACTCCTTGGCCTCCTCGACCGGCAACTGTCCGTCAAAGAACGCCTGATCGTAGCCGTACACGTCCCACCCGAACATCGCGCGCCCCTGCGCGTCGACCGCAGCCGAGACGTACTCAATGTGCAGCGGCACCGGCTTCTTGAACTGGACGATCTTCTCCTCGGCCTCCTTCAGCACGCCCTTGACCTCCTTGCGGCTCATCGCGTTGTCGTCGCGCTCGAGCAGGTACATGGCGAGATCGAGGGCGTCCTGAGTGCGCACGCAGCCGTGGCTGAACGGCCGCCGCGGCTTCTTGAACAGTTCGCGGAACGGCGTGTCGTGCAGGTAGATGTTGTGCTTGTTGGGGCCCTGCAGCTTGACCTCGCCGAGCAGGTTGTCCTTGCCGCCTTTTTGGTAGACGACCTCGGTGCCGTCGGACTGCATCTCGCGCACGTAGCCATGCTTCTCAAGGTACAGCGGGTCTTTGATCAGTTCCTTGCCGATTTCGAGTTCGATGACCCGCTGCGTCGGGTACCAGCGCGGGGCCAGGATCACCCGCGTCAGCGGCTTGCTGAACATCTTCGTGCGGTTGATCTTTCCCTTCATCTGCGTGAGCTGGTCGATGTCGAGGTCGTTGTTGCCGACGATCACGCGATGTTCGCGCACGATCGCGCCGTTCTCATACACCCACAATTTCTGGAACGGAATCGACACGAACAGGAAGAAGTCTTCCGGGTCGCGCCCTTCGGACTCGCGGTAGCGCTGTAGGGCGAGCGCGATCTGGTCGCAGCGGCGCTCGATCGGCACGTCGGCCTCGGTCACGAACGACTTGGCGACCACGCCGTCCGGCTCCAGTTGGTGGCGAGCCTGGAAGTCCTTGACCGCACTCTCCAGATCGTCGTCGAAGGCCTCGCCTGGCGGCGTGGTGTACCCCTCGGCGGCCAACCGCTCGCGCAGGGCAGCGATCCATGGACCCGCCTCACCTTTCTTGGCCACCTTGGGC
Organism: Myxococcales bacterium; assembly: GCA_009692425.1. Taxonomy (GTDB): domain Bacteria; phylum Myxococcota_A; class UBA9042; order UBA9042; family UBA9042; genus SHZF01. The sequence continues at coordinate 111,010 of SHZF01000006.1, read as the reverse complement.
GCCGGCTTGGGCAGCACCTGCCACCCGCCGCCGGTGGCCCGCTCCCGACACTGGGCCAGGGCCGTGCGCAACAGCGGGTACTGAGGGTGCGTCGGCCATTGCGCCGCGAGGACGTCGGCCACGCGCGCCGCACCCTTGAGCAGCTTGCCGATCGCGTCGGCGTTCTGATCCGCCAGCCGACGCACGACCGCAGGCGTGGTGTAGCGGTGCGGGTGCGCCGGCGCGGCGAAGCGAAACTCCACGACATAGCGCAGGGCTGCGCGCCACAATGCCAGGTCTGCCGCGACCGTCGCCAACCGCGCCGTCTGCGCCGCCGCCAGCACGCTCGCCAGGTGCCGGTCGAGCGCAACGAGGCCTTGGGGCCCCAGTCGGTCCCCTCCGGCGCGAGCCAGGATGACTTCGCCACCTTCGCCCCCGCGCACCCATGCCGCTGCGGCGGCGGCCACCAGGGCAGCCCGCGGCGTCCGTTCGAGGGCAAGGACGGCCGCACGCTCCGATTCGAATGCGCCTGCAACCTTGTGGGTCGCCCCGTCGAGGGCCGGCAGGGCGAAGCCGGCCGCGTCGATGCCGTGCGAACCGAGGGCGCCGAGCAAGTCGAGCAGCGCGCGGCCATCGTCGCCGAGTTGGCCGTCGCGGCCATGAAAGCGCACTGCGTCTTTCGGTTGGACGACGCTCAATGCCTTGCCGTCCGGCGCTGCCAGTTTGCGCGCGCCGGTCCACAACGCCGTTTCTGCTGCCGCGGCCACAACCGCCGCCTTGTCGACGCGGGCCGCGATCTCCGCCAGGGTCGGAACCCGGATGGGTGTGGGGTCGGCAGGCTCCGCAGCCGGCTGGGTGGGGTGCGGCGACCGCCTCGCCTCGGGTTGGGCGTCGCACGCCGCGAGCACGGCGAGGGTCAGCAGGCAATTCCGGTGGATACGCATGGGGGCTCCGAGCCCGAGGGCGGCAGCGCGAGGCGCGGCGCAAGGATGCGGGGCATGGCGCGGGCGTCAATCTTTCGACGGGCCCGGGGTGTCGGCCCCCCAACCCAATGGGAAGGACAATTTCACGTTATCGTATATAACGATTTAATATCGCAAGCTATTTAACTTATTTTTTGCAGATGGCACCCACGTTGCAGGTGAGATGCGCCGCTTGCTTGCCCTGTCTGCCCAACCCCTGCTGCCACCTGGAGGTCCCCATGCAACCCAGCCATTCCGTACTCGCGCCCCAGAACCTGAATTCGCCAGCGGGCAGGCACTCGCCGCTGCAATTCGCGCGGGGTGCCGGCGCCGCCGGGGTGCCACGTTGGTTCGATGCGGGTGACGCCACGGGCGAAGCTGCGCTGGCCCTGTGCGAGTGCCGCGAACGCTACGACGAATCGCGCGGCACCACGTTTGAATCCTACGCCTTCGCCCGGATGCGCGGTCGGGCCCTGGACGCCGTGCGGACCCAGGCGCGCGAACTGGCCCGGCGCACCCGGTACCGGGAAGCCGCGGCGCACACGCCGATTGACCCCGGTTTGAGCCCGTCCACGCGCCTCGATCTGCAGCGCGGGATCGAACGCGAGTTGCCTTCGCTGCACACTGCCGAACACCTCGTGCTGCGCGAGGTCTACGGGCGCGGTGCAACCCTGGCCGAGACAGCGCGGTCGGGCCGTTTCAGTTCAGACCAACTGGCGCGGGCGCACGACCGCTTGATCGAGCGCTTGCGCCGGCGGATGGGCGTGGAGCCGGAGGGGGTCTAGGGCGCCGACGAAAACAACTGGACATGCCCGTGGTCTTGAGCCGGCGCCCTTATTGTTTTGCCTGGTAGCCAAAGCTCGCGGCCGACGCGGATGCGTGTCGACACGGCCGATGGATTCGGCGTCGCGCAAGACGCGACGCCGCCAGCGCGATGCGCGAGCCGATGCGGCACCCGCGCGCGGCGCTTCGGACCGTCCGCGCTTCGATCAGGCCCTACGCAACGCAGGTCGATCCCGAACGAGCTACCACGACCCGTGCGAGCCGTGACTGCCGTGCGAGCCGTGACTGCCGTGCGAGCCGTGGCTGCCGTGCGAGCCGTGGCTGCCGTGCGAGCCGTGGCTGCCGTGCGAGCCGTGGCTGCCGTGCGAGCCGTGGCTGCCGTGGCTGCAGTGTTCGGCCGAGAGGTTCAGATCGCCCGCCGGCAGGACGTCGCCTCCCGACAACGCGAGAAAGGTGGAGACACGCTCCTCCTGCTTCTCGCTGATCGTTCCCTCGTCAGACGACAGGAAATCTGCAGCGTTTTTCTTCAACTTCGGAAGCGTCTTCTTCATCGTCTCCCCTTGTGCAAAGCGCTCGTGCGCTTTCCAGCATGCTCTGCGAAGCGCTCGTGCGCTTTCCGGCATCCACGTGCGCTGACCAGCGTCCACCGTGCTCCCCCAAGCGCCCACTGAGCGCCCGGAGGATCGCGCAACTGCCCGAGCCCTTCCATCGACTCAGGCCGCGGGTGCACCCACAGGGGGCGACGAACCGCAGCAGAACGTTCAGCCTCTTTCGCAGGACGTGTTCCGCATCCGGGGGTCTGGAAATGCGGAAGGCAGATCCCCGTCTCGTAGTACCATCAGGCGGCGCCCCTGTCAACCGAACTCAGCGCAGGTATCGCCGCCGCAGCATGCGGGGTCGAGGAGATTGCGTTCGGCCTTGCCAAGATGGGTCGCGTGCGTGTATCACCGCGCCGCCGCGCCGCCACTGCGCCTGCTCGCAGCGGTCCCCGCTGTGCCGGCTCGCAGCGGTCCCCGCTGTGCCGGCGCCGCGTCGGAGCACCCGCGGCAACGACGGCGCGACGAACGGATCGATCGCGATGCCGAACGCGGGTCGGCCGGATCAAGGCGACGAGCGACGAGGAGTTGGTTCCCAGTGCAAACGGTCGGCTCACGCCTGCGACAGCGACGCGAAGCGCGGGGGCTTTCGCTCGACGCCGTCACGCGCGCAACGCGGCTGACCCGCACGGTGCTGCTTGCGCTGGAGGAAGACCGCTTCCACGACTTGGCCGCGCCTGTGTACGTGCGCGGATTCTTACGGTTGTACGCTCGTCACCTCGAATTGGACGCCGACGGCGCGCTGGAAGGCTACGAACAGCAGATCGCCGTCGGCGGCGATGAGGGGCAGGTCCGCCCGGTTGCGCATTTGCCGGACTACCTGCGTGGCGACGGCCGTGGGGCGCGATCGGTGTCACCGGCGCAGGCGTTCTTGCTGACGGCGACGGCGGTCATCCTGGCGATCTTCATGTGGCAGGTCAGCCGCAAGCGCCAGGTGCCGCTCGCCCAACGCCCGACTTCTGCCGTAGTGGCACCGGCCACGGCGTCGGGGCCGCTCGTCCCCGCGCCGATCGAGATCAAGGGCAACGCCCCCGCGCCGCGCGCTCGTTCTGGGCGCTAGCAGCCTGACGTGGCGCCGACCGAGGCCCTGCAGCCCTGCATCGTCCTGCGCCTGCAAGCGTATGGCGAGGCGGATGAAATCGCGGTTCTGCTGCATCCACTGCGGGGTCGGGTAGACGCGATCGCGCGCGCCGCTCGCAAGAGTCGGAGCCGTTTTTCCGGTCTGGCGCCCTTTGCCGAGGTCGGCGCCATGCTGCAATCGGGGCGTGGACGGCTGCCGAACCTACGCGAGGTGGTGGCGCTGGGGCCTGGTCTCGGAGATGCGCCTTCGTGGACAGCTCTGTGCCTGGCGAGTCATGCGACCGACCTCGCCGCGCAGTGCGCCCAACCGGAACACGAAGACACCCGCCTGTATGCATGGTTGCGCCACGCGATCGCGGCGGTGCGTGAAGGTACCGCTGGGCGCGCGCGCGGGCTGCGCGTCGGCATCGAAGCGACACTGCTCGACGCTTTGGGCGTTCTTGCCGACCTGCAGGTGTGCGCGCGCTGTCACCGTTCGACGGCGGCAGGTGCGGCCTGGCCCGACCCGGAAGCGGGACTGCTGTGTTCGGCCTGCGCGTCCATCGACAAGGTGGGTCTGCCCGCCGACGTCGTGCTTGCGTTGGCGCTGGTCGTCGATGACCCGCGGCGTCTGCACGATCTGGCTCCGGCGCTCGGTTCAGCGGCGGCTGGCGTGGCGGCACACCGCATCGCCCAGCGGGTGGCCCAGGTGGTGCCAGGCGTACGCAAGGGCTCAGAATTGCTCCGCGAGGCGATTGCGGCCGACGAAGGGTAGGTTCTTGCCGCGCCGGCGCACGCCGCGATGCACGCAGCAGAGCGCTCAGCGGCGCAGGTCGAAGCCGACGGTGGCGCTCCACTCAGTCACGCCAGCGAGGCGCGCGCCAGCGGAGGCCACTCCGGGTTCGTGCGGCACTTGGGGGCCGGTCGCGGCGTTCATCGTCTCCTGCCAGCGCCGGCTGAGGCCAAATGCCGCGTAGAAGGGACCGGTCGCCCGGTAGCGCAGTCCTACACCGGCGACCGCAGGGCCCAGATCAGCCAACGTCAGCGCTGCGGCGAGGCCCTTGCGAACGAGCCAGGCGCGCGTCTGCAGTCCGGCGCGCTCTTCGCCGACCCACCATGCACCGACCGCGCCGGCATCCTTCGCGCTCCAGTCGATGTCGAGGCTGGCGCGACCCCAGCCGCGCGCGACCACGTCGAGCCTGCCGCCCGCGCCCCAGGGCTTGCGCGCCAGCCGTGCGGGTTCGATGCGGGCGGCCAGCGCGGACCGGACCGGACCTCCATCGAGCACCTGAAAGCGTTCGATGCCGTAGGCCGCGTCGATCCACCCCGGGCTCCAGGCGCCGCCCAGCCAACGCAAATCGGCGCGCGCTTCAACGGAGCGGCCTGCACCTTCCCAACGCAGTACCGGTCCCAGGCTCGCCCCCGCATCGAGGCGGTCGGCAGCCGTGCTCAACTTGGCATTGCCGCCAACGAGGCCGAGGTCGAGCGCGAGCGCCGCCCGCCAGCGCGGCCCATGCCAGAAATCGACGGCCGCATCGAGCGCACCCGCCACGACGGGCAGCCGCGGCGCCTGCACGAAACCGGAGGCGTCCAGCGTGCGGCCAGGCTCCTGCGATGTGATCCAGGGCGCGACACGGTCCGCCGCCACTGAAAACCCCAACCGCAGCGACGGCAATCCCGTGCGGCCAGACCAAGGGCGCAGTTCGAGCCGGGCCGCGAGGATTTCGGCCTGGACGATGTCGTCGACGAGGGCGTCGGCACGCAGATCGTCGGTGCGCACGGTCGCGCGCAGGCCGAGGCGGCCGTGGTCCGGGGAAGGCATGTTGTAGAACCGACGAACGAGCGCTCCGTGGCCGAGCGTCACGCCAGCCAGTTCGCCGGCCTGCAGTTGGGCTGACTCCGACGCGGAGCGCAGTTCGAGGCGCCGCAGGATGTGGGCGAAATCGCCCGGCTCGTCCCAGTCGCGCTGCCGCAGGTGCGGCGCCGTGCCGATGCCCACGCGCAACGGCACCGCGAGCGCGAGGGCAACGCCAGGAGCCGCCGCCTCAAACTGCAGCGTCGCCACGGACCAGGCGCCGTCCGCCGCCGAAGCCTGCAGGCCCATCTCGGCACCGCCGCGCACCGTAGTGCCGGCCTCGAGGGCAGCGGCCGGCGGCCCAAGCAGAATCCCAAGACCGAGGCCGAGCGCGCCCACGGCACGGGCCAGGGGTATCGCCGGGTTGCGTCGCTGGGTCATGACGTTTCCTGTGCCGCCGCGCGCGCACGGCCCGCACCCACGGCGTGCGGGTGGGCCCGGTCGTACACCTTCATGAGCTGGCCGAGCGACGTGTGGGCATAGCGCTGCGTCGTGCTGAGGCGCGCGTGGCCGAGCAGTTCCTGGACCTCGCGCATGTCGGAGCCGGCGTCGATGAGGTGGGTGGCGAAGCTGTGGCGCAGCGCGTGCGGACTCACGGTCTTGCGCAGGCCCGCACGCAGGCAACGCTTTTCGAGCATGCGCGCAACCGAACGAGCACTGAGCCGGGTGCCGCGCCAGTTCAGGAACAAAGCCGTGCCGGCATCCGTGCGCCCACGGCCCCGCGCACGCGCCAGGAGTTCGCCGCGCACGCCGAGCCAGATCGTCAATGCATCCAGCGCCTTGCGCCCGAACGGCACGACGCGAGTCTTGCTACCCTTGCCGTGCACCCACACGAGCCGTTCGTCGGCATGGACGCGCTGCAGGTCGAGGCCCGTGCATTCGCTGACGCGCAGCCCGGCACCGTACAGCATCTCGAGGATGGCGACGTCGCGAACCTGCAACACCGGGTCACCGTCGGGACCATCAAGTGGTGGCGACAACAGCGCGATCATCTCGTCGACGCTGAGCACGCGGGGCAACGACTGCGGCTGGCGGGGCCCGCGCAGGCCGTCGACCGGGCTGGCGGCGCAGCGACCGGTGCGGCACAGGAAGCGGTACAGGCTGCGCAGGGCAGACAGGCGGCGCGCGACCGAGCTGGGCGCGAGGCGATCGTGCAGGCTCATCAGCCATTCGCGCACGAGTTCGCGATCCACGGATTCGGGCGCCTGGCCGCGGTTTGCACAGAACGTCGCAAAATCGTTCAGATCACTCGCATAGGCGCGCGACGTGTGTGCGGCAAGGTTGCGCTCCCAGCCGATGTGGTCGAGGAACGCGCGGATTGCGGGCGGCACAGCGTCCATGCCAGCCACGATGGCATGGAACTGCGCCGCGTCGAGTTTCCATCAAATGGGGTCAGCGGCGCAGCAGCAGTGCGTTGCCGACGAGCCGCAGGTCGATGTCTTGTTCGGCGTCGAGACCGCCGAGTTCCTCGGTCACCCGGTCGAGCGCCACGGTGACGAAGGTCGCCAGGGCCGCCGCATCGTCGTCGCTGAGGTCCGGGCGCCCGAGCACGGTGGCGAGCAGGGCTTGGCGGATCTCAGGGCGCACCTCGCGGCGCGGCGCCTCGCCGACCACGGCTGTGCGCAACCACGTGCGCAGCTCTGCAGCTTGCAACGGCTCGAACCCGCCGCGGCCGCGCAGCACGACCCGCACCAGGGCGGTGGCGAACAGGTTGTGCAGCCGCACCCCGGTGGCGTCGATGCACGTCGGCGCCACCTCGCGCGCCTTGGCGAGCAGGTCACCACCCGCGAGCCGCTGCATCCACTGCGCGACGGCCGCGAGCCCTTGCAGGCGCGCGCGCACCTCGGCCACTTCGGCCAGCGAGCCCAACGGATCGCCCGCGTGCCCGGCAGCATCCGGTGCGGAACCGCCATCGCCTGCCGGCACGCCGCCGTCCAGGATGCGGTCGTCGTCCGACGCTGGACGGCCGGGCCAGCCGTGGACCATCGCGCGCAGCAGGGCCGCGTCCCCTGCATCGAGCAGTGCCAGGCCATCCGCACCACCCAACAGGTCGCGCAGGCGACGGGCGCGCGCGCGCTCGATCAAGACCAGACCATGGCCCGCGCTGAACAGGTCACGCAGCGAGACCTGGCACAACAGCAGCGCCGCATACGCGCCGTCGCCGTCGGACAGGAACTCCAGGCCCATCGCAGCGGTCCGCACCGCGTGCTGGGTCCAGCGCGGCAGTTCGTCAACGGCGGACGGCTTGGCCGCGCGCGCCGACTGCACCCGCCACGCCAGACGCTGCACGGCCACGCGCACGCGGGACCGTTCGGCGTCGGGCAAAGCGAGGATGGCAGCCTGCAACAGCGGCGGCTCGTGCGTGCCGCGCAGCATGAGGCCGAGCCGCGGGGGAACGGAATCGGGCAGGTAGGGTTGCAGCCCGCCGTCGAGCGCCGGACCGGTGCCGCGCAGGGCCGTCCGGAGGCGTTGCCGCAAGGCGTGGGCATCGACGTAGCCGTACAGATCTCGCGCCGCCGCCGCCTCGGCCGCGCCCATGTCGTCGAGCCGCGTCGCGCGGAGTTCCCGCAGATCTTCTTCGAGCTGGGCCGGCAGTTCCCAGCGCTGTGCTTCAAGCAGGTTGCGGCCCCGGCGCGGCGTCGCACGAAACAAGGCGTCGAGCAGGATCTGGATCGCCGGCAGGTACTCGCTGTCGGGCTCCACCAACACCTGGTACGTGCCGTCAGGCGATGCGAGCACGTCCATGTCGTCGGGCAGGTCGGTGTCTTCGAGTTCCGAGGTCTTCATCACCCGGATCGTGCCGAGCAGCAGCAGACCGAGGACGCCGTCTTCCTGGGCCGCGACGAAGCGTTCGGCGACTTCCGGTCCGGCCTCGTGGGCGGCGAGAAGCCAGTCACAGCAGGCAGGCAGGTCGAGGCCGTCGGAGTCCCACCCGTCGAGATCGACGCACGCCTGCAGCTGGCGCGGCGAGGCGAGGGCGAGCAGATCGGTGGCATCGGCCAGGCCGATGTCCTTCGCAAGCAGCGCGAACTCCTCGGGCGCCAGGGCCTGCACGGCCGCGTGGGGGTCCGACAGGCCGAGCAGCAGGTCCAGGCGTTCCCATCCGGAGCCCTGCAGCATTCGCGGGGTGGCGACGCCGAGGCCGGGGGCGTCATCGCCGCCCAGCAGCGGGCGCAGGGCCGCACGGCGCCGATCGGGCCGGTCTTCGAAGGGGTCGTGGGCCGGGCCGATCCGCGGTTCCCAGCGGTCGTCCTCGTCGGTCGCGCTGGCCCGCGCACCGCCGGCAGCGTCGTTGGGGTCGTCGCCGTCGGAGTCGTCGTCGTCGAAATCGTCGTCGTCGGGTTCGCGCGCTGTCATGCGGTGCCCTGTCGGCCGAGCAACGCGCGCAACACTTCGGCCGGCCGGTCCATGTCGCCCTTGATGCGGACGCGCGGTCCCTTGAGCAGCTGCCACGGCGAGCCGCGCTCCAGCAGCAACTGCACGAGGTCGTCGGCGTCGATGTCGATGGTCGTCGATGCCGTGTCGAAGGCCGCCATGTGACTGCCGAACGTGAACACGTAGCGGTACTTGTCCGAGAATTTCCGATCCACGACATCGACAGCCAACGTGCCGACGACGGTCGAGAGCGCCTGCATGCGGGCAGCGTCGATGGGCAGGGTCGTCAAGTCGGGCAGCGCCACGGGCCGCCCGGCTGCGCGCAACGAATCGGCGAAGCGGTTGCGCAGGGCTCCCGTGAGCGCTTCGCGCAGGTGGGGAACCGTCATCGCGACTTGGACGGCCGTCCGCTCCGCCCAGCCCTCCTTCGTCTGCAGGCGGCCTTCGACCAACTGCACGGACCATACGCCGCCACCCGGCCCCATCACGTGGTAGGTGATGGCGTGCGGAATCGTGATCGGCGGCAGTCGCAACGGCAGCGACGGCAGCACCGTCTCAAACCACTCCCGCGGGTGGACGTAGCGAGGAAGACTGAAAAACGGATCGCCGCTCATGGGCTCCGGTGGGTGCGCGGCTGGCGCGCGGTGGGGGATGGGCCGATCAAAAGCGGGATGGGCCGATCAGAAAGTAACGGGGCTGTCGCGCTTGGGTGGCGACGGCTTGGGAGGTTCCGGGGGCTTCGACCCTTGGGCCGGCACGACCGGGCCGGTTTTGGCGGCCTTGCGCGCGGGCATTCGCGCCTCTGCGTGGACTTCGACTTCGACTTCGGCTTCGGCGTCCGCGGTGACTTCCGCCGTATCCTCCACTTCTGGCGCTTCCTGCACGTCAGCCGGCGCGGCGACGATGTCAGGTTCCGGTGGCGGCGGTGCGGGGGCAGGTGCCGGCGCAGGCACGGGGAGCAGGGTGGCGGCCGCGGGCGGCGGCGCGGGGGCGCGCAGCGCAAGCCAGGCCGTGACGCCCCCTCCGACCACGACGACGCCCGCGATCGCTGCGATGAGGCCCGCGTTGCTCCGGGTGGGCGGCGCGACCGGGATGGGCTCCGGCGCCGAGCGGGGATTGGCTTGTGCCGTCGCACCCGCAGCGGCCCGGGTCACGGGGCCGGAGGTGGCCTTTGCCGCCGGGCCGGTGCCTCCCTGGGCGGGCGCGGACGGTTGCGCGCCAGAGAGCAGGGCCTGCAGTGCGGCGACGTCGCCAGTGTTCAAGGCCATCGTGTGTCGGTCATCGTCGCGGACGCTGGCGCGCAGCGCACCTGCCAGTTCGGCCACGCTGGCGTGGCGGTCGCCGGGTCGCTTCTTGAGTGCACGCTGCAGTTCGATCTCCAGCGACGGCGGCAATTCGCAGTCGCGCCGGACCATGCGCACGGCCGGAGCCGCAGCGGTCGCGTGGCGCTTGTGCAGTTCCGCGATGCTGGCGCCCTTGAACGGCGCGCGGCCGGTGAGCGCCTCGAACACCAAGCACCCGAGCGTGTAGACGTCGGCAGGCGGGCCGCCCGGTCCGTCGGCCAACTCGGGCGGACGGTACAGGGCCGCGTAGAGCGGCTCGACAGGCACGTCCTTGGCGGCGGCCAGGCTCGGTGTCGCGCCGGGGGCCGAAGACTCGTAGTGCACGTGGCGCGGCGTGAGCAACCCGTGCGAAGCAGCGTGCTGGCGGGCGACGGCATCGGCGACGAGTGCGATGCGCGCCACCGCCTGGTCGGCGTTCCACGGACCGGTCAGGAACGCGTCCTGCAGGGTCGTCTGGCGGCGGGGGGTCGCGGGCGGTGCCGCCGCTGCGGGCGCGGGCGCAGAAGTCGGCGCGGGCTCCGAAACGGGCGACCGACTCGGCGGGCCCGGCACCGGCGCCACGGTCGGCGTCGAACCCCGCCCGTGTGCAACCGGTTCGGCAGGGGCCGCATCGACGACGCCGAGAGAGATTCCTGCCGTGTTGCGCGGCCCGCGTGCCAGCGACGGACGCGCCACCGCGCGCAGGCTGCCGCTCGGGGGCTGCGGCGGCGCGGGTGGCCCCACCGCAGCAGGCGAGGCCGCGGGCGTGGTCGGCGCCATCGGCAAGGGAGGATCGTCGACCATCGCCATGTAGGCGCGCGTCGCGTCATCCTGGCCCACCCGCTCCTCCCCGGTGGATGCGCCGACGGGGTGGAGGTCGAGCGGCGTGCCCAGCACCGTGTGCTGGGGTGCGCGGCGCAGCGAGGCGGGCGCGACTTCGGGCTGCGGCGCGGCCGGGTCGGCCAAGTGGGCACCGTCGGTTGGACAGAACTCCAACGCGTCGGGGTGCATCGCTTTGCACGCTGGGCACTGCCTGGCCACGGTGCGGGCTCCTGCGGGCCGTTGCGCGCCGGCCATGCTGTTCGCGCCGGCGGACTGTTCGCGCCGGCGTGACGTTCGCGCCGGCAAGCTGTTCGCGCCGGCCGGTTTCAGCGGGACGGCCCCGGTGCGGCAGTATCTCCCGCCCCCGCTGCCGTGACAACGCTCGCTGGATAGGGTCGCGCGCCGACCCGACGAAACGGTTGCGGCCCGCGGTCAGAAACTCGGGTTCGGACTGCTCGCGCGGTCCAGGAGCGGCAGCGTCGGGAGCGCGCGCAGCGGGCGGGCGGCGCCGCGGGGCTTGGCCGACGGAGGCGGGTCCTTGCCATCGTCGGCGACCGGCGTGCAGCGCGCCATCACGAAATATGCGGAATCATTTGAAATCAAGTCGACGGTCCAGTCCTTGATGGCCACAAACCCTGCGTCGCCATCGTCCCGCAGCTTGCGGGACTCTGCCTTGAGCTTGGACTCGAAGCCCGACGTACGCCCGCGTTCGAGCAGCGTGTAGAACTTCTTCCCGCGGTTCATCTCCTTGAGATACGGCGTCAATTGCGTGGCCTTGTTCAGTGGGCGAATCTCGTTGTTCGAGTAGTACGTCTCGCCGCGCCAGGTGATGAGCCACGACACGACGTCTTCGCGGCACACGCGCTTGGGCTTGGCGTCGAGCGCGTCGGCAATGAAGCCGAGGCCCATGCGCCGCACGAGCGGCGTGAACGCTTCATCGACCAGCGGCGGATTCGGGTGCAGCGAGCAGTCCTCGTAGTAGGCCTCGAACAGGTACTTCTGCGACCAGTGCGGCGCGAGCGTCGGCATGTACCAGTTGAGGGCCCAGAACGCGACGAGCGCTGCGGAAGCGGTGAGCACGACCATCCCCGCGCCGCGCAGGGGACGCCACACCAGCAGCAGCAGTCCCGCTCCTGCCGCGCCGCCGGCGATGGGCCAGAAGGTGTCCCAGCGGAACCACGAAATGCTCAGCACCTGCGCGACCATCGGCCCGACGTGGCGCGCGAACGGTGATCCTGCCCACGGCACGATCGGGTTGGCATCCGAAGGCCACAGCGCGGCGGCGGCCCAGTCGATCGGCATGCTTTCGGGCAGCGGCCGATCGTACTTGTAGGTGAACAAATTCCGCAGGTTCTGGTAGTCGCCGACGAGATTGGCGAGCACGGCGACGAAGATGCCGAGTCCGAGGACGGCACCCACGCGACTCGCCAGCTGGTCGGAGCGACGCTGATCAACGAGCCACAGGCCCACCAGCGTACCGATTGCAGGGACTCCCGGCAGGATGTAGTGGTGAAAGCGCGTCGATGACAGCGTGAACAGGAAAAACGCGAACAAGAACCACAGGAAACCCAGCACGCGGACGTGCCCCACCGCCGCCGCCTCGAATGCGACCGGATCGGCGCGGCCCGCTGCCAGTCGCTCGGCCCGCACGAAGCCCACCACACCGAGGAGCGCCGCAGGGATGAGCGCCGACCAAGGGAACAGCCCGTAACCCAACCACTTCACGAAGTACTCGAACGTGCCGGTGTCAATCTGGTGCACGCCCGCGCCGACGCGGTTGAAGTGGTCGTGGATGAAGAACCGGTTGTAGTAGGGCATCCCGTGGCGGCAGAACATCGCGACGTACCAGGGCGACACGGTCACGAAGAAAAGCGGAATGCCTCTGGCCAGTTCTGCCCGGCCGAGCAACCCCCACGTGCGTGTCGTCGCGAAATACAGCACGAGCAGCGCACTCGGCAGCAAGAAGCCGAGCAGCCCCTTGGAGTAGGTCGCCTGGGCGAAAAGCATGTAGCCGGCGAGCAGGAAATAGCGCCGCACCCAGCGATCCTTGAACGCATCGTCCCAGCCGACGGGCTGGCGGCGCTGGCGCCACACCGGCACGACGACGGACAGCAAGATGACCATGGCGACCGGGGCATAGAACGCGACATGCCAGGCGCCGTTCTGCTGGATACGCTCGAGCAGCGCCGGCAGCCCTTCGAGTGCCGCGCCCGCGCTCGGGTCGTAGAGGTCGGTCGCGATGATCGCGAACTGCGGGCCAAGATTGAGCAGGGCAAAACCGAGCCACAGCAACGTCGCAAATCCGAACCCCCGGTCCGTCAGCGGCTGCCGGCGGCCGAAAAAGCCGACCGCGACAAGCCACATGCCGATGGTCAGCGTCGCGACAAACGGCATGTCGGTCTGCGCCTGGCGGCTCACCATGTAGACGAATGGCGAAAGCGCGACGACGAGCGTGGCGTAGACGGCGTGCGTGCGCGACAGGATGCGTTCGAGCGCGAGGTACGTGGCAGCCGCCATGCTCGCGCCTAGCAAGGCCTGGGGCAGGCGCAGGGCCCAGTCCGTCAGGCCGATCAGGCGAACGAACGTGCATTCGGCCCAGAAGATGTAGATCGGCTTGGAGTAGAACCACTCACCCGCGATCGGTTCCGCGCCGATCTTCCGTTGGTAGCCCCACCACGGATTCACCCAGTCGAACGTCTCGACCATGTTGCGGGTGACTTCGCCGTAGTGCGTTTCCCAGGGGTCCCACAGGCCGAACGACCCGCAGTTCAGCAGGTAGAGCAGGTAGATCGCGCCGATCACGCCCCAGCGCCACAGCCGATCCGTGCGACTCGGGCTGAACAGCGGCACGTCGGCCGGGTCCATCAGCAGGGCGACGCTCGGCAACGGCGCCACGTTCGGAAATGGGGCAACGCTCGGCCTTGCGCCGGGCGGACTGTCAGGGCTGGTCGGGTCGAGGGCCATGCAGAGCGGCGGGCAGCCGCCCCGGAGACCTGTCCGCGGCGAACGGGCGACGGCGCGAGGGGGCGCGTTCTACCATCCGACGCCGCAAAGTCAATCGGCCCGCGGCCGGACGCCGCAAAGTCAATCGGCCCGCGGCCGGACGCCGCAAAGCAAATCGCACTGCGGTCCTACTTCGGGAAGGCGCAGTCTCCCGGGCAATTCTCGGGCGTCTCCCCCTTGTCGAACTCGCACGCGCCGTTGCCGCAGGTCTGGGACTTCGGACAATCCTGCAGGCATGTGGTGGAGTTCTCGGGCGCCGTGCATTTCCCGTCGCCGCATACCGCCGGAATGCAATCCTTGCTGCACGTCTTCTGGGTCTCGCCCTTGAACGACTCGCACTTGCCATCGCCGCACACGGCCGGGCAACCCTGCTGGCAGTCCTTCGAACACGACGCGCACGTCTCGCCCATCTCGCACTTGCCGTCGCCGCACTCGGGGCCGCACATCGGGCAATCCTGCAAACACGTCTTGCAGGTCTCGCCGGGCGCCTCGCACTTGCCGTTGCCGCAGATCCCGGGGCACGACGGGCAGTCCTTCGGACAGGTCTTGCAGTCTTCGGTCTGCGCGTTGCATTTCAGATCACCGCACACCGGCGCGCACACCGGGCAGTCCTTGGGACACGTCACGCACGTCTCGGCCGCCGCCGCGTCGCACTTCGCGTCGCCGCACGTCTTGGCGCACATGACGCAGTCCGCCGGGCACATCGTGCAATTCTCGGTCGGCGTCTCGCACTTGGAGTTCCCGCAAGCCGAACACTCCGACTTGCAGTCCTGGGCACATGTCGCGCACGTCTCGCCGATGGCGGGCTCACACTTGAAGTTGCCGCACGGCACCACCGTCACGCAGTCCTTCGGGCACAGCTTGTCTTCGCCGGGGTCGCACTTCGTGTTGCCGCACGTCGCGCACTGGACCTTGCAATCGGCCGCGCAGAATGCGCAGGTCTCGCCTTGCGCCGGCTCGCACTTCGCGTTGCCGCACGAGCCGCCGCCGATCTTGCAGTCCTCGGGGCACGTTCCGGGCCCCTCGCCCTTCTCGAAGTCGCACACGCCGTTGCCGCACGTGGCGGCCTTCGGGCAGTCCTTCAGACAAGACATCGCGTCTTCGGGCGGCACGCACTGGCCGTCGCCGCACATCTGCGCGCATTTGCCGCAGTCCCCTTCGCACGTCTTGCAGTCCTCGACCGCCTTGGTGCAGGTGCCGTCGCCGCACTTGACCGCGCTGCACTTGCAGTCCTTGAGAGTCGCCTCGACCGCGGTCACCACGCCCGGCTGGAGCGTATCGATCACGATCCGGCGCGGCCCCGCCTGGGCCATCGTGAACGCGACGAGCCACTCCGCCTTGCAGCCGACCATGACCGCCGTGCCCGTCGTGCCACACGCCTGCTGCTTGATCGTGGCATCGACGCACTTCGCGGCGCCACCACACGCTTGCCCGGAGCCCGCCGCATCGACCACGTACAGGCGGGCCGTCTGTACCTCAGCCGGCTGCTTGAGGTCGAATGTGCCGGTGCCGTACGCACGCACCACCACCACAAAATCGCCGCCGCAGTTCGGCTGCGCCACGAAGCTGAACTCCTTGCCGGCGGTCTTGATGCCACCGGTCGCGCACGACCACGACGCGATGCCCTGCGTCGCGCCGGGGTCTTGCGCCATCACAAGGTCGGTCTGGCCGCACGCCAGCTTCGTGTCGACGCATGTGCCCGTGCACAGGTTGGCACCCAGCTTGCATGTCGTGCCGTTGCACGCGCCCACGTCCGTGCACGCATCGGTGTCGTCGCAAGGCTTGCCGTCGCCGGCTGGCCCGTTCACGCAGCCCTTGCCAGACGCGCACGAGTCCGCGGTGCACACGTTGCCGTCGTCGCAGGTCTTGAGCGCCCCGCCCTGGCATTGGCCGCTCTTGCACGTCGTGGCGACCACGCACACGTCGGGCGCCACGCACGCATCGCCGTCCACCTTGTCCTTGCAAGGGCTGGGGGTCGGCGGCGTGCAGTCCTCTTTGCAGTTTTCCGAGGTCTCGCCCGACTGCGGGGCGCACTTGCCGTCGCCGCAGGTTGGCTTCGTGCAGTCGGCCAGGCATTTCGTCGGGTCCTCCTCCGGGAACTGGCACACGCCATCGCCGCACACCGGTGGCTTGCAATCCATGGAACACGTCTTCGTCGTCTCCCCG
Source organism: Myxococcales bacterium (assembly GCA_009692425.1). GTDB lineage: Bacteria > Myxococcota_A > UBA9042 > UBA9042 > UBA9042 > SHZF01. Next base: position 95,088 of record SHZF01000006.1, on the reverse strand, counting down.
CCGAACGCATCGCACTTGCCATCGCCGCACACGAGCGGGCATCCCTGCGGGCAGTCCTTCGAACACGTTGCGCACGTCTCGCCCATCTCGCACTTGCCGTCGCCGCATTCGGGGCCGCACACCGGGCAGTCCTTGGCGCACGTCTTGCACGTCTCGCCGGGCGCGTCGCACTTCAGGTCGCCGCACTCCGGCGGACACGTCGGGCAATCCTTCGGGCAGGTCTTGCAGTTCTCGCTCCCCGCCTCGCACTTCAGGTCGCCGCATACCGGCGCACACACCGGGCAGTCCTTGGGACAGGTCACGCACGTCTCGGCCGCCGCCGCGTCGCACTTCGCGTCGCCGCACGTCTTGGCGCACATCGTGCAGTCCCCCGGGCACATCGTGCAGTTCTCGGTCGGCGTCTCGCACTTCGCGTTGCCACACGCGGAGCACTCCATCTTGCAATCCTGGATGCACGTCGCGCACGTCTCGCCGATGGCGGGCTCGCACTTGAAGTTGCCGCACGGCACGACCGCCACGCAGTCTTTCGGGCACAGCTTGTCGTCGCCCGGGTCGCATTTCGCGTTGCCACACCCGGCGCATTCCAGCTTGCAGTCCGCCGGACACGCGATGCACGTCTCGCCCTGTAGTGGCTCGCACTTCGCGTTGCCGCACGTTCCGCCGCCGCCTTGCTTGCAGTCGTCAGGGCACGACTCCGGGCTCTCCCCCTTCTCGAAGTCGCACACCTTGTTGCCGCACGTGACCGGCTTGCCGCAGTCCTTGATGCACGTCGCCGCGTCTTCGGGCGGCACACACTGGCCGTCGCCACACACCTGCGCGCACTTGCCGCAGTCCCCCTCGCACGACTTGCAGTCCTCGGCCGCCTGGTCACACACGCCGTCGCCGCATTTCGCTGCATTGCACTTGCAGTCCTTCAGCGTCGCCTCGACCGCCGTCACGACACCTGGTTGCAGCGTGTCGACGACGATTCGGCGCGGCCCCGACTGCGTCGTCGCGAACGTGACGAGCCACTCCGCCTTGCAGCCCACCATCACCGCCACGCCTGTCGTGCCGCACGACTGCTGCTTGATCGTGGCATCGACGCACTTCGCCGCGCCGTTGCACGCCTGCGCGGAGCCCGCGGCATCGACCACGTACAGGTGCGCCGTCTGTACTTCGGCCGACTGCGTGGCGTCGAACGTGCCGTTGCCGTACGCCCGCACCACCATCGCAAACTCGCCGCCACAACTCGCCTGGGCCACGAAGCTGAACTCCTTGCCCAGGGTCGCCTTGCCGCCTGCCGCACACGACCACAGGCCGACTGCCGCCGAAGCGCCGGGGTCGCCCGCCATGACGAGGTCCGTCTGGCCGCAGGTCAGCTTGGTGTCCGTGCACGCTCCCCCGCACAGGTTGGCGCCCAGCTTGCATGTGGTGCCGCTGCAGGTGCCCGCGTCGGTGCACGGGTCGGCATCGTCGCAGGGCTTGCCATCGCCGATCGCGCCGTTTACGCAGCCCTTGAGCGGGTCGCAGGCGTCCGTCGTGCAAGCGTTGCCGTCGTCGCACTTCTTGGTCGGGTCGCCGGCGTTCTTGCAGGTGAAGGTCGCGTCGCAACTGTCGACCGTGCACACGTTCTTGTCGTCGCAGTCGCTGGCAACCGTGCAGAACTTGCCCGTTCCGTCCGGCTTGGTCGCGTCGGGAACGCTGTCGGGGATGAGGGCGTCGGTCACGCCATCTGGCTTGCTCGCGTCGATCGCGGGCACGTCAGGCGGCACGTCGATGTTCGCACCGTCGGCCGGCAGGCTGTCCGCGGCGGCGACCTCGAGCGGCGCAGCGGTCGCGTCTGGCGGTACCGTCACGTCCGGCGGTACCGTCACGTCCGGCGGTACCGTCACGTCCGGCGCCACGGCGCCATCGGCCAGTTCGGCCACGTCCATGGATGCGTCCGGGCCAGCCTGCTCGACCGCGTCTGGCGGCGCGGCAGCATCGACATCCAGCACGGATTCGATGTCACTGACCGCTGCGGCCGTTGCGTCGATCGGCGTGGCGTCGGACGGTGTCGCGTCCGGCGTGGGCGCGACGCCATCGAGCTTGCGCGCAGCAGAGGCGTCAGCAGCCTCGAGCACCGCCCCGTCGTTGGCGGTGTCCGCACCTTCGGTCAACCCACCATCGACGGAGGTCCCTTCGGCCGCGCATGCGGTCACGACACTGCAACCGATCAGGCACAACACCATGATCAAAGTACGAAAATCCGCCTTCATGAAACCTCGTTGCGTGGGCTGAGCCGAGCTGCGTCAGACTGCACAGGAAACAGCGAGACGATACCCACCCCGGTCGCCCCGAACAAGCGGCAAGTACACGCAGCCGTGCAGGCTACGCGGGTTGCGCGTCGGCAATCGCGAGAGTGTCACGCAACTTCTTGATGTATCGATAAAATGTTCCACGAGGCAGTCCGCTGGCGCGCCACGCCGCCTCGCTGCCGCCCTCCCGCTCGAGCAGGCGCTGCACGGTGCGCTGGCGCTGATCGGCCGCTTCGACCCGGGCCGTCGGGGCGACGACGCCCAAGCTACGCGGGGCGAGCGGGATGGGTGGCCGCGGCCCAATCGCGCGGTCGATGGCGGCGGCCGTGACCTCGACGACCCCCGCCATCTGGAGCCGGCGGGCGACGTTGCGCAATTCCCGCACGTTGCCGGGCCAGCGGTGGGTATCGAGTTGGGCGCCGGCCGCTGCCGACACGGGCTCGCCGAGCCAACGCTCCAGCAAGACCCGCGCGTCGCCGGGTCGCTGTCGCAGCGGGGCGAGTTCGACTTCGGCCACTGCAAGCCGGTGCAGCAGGTCGAGCCGGAAGCGGCCACTGCGCACATCGGCCGCCAGATCTCGGTGCGTGGCACAGACGATCCGCACGTTCACCGGACGCAGCGACCCACCGAGCACTTGGACGTCGCCCGTCTCGAGCACGCGCAGCAGCGCCGCCTGGGCCGCCGCCGACAGTTCGCCGATCTCGTCGAGGAACAGCGTGCCGCCGTCGGCGCGCTCGAACGCCCCCTTGCGCGCTTCGACGGCACCGGTATAGGCCCCGCGTGCCGCGCCGAACAACTCGGCCAGCAGGGTGTCGGCGTGCAGGGCGGCGCAGTTCACCGCGACCCAGGGCTGGCGAGCGCGCTCGGAGCGGGCGTGGACGAGGCGCGCCGCGAGTTCCTTGCCCGTGCCGGATTCGCCGCGCAGAAGCACCGGGAAATCGGTCGCCGCAGCCAATGCGAGTTGCGCCAGTGCCGCCCAGACGCTCGGACTGCCGGAGCCCAGATCGCCGGCCTGGACCCACGTGCGGCCGCACGCAAACCCGGTCGCCACGATGACGGCGGGCATCCGGCCTAGCCGCAACACGTCGCCCGCCTCGACCACCACGGGCCGCGCCCCGAGTTCGAGGCCGCGCAGCCGCGTGCCCGTCGGCGCCCCGAGGTCGGTTGCGTTCACGCCACCGTTGCGCACCTCGAACCGCACCTGTCGCGGCGCCGCGCCGGGCAGCACGAGGTCGCAGCACGGATCACTGCCCAGTTCCGTGCGGCCGCGCAGCGGGTGCAGCACCCAAGTGCCCGCATCGGCGGCAAGCAGGCCCCACCCGTCGAGCGGGGCGGCGCACGTGCGGGGCGGCGTCGAGCGGGGCGGCGTCGAGCGGGGCGGCGTCGAGCGGGGCGGCGTCGAGCGGGGCGGGGTGGTGGGCAGGCTGCCGGGCTGCGGGCCGAGGCGGGTCGTTCCATCCATGGCGGACTCCTTGGGTCGACGGTTCAACGAGATTGCGAGCGATCGCCCCTCTATCAAGCGGCGATCAGCGTGGAGAGCGCCGCGTCGGAGCGGGCGTCTTCGATCAGGTCCGCGAGGAGTTCGCTGCGCCCGTCGGCCCCCGCGGCCACCCCAGGCAACACGTCGAGCAGGGCCGCCGCGTCGCCTTCGAGCCCGGCGGCCGCCACCGCCAGCGCCACACCCCACACCCACAGCGCCAGTTCGAGGCGGCGCGGGCGCACGGCCCGCTGCCAGCGCAGGGGTGCCGCGCGGCTGAGGCGGGCCATCCGGACAAGCAAGCTGAGGTCATCGTCGAGGCGGGCGCGCGGGTGCCGGGCGCAGCGCGGGCGGTCGAGGACTTCGGCGAGCGTGCGGTCGATCAGGTCTTCGCGGGAGGAGGTCGAAACGAGCGGGGTCGGCATGGGGTCTCCTGCCCGCGGTGGGGGCGCCGGGTGACGGCGTCGTACGGGCGCAGAGGGTTCGCTGCGGGGTCGATGGTTGCCGCGGCGGCACACTGGTGCGTGGGGTTGCGCCGCCCCAGCCATGCACGGATTGGGCTCGCCGATGCGCTTCAGAAACTGCGCTGCACGTCGAGCACGACCTGATCGTCGGCATCGAACAGGCCACCGGGGCTCTCGGGCGGGCCGTTCGCGATCACCGCGCCCGCACCGGCCGTCCAGCCGTCGCCGAATGCCCACGCCACGCGTGGCGCCAGGATCAGGTCGCCGAGGCTGACGCCCCACAGCCCGCCGAGTTGCAGGGTCCACTGCTGCTGATCGCCCCACCGCACGACCGCGCCGGCGCCCACGGTGGCGTGGTGGCGGGCCTGGAGGAACAACTGCGTGCCGTCGGGCACATCGTGGGCGTACGAGTAGAGCCCCTCAGCCAGCACCACGATCGAATCGCCGTGCTGCCACTCTACGCCGAGGCCGACCTGGCTGAGTGCCGTGCGCAACGGCGCGAATGCGCGGGTGTAGACGACCCGCCCGACGTCGCCGCCCAGAAGCAGGCTGTGGGCGAGGTCAACCTTGACGGTCCAGCCCTCGGCGACCGCACCGGCCCACTCGACACCGAGCACGAACCGGCGCTGCCAACTCGCGCGCACGAGGTCGGCGGGGCCCTTTTTCGCGGCCACCACGCGCTGAACAGCGGCCGCCACGTGGGCATCGGCGAACGCATCGAACTGCTTTTGGGGGTCGAAGCCGGCGGTCGCCAGCACACCAAGCAACAGCCCGACGTCGGCGTCGAACGCGAGCATGGGCGGTCGTTCCCAACCGTACACAACATCGAGCGCGAGGTCGCCCGGCCCCACGCTGCGCTTGAAGCGCGCCGCCACGGATGCGGCGGCGGGCGATGGCGGCGGCGCGTCGAGGTGGGCGATCACGGCCTCGCCCAGCGCACGGTCGAGCCGCAGGTCGAGGCGGCGCACGATCGGCAGCAGCGCGGCCTGTTCAGGCGGGCCGAAGCCCGGGCGCAACACGGCCGTATCCGTGGCAAAGGCACTGAAGCGGTGCTGGGCGAAAAACGGCTGCACGACCACTTCGAGGGTACCGGCGTCGAAGGGCCGCACGCCGCGCAGCATGAAGTCGGGCACGCTCGCCGACTCGCCACCAGCCTGGAGTGCGCCCGCAAAGCCGAACCGGAAATCGACCGGATTCAGCAACCGCAGCGGGCTCTGCAGTTCGAGCGCTCCCCAATCGGCCACGTCGCGGCCGAGCGTCCACTGCCCCCACGGCCCGAAGTCCTTGGCGACATAGGCCTCGCGCAGCTCGAAGGTCGCGTCGTGGCGCAGTCCGTAGGCCGGCCAGTCCAGCCGCAGGCTGGGCACCGCGTCGCCCGCGTGGCCCGCGAGCGCACGCCACGCCATGCGCCCGGCCACGCGCACGCGCATTCCGTCGCCCAGGGGGTGGCGCACGTCGAGATCGAGGCGGGAACCCAGATCGGCCACGTCTTCGGCGGGGTCTTCGGCCCGGACGTCGAGGCCGAGCCGTGCGCTCCACGTGCCGGCGAACAGCGTCGGCTCCTGGGCGTGCCCCGGCGCGCCGACCAGCACCCCGGCGCCCACGAGCAGCGCCCGGCCCCACCGGGTGTCCACGTTGAATCGGACGCGCGTCTGCGCCATGCTTTTCGGCCCTGTACCGCCGGTGTCCGCCCCGGCGCCCCGAGGTCGTCGCCCGATGCTGCACTTTACCATGGACGGGTTCGGTGGCCACCGCTCCCGCTTCGACGACATCCGACTCGTGCAGGAGATTCTGGAGGAACTCCCCGATCGCCTCGGCTTGCAGCCTGCGATGCCGCCGATGCTGCTGCCGTACTACAACGGGGTCGAACCGGACGATTGCGGCATCTCCGCGTTCCTGTTCCTCGCCGGCGGCCACCTGACACTGCACACGTTCAGCTTTCGCGAGTGCTTCTTCGCCGACCTCGTCGCCCCGCGCGCCTTCGACGTCGCCGAGGCCCAGCGCGCGTTCAGCGTCGCCCTGCCGACGCGCAGCTTCGAGATCCACACGGCGGAGCGCCCCAAGCCCTTCGACGCCGTACCGGTCCACCCCGAGGCCGACTTCGGCCCCCACCTGCTCGTCAACCTCGACGGCTACAGCGGACCCAACGACATGGACGGCCTGTTCGCCCTGTTCGACGAATTGCCCGAACGCATCGACATGACGCCGATCATGCGACCCTACGTGCTGCGCTCGAAGACGCGCGAGGGCACCGTGCTGTCGGCCATGACGATGATCGCCGAGAGCCACGTCGCGCTCCACATCGAGCAGTGGTCCGGTCGCGCGTTTTTCGACATCTTTTCGTGCAAGTTCTTCAATGCCGACGCGATCGCTTCGAAGCTGCTCGACGCGCTGCCGGCGCGCACCCACTCCCAGCAACTCATCGCGCGCGGTTGCGGCTATCGTACCCGGCGCACGGAGCGGGCACCCGAGCACGAGCGCACGAAGCGCTGGCTGGCCACGCGCCCGGGCTCGGGAGGTCCAGGATGATCGCTCGCTCTGTTGTGGCTGCCAGCATCGCAGCCATTGTCGGCCTGGCCGGCGCAACCACCCATGCGGCCGACGACCCGGCAGCCCGCAAGATCCTGCGCGACGCGCTCGACCGCAACAGCGCCGGCTTCCAGTCCGGGCAGTCGACGACCGTGCTGCAGCAGACGTTGCAAAACGGCGCGTCGAAGACGTGGCGAACGTTGGCGCGGGTCCAGCGCGGCAAGGACGGCCGCCTGCGCAGTCGCGTGACGTTTCTCGAACCGGCCGATTCGGTCGGCGTCGAACTGCTGATGGTCGAAGAAGCCGACGGACGCACGGCACAGTGGTTGTGGTTGCCCAAGACGAAGCGACTGCGGCGCATCGGTGGCAACCAGAAGGATCAGGACTTCATGGGCACCGATTTCAGCTTCGGCGATCTGGAGTCGAAAAGCCTGAACGACGGCGAGGCGAAAAAGCTCGGCGACGAAGTCGTCGGCGGCGTGGGGTGCGCGAAGATCGAGGTGCGGTCGAACCTGCCGGACGAAGTCTACGGCCTTGTGACCGTATGGATCGAAGTGGCCAAGGGCGTGCCGCGCAAGGTCGAATTCCGCAGCAAGGATGGCGCTCTGGTCAAGACGCTGACGGCCGAGTCGGTACGCGATGTCGAGGGGCGCTGGACCCTGGACAAGCTGCGGATGCGCCACCACGTGCGCGGCTCCACGACGACTGTCGAAACCCGCAACATCGACAACAAGGCCGTGTTTTCAGATGCGATCTTTGTGCCCGAGAGCCTGGGGCGCTGACGCAAATGGGCGAGGTCGATCGCACGGTCGTGCTCCACCTCTGCACGTCGTGTCGCGCCGGGCCCGGGCCGCACGCTTCGGTGCGCGCGCTGCAGGCGGCGGCGCGGCGGCAGGCAGCGGCGGCAGGCATCGACCTGAGGCTGGTGCGCTCGTCGTGCCTGGGCAGTTGCGAGCCGGGGCTGTCGGCGGTGGTCGAGACAGCGCTCGGCGTGGTGCGGCTGGCTCTGGTGGCGACAGGCGCCGACGCAGCGCTGGCCGTGCAACAGGCCGGGCTTCTGGTGGCCGGCACGGCAACCGCGCTGGGTGGGGCCGTCGTGGTGAGCCGGCTGAATTGGGCCGACCTCGACGAATGAGCGGCGCGTGAAGGGAACGCCGGGCAGGCGGAACCGTAGCGCCGGGTCGCTACTTCGCGCTGGAAAAGTTTTCGGTCACCAGCAGGTTCGCGCCGTTCTTTTGCTTCGCGATGCCGAAGCCGACCAGCGTCCAGTCCTTGCCGAGCATGTTGGCGCGGTGGCCGGCCGACCAGTACAGGCCGTTGTGCGCGCCCTCGGCCGAGGGGTTGCTCGCGATGTTCTCGCCGATGCCCGCGCTCCAGCCGAACAGCTTGGCGCGCTCGCCGGGGCCCATGCCCTTCTTGTCGGTGTGCGCAAAGAAGCCCTCGGCAGCCATGTTGCCCGAGTGGTACTGCGCGACCTCGTTGAGCTTGTCGTGCAAGGCGAGCGGACCCAACGGCGGCGTCACCTTGGCGCGCTCCAGGTTGGTGAGGTCGAGCAGTTTCTTGCGCAGCGCCGCCAACTGCTGCGGCGTCGGGTCTGCCGCCAGCCCGCCGCCACCGGCGACCTCGACCGCGACGAGCGGCACGGCAGGCCCGACGTAGACCGCGCAGTTCAGGATCGCGCCGCCGCCCACGTCGTTCACCTCGACCACGTACATGCCGGGCGTGTCGAACGTGTACTTCAGCTTCGAGGTGCCGCCGGCCGCCACGCTGCCCTGCAACGGCACGGAATCGACCCAGATTTCGGGCGTGATCACCTCAGCGTTGGCGCGCGCCGCAACGCCCACCTTGATCGTCGCATCGACCGTGACGGGGCCCGTTTCGTGCCGCTCGGCCAGGCCAAGGCTCGTGGCGTCCTTGCCCTGGCACGGGCCGTTGAAGTGCGTGCCGATCTCGAGCGTGCCGGTGCCGACGTCTGTCTTCTCCTCGTACTGCTTGTAGCCGCCGCGCAGCGCCCAGGTGGCGGGGCCGACGCGAAAATCCTCAGTCGCTGTCCAGCCGTAGTCGACGCCGGGGGCACCAAGGTCGCCAAACGTGATCGTGGGCTGTCCCGAGGAGTTGCCACAGGCCGTCATCGTGACGGGCTTGCTGCGGTCGGTGCGCAACTGCGTCAAGGCGAGGCAGTGCCAGAGGAACTCGTCTTCTGGCCAGCCGAATACGACCGCGCGGTCCTTGACCTGGAACGACAGGAGGGCCTTCGGTGCGGCGGTAGCGCTGTCGCTGCCGGCGTCCGCGCCCGGGCCCGTGCCGCCGCTGCCAGAGATGGGCGGGGCCGGCGACGCGCACGCGATCATGCAAGCGATCGTGCACGCCGTGGCGACCAACCGCCCGGGCCAACGCAACGGGAAACCCTTCAGCATGGCACGCGACCCACCGCGCGGCGGCGGGTCCCCCGGGCGGCGCACCCAACTACACCGCAGCCGGCGCTTCGGGCGTCTCACCCAACTACACTTCGGCCGGCGCTTCGGGCGGCGCTTCGGGCGGCGCCACTTCGGGCAGCACCTGCTTGCCGCGGTACTGGCCACACGCCTTGCACACGTGGTGGGGGCGTACCGGCTCCCGGCACGTCGGGCAGCGGCCCAAGGTCGGGGCCTTGATCACGTCCCACTGGGAGCGGCGGCTGCCCTGCCGCGCACGCGACTGTCGTTTCTTGGGAACTGCCATGGCTTCACCTCGTCTTGCGGTCTGTCGTTGCGGCGCGGCGCGGGCTCCACCCGGTCCCGGGCGGGGCGCGGCGCGGCCTAGGCTTTGGGCTCCACGCGGAGTTCCTTCAGGCGTTCCCACGGCGACGCGGTCGCGGGCGGCGGCACGTGGGCGGCCTCCGGACGGCACGCGCACGTTTCGCGGTTGCGGTTGGCGCCGCACAGCGCGCACAAGCCCCGGCACTCCTCGTCGCACAACGGCACGTCGGGCAGGGCGAGGATGGCGTACTCGACGCACAACTCTTCGAGTTCGATGTGCACGCCATCGTGCTCGCTGACGTCCGGGTCGGCGTCGGCGTCGGCGTCTTCGTCGATTTCGCCCGCGGCGGCGCCGGTGGCCAGCTTGCCGGGGCCGACAAAGTGGTGCGTGAACGCCGTATCGAAGGCAAGCGTGGCGGGCTCGGCGCACCGGCTGCAGTCGAAGCCGACCCGCCCTCGCACCCGGCCCTTGACCTCGACGACGTCGGCCACTCGCGTGACGTCGGCGGCGGCATCGACGTGGTCGCACGCCGCGCGGTACAGGCCCGTCAGCCGTTCCTCGCACCACGCCGCGCCGAGTTCGGCGTTCAGCGTGCGGGACGCGGTGTCGAGGTCGGCGATTTTCAGGGTGAAAGGCACGGAGGCACAGGCGCGGCAGCGGAGCGCACGAGTGCGCAAGGGGGCAAAAGTCTAGGAGCCGGTTCGGAACCCGTCAAGCGAGAATGCGCGCCGGGCGTCCTCGAACTTGCCTTCGGTGCGGTCAAGGCGGCGGCGGGCTCCCGCCTACCGTGGGCAACCCTTGAAGAAGCTACGACACGATGCAGACCGGGCCATGGGCGCCCGCTCTTCACACCACCAATCGAGCAGGCGCTGTACGGGAGCGCGCTGTTCTTCACGGCGTGCGGGCGACGACTGGCCGCGCCCCACTGCGTTCGCTGCGAGTTGCACCAGATCCGCGTGCCCCGCTTCGGCCTCCTCGACCATCGTGCCAACGTTGAAGTCTCCGCCGCAAGCACTGGAGAGTTGGATCTGCCACCGGTGCAGCTTGCCGCCGAAGCCAGACTGGCGCGCCGACGGGTGCTTGTCGGTCGGTCCGCAGGCTGCAGGCTGCGACATCATGTTCACCTCAGCGCTGGCGGCAAGGAGCGTTGGCCATAAGATTGATGTCAAGTACGAATTCTCCCGTGTGCCGCTACAGCACACCGGCCTTGTCGTACCCGCGCCGAGCACCTACGCTGCGGCGGCGCGGGCGTGCGCCAACGCCCCCGCTCCCGGAGCGCAAGCGCGCCATGTGTGGACGTTTCACCCTGAAGACACCGGCGGCCGAACTCGCGGCGGCGTTCGACCTGATCGAGCCGCCGCCAGACCTCGGCCCGCGCTACAACATCGCGCCGAGCCTCGATCTGGTGGCCGTCACGAACGCCGACCCACGCCGCGCCCGCCTGCTGCGCTGGGGCCTCGTGCCGTACTGGGCCGATGACCCCGCGATCGGCAACCGGCTGGCGAATGCGCGGGCCGACTCGGTGGCGATCAAACCGAGTTTTCGCGAGGCCCTCAAGCGCCGACGCTGCCTGGTGCTGGCCGATGGCTTCTACGAGTGGCAGGCGGCGGGCAAGGACGGCAAGCGGCCGTTCTGGTTCCACCTGCGCTCGGGCGCCCCGTTCGCGCTGGCTGGCCTGTGGGAGACGTGGGTGCCGCCCGGTACGCCCACGGCCGAACGCGACTTGGCAGCACTGCACACCTGTTGCCTCGTCACGACCGAACCGAACGCCGTGGTGGCCCAGGTCCACGATCGCATGCCGGTCATCGTCGATCCCACGGACTTCGGCCGTTGGCTGCAACCGGAGCCGGTGTCCATCGGCGACGTCGGCAATCTGCTGCGGCCGTTCGCCGCCGACAAGATGGCCGCCCGCGAGGTGACACGCTACGTCAATACCGCCGCCAACGAGGGGCCGCGCTGCCTGGAACCTGCGGCGCCGCGCTTGTTCTGACGGCGACCGGCCACCATGGTCGCTTACCGCCGCGAGGTTGCCTTGCGCTTGTCCGCCCTGATCGCCGCCGTCGTGCTGGCCGCCAGCTGTGCCGATCGCGTGCCGAACGCGCCACTGGCCAAGCCGGGTGATGCCAAGGCCATGGGCCAACTGCTCAACGGCACGAAGCGCCTGGCGGAGCAGTTCCAGACCCCAGCAGTCAAGCAGCTTTTCGCCCACAAGGACGAGGGCTTTCTCAGCGCCGACGAGCGCGATCAACTCTACAAGCTGTGGGCGGCGTGGCTCGACCAGGACTATGCCTACCGCAGTTTCCGCAAGCGTTTTCTGCGGCACTGGCAGTCCCACAGCGAGATCGACGCGCGCGTTCGCACCCTCGTGGTCGGATTCGCCGCCCATGCGGCGCTCGTGCGCGGCTCGCTGGGCTGGCTTGAAATGATCAAGGGCAAGGCCATCTTCGAAAAGGCGCTCAACGAGGCGAGCCCGGAGCACGGCACCGCTGCCGGCCAGTTCGACCGCCTGCGCCTCATGACGGCGCTGCCGCACACCGCCGTGGCGCTCGAAGTCGGCCTGCGCTCGCTGCGCAACCAGACGGCGCGGATGCTGGCGGACGAGAAGCCGGACGACGCCAAGTTCATCGAGGCCGTGCAGCGCACGATCGCGTTCGCGGAGCAGACCCAGGCCATGTACGAGCGGCGCGGCGCCCAGGTGCTGAAGGACGCGGTCGAGACCGTCGTCTTCCAGGAACTCGACGAGGTGATCTCGCCGCTGGTGACGGACATCGCGCTGTGGATGGGCGACACGCGGCTGCGCAAAGACTCCGCGTCACTCATCGCCAAGGCGCAGGTCGATGCGCTGCTGCCCAAGATGCAGCCCGGCGACCTCGTCGTCGAGCGCCGCAACTGGTACCTGTCGAACCTCGGCCTGCCAGGGTTTTGGCCCCACGCGGAACTCTACATCGGCACTGACAAGGACCTCGCCGCCGCGTTCGACGCCGACCCCAGCGTGCTCAAGGCCTACGGCGGCCCGTTCACGGCCCACCTGCAGAAGGCGTTTGCGGCGCGCTGGAAGGAGTATGTGGCCGGGCACGAAGGCGAGGCCCTGCGCATCGTCGAGGCGGTCTCCGAAGGCGTGCAGTTCTCGACGGCCACCCACGGCATGCAGGCGGACTACATCGGCGTGATGCGGCCCCGGCTGACCGCGCTCGAAAAGGCGCGCGCGATCGAGCGGGCGTGGGGGCACCTCGGCAAGCCGTACGACTTCGACTTCGACTTCCAGACCCAGGCGACGCTGGTGTGCAGCGAGGTCGTGTGGGCGAGCTACCAGGCGCTGGCGTCCGAAGGCAGTAGCCTCGACCTGAAGCCGAGCGAGTACATGGGGCGGCTGACGCTGCCGCCGACGGACATCGTGAAGGTGTTCGACGAACAGCTCGGCAAGCCGGAGCAACAACTCGATTTCGTGGGCTTCCTCGACGGTCGCGAGGACACCAAGAACGCGATCGACGGCACGGTGGCCGCGTTTCGGGCTTCGTGGCAACGGGCGAAGTGGGACATCAGCCAAGACTGAACGCGAAAATAGGAGGGCCGATGAACGTCCGGACACTGGCGGTCCTGGTTTGTGTGTCGAGCGCATTGGTGGGTGGGGCGGCTTGCACATCATCGACCTTGCAACTGGCGCGCACCACGTCGCGCGGCGAGACGGCCACCGCGATGGCAGCCGGCGTGCAGTTGTTTTCGGTCAGCGGCAAACGGCAGCGAGTGCCCCAGTTCGAGGTGGGCGGCCGCTACGGCCTGACCGACAAGATCGACGTCGGTGCGCGCGTGTGGTTGCCGTACTGGGAACTCGACGTGAAGGTCCAACTCGCGCGCTCGGCCACGCCGACCGAGGGGTGGGACGTCGCCGTGGCGCCCGGGGTCGGCTACCTCGGCGGCATCCCCGGCGACCGCGAGGGGTCAGGCGCCTACCTGCATACGGCGGCGCTCTCGACCACGCTGTACGTGGGCAAGAATTTCGCCAGCGGGAGCCAGTTGATCGTCGCACCGCGCGCCGTCGATTTCGTGATGGCGGGCTACGCCGAGGCCGCCGGGGCCATCAACCTGCTCTATGCCGGCGGGTCGATCGGCTACGCCTGGAAGGTGTCGAAGACCGTGCGCCTCGTGCCGCAGGTGTCGGCGCTTTTCAACGTCGTTGGCTCACTGGCCGACTTCGGCACCGTCGTTGGCCTCGGCGGGATGCACGGGCAGGCGAGCTTGGGCGTGATGTTTGGCGGGGAGTAGCGGGCGTCAGGGGCTGGGCGGCGCCGCTGGCCCGCCGTGCTTGTGCTCGTGCTCGTGCTCGTGCTCATGGTCGTGGTCGTGCCCGCCGTGTGGGTGCGAATGGTCGGCGTTCTCTTCGGACGGGTCCCCATTGGCGAATGCGAGCACTTGGCCGGCAAACGCGCGCGGTCCCTGCCGGAGCAGCGACACTAGCAACGCGACGCCAAACACCGCCAAGGCCCAGGAGCCCGCGGTGCCGATGCCGTGGCCGTGGTCGGCCGCGGCCGCCACCGGGACGTGATAGCCGGGCAGCGCGACATCGACGAGCCAGCCCGCCAGGATCGCAAGCCCCGCCATCGTCGCGCCGAACACGAGCGCGGCCCGGTCCCCGTGGAGGCGCGCGACCACGCCAAAGGTCGCGACGTTCGTCGCGGGGCCGGTGAGCAAGAAGGCGAGGCCCGCGCCCGGCGACACACCCGCCGCGACGAGCACCGCAACCAGTGGCGTCGCGCCCGACGCACAGACATAGACCGGCATCCCGATCAGGGCGAACAGGGGCACGCTGGCCCACGTGGGCACGGCGGCAAGGTTCGCATCTTCCAGCAGAGGCGCCGCGACGGCTGCGACGGCCAGGCCGAGCAGCACCCATGGCCCCGTGTGATCCACCACCTCACCGAAGCCGACCCGCAGTGCGGCAACGACCCGGCTGCCGACCGGAGCGGCCGCCTTGCCGGGCGTCGCCTGCTCGTCGATGTCCTGAACGGGAGGAGGTGCTGGCAGCAGCCGCGCCATGACCAGGCCGACGCCAAGCGCGACAGTCGCCGCCGCGATCACGCGCGCCAAGGCAAACGGGCCGCCCAGCAGCGGCAGGCTCAGCAGCACGGCGTCGAGGCCCAGTTCCGGTGTCGCCACCAGGAACGCGAAGGCGGCCGCGGGCGGCACGCCACGCAGCACGAGGCCGCGGTACACGGGCACGACGCCGCACGAGCAGATCGGCAGCGGCAAGCCGAACGCAACGCCGCGCAGACCCTGGCCGAGCGTGCCGCCCTGGCGCATCCAGCGGGTCGACCACCCGGGCAGCAAGGTCTGCACGAGTCCGGCGGCGGCGTAGGCAAGCAGCAGGGCGGGTGCGCTGTCGGCGGCGAGGCGCCAGAACACGCCGGCGCCCCACGGCAGGTGGCTGGCATGGACGTCGCCGTGCACGCCCGGGGCGGCGTGGTGTCCCTCGCCCTGGGCGAGCATGAGCGCAACCAAGGCACCGCCGGCCAAGGCCCCAAGCGCGGCCGGCACGTGCCAGCGCCCCGGCGCCGGGCTCTCCAGCAACGGATGGGGGCGGTGCAGCACGACGTGCAGCAGCGACCCACCGACGAGCGCTTCGAGTGCGACCAGCCACAGTTCTGCCGCGCCGCCGTGCGCCAGCCCCTGCATGCCCGACAGCGTCCCGACCGCCGTCGCCGCTGCCACGAGGCCGAGCGCGCCGAGCGCGACCTTGCGGCCGTGAACCGGCCGCAGCAGCCACCAGATCGTCAGCCCCTCCGGCAATCGGTGCAGCACGACCGCGGTCGCGAGTTGGGGCCGCAAGCCCCCGTCGCCCGAGCCCGCGAGTGCAAGCCCGTCGATGCCCGCGTGCAGCACGAGGCCCATGAGACCGAGCACGAGCGCCGCCGTATGCACGCGCGCCGCGGCCCGGTGCAGCGCGCGCTCGAGGATGGCCGGACCCACCAACCCCAAGACCGCGATCGGCAGGACCAGCCAGCCGCCGTGGCCGAGTGCGTGGGGCAACACGTCTGCCAGCACGAGCCCGCCGACGGACACCAGCACGAAGCCGTCCAGAGCCTGCAGCGCCCGGCCCGCACGCCCGGCGAGCACATGCGACAACGGCCCGAGCGCGAGCACGCCGATCGACAGCGCAAGCAGCGGAAGCGGGCCGAACCCGAAGGTGTCCATGACAGGCGAATCGGGCGCCAGCGCTAGTGCGCGACCCCAGCCAGCGGTGCGTCCTCATAGATGCCGAGGTAGTCGCGCGCATAGCCAGCCGGAGCCGCCAGGAACGCGCCGGGATTCTCCACCCGCAATGCCGCGCGCAGCACCTCGTCGACGTGGTCCACCAGGACGATCTCGACGGTCTTCAGCACGTCCTTGGGGATTTCTTCCAGATCGCGCGCGTTCTCCTTCGGCACGATCACCCGCTTCAGTTCGGCCCGTGCTGCCGCGATCACCTTCTCTTTGAGGCCGCCGATTGGCAACACCCGGCCGCGCAACGTGATCTCGCCCGTCATGGCGGTGTCGTGGCGCACGGGCAACTGGGTCAACGCCGAGACGAGCGCCGTGGCAATTGCGATGCCGGCCGATGGCCCGTCCTTCGGGATCGCGCCCTCGGGAAAGTGCACGTGCAGGTCGAGCTTCTGGTAGAACTCCTTGCCCAGCCCGAGTTCGTGGGCGCGGCTGCGCACGTAGCTCATCGCCGCCTCGACCGACTCCTTCATCACCTCGCCGAGCTTGCCGGTCACCGTCAACTTGCCCTTGCCCGGCACGAGGCTGACCTCGACGAGCAGCAGGTCGCCGCCGACCGACGTCACCGCAAGGCCGTTGCTGACGCCGACGCGATCCTGCCGCTCGGACGCGTTGTGGCGGTACTTCTCCGGACCCAGCAATTCGCGGGCGACCTTGGCAGAAATCCGCCACTTCTTCTTCTTGTCCTTGGACTCGAGGTGGCTCGTCGCGATCTTGCGGCACACCGCGCCGATCTGGCGCTCCAGGCTGCGCACGCCCGCCTCGCGGGTGTAGTTGCGGATCAAGAGCTTGAGCGCGTCTTCGGCGACCTGGACATCGAGATCCTTGAGCGCATTCTCCAAGACTTGGCGCGGCACGAGGTACGACTTCGCGATCTGCAACTTGTCGTATTCGGTGTAGCCGCCCAGTTCGATGATCTCCAAGCGATCCTGCAACGCCCACGGAATCGAGCCGAGGTTGTTCGCCGTCGTGATGAACAGGACCTTCGACAGGTCGAAGTCGAGATCGATGTAGTGGTCGACAAAGGCCTCGTTCTGTTCGGGGTCGAGCACTTCGAGCAGGGCGGCGGACGGGTCACCGCGGAAGTCCATCGACATCTTGTCCACTTCGTCAAGCAGGATCACAGGGTTGGATGTGCCCGCCCGCTTCACCGAGTGGATGATCTTGCCCGGCAGGGCGCCGACGTATGTGCGCCGGTGACCACGGATTTCCGCTTCGTCGCGCACGCCGCCCAAGCTCATGCGCACGAACTTGCGCCCCGTCGCCCGCGCGATGCTTTTGGCGAGGCTCGTCTTGCCGACACCGGGCGGGCCGACGAGGCACAACACCGGGCCGCGCCCGACCGAGCCGCGCAATTGCTGCACGGCGAGGTATTCGAGGATGCGCTCCTTCGGCTTCTCCAGGCCGTAGTGGTCAGCCTCGAGGATGCTGCGAGCCTCGGCCACGTCGAGCTTGTCTGCGCTGTAGGTGCGCCACGGCAGGCTGAGCACCCAGTCGATGTACGTGCGCACGACGCCCGCCTCGGCCGACATCGGGTTCATCATCTTGAGCTTGCGGAATTCGCGCTCCAGCTTCTGCTTCGCCTCGTCGGACAGGTCCTTGTTGGCGATCTCCTTCGCGAGTTCTTCGAGTTCGGACTTGAACTCGTCTGCTTCGGTGGGAGTACCGCCCTCGGCCCCCTGCGCCTCGCCACCCTTTGCCGCCGCCGCACCGGCCTGGCCGGCCCCCTTGCGCTTGGGCTTCTGCTCGGCCTGCAGCGTTTCGGTTGCCGCTTCGAGTTGCTCGGTCAAGCGCCGCAGCCGGGCGAATGGGGCCGCAGCTGCGAGCAGTTCCTGCCGCTCCGGAATGCCAAAGCTGACATGCGCCGCGATGCTGTCGGCCAGTTGGGCCGCATCTTCGACGGCCGTGACGCTCAGCAGCACCTCGGCCGGGATGCGCCGGTGCGCCTTGACGTAGCCCTCGAAGGCCACCCGCGCCGCGTGCCGGATCGCCTCGGCTTCGTTGGCGTCGAGCGGCGGACTGTCGTCTTCGGCATGGTCCGCACACAGCGCGGCGAGGTACGGATGGCCCTCGTCCCACTGGACGATGCGCGCCCGCTGCTTGCCCTCGACGAGCACCTTCACCGTACCGTCTGGCAGGCGCAGGATCTGGGCGACGGTGCCGATGCAGCCGACGGCATACAGGTCGGCCTGACCGGGGTCGTTCGTGCGGGCGTTCAGCTGCGCGACGACGAGGATGTCCTTGCCCGGGCGCAGGAAGGCCGCCTCCAGCGCTGCCACCGACTTCTCACGGCCGACGAAAAGCGGCACGACCATCTGAGGGAACACGACGACGTCGCGCAACGGCAGGACGGGCAGCAGGAACGGCGGGCGGGGATCGACAGGCATGCGGCGGGCTCCTCGGGCGCGGTGGCGGAGCGGGGGGCTCGACCGGCGAGGTTCAAGATAAGCGGGCCGGCGGAGCGCGCAACTGCAATCGACCAGGGTAGAGTCGCGGGCGCCGCGCGGGGGCGAGACTTGCCGATCCCGCCGAACGGGCATCGCGGCGGAGCGGTCAGGCTGCGAGACTGATGAGCGGCCGCTTGCCGGTCGAGATCGTGTCCTCGTCGATCAGCACTTCGCGCACGCTCGGGTCGCCCGGCACGTCGTACATGATCTCCAGCAGCGCCTCTTCGAGGATGGCCCGCAGCCCGCGCGCCCCCGTCTTGCGATCCAACGCCTTGCGCGCCGCCGCCCGCACCGCGCCGTCGGTGAACTTCAGGTCCACGCCGTCCATGTCAAACAGGCGGCGGAACTGGCGGGTGAGCGCGTTGCGGGGCTCGGTGAGCACCTGAACGAGGGCGGCCTCGTCGAGTTCGTGCGTTGCCACGATCACCGGCAAGCGGCCAACGAACTCGGGAATCAGACCATAGCGAATCAGGTCCTCGGGTTGGACCTGATCGAGCACGTTGGCCTGGGCCGAAAGGTGCGTCGCCGGGCGCATGGGTTGGGGCCGCTCGACGCCGCTCACCTGACCGTCGCGACCGAAGCCGATCGACTTCTGGCCGACGCGCCGCTCGACGACCTTGTCCAGGCCAGAGAACGCGCCACCGCAGATGAACAGGATGTTCGTCGTATCGACTGCGATGAACTCCTGCTGCGGATGCTTGCGGCCGCCCTTGGGAGGCACGTTGGCGACCGTGCCCTCGATGATCTTGAGCAGAGCCTGCTGCACGCCTTCGCCCGACACGTCGCGCGTGATGCTGACGTTCTCGGACTTGCGCGTGATCTTGTCGACCTCGTCGATGTAGACGATGCCGCGCATGGCGGCCTCGACGTCGTGATCGGCCGCTTCGATGAGGCGTACGATGATGTTCTCGACGTCCTCGCCGACATAACCCGCTTCGGTCAGCGTGGTCGCATCGACGATCGTGAACGGCACCTTGAGCACCTTGGCCAGCGTCTGCGCGAGCAGCGTCTTGCCAGAGCCGGTCGGGCCGAGCATCAGGATGTTCGATTTCTGCAACTCGACGTCCTGGTGCTTGCCGCCCTTGAAATCGATGCGCTTGTAGTGATTGTAGACGGCGACCGCCAGCACCTTCTTGGCGCGGTCCTGTCCGATCACGAACTCGTCGAGGAACTTGCGCAGCTCGCGCGGCTTCGGGATCGACGCGAGGTTCGGCAGCTTGTCGTCGCGATCGACCTCTTCGGCGATGATGTCGTTGCACAGCGCTATGCATTCGTCGCAGATGTAGACGGTCGGGCCGGCGATGAGCTTCTTCACCTCTTTCTGCGACTTGCCGCAGAAGGAGCATGACAGGTTCGAGGCGTCGCGGCGGCGGTCACTCATGCGGCGGAGAACTCCTGGGACGGCATCCGGTGTGCAGGCAGACGACCAGCATACCGCCGCAGCGGGGCTTGCGTCAAAACCCCGTGTCACGTCGAGACATTCCTACACAATCTCGGACTGTTCGGATGGACGCGGAGCGAGACGACAGCCCGGCGCTAGAGCCTTGCCTATGCCTTGCCCCTGCGCTGCAGCACGAGGTCAATGACGCCGTAGGCCTTCGCCTCTTCTGCGCCGAGGTAGAAGTCGCGGTCCGTGTCGCGCTTGACCCGCTCGACGGGCTGGCCGGTGTGGCGCGCGACGATGTCGTTGAGCACGTGCTTCGTGTGCAGCATCTCGCGGGCCTGAATGTCGATGTCGGTCGCCTGGCCCTGAAACCCGCCGAGCGGCTGGTGCAACATGATGCGCGCGTGCGGCAACACCACCCGGCGCCCCTTCGTGCCCGCCGCCAGCAACACCGCCGCCATCGACGCGGCCTGGCCGATGCAGATCGTCGAAATCGGGGCCTGGATGTATTGCATCGTGTCGTAGATCGCGAGGCCGGCATTCACGTAGCCGCCCGGGCTGTTGATGTAGAGCGAGATGTCTTTCGTGGGGTCTTCGGACTCAAGGAAAAGCAGCTGCGCGATCACGAGGTTCGCGATCGGATCGTTGATCTCCTGGCCGAGGAACACGATGCGATCCATCAGCAGGCGCGAGTAGATGTCGCTGTGCCGTTCGCCGCGGGGCGTCAGTTCGGTGACGATGATGTGGTTGCGCAGGTCCATGCGGGCTCCCAGCGGGTCAGGGCGCGGGGACGGGAGCGGCCCCGTGGCCAGGCGCGGCGGCGTGAGGAGAAGGGTCGTGGTCGTGATCGCAATCGGGCCCGTGGACGTGGGCTCCCGCCATGGCGTGCGCGCCGACCTCCGGATCGTTGGCGGCTGGATCGTTGGCGCCGTCGGCGTCCGGTGCGCCACCCGCACGGGCAGCGGCTTCGGCGGTGCGGGCGGCATCGACCGACTGGGTGGCAACGACGCTCCACGATGCGGCGGCGATGAGGGCATCGACGGCGCGCTCCTCGCGTAGTCGGACCTTCACGCCGGCGCGGTCCGCCGCTTCGAGTTCGCGCCGCACCTGGGCGCGCTGGACCGCAGGCGCGCGGGCCACCATGTTCTCGACATGGGTGGCGACGTCCTCGTCGGAAATGGTGACAGCAAGCTGATCGGCGATCGCTTCGACCGCGAGGCTGCGCTTGAGCGTGGCGGTCGCCACCGGCAGCATCGTGGGCCGCAGCGCGCGCAGCATCCGCTTGACCATGTCAGGGTTGTTCTTCATGCCGCCGAGCATGTCCATGAGCGAACTGTCGGCGAGCCGTTCGACGGCCGCAGCCGGCACCTCGAACGGGTTGGCGGCCAGCAAGTGGGCAACCGCGGCGCGCGTCCGGCTCTCGCGGGTACGCCGCTCCGCCTCGCGCTCCAGGTGGCGCGTCGCGTCGGCACGCAATTCCGCAAGGTTTGCAAAGGACAGGTCCTTGGCGAATTCATCGTCGAGCGCGGGCAGCACCTTGCGCTCGACTTCGTGCAGCGTGACGGACACCCGGCGAACGCGGCCCTCGTCATCGTGGGTGTGTTCCGCCGTGGCCCCGGCGTGCAGGCCGCGCACGGCGGCTTCGATGGGGGCAGGCAGCGTTTGCTGGCCCAGCACCGCGCGTCTGCGGGTCACGGTCTCGTCGGCGCGGGCGGGCGGCAGGCCTGCCACCGTGTTGCCGGGTTCTTGGGCGACGGTCTGCAGGCTGTAATCCAGCACGACCTCGTCGCCGTCGCGCGCTCCATCCGGCGCGGCCGCCCACTCGCCGCTCGCGCTGCGGCGGTCCTGCAGTGCCTGGTCGATGTCGGCTTCGGCGACGGCGACGCAGATGTACTCGAGCGCGGCACCCTCCCAGCCCGTGAGGTGCAGGTCGGGAAACACCTCGATCGTGAAACTGACGTCGAGCGGGCTGCCCCGCCGCAGTTCGCCGAGGTTGTCGATCTCAGGCGACCCGGCGACCGGGAGGGCCGCTCCCAGGAGGACCTCGCGCACGACGTCGTCGAGGACCAGGTCCAGGGCGTCGCGGCGCAGTTCTGGGGCGTACATCCGCTCGATCAGCGAGACGGGGACCTTGCCGGGCCGAAACCCGCGCACCTGCGCCTTGCTGGCGAGCCGCTGCGCACAACGGTCGAGCGCCTGGCCGACGCGTGCAGCCGGAACCGTGAACGTCAGCCGGCGCACGGTGGGGCTGACGTGGTCGATGCGGGGGTCCATGGTGTCTCGCGGGCGCTGCCGGTTGGGATGCCGGCACGGCAGAGAAAAGGGGGCCGGCGGGCGGCGCGCCCCGCTGTCGAACAACTCGTGCGAGAAGAGGGACTTGAACCCCCATGCCCGAAGGCGCCAGATCCTAAGTCTGGTGCGTCTACCAGTTCCGCCATTCTCGCAGGCGGGGGTACTGCCGACAGCCGGTGCGCGCCCGGCCCAGCGGCCAGTGTGCGCGATGGCGGCGGCTGCGGCGCCTTATCGAGGTGACCCCTGATGGAATCGAACCATCAACCTCCGGATTAAGAGTCCGCTGCTCTGCCAGTTGAGCTAAGGGGCCATGCAACGCCCCGCCGCCAAGCGGGTCGTCGAAGCGATATGCCGATGCACGGGCGCGCCCGGCAGGATTCGAACCTGCGACCGCCGGATTCGAAGTCCGATGCTCTATCCAGCTGAGCTACAGGCGCGACGCAGGGTGCGGTCGGTGGACGGGCGCATGGCGACTCCCCGCTTCCCGGCCTAAAACCCTGACGTTGCGCGCAAATTGGCTTGCGTGCGTTGTATCGGCAGCGTGCGTTGTCAGGGGCACCCGTCGGGAGCGCGCGGCCGGCGTCAACGGTCGGCGTGCATACTGGCGGGGGCTGCGGGACGCCGCGCAGGCGACCCGATCGGGGCGGATGACGGGGCTGCGGGACGCCGCGCAGGCGACCCGGTCGGGGCGGATGACGGGGCTGCGGGACGCCGCGCGGGCGACCCGGCCGGGGGTGGAAGACGGGGCTTGAACCCGCGACATCGGGATCCACAATCCCGCGCTCTACCAGCTGAGCTACATCCACCGCTGGCGGGGCGGCAGGATAGGGGCGCACCGGTGGATGTCAAGGGTTGGCGCAGGCCCGGATCCGCCGCCTCGGGCCCATCTGCGGCGTTGTCGCGGCGGCGTTGGTGCTCAACATACCCAAGTACGTCTTCGCCCAACCCCTTGCTTCGCCTAGCATCTGGACCCAATTCGGCGTCCCGGAAAGGTCTTGGGGTGGTAAATTTGGGCAGGGCAGTGGGCGCGGACAGTGGCGCTCCTCTTGCGCGGACGGCGCGGGCGACCTTGCCTGTCGGGCGGTCGGGAATAGGTGCAGGCCTTGCCCCGTTGAACGCCGCGATGTCGACCAGGCCTTGTGCGGCCCGGCGCGGAGGCTCAATGCTCGGGTTGTTTCAGGGTCAACGCAAGAAACGCGAAATCTTCGAAAAAGAGGCGCTGCCCCACCTCACTGCGCTGCACTCCTATGCACTGAACCTGTGCCGCGACAGCGCAGACGCCGATGACCTCGTGCAGGAGACCTACATCAAGGCCCTGAATGCGTTTGACTCCTATGAGCCGGGGACGAACTGCCGCGCATGGCTTTTCCGCATCCTAACGAACACCTTCTTCAACCTGCGCCGCGCGCGGCGGGCTTCACAGCCGATCGATGCCGACACGGCACCCGAGATCGAGCACCAGATCGCCGAAGCCCACGACGGCAACGGCATCTACCGGCCGCTCGAAGCGCAGGTGCTCGACCGCATGGTGTCGCGCCACGTACAGGAGGCGCTCGATGGGCTCGCGCCAGAGTTCCGCACCGTGCTGCTGCTCGCCGACCTGCATGACTTCTCGTACAAGGAGATCGCCGATGTCGTCGATTGTCCGGTCGGGACCGTGATGAGCCGGCTGTACCGGGCGCGCAAGGCGATGCAGAAGCGACTGTGGGCCCACGCCTTGCAAGAGGGCATCCTGGCGCACGCACCGGAACAGGACGATGCCGGCGTGGTCGATCTGGAGACGTTCCGCATGCGGGCCAAGCGCACCGCAGTTGGGGGCGGGCAGTGAATTGCAACGATGTCCAAAAGTTCGCGTACTCGTACCTCGACGGGGAGTTCGACTCGCGCGACCGTGGCGAGTTCGAAGCGCACCTGGCGCACTGCCGACCGTGCCACCAGGCCGTGGGCTGCGATGCGGCCTACCGTGCCGTGGTCCGCGAGACGCTTCAGCGTGCACCGGACGGGATGCGCGCGACCAATGACGGCGCACGGCCTGCAGCGGGCGCGACGTGCGCTGGACTCGACAGGCGCGTGCGCGCTTGCCTCGATCGGGTGGAGCGCCGCACGGTGACACGGCGACTGCTCGCGCCGGCGACCCTGGCCGCGGGCGTCGTCGGCGTCTTGCTCGTCGGGCAACGGGTGGCGCCGGCACGAGATGGCACGGCGGCCGTGACCGACGCGGCCGGCCTCAATCGTGCGGCCAACACGGATCGTGCGGCCGGCACTGATCCGTCCGCGCTGGCGACGGCGGGAAGCACACCCACCGTGCGGGTGCGCACGCCGGACGCGGCCTCGCCGCAGGTGGCGATGGCGGGATTAGCGAGCGGACGGCGCGCTCTGGCTGCGGCGCAAGCGATCGTGGTGCCCCGCGAGGTTGCGCTGGGACGTCCGGTCGGCGCTGATCCGCTGCAACTCGTCGCATCCCATGCCGCCGCGGCGCCGGCGGAGGTGCTGCGCGGTGGCCTGGATCCGAACGCCTATGCAGAGAGCGGGCCGTTCGGCGCCGTGCGATCCGACGAGAGCCTGCAGGCGATGGTGCGGTTGCATTCCGCGCGCGTTCCGCACGAAGTGACGGGGTCGGCGAGCCGCGTCCAACGCTACTTGACACAGCGCCTGCCGTCGGCGGGTCCGCTGCCGCTCGGCGAAGGTGAAGGCATTCGCTTGCTCGGCGCGCGCATCGCGGTCGTCGGTTCGCAGCCCGTCGTGCTGTACCACTACGACGCATTCGGAGCGCCACTGACGGTGTTTGCGCGGGCGCGGGCCTCCGCCGGGGATGCAGACGTCGAAATGCACGCCCCCGACGGCGCGGCGGCGCACGGAATGCTGCTTGATCGCCACACGGGCCTGCACCTGCTGCACGTCGTCGAGCACGACCGCATCGTGACACTGGTCAGCGAACTCGGCGCGCCGGCGCTGCTGCAGATCGCTCCGGGCGCGAACCGGTAGCGGTTCGATTCAGGACCGCGAGGTCTGTGGCGTTTCAGATGCGACGTGGCGCGGCTCGTCGGGACGCTGCCGCAATTCGGCCAGCACGCCGCGCAGGAATGGCGCCGCGATGAGCAGTCGCACCAGGATGAATCCGACGATCTGCACGGTCGACATCGCATCGATCACGGCGGTCGGCGCGCGGCCATCGACGACGAACGGTGCGTACAAGGTGCGCATGACCCATTGCGTCGTGCCGAGGCCGCTGACGCTGAGCGGAATCGTGCCCACGATGGTCAGCACCGGCAGCGCCACGAGCATTCGACCGAAGTCGGGGCGCATGCCGAAGGCGTGCATGACCCACATCGAGGACGCGAGGTAGATCATGACGATGCCGAAGCGCAGGCCGATGCCCTGAAGCATCCGCGCCGGGCCCAATGCAGCGAGCGGGCGCAACACCGACCACTGACGCATCCGTTCGAGCGGTCCCCACCGCAGCGGCGACTGCAGCACCAGCAGGCTGGCCAGCGCGACCGCGAAAACGACCAGCGCGACGCGTTGCAACCACCCCTGCAGTGCGGGCGCCCCGCCGACGACATCCGGGGCGATCTGCAGGCCGATCGTCGCCATGGTCGTCACCGCCACCAGGTCGATCCACGACAGCGCAGCCACCGCGCCGGCCCCTTCGAGGAACGGCACCTGCTTGCGGCGCGCGATCACCCAGGCAATGCCCAACGTCGCGGCGTGGTAGTTCGCGATGTTGAGCACGTAGGAGGCGGCCTTGACCGGCGCAAGTTCGCGCAAGCCGACCGGCTCGGGGCGGCCGCGGTGCCCCAGCGTCGCATGCACGAGCCAGGTCAGCGTCCAGCTGTCATAGAGCCACGCGATGAGCCCCGCGACGGCCAGACCACCGACCAGCATCGGCACGTCGCAGAGCTGCAGGGCATGGACGAAGCCCGCGCGGTCCATCGAATGGACAAACCAGCCGACGAGCACGACCGTGCCGATGAGCGGCAGCAGGGTTCTCCACGATCGGCGGGCGGGCAGGGTCATGGGCAACTTGACGGGCGGCGCGCTGGGAGCGGAAAGTGCCGACCGCGCCGGACCCGCTGGCAGGACGCTGAACCTACCACGCATGCCGCTGTCGCCCAACCCGACGCCTGAACACAGCCTGCCGCCTGGCGTGTCCGTGCGGCGCCGCGCCATCGTCGCTCTGCTTGCGGTCGAAGACGGCACGGCAGGCAGCCAGATCGCCGTCCGCGAGGCGCTGGGCACTCCGCCGGAGTTGGCCGGGCCAGACCGCGGGCTGGTGACGGAACTCGTCTACGCGACCCTGCGGCACCAGCGCGTGCTCGACCGCTGGCTCGCACACGCTTGCGCCCACGGGCTCTGTGGCCTCGACACGGAGGTGCTGATCGCGTTGCGCGTCGGCGCGTGCCAACTCGCGTACCTGCCGCGCGTGCCGGCCTTCGCCGCGGTCGATGCGACGGTCGAGGCCGCCAAGGGTCTCGTCGCGGGGCGCGCGGTCGGCTTCGTGCATGGGGTGCTGCGCGGCCTCGCGCGGCGGCGGCCGGAGCCCGGTGCCACGTTGCCGCAAGCAGGGTCCCCAACTTCGCTCCCCGACTGGATCGCGCTGCGCTCGCGCCGGTTGGCTGCCATCTGTGGACTCGATGCCGATGCGCTCCACGCCGCATTTGATCAGCCGGCGCCACTGCACCTGCATGTCCCTGCAGGCGACGCGGAGCTCGTGTGGGCGGAACTGGCCGCGGCAGGCGTCGCCGTGGCGGAACTCGACGGAGTGGCGGTACCCGGCGTGCGCTGCGCCGATGGCGGCGGGGTGTTCGCGACGTCGGCGTTCGCGCGCCGGGCGGTGCTGGCGCAGGATGCCGCGAGCGCTGCCGTCGTGCGGTGGCTGGCTCCGGCACCCGGTGCTCGCACCGCCGATGTGGCGGCCGGAGCGGGCGTGAAGGCCCTGGCGCTCGCGGCAGCCGGGGCCCGCGTGACGGCGATCGACCTCGATGGACCCAAGCTGGCCGATGCCGCCGCGCTGGCCCGCCAGGCCGGCCACCCGCTCGACGCGACGATCGCCGGGGACGCCTCGACCGATCTCGGCCTCGACCGGGAGGCTTGGGACGCGGTGCTGGTCGACGCGCCGTGCTCTGGGCTGGGCACGCTGCGGCGCCGCCCCGAAATCCGCCACCGGCGTCGCGCTGCGGACCTGCCGCGCCACCACGCCCTGCAAGCACGGATGCTCGCGGCGGCCTCCGACCTGGTGCGTCCCGGGGGCCACCTCGTGTACGCCGTGTGCTCGTTTGCCGAAGAAGAGGGGCCACTCGTCGTCGGACGCTTCCTGGCAGCCCACCCCGGTTTCGTCCGCGACCCGGGCGGCGCGACGTGGGTGCGCCCCCTGCTCGACGCCGCGGGCGATCTCCGCACACACCCCTTGCTGGCGGGCATGGACGCTTTCTACGCTGCCCGCCTGCAGCGCAGCCACTGAAGCCGCCGCCAGGCGAATCGGACCTTGGGGCGGACTGACCCCACCCTGGCGGAGTGTACCCGCGTCACGTGGCCGCCCGGAGCGAACCTGTTTGTGGGCGGGCTTTTCGCGCGCTCGGCCCACCATGGCGGGCGGCAGGCCACCAAGCAGGGAGGATTCATGGCGATGTCGATCGAGGCCGTGGCGGGAGACGCGTGCGGCCGACCGTCCGGCCACGCCACGCTGTGGGTGGCAGGTTCGCTGCCCGCCGCCGGGCGGGTGCGGGTCGCCGTGATCGGGGCACGGGCGGCGACACGCGATCAGAACGATCTGGCGCGCGCGATCGGCACATGGCTCACCACGGCAGGGGCAGACGTGTGGAGCGGCGGCGCGGTCGGCGTCGATACGGCCGCCTTGCAAGGGGCGCTCGAGGCGGGTGGCTCGCCGTGTGCGGTGTTGCCGGGTGGCATCGACGTGCCGTTTCCGCGCGAGAATGCCCAGTTGTTCGAGGCCATCGCCCGGCTCGGCGCTGTACTGTCGTGCCAGCCGCCGGGCGCCGCGGCGCCACCGGCACGCTTCCTGATCCGCAACCTGCTGGTCGCGCGCCTGGTCGATGCGGTGGTCGCCGTGTGCGCCGAGGTCCGCAGCGGCTCGCTGCATGCCTGCCGCCACGCCTGGCGCTTGCAGCGACCCGTTCTGGCGACCCCGTGGACCCCGGGCACGGAGAACAGCGCGGGCACGAACAGGTTGCTGGCATCCGGAGCCCGGGCACTTGCAACACCGGATGATGCGCGCCAACTCGTCGCAGGACTGGCGGCCGGACGTTGCGCTGACTGGCTGCGACGCGATCCGGAGCCACCGCGCGAAGGCCCTGCTGTCGGGCGCCCGCCGCGATTGCCGATTGACGAGCCGCCAACCGCCCCGCCATGCTACGCGCCCCCTGCGGTCCCGCCGCAAGCCCTGCCAGACGTCGCCGGCTGGTCGGCTCTGGAGCGCGCGCGCCTCGAGATGGCGCTGGCCGAAGCCGGCGCGGCGGGGGCGTCGGTCGAGGCCTTGGCGGCAGCCACCGGGCTGGACCGCAGCGCCACGGCGGCGACGCTGCTGGCGGCATGCTTGGCGGGGCGCATCCAGCGCTTGCCCGGTGGAGCGTTCCGGCGCTGAGCCGTGGCCGACACAGAGCAGAGCCCAACGGCGCCCGCACAGCGCGTTGTCGCGGGGCTTCGAGAGTCATAGCGAGCGGGATCGGCTGGCCGCACTGCGCGGCAAGGCAAGGGCAACCATGGCAAGCAAGACTTCGCACGGCGCAGCGCCCCTCGGGCCCGTGCTCGTCATCGTCGAGTCTCCGACGAAGGCGCGCACCCTGGGCCGGTTCCTCGGCAAGCCGTACATCGTCGAGGCGAGCGTCGGCCACGTGCGCGACCTCGTCGAGCGCAAGGCGGACCTGGCCGAGGGCGACGAGCGCCGCAGCGCGCGCTGGGTCAACTATGGGGTCAACCTCGACAACCATTTTGAGCCGCTGGAGGAAATCTACTTCGTTCCGCCCGACAAGAAGCGCCAGATCGACACGCTGAAGGCGGCGCTCAAGACGGCCGGTCAACTCTACCTCGCGACGGACGATGACCGCGAAGGCGAGGCGATCAGTTGGCACCTGCGCGAAGTCCTCGATCCGAAACGAAAGGTTCCGACGTCGCGATTGGTGTTCCACGAAATCACCAAGGAAGCGATCGATCACGCGATCGCCCACCCACGCCCCCTCGACGAGCACCTCGTCGTGGCCCAGCGGGCCCGCCGCATCGTCGACCGCCTGTACGGGTGGGACGTGAGCCGCCTGTTGTGGGGCAAGATCAAGCCGTCGTTGTCTGCGGGCCGGGTGCAGTCGGTGGCGCTGCGCATGTTGGTCGAGCGCGAACGGCAGCGCATCGCGTTCGTCACGGCGGCCTGGTGGGATGTGACCGGCCGCTTTGCGCCGCAACGCGACGCCACGGCATTCGACGCCGGGCTGCTGCGTGTCGGCGATCGCAAGCTTGCCGATGGCCGCGATTTCGACGACGTCACCGGACAATTGAAGGACCCGCGCGTCCTCCAACTCGACGAGGCGGGCGCCCGCGCGTTGGCCGAGCGTCTGGCCGGCCGGCCCGCCCGCGTCAAGAGCAAGGACGTGCGCCCGCAGACGCTGCGGCCCTACCCGCCGTTCACGACCTCGACGCTGCAACAGGAGGCCAACCGCAAGCTGCGCATGTCGGCACGCGACGCGATGCGGGTGGCGCAGCAACTCTACGAGTCGGGCTTCATCACCTACATGCGTACCGATTCGACTACGCTCTCGGAGCAGGCGCTGCAGGCCGCGCGCACGCTGATCTCCGACCAGTACGGGCCAGCCAACCTGCCGCCGAAGCCGCGGCGCTACCAGACGAAGTCGGCCAACGCCCAGGAGGCCCACGAGGCAATCCGGCCGGCAGGTACCCATTTCCAGCCGGTCGACGCCGTGGCGAGCGCGATGGGGCGCGACGCGGCGCGCCTGTACGACCTGATCTGGAAGCGCACGGTCGCCAGCCAGATGGTCGATGCGCAGGTGGAGCAGACGACGCTCGACATCGCGGTCGACGATGCCGTGTTTCGCGCGACCGGCCGCGTGACGCGCAACCCTGGATTCCTACTCGCGTACGTCGAGGGTTCCGATGATCCGGAGGCCGCGCTCGACGCCCGCGATCGGCCCCTGCCGGCGCTGGAGGCCGGCGATGCCTTGATCTGGGGCCAGCCGCCCGTGCGCGTCGATGGTCACGAGACCCGGCCGCCGGCCCGGCTCACCGACGCATCACTCGTCAAGTCATTGGAAGAGCAAGGTATCGGTCGCCCCAGCACGTATGCGGCCATCCTCCAGAACCTGCTCGACAAGGAGTACGCGTTCCGCAAGGGCCAGGCGCTCGTGCCGACGTTTCTCGGCATGGCGGTGGTCGCCATGCTCGAAAAGCACATGCCCCACCTCGTGGACTACGGCTTCACCGCCGAGATGGAGAGCCGACTCGATGCGGTCGCGCGTGGGGAGGCCAAGGCCGGCGCATACCTGCGTGCGTTCTACGAGGACGGCTTTGCCCAGGTCGGCGATTCTGGACCGGTGCCGGGTCTGTCGAAGTTGCTCGAGACCGTGCGCGATCGCATCGACCCTGCTGAGGCAAGTGCCGTGCCGATCGGAAGCGCGCCGAGCGGGGAGGCGGTGGTCGTGCGGATTGGCCGGTTTGGCGCCTTCGTGAAGATCGGCGATCGCACCGCCAGCGTGCCCGAAGAGCAGGCGCCCGATGAACTGACGGTGGCGCGCGCCGTCGAGATGATCGAGGCACGCCAGAAAGGCGACGCCCCGTTGGGAACCGATCCGACCACGGGCGAAGCGGTCTACCTGCGCAACGGTCGCTTCGGCTGGTACCTACAGTTGGGCGGGCCGGCCAACGGGTCAGCGAAAACCGAAGACGGCGCCAAGGAGCCGCGACGGGTCAGCCTGTCGAAAGGCATGGAACCGGGGGCCCTCGACCTCGAGACGGCGCTGGCACAGTTGGCACTGCCTCGCGAACTCGGCGACGACCCGCGCACGGGCAAGGCGGTCGTTGCCAAGACGGGCCGCTTCGGCGATTTCGTGGAAAGTGACGGCCAGACGCGCAGCCTTGATGTCGGCGTGCTGGCCGCGCGGATCACGCTGACGGAAGCCTTGGCGGCACTACGCCAACCCAAGGCGGGTCAACGCGCGATGCTGCGCGCCCTCGGCACCCACGCGGACAAGGCGATCGAACTGTGGAACGGTCGCTATGGCCCGTACGTCACGGATGGCGCCGCGAACAAGACGCTGCCCAAAGGCACCGCGGTCGACGGCGTGACGCTGGCCCACGCCCTGGCATTGCTCGACGGGGCCGCAGCGCAGAAGGCCGGCCGCACGTTGGGCAAGGATCCGGACGGGGGCGGCGAGGTACGTCTGCTCGATGGACGCTTTGGCCCGTATGTGACGAACGGCACCCTGAACGCGTCGCTGGCGCGGGGCACGCAGCCCGACGATCTCACGCTCGAAGGAGCGCTCGACAGGCTGCGTCATTTCGGCAAGCCACCCAAAGCCAAGCCGCGGCGGGGGACCAAGCGCGCTGCGACGGGTCCTCGGACCGGGGCCCAGACCGGCAAACGCACGGCCAAGCAGGCGGCGCCGGCGAAGACTGTTGCAGCCAAGAACTCGCCAAAGGCAAAGTCAGCCGCCACCACGACCGCAGCCAGGTCTCGACTGGCCCCGGAACCCGTCGCCGCCGCACCCGTGATCCAGGCCGCCCGCATCGTGCGGCGCCCCGGCCCAACGGCGCCTGCGTAGAGGGGGGTTGGCGACCAAGCAGCGGCGGGTTGGTGCCCCAGCTGCGAAGCTGGCAACATCTCGAAATAACTGGCCATCCAGGGTCGATGTGCCGGCGGACCTCCCCGGGCCGGCGGATCCGGGCTATTCGCGCGGGCCTTCCAGCATCCGCGTCGGCTGCAACCCGTCGAGCAACCGGGCGATCTTCCTCTTGAGGTTCTGCTCGATCTGGCGCACGCGCTCGCGGCTGATGCCGAACTCGTCGCCGATCTCCTGCAGCGTCACCTCTTCGTCGCCCAACAGGCGGCGCTGCAAGATCGCGAGTTCCTTGTCGTTCAGGTGTGCGTGCAACTGCGACAGGCGCGCGGACACCATCGCCGTCGTCTCCGCGCTCGCGTACTGCTCTTCGATACCCGGACCCGGCGCGGCCATCGTCTCTGCCACGGTCATGCGGCCGTCTTCGCTGATGGTCGCGTCGAGGTTGATGTCGTGGCGCGCCGCGTGGGCTGCCCGGCGCCACCCCTCGACCTCGGCCTCGGTGGGCACCCGCGCCGTGCGCGGCTTGCCTTCGTGGGTGGCTTCGGCCGCGATGAGGAACGTCTCGTCTCCCTCCTCCGCGTCGTCATCGACGACGACCTCCACCTCAATGGCGTCTTCTCCGTCGGGCTTGGGTGCGGCGATCTTGCCGGCCGGCGCCGCGGCTCCCTCGCTTGCGACGTCAACCGTCTCACCCTCGGCAGGCGTCGGCAGGCCCCGCCGCCCAAACAGTACGCGACGCTGCTGCGACACGGGACCGACCTTGACCAGCGACCACGAGTTGATGATGTAGTTCTGGATGTAGGCCTTGATCCACCAAACCGCGTACGAAATCAGGCGGTAGCCGCGGTCGGGCTTGAACTTGCGCACGGCCTTCATCAGGCCGATGTTGCCCTCCTGCACAAGGTCCGTGAGCTTGATGTCGTAGTGGGCGAACTGGTAGGCGATCTTGACGACGAACCGCAGATTGGCCGTCACCAGCGCTTTGGCCGCATCGGGGTCCTTGGTGTCGCGGTAGTGCTTGGCGAGTTCATACTCCTGCTCGCGCGTCAGCAGTGGGTAGCGATTGACCTCCGAGAGGTACTGCTCGAGCGGGTCCTTCAGGATCGGTTCGCGACTGCTCATGCGCGGCGGGCTCGCAGGGCGCACGCGGCAGGCGCCAGAGGCAAAGGACGTGTGGGGGACGCGGGCGCCCGCTACTGGCGCAGCGGGCGTGAGCGCCGGTCCGTGGGCGTGCAGCATCGTAGCGCGGCTCCCGTATCCCGTCGAGGAGGGCGCGCCGAGGCTTGGCGCGCACCTTGACAACCGCCGACCACGCGCCGACATTCCAACGCGCACGCGGAAAGGCCGGCCATGACCTCGACGAACGCTCCGGGCAGCATCGACTTCTCGACCTTCATCTTGTCCCTGGCGGGCTCCACGATGGTGCACTTGGGTCGCGTGCCCGACCCCACCGGCCACCACGGCGACTCGAACATCGAGATGGCGCGCCAGTCGATCGACATGCTCGTCATGCTGCGCGCCAAGACGCACGGCAACTTGACCCCCGAGGAGGCGGCGCTGCTCGATCGGCTCCTGCACGACACGCGGGTGGCCTTCTTGGACGAGGCGCGCAAGCAGGCTTCCTAGTACATTGGCGTGCCAATTGAGTGCCACGCCTGCGGCGCGGTGAACACAAAGCGCAGTCTCGTGAGGCGCAACCAAGGATGGCGATTCCCGTCGGCAAGCAGCCACTTTTCGTGCTGATCGTGGATGACGAGGTGCCGTTCGCTGCGTTGGTGGCCGACCACCTCGAGCGGGCAGGCATCGAGACCCAGTGCGCCCATGACGGCGCCCAGGCCCTGCTCGCCTTGCGCCAACGCATGCCGGACTTGCTGTTGATGGACCTCCAGATGCCGCGCATGACCGGCCTCGAAGTCATCGAAGTGCTGGCCCGTCAGGAGCGCCTGCCACCGACCGTCGTGATGAGCGCGTATGGCAGCCTCGAAACGGCGCTCGAAGCGATTCGGCTGGGCGCCGTCGACTACCTGTCGAAACCGTTCCGCCTCGCCGAAGCCGAACTCAAGGTGCGGCTCGCGGTGGAGAAGGCTCGCCAGCACGCGCTCGCGCCGCCGCCATTGGTCGTCGATGTGGCGGCGGACGACGCAGCGACCGTGAGAGAAGAGGACGTGATTCCGCAGGGGCGTAGCTTCTACGGCATGGTCGGCCAGACGGCGCCCATCCTCGCGCTGTTCCGCCAGGTGGAACGCATCGCGCGGTTTGCCTCGACGGTGCTGATCACGGGCGAGTCGGGCAGTGGCAAGGAACTCGTCGCCCGCGCGCTGCATCTCGCCAGCCCGCGGGCGCGCCAGCCGTTCGTCGCGGTGAACTGCGGCGCCATCCAGCCGAACTTGCTGGAATCGGAGCTGTTCGGCCACGTGCGCGGCGCCTTTACCGATGCCCACCAGGATCGCCGTGGCTTGTTCGAGGAGGCCCACGGGGGCACGCTTTTCCTCGACGAGATCATCGACCTGCCCCTCTCGCTCCAGGTGAAGCTGCTGCGCGTGCTGCAGGAATCCGAGGTGCGCCGCGTTGGTTCGAACCGGCCGATCGCAGTCGATGTGCGCGTGCTGGCGGCGGCGGCGGTGAACCCGCGCCTCCGGGTGCGCGACGGTGGGTTCCGCGAAGACCTGTACTACCGGCTGAGCGTGATCGAACTCGCCGTGCCGCCGTTGCGCGAGCGGCGCGACGACATCGACATGATGATCGAACACTTCGTCGAGAAGACGAACCAACGACTCGGCACGCAGATTCGCGCGGTGCAGCCCGCGGCCCGCGCCAAGCTGATCGCCCACCACTGGCCGGGCAACGTGCGCGAACTGTGCAACGTGATCGAGCAGGCCTGCGTGCTGGCCGATGGGGGCGTCCTGACGGCGGAACTCGTGCGCCTGGATCGCAGCCCGGGTGGGCACGAGGCCGTCGCATTGCCCGCGCGCGACACGCTGTCGATCCCCGACGCAGTCGAGGCGACGGAGCGCGCGCTGATCCTCGCGGCGCTCCAGCAGACGGCCGGCAACCGCACGCACGCGGCCGACCTGCTGGCCATTTCGCCGCGCAACCTGCAGTACAAGATCAAGCAGTACGCCATCGATGTGCCTGCGCCGGTCGGCAGACCGCCGCGGCCGGGCGGGTAGGCCATGGACCGGGCCACCCCGCTGCGCGATCGGCTGCGCGCCCGCTACCCGCTGGTCGGGGTGCTCCATAGCGACGAACGGGACGCGGTGCGCGTGCTCGGCGTCGCTGCACAGGGGTCGCCGCTGACGGTCCAAGTGGCGACTTTCGGCGCTCTCGAGCCTGCCGGTGTGGCGCGGGAACTCCTCGAACGACTGGTCCAGCAGGAGCGGCCCACCGTGCTCGCGCTGCCGCAGGCGGATCGACTGCTGGGCGACGCCGGGTTCGCGCGCCTGTTGCTCGAACACCTCGACGCGATCGAGCGTGCCGGCCATGCGGTCGTCCTGCTGGCCGCCCGACCGTGGCCACCGACCGACCTCGACCGTGACCTGGCCGTGGTGGAGTTGCCCCTGCCCGGCCCACCGGAACTGGCGCCACTCGCGCAAGCCGCCTTTGCTGGCGCCGACGCCGGACACACCGACGCGGCGGTCGCGGCGCTGGCCGGGCTGACGCTTGGTCAGGCGCGGCGGGCGCTCAAGCGCGTGCGCCAGGCGGGGCTGGCCGGGCCGGTGGCAGTCGCCGAACTCCAGCACGAAAAACGCGATCTTGTGGCCCGGTCGAGCGTGCTCGAAGTGGTCGACGACGTGCCGCAACTGGACCGCGTGGGGGGGCTCGATGCGCTCAAGGCGTGGCTGCTGCGGCGGCGCGAGGCCCTGACACCCGCCGCCCGCGCCTATGGCCTGCCGCCGCCGCGCGGGGCGTTCATGGTCGGCGTGCAGGGCTGCGGCAAATCCCTGATTGCAAAGGCGTCTGCCGGCGCACTGGGGCTGCCGTTGGCGCGCCTCGACCTCGCACGCCTCTACGCCGAGCACGGGTCGCCCGACGAGCACCTGCGGCGGGCGCTGCAGGTCGCCGAAGCCATGGCACCGTGCGTGCTGTGGATCGACGAGATCGACAAGGCTTTCGCCACCGTCGGCGATGCGCCGTCGGAGTCGGGTGCCCGACTGTTCGGCGCGCTGCTCACCTGGCTCGACCGCCCGCGGCCCGGCGTGTTCGTGGCGGCGACGGCGAACCGGGCCGACCACCTGCCGGCGGAACTGCTGCGCAAGGGCCGCTTCGACGAGACGTTTTTTGTCGACCTGCCCGACCGCCGCGTGCGCGAAGAGATCGTCGCCATCCACCTGCGGGCCTCGGGCCGCGCTGCGGCGGACTTCGATACGGGCCGCCTCGCCGATGCCGCGGACAAGCTGACCGGCGCCGAGGTGGCCGAAGCGCTGGTCGAAGCGCTGGCCGTTGCCTTCAGCGAAGGGCGCGCGTTGACGACCGACGACGTCGAGGCGGTGCTTTCCAAATCGGTGCCGCTCGTGGAAACCTACGCGGAGCAGGTGCGCGCCTTGCGCGATTGGGCCCGTCGCCGCTGCCGCCCGGCCGCGTTCGACCGCAGCTTGCACGACCTGTACCACGCCGCGCGGGCCCACGAACCGCGCCCCGGAGGCCGTCCATGACCGCCGCGCTGCCCACGGGACTCCCGCTGCGCGACGCCTACCCGATCGGCGTGGTCGGCGCCGGTGCCTGGGGCACAGCACTCGCCATCCACACCGCACGCTGCGGCAAGCCGACGCTGCTGTGGGCACACAATCCGAGCGTCGCGGTACAGATCCAAGACGGCCGTGAGAATGTGCGCTACCTCCCCGGCCACTTGGTGCCCGAGGCCCTGCACGCGACCGCGGACCTCGAAGCGTGCGTGCGCCGCTCGCGCGTGCTGCTCACCGTGATGCCAACTCCGCACGTGGCCGGGCTGGCGCGCCGGATGGAACCATGGCTGACGGACGAACACGTAATCGTCAGTTGTTCCAAGGGGATCGACAACGAATCACTCGAGCTCATCAGCGAAATCTACGAGCGCGTGCTGCCGCGCCGTATGCACGCGGGGCTCGCCTACCTGTCCGGGCCGTCCTTTGCGGCCGAAGTGGCCATCAACAGCCCGACCGCTGTCACGGTGGCGGCCCGCAGCGCACGGCTGGCGCGCTGGCTGCAGAAGGAACTGTCGGGCAACCGTTTTCGTTGCTACGCGTCCAACGATGTCGAGGGCGTCGAAGTCGGTGGCGCCCTGAAAAACGTGATCGCGATCGCAGTCGGGGCCGCCGATGGCCTCGGCTTCGGCCACAACGCGCGCGCCGGCCTCATCACGCGCGGGCTCGCTGAAATCACCCGGATCGCAGTACGCAAGGGCGCAAATCCACTTACGTTGCAAGGGCTTTCCGGCATCGGCGACCTCGTGTTGACGTGCACCGGCGACCTGTCGCGCAACCGCACGGTGGGGCTGCGGCTGGGACGCGGGGAGTCGATCGGCGCCATCCTCGCGTCGATGACGGCCGTGGCCGAAGGCGTGCTCACCAGCCGTTCCGCGTGGCGCCTGACGCAGGAACTCGGCGTCGAAGCGCCCATCCTGGAGCAGACCTACCGCGTGCTGCACGAGGGCCTGGCGCCGCTGGACGCGCTGCGCAACCTGATGGGCCGCGAGTTGAAAGACGAGATCACCCTGTGAAAACACCCGTGCCCGCAACTGGCCTAGATGTGCCCTCGCCTGGACCCGCGCCCGCTGGCCGCCCGCGCGCTCCCACCCGCGCAGCGGCCAGACCGATGGCGGAACCGCGCCGCATCGAGGTCGGGCGCATCGGACGGCCCCACGGCGTGCATGGCGAACTGCGGGTGCACCTGCACGACCCCGGTTCGACCGTGTTGGACGCCGTCGAGGCCATCGACGTCCACGTGCCAGGGCAACCTGCACGCACGTTCGCGATCCACAGTGTGCGCGGCGCCACCGGCGGACCGATCTTGGCGTTGCGCGGCATCGACGATCGCGAAGCGGCGGCCAGGCTCACGCACGGCACGCTCCAGGTCGATGCCGACCAACTGCCGCCACCGGGTGCCGACGAGATCTGGCTCGCCGACCTTGTCGGGGCCGCCGTGCTCGATGCGGATACGCGGGCGCGCGTCGGCGTCGTGCGCGGCATCGTGGTGGCCGGCGGGCACGACATGCTGCACCTGACGCTTGACGCGGGCGGCAGCGTCCTGCTGCCGCCGGGCAGTCCCGCCATCGAGGAACTCGGCCGCGTGGCCGGCGAGATCGTCGTGCGCGACATCCACGACTGGCGCAGCGAGTAGGCCGCCATGCAAGCCCCCGCCGCGGCCGCCGTGCCGCCGTGCTATCGGTTCGACGTGCTCACGCTGTTTCCCGGGCTTTTCGAGTCGCTGCGCCGGGAGAGCCTGATCGGCAAGGCGATCGCGGCCGGGCGCATCGACCTTGCGGTCCACG
Source organism: Myxococcales bacterium (assembly GCA_009692425.1). Classification (GTDB taxonomy): domain Bacteria; phylum Myxococcota_A; class UBA9042; order UBA9042; family UBA9042; genus SHZF01. The sequence continues at coordinate 56,959 of SHZF01000006.1, read as the reverse complement.
ACTGGCGCGCGTTTGCGATGGACCGGCACCACACGGTCGACGACGCCCCGTTCGGTGGCGGGGCGGGCATGGTGTTGAAACCGGAGCCGATCGCCGCGTGCCTCGCGGCGGTGTGCGTGGGGCGGCCGGCCGGGATCCGTACCGTGCTGCTGTCGCCGGCCGGGGCCCGTTTCGACCAGCGCAGGGCCGAGCAGTACGCCGAAGCGGGTGGCCTCGTGCTGCTGTGCGGACGCTATGAGGGCTTCGACGCGCGCATTGAAGACCTCTGCGATGAGGTCCTGTCGCTCGGCGACTTCGTGCTGCAAGGGGGCGAAGTCGCCGCGATGGCGGTCGTCGAAGCGGTCGCCCGCCTGCTGCCGGGCGTGGTCGGCAACGCGGCGTCACTGTCGGCAGAATCGCACGCCGATGGCCTCGTCGAGCACCCGCACTATACGCGGCCGCGGCAGTGGCAGGGCCGCGACGTGCCCGCGGTGTTGCTGTCGGGCGATCACGCGGCGATCGTGCGTTGGCGCCGCGCACAGTCGTTGGCACGGACCGCGCGCTGGCGGCCCGATCTGCTTGCCAGCGCGCCGCTGTCGCCCGACGATCGGGCCCAGTTGGCAGGCTTGTCGGCGGCACCGGTGGTCGACGAAATGACCACAGGACTCGCGAAACCGACAGAAAGCGGTTGACTTCCAGGAGCACATGGCTATCTTTCTCGCCCTCGTTCACCACCCCGTGCTCAACCGGCGCGGGGAGGTGGTGGCGACAGCCATCACGAACGTCGACCTGCACGACCTGGCTCGGTCTGGCCGAACGTTTGGTGCGAGCGCGGTCTACATCGTGACTCCGGTCACGCTGCAACAGCGCATGGTGGACGAGGTCGTGGGGCATTGGACCCAAGGCCAAGGCAGCCGCCATGAGCGGCGCGCCGACGCCATGCGGCGGCTGTGCACCCTGCCGTCGCTCGACGCCGTGCGCGTTGACGTACGCGAACGCACCGGCCGCGCGCCGGTGCTGGTGATGACGGGCGCCCGCATGCAACGCGATACGACGCCGTTTGCGGAACTGCGCGAACGACTGGGCGACCCGAACGGAGCACCCATTGTGGTCGTGTTCGGCACGGGCTGGGGCTTGGCACCCTCGGTCGTCGCGACCGCCGACTTGCGCCTGCCGCCCGTGGGCCGTGCGCCCGCATTCGACGCGCTCGACGGCAGCCCCGCCGGCCCGCGCTACAACCACTTGTCCGTCCGCGCGGCCGCAGCCATCGTGCTCGACCGCCTGACCGGGGACCACTGACGGCGTGCAGCCCGCACGCCGCCAGCCGCGAGAAGCCGACCACCCGCGAGGGACCGGCAGGGAGACCTGAGATGAGCCTTGTTCACACCGTGCAGCGCGCCCACCTTCGCTTCGACTTGCCTAACTTCCGCACCGGCGACACCGTCCGCGTACACGGCCGCATCATCGAGGGCGAAAAAGAGCGCATCCAGGTCTACGAGGGCGTCGTCTTGCGCCGCACGGGCTCGGGCGTCGACTCGACGTTCACGGTGCGCAAGATCTCGAACGGCATCGGTGTCGAGCGCATCTTTCCGCTCCACAGCCCGCGCATCCTGAAGCTCGAGGTGATGTCGTCGGGCAAGGTGCGCCGCAGCCGCATCTACTACCTGCGCGACCTGCAGGGCCGCGCGGCCCGCCTGCGCAAGATCGACCCGCGCGGTGCGAACGAATCTGACGCGGCCGAATAGGGCCCCGCGGAAGAACACGCTGCGGAAGAACACGCTGCGGAACGACACGCTGCGCAACGCGCGCATGGCGCCGATGACGTGACGCCCTTGCCCGCCACTCTCTCCAAGCCTGCGTGGATCGTCCGGACCTACGCGGGTTTCGGCGACGCGGTTGCAACGAACCGCCGCTTCCGCGACAACCTCGCGCGCGGTCAGACCGGCCTATCGGTGGCGTTCGACCTGCCGACGCAGTGCGGCTACGACCCCGACGACCCGCTCGCGTTGCCCGAGGTCGGCCGCGCCGGCGTGTCGGTCGCCCACCTTGGCGACATGGCGGCTCTTTTCGACGGCATCGATCTCGCTACCGCCAACACGTCGATGACGATCAACGCGACGGCACCCTGGCTGTACGCGCTGTACCTCGCGCTCGCGGATCGGCAGGGCGTGGCCCGCGAGCGACTCCGCGGCACGACCCAGAACGATCTGCTCAAGGAATTCGTCGCTCGCGGCACCTACATCTTCGACCCCGCCATGTCGCTGCGGCTGCAGGCGGACCTCGTGGTGACGTCGGCGCAGTGGACACCGCGATGGAACCCGATGAATGCCTGTGGGTATCACCTGATGGAATCGGGCGCGGGTCCCGTGGACGAAGTCGGCTGGGCCCTCGGCGGCGCCCTGCTGCTGCTCGATACGGTACGGCCGCGGCTCGACGGCGCGACTTTTGCCCGCGTTGTCGATACGGTGAGCTTTTTCATCAATTCCGGGCTCGAACTTGTGCCCGAAATCTGCAAGGTGCGGGCGTACGCGCGCCTGTGGCCGGCACTGTGTCAGGAACGCTACGGGTGCACGCCGCGATTTCGCGCGGGCTGCCAGGTCCGGTCGCTGACGCTGGCGGCGCAACAGCCTGAACTCAACATCGTCCGCATCGCCCTGCAGGCGTTGCCGGCGGTGCTGTCGGCATCCGCCCGTGTGGGCGCGCTCCAGTTGCCGGGATTCCGCGAGGCCCTCGCCCTGCCGGACGCAGCCGAACAGACGCTGGCCCTGCGCACGCAACAGGTGCTCCTGCATGAGACGGGCATCGCGGACTGGCCCGACATCTTTGCCGGTTCGCACGTGATCGAGGCGGAGACGGCGCGCATCGAAGCGGCCGCACGGCAGATCGCGCTGCGGGTACCGGCGATGGGGTATGGCCGCGCCATCGAGGAGTTGGCGACCACGCTGGCGCAGCGCATGGCGCAGTGGCGAACGGGTGTCGAGACCGGGACGCGGCCGTGGGTCGGCGTGAACTGTTTCGAAGACGTGGTGCCCTTCCTGGGGCTCGCGACGGGCCCGGGCGACGGCACGGGGAGCGACCCGGATGATGGTGCCGCGGGACAGCGGCGGGCGGCCGATCTGCACGACTGGCGCATGGCGCGCGACGCGGCGACATGGGAGCACGCGAAGTCGGGTCTCGCCGAAGCGGCGCGGGCAGGCACCAGCGTGTTGGCGGCTTCGGTGGCGTTCGCGGCGGCCGGCGGCACGACGGGCGAATGGACCCACGTGCTGCTGGCCAGTGCCGGGCCGCGCTGGCGCGCCCCACTCGGCGTCGATGGCCTGGCGCGCAGCCCCACGGCCCGCGGAGCCGGTGGCCCTGCGATGCCGCAGCCGCGCCGGCGCATCGTGCTGGCCAAGGCCGGCCTCGACGGCCACATCAACGCGCTGCGGTTGCTCGCCCTGGGCTTGCGCGATGCCGGCGCCGAGGTGGTGTGGCTGGGTCCCGGCACCACGCCGGCAGACGTCGCCGCGACCGCCATCGCCGAGGCCGTCGACGCCATCGGCCTGTCGAGCCTGTCGGGCGCGCACCTCGCTTTCGCGGCGGCGACGCTGGCAGAACTCGCAGCGCGGGGCGGCACCGACATTGCGGTGATTGTCGGCGGCACCATCCCTGCTGCGGACCGCGCCCGGTTGCTCGCGCTGGGCGTGACCTGCGTCGTGACGGTCGAAGATGGCGGCCTCGACCAGGCGATCGCCGTGCTGCTGACCGCGTCCGTCGCGCGCGCCGCAGCGACGCCGGTGGCGGTAGCCGACGCCGATTGAGGGGCCCGCCTGTGCCCGCGGCGCCTCTGCACACGCCAAAATGGTTGCATCGGCCGCGCGGCAGCCCTACCGTGGCTGCATGGGTGCTGGCCGACGCCTCTTGATCGCGGGGACACTGGCGGTGCTTGCTGCGGCGGCGTGGGGAGCCGCGCGCGCGCCCGACAACGCCCGCGCGGGTTTGGCTTGGCACCAGCCGACCCCATCGGCACCGCGCCTGGCTTCGGCGCGCAAGGCTTCGACGGCGGTCGCGCGCGAACCGGCGGCTCCCGCCCTCGCTGAGAGCCGCGCGGAGCCGACGCGCGACGTCGAAGTCGTGCTGTCCGAGCCGCCGGCATCGACGTACCTGGCAGCGCCGGCCAACGAGACGGACCACCACTACGACGCGCTCGTGCGCGAACTGTCCCGGGGACGCGCCACGTACGACCGCCACCTTGGCCGCGCCGCGCGCGAACTGGTCGTGCAGGCCTCGGAGTCGGCCGCCGAGTCGCCCGCCGACGCCCGCGACTTTCTGGTTGCCGGCAGCGGAGCGATCGCAGGCGACACGGTGTTCCAGCACCTGCGCACGACGACCGACGACGAAGCATCGCTGCGCAAGGCGATTGCGGCCGTGCTGCAAGAGCCACCTTCGGGGTCCGGTCCCCTGCGGGTCGGGGTCGGCGAGGTGTGGAACCCGGCGGAACGCCTGCCGCGCCACGTCGGCGTGCTCGGCACGCGCATGCCGGTCGAGTTGGCGCCATTTCCCGCCACGGCGGCGCTGGGCGGTACGTGGTCGATGCGCGGCCGCCTGCTCGAGACCTGGAGCGATCTGCAAGCGCTCGTATTGTGGCCAGACGGTCGCTTCGATCACGGCCGGTTCGAGCGCTCCGGCGATCGGATCGCGGTCGAAGTAGACGTCGGCGCACACGTCGGCGCACTCGAGATGCAGTTGGTTGGCACCGGGCCCGATGGACCGGGCAAGGTCGTCCAGGTCCGGGTCTACGTCGGGCAGGCCCCTCCGCGCCGCTTGATTGCGCGTCAGGCTCCGGATGAGGGGCATCTCACGAGCGCCGACGAGGCGGCGCGCTGGGCGTTCGATCTCCTGAACCGCGACCGCGTTGCCCACGGGGTGCCCCTGTTGCGTTGGGACGACGGGCTGGCAGCAGTGGCGCGCAACCACAGCGTCGACATGCGCGACCGCGGCTTCTTTGGCCACCGCTCGCCCACGACCGGCCTGCACGTGCAGCGCCTGGAAGCGGCCAACTACCGCGCCGTGGCGTCGGCCGAGAACCTGGCACACAACACGTCGATCTGGGAGGCGGAACTCGGCCTGCTGCACAGTCTGGGGCACCGCCGCAACCTGCTCGACCCCGACCTCACGCATGTCGGACTGGGCGTTGCGGGCGAGGAACAGGACGGGGGCCGGCGCCGCTGGTGGTTGACACAGCTCTTCTCGCGGCCGGTCATCGACATCGATGAGTCGGTGGAAGCGGCTCGATTGCATTCGGAAATCGAGCGGCAGCGCTCGGAAAAAGGGCTCCCCCGGCTGGACCCTGACCTGTCGCTCGATGCCGTCGCCCGGCTCGCTGCCGAACGAGTGCTCGAAGGAGAACTCGAGGGCGCATCGGCCCAGGCGCTCGACGCCGCGCGCGATCGGGGCTTGCTGCGTGGCCGGCTCCGGGCGTGGGCTGCGTCGCTGCCCGAACTGCGCCGGCTGCAATTGCCCGATATCGTGACGGCACCGGAAGGTCGGCGGCTCGGTCTCCACGTGGTGCAGGATCACGGCACCCGCGCCGGCCAGATCGCGGTCGTCGTGCTCGTCGGCGACTGATCCCGTGGGCACCCGGGCACGAACGCGGCAGGAGACGGCGTCGTGCGGAAACACGGCGTCGACCCACTGTTCTGGCTACAGGAAAGCCGGGTCGCGGTACACGCCGAACACTTGGCGAAAGGCGTCGCTGACCTCGCCGACCGTGACCCCAGCGTGCACGGCGGCGAGAATCGGCGGCACGACGTTTTCGGTGCATGCACACGCACGCTTGACGGCGTCGAGGGCAGCTTGGGCGGCCGCCGCGTTGCGGTCGCGCTTCCACTGCAGGCAGCGCGCCAACTGACCCCGCTCGACTTCTGCGTCGATGTGCAGCAGCGGAATCGAGGCAGACGCCGACTCGACATGGCGGTTCACGCCCACGATGCCGCGCTCGCCCGACTCCACGCGCTGCTGGAAACGGAACGCGGACTCGGCGATTTCGCGCTGCGGATAGCCGATTTCGACCGCGTGGACGATACCACCCATGTCGTCGATCTTCTTCAAGATGACGAGCGCTTCGGCCTCCATCTGGTCCGTCAGGTGCTCGACGAACCACGAGCCACCCAAGGGATCGACCGTGTTGGCCACGCCCGACTCGTCGAGCAGCAGTTGCTGCGTGCGCAATGCCAACTTCGCGGTGTCTTCGGTCGGCAAGGCGTAGGTCTCGTCGAGGCTGTTCGTGTGCAGCGACTGCGTACCGCCGAGCACGGCCGCGAGCGCCTGCCAGGTCGTGCGCACGACATTGTTCAGTGGTTGCTGGGCCGTCAGGGACACGCCGGCGGTCTGGCAGTGCGTGCGGAGCATCATCGAGCGCGGGTTCTTGGCGCCGTAGCGCTCCTTCATGAGCCGGGCCCACAGCCGCCGCGCCGCGCGCAACTTTGCGATCTCCTCGAAGAAATCGTCATGGATGTCGAAGAAGAACGACAGGCGCGGAGCGAACGCATCGACGTCGAGTCCGGCTTCGAGGCCCGCTTCCACGTAGCCGATGCCATCGGCCAGCGTGAACGCGAGTTCCTGCACGGCCGTCGCGCCGGCTTCGCGGATGTGGTAGCCGCTGATGCTGATCGTGTTCCAACGCGGCAGTTCGCGCGTGCAGTACGCCAGCATGTCGCGAATGATGCGCATCGACGGACGCGGCGGGCTGATCCACTCTTTTTGGGCGATGAATTCCTTCAGGATGTCGTTCTGGAGCGTACCCGCAATGCGGTGGTGGGGCACGCCGCGGCGCTCGCCAACCGCGACGTACAGGGCCAACAGCACCACCGCAGGCGCGTTGATCGTCATCGACGTGGTCACGTCTCCCAGCGGGATGTCGGCAAACAGCCGGTCCATGTCGCCGAGGTGGGCCACCGACACGCCTTCGCGCCCCACTTCGCCCTCGCTCATCGGATGGTCGGGGTCGTAGCCCATCAGCGTCGGCATGTCGAATGCGGTCGACAGGCCGGTCTGGCCCTGGGCGAGCAGGAACTTGAAGCGCCGGTTCGTGTCTTCAGGCGTGCCGAACCCGGCGAACATGCGCATCGTCCAAGGCTTGCCGCGGTACATGTCGCCGTGGACGCCGCGCGTGTACGGGTACTGGCCGGGCACGCCGACCTGCTCGAAGTGGCCCACGTCGGGGCGGGCAGGCAGGTAGCAGGCGTCGATCGGCCGTCCGTCGAGCGACAGGTGCCGCGTTGGCGCGCCGCTGGCATGGACGGCCGCGGCATAGGCAGTCAGGCGGGGGTCCGCGTCCGCCGGCAACTGGGCCGATGCGACAGCGTGGGGCGTCGCGGGCAGTTTCGGCCAGCGACGCAGCGGCGCAGGGGGAGCAACGACCGCGTCTGGCACGGGCAGCAGGTTGTTCGGCATCGGAGAGGCCTCGGCGGCAAGGGCAAAAAGTGTACGCCGCGGCGCGCATGCGGTGCAATGAGATTCCCACCTTCGCCAGTCGCGGTCGCCATGGAACCGGATCGCACGCCCGCAACTCCCGCCGACCTGCCACACGCGCGGCCCTTGCGCCAGTCGCTCGACATGGTGCGGCGAGCGGTCCGCAGCCATGGCTTGTGGCATCCGGGCGACCGCGTGCTGGTCGCGTGCAGCGGCGGCCCGGATTCGATGGGCCTGCTCGCGCTGCTGGTGGCGCTGCAGCCTTCGCTCGGGCACACCCTTGCGGTGGCGCACGTGGACCACGGACTGCGGCCCGAAAGCGGCGCCGTGGCTGCCCAAGTCCGCTTGCTGGCCGAGTCGCTCGCGCTGCCCGTTGCCGTTGTACGTGTCGTCCTGACGCCGGGGGCGCAGGTGGAGGCGCGAGCACGCGATGAACGCTACCGGGCGCTGGCTCGCGTGCGCGGCGACCTCGGTTGCGCGTGCGCAGCGACTGCGCACCACACAGACGACCTCGCAGAGACGTTGCTGTTGCGGATGGCGCGCGGAGCGGGGCCCGACGCGCTGGCCGGGATACGTCGGATGCGCGAAGACGGGGTCGTGCGACCGGCCCTCGATCTCGACCGTTCCCAACTCGCCGCGTGGGCACGGTGGGCGGGTTGGCTTGCGACGGCCGACCTCGACCCGATGAATCGCGATGCTCGCCATGCGCGAACGCGGGTGCGCAGCGATGCCCTGCCGGCACTTGAACGGGCCCTGCCGGGTGCCGTCCGCGGACTGGCGCGCACCGCCGACGCCCTGGCGCAGCACGATGGCGCGCTCGACGGGTGGATTCGGCTCGCGCTCGGGACCCGCATCGTCGAGGATCCGGCCCACAGGTCCATGGTCGTCGATCTTGCTGGGGTTGCGCTCGACCGGCCCTGCGCGCTCGCGCTGGTGCGCCACCTGGCGTCCCGATTGGGCACAGCGGCGCCGAGCTTGCGCGCGCTCGACAACGTGTGGCGCTGGCACCAACGGGGCCGACGAACTCCATGTTATGTTCATGGGTTGCTTGTCACGACGGCGGGCACCGGGTGGCGAATCGTCGCCCGCGACGTTGCGGACCCCGCCCCTGCGGACTAACTTGCAGGACGGCGGTGTTTGCGCAACAGGCCCGCTGCAGCCAAGCGTGGGCGACTGCCCCCGGCCGACGGAGCGCGCGTTGAAACACTACAAGTCCATGTTGGTGTGGGTCGTCCTGATCCTGCTTTTCGTGCTCATCTACCAGGGCTTGCGCTCAGGCCGCACCGGCGATGAAGTTTCGTTCTCGCAGTTCATCCACAAGGCGCTGGCCCAGAAGGACGTGCGCGCCGAGGACCGCATCGACACGATTACCGTCCACGGCAGCGCGATTGAGTTCCGCACGAAGGAAGACAAGGCATTCCGTACCTGGGGCGACCTCAAGGAGTACCAGAAGGACCTCATCCAGAGCGGCATCGACATCACCTATGAGCGCGAGGACGCCAACGCAGTGTGGATTTCGCTGCTGTCGACCTGGCTGCCAATGCTGCTGTTGCTCGGTCTTTTCTTCTTCTTCATGAGGCAGTTGCAGTCGGGTGGGTCGCGGGCGATGAGCTTCGGCAAGTCCAAGGCCCGCATGACGAGCGATTCGGGCAACAAGGTGACATTTGACGACGTTGCCGGCATCGACGAATGCAAGCAGGAGTTGGAGGAGATCATTCACTTCCTGCGCGATCCGAAGAAATTCACCAAACTCGGCGGCCGCATTCCGAAGGGCGTGCTGCTGATGGGCCCGCCAGGCACCGGCAAGACGCTGCTGGCGCGCGCGGTGGCGGGAGAGGCGGGCGTGCCGTTCCTGACGATCTCGGGCTCGGACTTCGTGGAAATGTTCGTGGGCGTAGGCGCCAGTCGCGTGCGCGATCTGTTCGAGCAGGGCAAGAAGCATGCGCCGTGCATCATCTTCATCGACGAGATCGACGCGGTCGGTCGTCACCGGGGCGCCGGCATGGGCGGTGGGCACGACGAACGCGAGCAGACGCTGAACCAACTGCTCGTCGAGATGGACGGCTTCGAGAACAACACCGGCGTCATCCTGATCGCGGCGACGAACCGACCCGACGTGCTCGATCCCGCGTTGCTGCGAGCGGGCCGTTTCGACCGGCGCGTCGTCGTGCCGGCACCGGACGCCAAGGGGCGCACCGCGATCCTGAAGGTGCATACGCGCAAGGTGCCTTTGGGTGCGGACGTCGATCTGTCGGCCCTGGCGCGCGGTACGCCCGGCTTCGTCGGCGCGGACCTCGAGAACCTCGTCAATGAGGCGGCACTGCTGGCGGCGCGGCGCGATCGGGAATTCGTGGCGCAGGACGACTTCGAGTCCGCCAAGGACAAGGTACTGATGGGCGCTGAGCGGCGCGGCCTCATGCTCAACGCGGAGGAACTGCGCTTGACGGCCGTGCACGAAGCCGGTCACGCGCTCGTGGCCAAGCATCTGTTGACGTCGGACCCGCTGCACAAGGTCACGATCGTGCCGCGCGGGCGGGCGCTGGGCCTGACGATGCAACTGCCGGAACGCGACCGGTACTCGCACTCGTCGAGCTACCTGCACGACCGGATCGCGACGATGATGGGCGGCCGCATCGCCGAAGACATCGTCATCGGGGAAATCACGACGGGCGCGGCCAACGACATCGAGCAGGCGACGGAACTTGCGCGCCAGATGGTGTGCGACTGGGGCATGAGCCGGCTGGGGCCGCTGGCGTTCGGGCGCAAACATGGCGAGCCGTTCCTTGGCCGCGACTTCAACGCCCAGCAGAACTTCTCAGAGTCCACGGCGGTCCAGGTCGATCAGGAGATCAAGCGCATCGTCGATGACAACTACCAGCGCGCCCACCGCATCCTGACCGAACAGCGTGACCAGCTCGACGCGATCACGAAGTACCTGCTCGAGTATGAGACGCTCGACGGCGACGAGGTCGACTGCGTGCTCGCCGGCCGCGATTTCAAAGAACACCGCGCCAGCAAGGAGGCGCAAGCCCGGCACCGCGCCCAGCAAGAGGTCGCAGCGGCGCCTGCCCGCAAGCCGGCTCCCGTGCTCGACGGCCTGCCAGGCCTGCCGGAGCCGCTCGCCCGCTGACGGCGTCGGCCCGGGTGATCGGGGCACGGGAGGCGATCGGGGCACGGGAGGCGATCGGGGCACGGGAGGCGATCGGGGCACGGGGTGCGCTCGGGGCGCTGGCGTCCGCTCCGGGCAAGGAAGCGCGATGCACTTGGGCGACACCACCTTGGACCTCAGGCGCCCGTACCTCGTGGGCATCCTCAACGCCACGCCCGACTCGTTCTCCGACGGCGGCGAATTGGCAGACCCCGCCGCGGTGGCGGCGCGCGGGGCGGAACTGGCGCTGGCAGGAGCCGACCTGCTGGATGTGGGCGGCGAGTCGACCCGGCCGGGCGCGGCACCTGTGAGCGTCGAGTTGGAGTTGGCACGCGTCGTGCCCGCCATCTTGGCCTTGCGGCAGCGCGTATCCGTGCCGATCGCGGTCGACACGCGCCACGCAGCGGTCGCCGCCGCCGCGCTGCGGGCGGGTGCCGTCATGGTCAACGACGGGAGCGGCTTCGGCGACCCCGCGATGGGCGCGGTCGTCGCGGCTGCGGGCGCCGCGTGGGTTCTCATGCATTGTCCGATTGCGCCGGCTGCGATGGGCTGGACGACCCGCGCCGAAGCGTTGCCAGACGACGTCGAAGGCGCGGTGCACGTCATCGCGGCGGGGCTGGCCGGAGCCGTGGCCCGGGCGCAGGCCGCCGGCGTGGCGCGCACGCAGCTCTCGATCGATCCCGGTCTCGGCTTCGGCAAGAGCCTGGCCCAGAACCTCGCGCTGTTGCGGCGTCAACCAGCCCTTGAATCCCTCGGGCTGCCGCTGTATCTGGGTCCCTCGCGCAAGTCGTTTCTCGGTGGTGTGGTTGCCGCCGCCGGACGGCCCGCGCCGGGGCCGCGTGACCGGCTCTTCGCTACGGCCGCCGCGGTGACGGCCGCCGTACTCGCCGGAGCCGCGTTCGTGCGCGTGCACGACGTCGCCGCACTGCGAGAGGTCGTCGATGTGGCTAAGGCGATTCGCGACGCCGGCTGACGCAGCAGCCTGTTGGGAGGTAGCGTGACAAGCTTCGAGCTGCTGCTGCCCAAGCTGCTGAGCTGGCGTTGGCTGCTCGACATCACGCTGGTCGCGATCCTCATCTACCAGTTGCTGCGGTTGCTGCGCGGCTCCCGCTCCGGCGCGATGCTGGTCGCGATCGCGATGCTGTTCGGCGTGTATTGGGTGAGCCAGGATCAGGTGCTCGACCTGCCAACGGTCAACTGGTTGCTCGACCGCTTCATCACCTCGATCGTCGTGCTGCTGGCGATCTTGTTCCAAGACGACATCCGCCGCGCGCTGACATCGTTCATCCGGGCGCCGATCGTGTTCTCGACGAGCAACCCGGCCGCCAGCGAGATGCTCGAAGAGGTGTTGCGCGCCACGACCGAACTCAGCCGCCGCCAACTCGGCGCGCTGATCGTCATCGAGCAGGAGGCGCCGCTGGATCGGTTCGTCGAGGACGGGGTCAAGGTGCAGGCCAACGTCTCGTGGCAGCTGCTGCTGGCACTTTTCATCCCCGAGCACACGAATGCGACGCATGATGGCGCAGTCATCATCCAGAAGGGGCGTGTGGCGGCGGCGGCGTGCTTCTTGCCGCTTGCCGGTGGCGCGGGCATCCCCGGCACGCTCGGGTCGCGCCACCGGGCCGCATTGGGCCTGGCGGACGAGACCGATGCCGTCGTGGTGATCGTGTCGGAAGAGACGAGCACCTGTTCGCTGGCATACATGGGCCAACTCGACCTGAACCTGACGCCGGCCGACCTGCGCGAACGCTTTCGCCTGCTATTCGGCGACCAGTCGGACACTCAGGCGCCATGGCAGCGGGCGTGGCGCCGCCGCATCCACGTGCACGGGCCCGCCGCCACGGCACCGCGACCGGCGCGCCCGACGCAGCAGCTGCCGCGCGTCGAATCGGGTCCGGAGCCGGCCCAGGCGAGCCAAGTGCCGGCCGTTGCAACCCACGAACCGACCGCGCCCGCCGGCGACGAAGGAGGCTTGCCGTGATGGAGCTACTCCATCGCCTGCGCGAATTGGCTGTGCACAACTTCGGGTTGAAGGCGCTGGCGGTCCTGTTGGCGGTGCTGGTCCACCTCGTCGTCCAGCGCGACAGCGTGCGCGAGGCCGACTTCGACGTGCCGGTCGTATTGACAAACCAGCGGCGTGGCGAGGTGTTCACGGGCACGGCACCAGAGCGCCTGCGCATCCGCGTACGGGGCCGCTGGGCGGGGGTGCGCGAGTTGCTCGGCGACCCAAGCTTGCGGCTGGTCGTGGACCTCGGCGCGTACCGCAACGGGGAGCGCTACATCTTCGAGGCGCGCGCGATCGAACAGCAGCTTCCGGTTCGGCACATCGACGTGGTGTCGGCAACGCCGACGGCGTTCGACGTGCGGCTGGAGAAACTGGAGGAGCGGATGGTCCTTGTCGAGGCGTCGACCACCGGCGAAGCGGCGCCAGGCTTTCGCGCGGGACCGCGCAGCCTGCGGGTCGACCCCGACCGGGTGCGCCTGTCGGGACCGGCGTCGGCGGTCCGCCGCGTGGCGTCCGTGCGTGCCACTCCCGTCGATCTCGCCGGCACCGAGGTAGACCTGCGCGTCGTCGCGAGCCTGTTGCCGCCGGCAGAACACCTTGTGCGCTTGGGAGCGGATCAAGTGACTGTGTCGGTGCACCTCGACGAAGGCGACGTCGAGCGCACGCTGCCGGGCGTGCCGGTTTCGGTGCGCGGTTGCCCCGATGGCAGCCGCTGCATTGTGGACCCTGCGGACGTCGCCGTGCGCGTTGAAGGCCTCGCTCGCGCCGTGGCGACGTTCGTGCGCCAGCCTCCACAGTTCCTCGTCGTGGCCGAGGTCGGTGGGCCGATCGCCCGCAGCGAACGCACCGCACGCCTGACGGCAGCGGTCAGCAAGGGCCTGTCGATCACGCCGCATCCCGCCACCGTGAAGTTCGCGGTGCTCAGCGAAGTCCAGCCCGCCAGGCCCTGAACCCTTCGACCGCCACATGTCCTTGATCGTCCAGAAATTCGGCGGCAGCTCCATGGCCAGCGCCGAACGCATCCAACTCGTCGCCCGCCGCGCGCTGGCAACGCACCGCGCCGGCCACCGCGTCGTCGTCGTGGTGTCGGCGATGGCCGGTGAAACCGACCGCCTGCTCCAACTCGCCAGCCAGCTGACGAAGAAGCCACACGATCGCGAAATCGACGTGCTGCTTGCGACCGGAGAGCAGGTATCGATCGCGCTGCTGGCCTTGGCGCTGCAGGAGCAAGGGGCCGACGCGCGCAGCTTTCTGGGCCACCAGGTGCGGATCGAAACCGACAGCTCCCATGGCCAGGCTCGCATCCAGACGATCGACGCCGAGCCGGTGCAAGAAGCGCTGGCGGACGGGGCGATCGTGGTCGTGGCCGGCTTCCAGGGCGTCGATGCGGCAGGCAACATCACCACGCTCGGCCGCGGCGGCAGCGACTTGTCGGCGGTTGCGTTGGCGGCGGCGGTGCAGGCCGATGCCTGCGAAATCTACAGCGACGTCGACGGCATCTACACGACCGACCCCAATGTGTACGCCAAGGCACGCCGCATCGACGTGATCTCGTGCGAGGAGATGCTCGAACTCGCCAGTCTCGGCGCCAAGGTGCTGCAGGCGCGATCAGTTGAATTCGCCTTGAAATACAGGGTCCGCATCCATTGCCTGTCCACATTCGTGGACGGCCCGGGCAGTTGGGTCGTGCCGGACGCCGATCCACAGGAGGCAGCGATGCAGAGCGGGATGGAAGGGGCGGTCGTCATCGGCATCGCCCACGACCGCAACACGGCGTGGCTCACGGTGCACGGCGTACCGGACCAGCCGGGCAAGGCCGCCGCACTGTTTCGCGCGCTCGCGAACGATCACATCAACGTCGACGTGATCATCCAGAACCCGGCGATCCACGGCCGCACCGATGTCTGCTTCACGGTGGCGGGCAACGTCGCCGACCGCGCGGTTGAACTGATGAACGCGCAGCACGACGCGATCGGCTTCACGACGCTGGACTGTAACAAGGGCGTCGCCAAGGTTTCGGTCGTCGGCGCCGGCATGCGGTCACAGCCCGGCGTGGCGTTGCGCATGTTCCAGGCTCTCGGCGACGCAGGGATCAACATCCTTTTGATCTCGACCAGCGAGATCAAGATTTCCGTCGTGATCGATGATCGGTACACGGAACTGGCCGTGCGCGTGCTTCACGACGCCTTCGAACTCGAGAAGGTGCCCGGCGGGACCGCGCTGGCATAGCCAAGGACCAACCCGCGCGCGCAGCACGGGGCCCAGGCCGCCCACACCGTCCGGCAAAGCGCCTGCTCGGCAGTCGAGCGTGCCGCGGCAGCGCGTCGCGAGGGCTTCGGCCAGCTTGCGGCGCACGCCGGGCAGCGCCTGCCATTGCGGGGCGGTCGCAGTGACGGGGTCGAGGCAACCTCGGGCGGCAAGGCGGGTCTCGTTCGCGCGCGGCTCTGCCGTGGCCCCTGCAAAATCGGGCGCAGGCACCACGGCACGCAGCCCGGCGACGGCCAGCAACAAGGCCCAGCCGACGACCGGTCCCAGCACGGTCGAAGGCCCGTGCCTCGTTCGCGCCGACGCCGCGGTCGCACAAGCGCTCACGACGTACCGCCGGGTACCCGCGCCCAGCCACGGGCAGCCACCACGACGTGCTCGAAAAGGCGCAGATCGCACAGGCGCGCCGCCGCGGCGACCCGCTCCGTAAACGCACGGTCGGCCGCGCTCGGCCGCGGGTCGCCGCTCGGATGGTTGTGGACCAGCGCAAAGCCGGGAGCGCCCGACTCCAGCACGCGGCGCAGCAGCAGGGGCAGCGGCGCCGTGACGCTGTCGAGTCCGCCGTGAAATCGATACTCAGCCACCAGATGTCGGCCTGCATCGAGGCATACGACGACGAGTTGTTCGGCGTCGGACAGGGCGAGGTCCCGGTAGCGCGCCACGAGGTCCTGGACCCGCCGCAATTGCGCCGCATCGCACTTGTCGGCCAGCGCGCGGCACCCCAACTCGACAGCGGCAAGCAACCGCCTGTGCGACGCGCCATCGAGATCGTGGCCCGGCGCGCGGAGGGTCACCCCGAGCGCGGCGAGGCTCGCCTGGCGGGCCACCAGGGCGCAGGCCCGCCACCGGTCGTCTGGCGTCGGCCCGATCAAGACCGCGACAAGGTCGACATCGGAGAGTGTTTGGACGGATCCGGAACCCGCGGCGCTCCGCGGCGCCAAGTATGTGCACAACTGCGCCATGACAGTTCCTCGCCGCCGCGTCCAGCCGGCGTGCCATGCAGGGATGCAACGAGCGTGCCAACGAGCCGCGAATGCGAATCCTTATTTCCGATTCACAGGTCACGAGAGATTCCAGGCGACTGGGGCGGTCTCGGTCTCGGTCCCCGTCTCAGTCACGGTCTCACCCAGGTTGGGGGCGAGGCGGACCGCCGACCAAAGTGGACGCGATCTGCCGACCCACGCGGTTTTCCTTGACCCGGCAGGGCCGTACGGGAAAATGCAGGGTGCGGCAGTGCGGCAGCCAGGGCACCGCCACGGGATGAAGCATGGCAAGCAAGGTCTTTCGACCGGGACGGGACACCTCTCGGCTGCGTTCTCACCTGGCAATGCACGCCGCGTTCGCTGCGCTCTGGTGCGCCGGTACCGGGGTCGGCTGTAGCACCGCAGGCGGTGAGGGCAGCGCGGGCTCGACGACGCCGACGGCCGAAATCGTGGTCCAGATCAAATCTCCGAGTGCGCAGCCGACCGCAATCGTCTCGAAGACCGTCACGGTGTCCGGCTCCGTCACCACGAAGAACGGCGCGTCGGTGTCTGCGATGGCGATCGCGGCGGCGGACACGAAGGGCGCGTGCACACGCACGGGCACCACCTTCTCGTGTACGTTCGCCACCGACACGAAGCAGGACGACCCGAAGAAGCCGAATGAAAAAACGTTCCTCTTCAAGTGTGGCTCCTCGGTGTCGTTGATCGTGACGGCCGATGGCAAGCCGACCGGCACGACGGGCCAGGCGTCCGTCGATGTCGAGGTCGACAATTGCGGTCCGACGTTGGCGCTGACAGACCCACAGAAGCAGAAACTCGACGGGCGCGTGTACATCGGCAAGTTCGACGTGATCGGGTCGGTAGCCGAGAAGAACTTCGGCAGCGCGAGCCTCACCGTGCGCCTTGACCAGGAGGGCGCCGAACCGGTGGAACTGTTGAAGCTGACCAAGCCCGGCGCCTTCAAGCACACCATCGACCGGCGCTTCGACGGCAGCGCGCATTGGATCGTCGCGCTCGACAGCACCGACGCCGTAGGCAATGGGAGCCGCGTCGAGGCAAGAGTGCGCATCGTGCGGCAACCCACGTTCCTGGGCAATTCGGACGAATCGGACAAGTTCTTACAGAAAATCAACGATTTCGCGATCGATCAGTTCGACCCTGAGGACACGCTGCTCGACGCACTGGTCGCCACGCCCGAGGGCCTCGTGCTACGCCGTGGCCTGCCGCGGGCCGACGATCCCGCCGTGCATGGCGGAGCGTTCGACCCGCTGGCGCCAGACATCGCACTGGATGCGACGGGCGCGCCACTTCTCGGAAAAGACGGAAAGATTGTTGATAACGCGGAGTTGCACCAAGCGCCCTACCGGATTCTGGTCGGCAACGTCAAACGCCTGTTCGTCGAAGACCTGGACGGCGACGCGGACCTCGACGTCATCGCGGTCGGCATCGATGCCGTGACGGGGCCCACCGCATGGGCGCTGCTGGCGTGGGACAAGACGGTCAAGACGAAGGATGGCGAGAAGACCGTGCGCACGTTCAAGGTGCTCGACAAGCGGTCGTTGCCCGAGGAACCGCTGTCGGCGGCCTTTGCAGACCTCGACAAGGACGGCGCGAAGGACCTGATCGTGGGTGCCAAGTCTGACAACTTCGGGCTCTCGGTCGTGCGCCTGCAGCCGCAACCGACCTGCAAGGCGAAAAAAGCGGACGCTGCCGTCCCGTGTGGCGAACTCGACCTCGCGACGATCACGATCGGAACGATTTTCAAGGAGTTGGAAGCACCCGTCGTCAACAAGGGCGTCACCCAGGTCACTTCCATCGCGGTGGGTGACTACTACAAGGACGACAAGTCGCTGCCGGACGTGTGCGTGGGCGAAGGCACCCGCCCCGTGATCAGTTGCTATCGCAATGCCGGCGTCGACGGGCGCCTGGAACAAGCCCAGGACGGTCTCGTGTTGCCCGACTACGCAGACACGACGCTCATCGTACCGGTCGAGTGGAGCGCTCCCGGTACGAACGACGGACCGGACCTCATCGTCGCCACAACGAAGGGGTTGCGGTGGTTGAAAGGCAAGCACGACGGCACGTTCTTCTATGATCCCGGGTCCTATCGCCAGATCGTCGGAGTCAACGCGACGGCCGTACAGGTCGCACCGATCGGCCCCAAGGGCTCTCCGTACCTCATCGTGACGGCGGCGGGGCGCGAGGTGACCGTCTTGCCGGTGCTGGCCTCGGACAGCAGCCATATGGCAATGTGTTTCCGGTCGTGGGTGCTGGGAGGCGCGGTAGGCGCGGCGAAAGCGGTCGACCTCGATGGCAACGGCGCCCAGGACATCGTCTCGATCGACGCTGCGCCGAACGGAGTCAACGTCGCGTGGGGCCTGCCGGACGGCGAATACGCGGCGCCCAACGCCTACCACCTGTGCGCGCGGCCGGAGAACACGAACGCCCTGGCTCCGTCCGAACTGGCGGACTTCAGTTTTATCGACCTCGGCACGGACAAGTTTCCTGAATTGTTGGTGATAGGTAAGTCGAGCTGGTCGATGCAGCCCGGCTCGCAGGGCACTTGCGTGCTCGAAGGCGGCGGGGTAATCCACAAGCCGGCATGGCCGATCAGCATCTACATGAATTTCAACAAGAAACTTCTTCCGACGCCGCGCGGGGGCGAGTTCGCCCCCTACGCCCACGCCGCCCAGTCCGGCGCCTCGGCGGACTGCGGCCAAGGGACAATTTCCTCCTTCGGTAGCGTGTCTGCGCTCCGAGCGGTCGACCTGACCGACGACAAAATCGCGGACTTGGCGCTCACCCGTGATAACGCGGACTACGACATCGGCGACGACACAGTTTCGTCGCCGGCCTGCGGACCGTGCGAGTGGGCCGCTACGAACGAGGTCGACAACCTGTTCGGTGTCGATTCGCCGCCAGCACCTGCAGCGGGCGAGCCGGAATTGCCCAAACAACTCTGTTGCAAGAACTTTTTTGCCGGCGACGAAAAGAAGACCAAGCCACTGTCGGGCTACGGCAGCGGCGCGCCGCTCCAGCGAGCCTCCCTTTTCCTGTTCCAGGGCACAGACAAGGACCCGTTTGCCGTCGGGCCCGCCTGCTCGGTATCGCAGCCGTGCGTCATCAAGCCACAGGTGGCACTCGCCGCCGGTCGGAACCCGATCGGCATCGCGACCGGCGACTTCGACAGCGACAAGCGGATCGACCTCGCGACGGTGATGAAGTCCAGTGGCTCCGTCTCGAACGAAAAGCAGCAGTACCTGGAGGCGCGCGTCCGCTACTTCCGGAGCGAATTGGCCGGCGGCAAGCTGACCGTACAGACGTTCAAACACGTGCCGCAGAAGGACCAGTGGAAGTGGATCGACCCGAAATCCGGCCTGTGGGCCAAGAACATCGATGTCACCTACCGCAAGGTCGAGCAAGACCCCTTCGATGTGTGCGTGGCACCGTGGGGGCCGGGCCTGAAGCTGCCGAGCGTGTTCACGATCAACGGCAAGCTCGGCCACGTCTCGGTCGTCCGGTCGGTCGGCAACCTGGGCACCGACGTGGCCAAGGAGTTCGTGATCGGCGCCGGCAACAAGACCTGCGTGTGCGACGACTTCGACGGCGATGCGTGGATGGACCTGCTGTGTGCGCTGCCGTCGAGCATCGGCTTCATTCGCGGCGACGGCACCTTGTTCAAGCCCAAGCAGACGCTGACCGAGGACCTGGAGGCCGACGTGGGTGCGCTGCTGTCCGTCGATGTGAACAAGGATGACGTGCCCGACATCGCCTACATCGACCGCCAGGCGGCGGTCGTCGAATTCTACCTGGGCACCGGCGCGCCAGTCAGCGACGCGACTGGGCCGGGGTCGGCGGCCTTCATTCACTACGAGGGCAAGCTGCGCACGGCGAACACGCCCCTAGCGCTCGCGCGCGCCGACGTCGACGGCGACGGCTGTTTCGACCTGGCGGTGCGTTCGAAGCTGGGTGTTACGCTGCTGCGCAACCGCCTGTGCGCCAAGCTCGGCACGCCCTGATGCCCACCCTCGCCGCGCAACCCGACTTGTCACCACGCCAGCGTCATACGGGCTGGGACGCCCGGCGCTGGTAGAACGCATCGACGACGGCCGCGTCGACCCGCACCCGCACGGTATGGGGAGCGGCGAGGTAGACGGTGCCGGCCGGAGCGCCCTTGGCCTTGCGCACACTCTTGCCGCGCGCCCACGCCACATCGACCGCCTCCCCCTTTGGCACGCCGGCCAGGTGTGCAGCCAGTGCAGCGCAGGCGAACAGGTCGCCTTCCGCAGGCTCCGCTCCCGCGTCGACGCGCAGCACGACGTGGGCGCCGGGGCGGTCCTTCACGTGGAACCAGGCATCGCGTCCTCGCAGCAAGGTCGCCACCAGCCGGTCGTTCGCGGCGGCATTGCGTCCCGCGAGTACGGCGCGGCCCGACGGAGAGGTGAAGGCGTCGACACCTGGCGGCAGCTTGCCTCCGGTGGCCCTTGCGGCGCGCTGGACGTCAGGTGCGGCGATCGGGTCGTCGGTCACGCGCAGGCCGAGCGCACGCACGCGATCGCACAGGGCCGCCACCAACGACTCGAACGCCCCACGCACTGGGTGCTCCGCCGCCGCGGCGCAGGAGGCGGTCACCGTGGCCAGCCAGCCGTCCAACTCCGTGCGCAAACTGACGACCGTCGCCAGCCTTGCCGTCGCCACTTCGACCCGCCGCGCAATCTCACGGGCCCCCGCCTCCATGCCGCGGGCCCGGCGAAAGCGACGCTCCATGGCATGAAGCGGAGACTCGGTTGGGCGCAGCGCCACGTCGCGGGCCGCCGCAGGGTCCCACGGCAGGGCGAGTCGCACGCGCGTTGCACCGTTGGGCACCGTGCGCAGGTTGAACTTGAGGAGTTCGGCCTCGGCGCGCAGCACCGGAGCGTCGGCGGCCTGCTTGGCGTCCTCCTGCAACCGGCCCAGCAGGCGTTCGAGGTGGCGAACCTCGGTGCGCAGCGAGCGCAGGGGCACGCGCAGGTCGGCGCGGGCAGTCGCCTCCCAGTCACGCGGCGGCGCGGCCCCACTCACCCGTGCGGCCTGACATGCCCGCTACGGCCGCCGGTTTTTTCGACCACGACCACGCGCTCGATGCTGGCCGCACGGTCGATCGCCTTGATCATGTCGTACAGCGCCAACGCGGCGACGCTGGCGGCCACCAGCGCTTCCATCTCTACGCCCGTGCGGTCGATGGCTTCGACGCGAGCCGATATCCGCACAACGCCGGCCGCATCGTCCACCTGCGCCTGCACCGCAACGTGCGTCAACCGCAAGGGGTGGCACAGGGGGATGAGTTCCGCGGTTCGCTTGGCCGCCTGGATGCCGGCAAGGCGCGCCACTTGGAGCGCGTCGCCTTTCGGGGTGCCGGCGCGCACGGCGGCCAGGGCGGCCGGCCCCAACTTCACGATGGCTTCGGCCGTCGCAGTCCGGTGGGTTTCGGGTTTGGCCTCGACGGCCACCATGTGGGCGTGGCCACCGGTGTCGAGGTGGGTCAGGCGTTCGGCCACCATATCAGGTGGTGGCGTCGGGAGGGATCGCGGCGTAGCGGTGGGTGAATTCGGCATACAGGTCGACCTCGCGGCGGTTGCCGATCACAAGGGGCACACGCATGTGCAGGCCGGTCGGCACGATGTCGAGAATGCGGCCCACGCCGTCAGTCGCCGCGCCTCCCGCCTGCTCGACGAGGTAGGCAAGCGGGTGCGCCTCGTACAGCAGGCGCAGCTTGCCGTGGGGCGCCTTGCGGTCGCCGGGATACAGGAACACCCCGCCGACCAACAGATTGCGGTGGACATCGGCGACCAGCGTGCCCACGTAGCGCAGGCTCGTCTTTTTGTAGCGAACGTCGGACCCGAGCCCGAGGTGGTCCACGTAGGCAACCGTCTCCGGGTACCAGTTGCGGCGGTTGGCGGCGTTGACACTGAAGCAGGCCACCTCGTCGGGAATGCGGATGCCCGGATGCGACAGCACGAATTCGCCGACGCTCGGGTCCAAGGTGAAGCCGTCGACGCCGTCGCCCGTCGAGTACACGAAAAGCGACGACGAGCCGTAGATGCAGTACCCGGCCGCGACCTGCTCCGTGCCGGGCTTCAAGAAGTCTTCGGCGACGGCTTCGCATCCGGTGTCGGCGCGCCGCCGGATCGAAAAGATCGTCCCGATCGTGATGTTCACGTCGATGTTCGAAGAACCGTCGAGAGGATCGAAACAGACGAGATAGCGGCCGGTGAGGCGGCCGGCCTCGGTGTGGCGGATGTGTTCGTCCTCTTCCGATGCGATCGCACACACCATCGGCAGGTCGTTCAGCAACTCGATCAGGAGTTCGTTGGCGATGAGGTCGAGTTTCTTGACCTCCTCACCTTGGACGTTTTCGGTGCCCGTCTTGCCCAGCACGTCGAGCAACCCGGCGCGCGCGACCTGGCGCGACACGACCTTGGTGGCGAGCGCGAGGTGGTTGAGCAGCAGCGTGAAGTCGCCGGTGGCCGCATCGTACTTGCGCTTGCGCTGCAGGATGTGCCGCGCCAGCGTCATGATTTCGGCCATGGCTCCTCCGTCGCGCGAACGCGGCCGCAAGCGTAGCTGAAGTGACGGGTGGCGGGAAGTTCAGCGTGAGCGCGGTGCCGGCACCGGGGCCGGGGCAGGCTCGGCGTCGCGGTCGGGAGCCGGAGGGGGAGCGGGCCGGCGCGTGTTCGTGGGCGGCGCGGTCGGCGGCGGTGGCGGCGGCGCGCCACGCGTCGGCTTATCGCTGAAACCCTTGTGGTACTCGTCTTCCGTGTTCGGCGGCGGATCGCCACGCCGCGTGGGAGGCTCGTAGCCGGCGCCGGGCCGACTCGGCGGCGCGGCCGGAGCGGGCGGCGGCTCGTAGCCGGCACCGGGCCGACTCGGCGGCGCGGCCGGAGCGGGCGGCGGCTCGTACCCGGCGCCAGGCCGGCTGGGCGGAGCGGCGGGCGCTGCGGGGGGAGGCTCGCGCCCGCGCGCCGGCGCTTCGTAGCTGGACCCAGGGCGTGTCGGGGCAGGCGGCGGCGCCTCGCGGGCGGGCGGCGTGTAGGCAGGTGGAGGTTCGCGACCGGCAGGCGGCGCGTACCCGGGTGCCTCGCGGGCGGGCGGCGTGTAGGCAGGCGGAGGTTCGCGACCGGCAGGCGGCGCGTACCCGGGCGCCTCGCGGGCGGGCGGCG
Organism: Myxococcales bacterium; assembly: GCA_009692425.1. GTDB lineage: Bacteria > Myxococcota_A > UBA9042 > UBA9042 > UBA9042 > SHZF01. Next base: position 33,928 of record SHZF01000006.1, on the reverse strand, counting down.
TGTAGGCAGGCGGAGGTTGGCGACCGGCAGGCGGCGCGTACCCGGGCGCCTCGCGCGCGGGCGGTGGCTGGTAGGCGGGAGGCTCACGAGCAGGCGGAGGGGCATAGCCGGGCGCTTCGCGGGCGGGCGGAGGCGCGTACCCGGGCGGCGTGCGTACGCCCGGTGGCTGTTCCTGACCAGACAGCGTTCCTGTCGGCCAGTGGCCGGTGTCGGCGCGGCGGTCCGGAATCTCGCCGGCCGTGCCCGAGCGCTCCGGCGGCGCTTCGCCAGGCGCAACCCCGCCGCGAGACGGTGCGCCACCAGCGGGGTCTGGCCCCACGCCGCGCCCCGGCAGCGGCCCCGTGTCGAGGCCGCTGCGCCCGCCGTCGCGCGCCGATGCCGGCGGGCCGCGGCCCGGTGTCGGTTCGCGCGTCCCGGCAGGAATCCCGCGCGGCGCCGCGCTCGGTACGGAGTCGACCGCACGCGTCTGCGTGGGCTGGTTGGTCCACTGCTGCGCCTGCTCCGGCGCGGGGCCCGTCTGGTACACGACCGCCTGGCCGCTCGCCCCGCGAATCTGGGCCTGGTTTTGAATGACCACCGTCTGCTGGTACACGCGCTCGACTTCGGCAGGCTGCACGACGACCTGCTGCACGCGGTGACTGTGCATGTGGCCCTGCGGCACGAAGACCCAGTACGAGAAGTGGACCGACGCGTGCCCACCACCCTCCGGGGGCATCGGCGCCCAGCCGACGCACCCGCCACCATGACGCCAGACGACCCACGCCGGCGCCCAGGTGTAGCCGGGGACCCACGCCCAACGGTACGCCGACGCCCAGACCCAGCGGCCGTAGTGATACGGTCCGGCGCCCCACGCCTCGTCGGATTCCCAGGTCCAGCCGTAGTCAGTGAAGACCCAGCGGCCATAGAAGTAGGGGCGCCACCCGGCGGTCCGGTTGGCATACGGCACCCACACGCGTCCGTGGTCGGCCGTCCACACCCAGGTGCCGTGGGCAGAGAGGTCGCCGAAGTGCTCGTCAGGTCCCGTCTGCTGCGTGCCTGCGGCCCCGCCGTACGGCTGCGACGCGGCACCGTAGGGCGGTGGATTGTATCCGTAGTAGCCGTCATCGCGATCCTGAACATACACCGGACCGCACGCGACCAACACGAACGCCGCGACGACGGCGGCAAGCGTCACGCGGACCCCGGCGGGCGGGGCGAAGCGTGCGCTGGGGGGCGACAAGGTGTGCATCTCTGACTCCTTCTGGCGGCGGCGACGCGTCTGTCGGCGGCTCGAACGCTGCAACGCCCGAACCCACCGGAGCATTCAAGCACGGGTCCGCGGCGGGAGCGAGGACCTTGAGTTTGCACGGGGTCCGGATGGATTGCACGCAGTTGCAGCCTACGCTTTGAGCTTTGCAGCGGCTTGGGCGAGGATACGGGTCCCCGCGCGGGCCGACCGGCCCTCCCTGCTTGCATGACCTACGTGATCACCCGCCTCTGCATCGACTGCGTGGACCGCGGCTGCGTCGAGGTCTGTCCGGTCGAGTGCATCTACGAGCCGCTCCACGCTGCACCGCCCGAGCGTCCGGCGATGCTCTACATCCACCCGACACAGTGCATCAGCTGCGGCGCGTGCGAACCGGAATGCCCGTGGGGTGCGATCTACGAGGACCGTGAACTTCCCGATCTGCTGCAGGCCGACGCAGCAATCAACGTCCTCTGCGAAGAGCATCCGTCGGCGTTTGCCGTCGCGGTACCCGTTCGCGACGCTACTGGCCAGATCATCCGCAAGTCGCGCCCGAGCGTGCCCGCCGTCGCCGCGAACCGGTCGCGCTGGGGCGTGAAGTGATGCGCTGGGGCGTGAAGTGATGCGCTGGGGCGACGCCCGATTGCTGTACAGTAGCGCCTTGTGCGTCGTCGCCTGTGGGGCGCCCGAACGCACCGATGCGCGGTCGCCGGTCGAGCGCGGCGTCTCGCTGCGCGACGAGGGCCGTCTGATCGAGGCCGCAGCGACCCTGGAACCCGCTGCGGCCGCGGGCGATCGAACGGCCATCCTCGCGCTGGCCGAGACTCACATCCTGCGCGGCCACCATGCCGCGGCCGTCGCGCTGCTGGAGCCGCGCCTGCAACAGGACGCCGCCGACGCCGACGCAGCCGGGCTGCACGCGAAGGCGCTCGATGGCGCAGGCAAGCCCGACCTTGCGGTCCGTGCCTACGCGCGGCGGCTTGCCTTGGTGCCACGTGACGCGGTCGCTGCGGCGCGGCTGGCGGCCCTGCTCGTGCAACAGCGCGAGTACGTGCGGGCGGGCCAGGTCGCCGAGGCGGGCCTCGCGCTCCATCCGGCCGACCCGGCCTTGCAGATCCAGGCGGCGCGCGCGTTGCTGGGGCGCGGCCGTCTGCCTCAGGCGCTGGATGCCGCGCGCCGCAGCACCGAACTGGCGCCCCTGCTGCCCGAAGCCTGGCTGATCCTGGCGGACGTACACCTCGTGGCGGGCGAAGCGGCCAAGGCAGAAGCCGCCCTGACGCGGTGTCTCGAACTGGACCCACAGCACGCCGACGCCTTGCGCAAATTGGGCACGTTGCTCGTCGAGACCGGCGAGGCCAAGCGCGCTGCCACCGTTCTGCTGCGCGCGGTCAGGGTTGCACCTGCGAGTGCGCCGGCCTGGAATGCCCTTGCCGCCGCCCGCCACAAGGAGCAGGACTTCGACGGCGCACTCCAGGCGCTGGACCAGGCCGTTGCCGCAGCCCCCGACGAACCCGGTCTGCACCGCAACCGCGCCGAGATCGCGCTCGATGCGGGACGACCCGACGTGGCGTTGATGGGAGCCCTCGCTGCCCGCGAAGCGCTGCGGAAGCGCCGTGCCGGCGATGACGAATTGGCAACTGCCGACGATCTCGTGTTGCGCAGCATCGTCGTGGGGCGCCTGGCGGACCACCACTGCCGGCACGATCGCGACGCGGCGGCGCTGCAGCGTGCCGTCGACCGGGAACTGCAGGTCCATGGTTTGGCCGCATCTCCCGAACAGCAGGCGCGCGCTGGCGAAGCCGGGCTCGCCCACGCGCGGGCGGCGACGGCGTACTGCCCTCAGCCCGCCAAGGCAGCACCATGAGCGGCGCAGCAGTGGAAATGATCGAGGGCGGCGGTGACTCACGTCCCGAGGCGCTGTGTCGCGACATTGTCGCCGCGGTCGAGCGCGTGTTCGTGGGCAAGCGCGACGTGGTCGAAGAAGTGCTCGTCGCAATCTTGGCCCGCGGCCACGTGCTGTTCGAAGACGTGCCCGGGGTTGGCAAGACGACCTTGGCGCGGGCGTTCGCGCATGCGCTCGGGCTGAGCCACCACCGCATCCAGTTCGCGTCGGACCTGCTGCCGGCCGACATCGTGGGCGTCAGCATCTGGGACGGCCAGGCGCGGCAGTTCGAGTTCAAGCCGGGACCCGTGTTCTGCAACGTCCTGCTGGCCGACGAGATCAACCGCACCACGCCGCGCACGCAGTCCGCCCTGCTCGAAGCGATGGCCGAAGGGCGCGTGACCGTCGATGGCCACACGCACACGCTGCCTGCGCCGTTCGTCGTGCTGGCCACGCAGAACCCAAGGGAATTCCACGGAACGTACCCGTTGCCGGAGTCGCAGCTCGATCGGTTCTTGCTGCGGGTCTCGGTCGGCTACCTCGAAGCGGAGCAGGAACTCGCGCTGATCGCCGCCCATGGTGCGCCAACTGACCCTCCCGCGCCGGTCGCGCACCGCAGCGGTGTCGAGAGCTTGCAGCGAGCTGCGGAGTCGGTTCACGTGGCGCGCGAGGTGCTCGCCTACCTGCACGCCTTGGCCCATGCGACGCGGGGCCATCGCGCCCTGGAGTTGGGCCTGTCGACCCGCGCCGCGATCGGATTCTATCGGGCTGTGCAGGCGCGCGCGCTGGTGACGGGCCGCTCCTATGCGACCCCGGACGACGTGCAGCGCATGTTCCTGCCGATCGCAAGCCACCGCGTCGTGGCAGCCGGCGGCGGGTCGTCGTCGGGCCGGGCCGCAGTCGATGCCGTGTTGCACCAGATTCTCGAGTCCATCGCGCCGCCGCTGTGAGCGCCGCACGCAAGGAGCCCATGCCGCCCGTGACGCCTATGGAAGACCTCGTGCACGACCTGCTGCTGCACGTCGGCGAAGACCCTGCGCGCGAAGGCCTCGTCAGGACGCCGCAGCGTGTGGCCGCCGCCATGCGTGCGATGACGGCGGGCTACCAGGAGGACGCCGAAGCCATCGTGCGCTCGGCGATTTTCGAGGTCGACAACGAAGAGATCGTGCTCGTGCGCGACATCGACTTTTCGAGCTTGTGCGAGCACCACCTGCTACCGTTCATCGGGCGGGCGCACGTCGCCTACCTGCCGCGCGGCAAGGTGGTCGGGCTGTCGAAGCTTGCGCGCGTCGTCGATGTCTTTGCGCGCCGACTGCAGGTGCAGGAACGCATGACGACGCAGGTGGCACAGGCGCTCCAGAACGCGCTGCAGCCATCGGGTGTCGCGGTGATCATCGAAGCGACCCACATGTGCATGGTGATGCGTGGGGTGCGCAAGCCGAACGCGGTGACGGTGACGAGTGCGATGTTTGGCGCATTCCGGGATCAGCCCGCGACGCGCGACGAGTTGATGAAGTTGGTGATGGGAGCGCGGCGCGCGTAGCAGTCGGTCGACGGTGCGCGTGTTCAGTCGGGCCGGGCTACATGGCGCGCAGACGGCGGCCGATGCGTTCGGCCTCGGGCGTCGCATCGACCTGCAGGTAGATGTCCTTGGCCTCTTCGAGCAACGAGCGCGGCATGCGATCCGACGTGAGCACCGCAGCCTCCAGCAGGTCGGCCAGCACGACCATGCAGTCGGCGCGCTCCACGGTGGGCACGTCGGGTGCAACCAGCGAAAATGCCTCTTCCATGACCGTGTGAGCGGGCTTCGAATCGCCGCCGGCCGCGCAGGCTCGCGCCGCCAACAACAGGGCCTTGATGCGCAGCGGCACATGGCTGGCGAGTTGCCCTTGGCGCGCCGCCTCTTCGGCGAAGGCCTGGGCGCGCGTGTAGATGCCGTGCGCCATCTGGATTTCGCCGCGCCGCCGCAGGGCATCCGACAGCCCGACCAGATCGGGCAGCGCGGCGAACGCTCGGCAGGCCTTGGCGAGCGCGGCGTCGGCCTCGTCGACGGCCCCGCGCGCCTGCAGGATGTCTGCCAGCAGCACCGAGATTTCCGCGGCCAGGCGCTGACGGTCGAGCCGACCGAGGGCATTGAGGGCCTCACCGAGTTGGGCCTCGGCGTCGTCCAATTCCCCGATGTCGCGCAAGGCCAGTGCGAGTGCCCGGAGCGCTTCCACCTCGACGACCAGATTGCGGGCATCGCGGGCCGCCGCCAATGCCTTGCGGGCGTGGGCAACGGCGCGGTCACCGTCCCCGAGCGTGCGGTAGGCGTCGGCGATCCGCATCGACAGTTCCGCCGACAATGTGGGCAACGGCTGCGCCGGCAGGCTGTTGAGCGCGGCCGTCCAGACCTCGAGGCCCTTGCGGACGTTGCTCGTCGCGCCCAGCGCCTTGCCCAACGCGAGGCGCACGAACGGCAGTTGTTCCGCCGCGCGCGGAAGTTGTGACTTCAGCAGGAGCGTGACCTGCGTCTCCAGCGGAGGCACCGCGCCCGCCGCCCGCCCGCACGCAGTCTCACTCGTCGCCCAGGCAGCCAGCAGGGGCACGCCGAGCCGGTACCAGTCCTCTTCGCGCAAGCCCGGCAACTGCCGCAGCGCTTCAATGGCCTCGCGGGTGCGGTCCGCCGCGGCTTCGTGATCGCCGCGCTCGGCCAGGCAGGACGCCAGGCTCGAAGCGGCCTCAGCCAGGCCGATGGCGCCCTCGGTCATCTTGCCGGCCGTGCGCAGGTCGAGCGCGTGCTGGCGAGCGACCTCAAACTGCTGGAGCGCCTCAGGCAGGGCACCCAGCCCCCGCATCAGTTCGGCGGCCTGGCGCGCGTGGGCGCCGGCCATCACGAGGTCGCCGGCTTGCGCCTCGATCGTGGAGAGACGGCCGACCCAGAGTTCGGGCCGCACGACGGCCTGGGCGTGAATCCAGGCGAGCACACGCACGTAGTCGATCTCGACCTGTTCCGATTCCGCCGCCACGGCATCGGGAAAATCGCCGAGCGAATACTCGACCTGTGACGCCAGTCGGCTCGCGGGCATCGACCGCACGGCGCCTGCCGCCATCAGCCGGGCCAGGCTCGGGGCGGCCGGCACGCCCAAGGCGGCCTCCAGCAGGTCCGGCCACACCGGCGCGCCCAACCTCACGACGGTCGCCAGCGCGCGGCGGGCTGGCGCGTCGAGCAGTCGGTCGAATTGCAACGCGTCCTTGGCGGGCACCCGCGCCACCGAACCCGGCAGGAACAGGCCGGCCAGCCCGGCGGGCACGTCGTCGCCGCGACTGACCCACGCACCGATCAGCAGCACGGGCGTGGCACCGAGTTGGCGCACCAACCGGCGCAGGAACACCGTCTCCGTCTCGCTGAAGTGATCCGACCGTTCGAGGATCAGCACGAGCGTGGATCGACCAGCGATTCCGCGCAGGGCATCGACCAACGCCGCCCCGCCCGCCATGCGCGCGACCTCTGGCACGGCGCGCGCGTGCGACAGGTGCGGCGAATCGGGGAACTCCACGCGCAGAAAAAGGCCAATCAGGTGTGCGACCTGACTCGCACGGTCGGGCCGGTCTGGCATGAGCGCCTGGACCCAGCCGAGCAACTTGCGCCGTGCAGCAGATGGCGCGTCGTCGTCGAACAACCCGGCACGAATTCGGATTTCTTCGAAAAGGCACGCCAGCGGCAAGCGCCGCCCCGGCGGCGGCACGCGGATCCGCATCACCACCGGCGCGTCCGCGCGCTCGGCGACCTGGCCGACAAAGGTGTCGATCGTCTCGTAGAGCATGGCGCGGGTGCACGACACCACACCGATCACTTCGAGGCGGACGCGGTCCTTCGCCCGGTCCAGGCGCTCTTCGAGCAGATCGATCGTCGGGGCCACCGACGAGGCGTGCTTGCGTGGGGTGCGCGCACCATGGGCCGGCGCGGTCTGGCGCGTGGTGCGCGATTCCGCGGAGATTCCCTCGAACTTTTCGAGTTCCCGCGCGAACGCGCGCGCATCCTGGGGTCGGTCGCCGGGAGCCTTTGCCAGCACCTTCTTGAAAAAAGCGTCGACGACCGGCGGGAACACCAGGTCCTGGCGGCGCTGGTTGACCGACAGTGGCGCCTGCAATTGGTGGGCGCGCAGGAAGTCCTGCGGCGACTCGCCATCGACGGGCAGGTATCCCGTAATCATCTCGTACAGGATCACGCCGAGCGAGTAGAGGTCCGATGGCAGGCCAACTTCCTGGCCGGCGGCCTGTTCCGGACTCATGTAGGCCGGCGTGCCGACGACCAACCGGGCCTGCGTCAGGCGTGGGTTGAACGTGTTGCCAGCCGGGTGCACGTGCTTGGCAAGGCCGAGGTCCACGACCTTGACGTAGTCCTCGACGGAGCCGATGCGCGTCAGCAGCACGTTGTCGGGTTTGAGGTCGCGGTGGATGATGCCCAATTTGTGGGCTTCCATCAGCGCCTCGCAGCAGCGCTGGGCGATGCGGACCCCGCGCTGCAGCGGCAGCCAGCGCTCGCGGTCGAGCAGATCGCCGAGCGATTCGCCGTCGATGTACTCCATCGCGATGTAGGTGCGGCCGGCCTCGGTTGCGCCGACCGAGTACACCGTGGCGACGAACGGCGATCGGATCCGCGCGAGGATCTTCGCTTCCTGCATGAAGCGCTCGTCGGCCTGCAGCGCCTTGGCGAGGTCGGAACGCAACACCTTGAGCGCGACGGAGCGGCCGAGCCGGATGTCTTCTGCTTCGTAGACGGAACCCATGCCGCCGCGGCCGATCAGGCGCACGATGCGGTAGCTGTTGTCGACGAGCGACGAAGCGTCGAGTTCGTCGGCGTCGGGGCGCAGGGAGTGGGAAGCGGCGGCCATGGAGGGGGTTTCCGGCGGAGCGCGAAGGCGGCCGAATGTAGGGCAACGGGCCGCACGCGACAAGGCGGGCGGTCCAGTTCGGTGAGTTGCCGGGAGTCCCGTCCCGGTATCAGCCTACTGTAACTGCGAGCCCCGGCGCAATGCAGGAGCGCACCCAGGCCAGAGGCGTCGCGACAACGACTGCGAACGCCTCCAACGAACCGGCCGCGTTCAGAACAACGCGCCTTGCGGCTCCACAGCCTCGCCGGCGGGCAGGTTGGCCGGCGGTGTGCGGCTGTAGTGATCCCACGCCCGCTTCAGCGCCATGCGACCGCGCGGGGTGCGGGCGACGAAGCCCTGTTGCAGCAGGTAGGGCTCCACGACGTCTTCGAGGGTGTCACGCGACTCGCCGAGGGCCGCGGCCAACGTCTCGATGCCGGTGGGGCCGCCGCCGAACAAATCCATCAATGCCAGCAGATAGGCCCGGTCCAGCGGGTCGAACCCGGCGCCATCGACTTCGAGCAGTTCCAGCGCCGACGCTGCCACGACGCGTGTCACCCGCGCCACGCCATCGACCGAAGCGAAATCGCGCACACGGCGCAGCAACCGGTTCGCGATGCGGGGCGTGCCGCGCGATCGGCGGGCGATCTCGTGGGCACCGTCGTCGGGCAGGTCGATGCCGAGGGTGTGCGCGGACCGCGACACGACACGCCGCAGTTCCTCCTCGCTGTAGAACTGCAAGCGCGCCACGTAGCCGAAGCGGTCACGCAACGGACCGGTCAGGAGCCCCGTGCGCGTCGTTGCGCCGACCAGCGTGAAGCGCGGCAGCGGCAGTTTGACCGTGCGCGCGTGCGGGCCGTCGCCGACGACGATGTCGAAGCGATAGTCCTCCATCGCCGGGTAGAGGTTCTCCTCGACGATCGCGCTCAGGCGATGGATTTCGTCGATGAAGAGCACGTCCCCTTCCTGCAACCCCGTCAGGATGCCGGCGAGGTCGCCTTTCTTTTCGACGGCCGGACCCGACGTCAGCACAAGGTTTGCGCCCATCGCGGTGGCCAGCAGGTGGGCGAGCGTCGTCTTGCCGAGGCCGGGCGGCCCGCAGAACAGCATGTGGTCGAGTGGTTCGTTGCGTTGGCGCGCGGCCTGCACGAAGACGCGCAGGTTGCGCAGGATCGGCTCCTGGCCCACGTACTCGTCGAAACTGCGCGGGCGCAAGGCGCGGTCGTGGTTCTGGTCCGGCAGCCGGGGCGCGGCGTCGAGCGGGTCGTCTGCAGTACGGATGGCCATCGGCGGGTCTCGGGTGGCAGCCTGTAGCGTGAGCGGGGGCGGCGGCCGAAGGTAGGATACCGACTCCAACAAGTCGATCCCTCTGCCGGCGCCGTCGAGTCGGGCAAGTCGCGAGCTTGGCGCCCCAACTAGGAAAATGGCGCCCCAAAGGACCGCACGGGACACCCGGCCAATTCCGATGGCGCCTTTAGCCGGGCCGCCGGAGCATTGCCAGCGCGGACCGCAACAGGCCGTCGAAATCGGCCTCCGGATGCGCCTTGTGCGCCTCGGCCAGCGCGTGCTCGGCGAGCGCGGGCCGATAGCCGAGGTTCTGGAGCGCGCTGAGCACGTCGCGTGTACCGGGCGGGAGCACAGAGGTGAGACCGGGCGGCGTCGGCCCGGACGTCCACAGCAGGTCGGCGGGCAGTCGGTCGCGCAGCTTGATGATGATCGTCTCCGCCGTCTTCTTGCCGATGCCCTTCGCCTTCGTCAGCGCCGCCACCTTGCCGTCGCGCACGGCCACGGCGAGTTCTCCGGGTGGCAGCGCGCCCAGCAGGGCCAAGGCGCCGCGCGGCCCGACCCCGCTGACCGACAGCAGCAACCGGAATAGCGTCTTTTCGGCGGCGTGCTCGAACCCGAACAGGATGATCGCGTCTTCACGCACTTCGGTGTGCACGCGCACCTCCAGCGCGACGCCCAGGGCCGCCGCGCCGCGCAAACGCTCGGTCACGAACACTTCGTAGCCGACGCCCGCGACATCGAGTACGACGTGGTCGTCTCCGACGTGTTGGCAGGTGCCGCGCAGGAACCCGATCACGGCCGCCTCCCGCGCGTGGCATCGAGCGCTTGCAGCCACGCGTCTTGGGCCGCAGTCCGCGCCGGTGCCGCCGCACGCGGGATGCCGATGGCCGGCGCGACGGCCTGGGCCCAGTGGGCGGCACGCAGGTGGGCGAGCGCGACTGCCAACGCATCCGCTTCGTCTTCGGGTGGAGGACTGGGCAGATTCAGCAGCACTTTCACCATTTCGCGCATCTGGTGCTTGTCGGCGCGGCCCTGCCCGACGATGCGCCGCTTCACCTGCGCCGGCGCGTACTCGTGCACCGGCAGGCCGCGGGCGGCGGCGAGCGCGATCGGCAGGCCGCGGGCTTGACCCAGCACGAGGGCGGTGCGGGCATTGTCGCGCACGAACGCCGATTCGACCGCCAGCGCGGTTACGGGATGGGCCGCGTACAAGGCCTGCAGTTGCGTCAGCAGCCAACCGAGCCGGTCTGGCAGGGCCGCGCGCACGTCCGGCCGCAGCGTGCCGCCATCGACGCGGCGCGGGCGTTCGGCGCTGCCGGCGACGAGTCCCCATCCCATCTTGCGCGAGCCGGGGTCGATGCCGAGCACCAACGCGCTCACGACCCTTCCACCGCGAGCGCAACCGCCGGCGCAGGCATTCCGTCGCCGAGGCCGGAAGCCGGCGGTGGCTGGGAATGTCCGCCGTGGCCGGTCAATGGGGAGGACTCAGGATCGGACTCGGTCGCCGCCGCCGTCCGCTGGGCCGGCAGCAAGCAGATCGCCCCGCCCACGAGCAGCGTAATCGCGCCCAACCACAGCAGGCCGATGAACGGGAACACCACGGCGAGCAAGCTGACCGAACGCGCCGCCTGGGCCGGGCGCATCGCCAGGTACAGGTCGTGATCGAACGCAGACTGGATGGCGACTTCGGTGGTGGGGCTCTGGTGTTTCTTGTAGTTGCGGACCTCGGGCACCAAGACTGCGCCGGCACCAAGCGGGACGGCTTGAACCCGCACCCCAGCGGCAAGGTTGGCGTCGGCATCGACTGCGACGAATTCGAAGCCGGCCAACGGGATTCGGCGCAAGTCGGCGGCGAACTGGCTGCGCGCGGCGGCATCCCCGAATGCGAGTTCGAAGCGCGTCTGGCCCGGTGTCGTGCGCACTTCGACTGGGACCGGGTACTGGCCAACGGCGCTGCGCACCTCGGCAAACGCCTTCATCACGGCCTGCGGCGCGACGGCGGCCACTTCCATCATCGCCGACGACAATTCGAGCGCCAGCACGCGCGCATCGGCGGCAGGGACGTGGGCGGGCGTCGCCAGGCGGCCCAACCGCGGCACGGTCCACGCTGCCGCAAAGCGCCGCCCGGCTGCGGCGTCGGCGAAATCGATCGCGAGCGCCGCACTTCCCGGACGTGCGACAGCCGTCGCCGCCGCGTCGAAGCGGCGCACTGTGGCCAGCACCGTGGCCACCAACTCCGGGGCAACGGTGCCGTCGCGGGCCGTCACGACAATGCGGGCGCGGCTCGAGACGTAGGCACCGTCGGCTTCCCACACGTCTTCGCCACCGGCAAACGTCAGACCGTAGCCACCGACTGCGACGGACTCACCGGGATGCAGCGCGATCTCGGGCTGGTACGTCCGGAATGCATTGCCCGCGAACGCCAGGAAGCAGAACACCACGCCGATGTGGACGACGTAGCCGCCGTAGCGCCGCTTGTTCTTGAGCGTCAGCAACACGAGCGCGAGCCCGTAGCTGTCGCCGTGGCCCCGCTGGCGGGCGCGGGCGGCAACGTGGAACTCGCGGGCGATCGCCACGATCACGAACGCCGACAGCCCGATGCAGGCGATTCCCCAGGCGTGCGAGCCATCGAGTGCATCGACCGTGCGGGTCCAGGCGGCGCCCCACGGCCCACCGTCGCGGGTCTGGACGACATCGCGCGCCAGCCAGCCCACGGACACGAACAGCGTCACCAGCGCGCTCCACACGATCGGCCGGGCGAAGTTGCGCTCGAAATTGCGCCGGGTTGCGCGCCGCCACGCAATGAGCGGACCGACGCCGGTCATCAACAGGAGGCCAAGGCCGAGCGGCGTCATCACGCGATTGAACCACGGCTCGCCGAGTTGGACCTTGCCGGCCAGCGGTTCGATGTGTACGCCGATCGTCGCCAGCGCGTCGGCAAAGGCATTGTGCAGCGCCTGCACCGGCTTGGCCTCGCTGATCTGGCCGAAGACGGTGCCCCACAGCACCACAAAAGCGCACCCGACAAGCAGCACGTTGTTGAACACGAAGAAGGCTTCTCGGCTGAGCAGCGAGTCGAGCGACGCCTCGGCGCGCAATTGACCCCAGCGCCACGCGATCAGGGCCGTCGACACGACGATAATCGCCGCCATGTACCACAAGAAGTAGCTCGCCAGCGTCGAGTCGGCAAACGCGTGCACGGAATCGATCAACTGGCTGCGCGTCAAGAACGTGCCAAACACGGTGAGCAGGAAGGTCAGGCACACGAGTACCACGTTCCAGCGCTTCAGCATGTTGCGGCGTTCCTGGATCATCACCGAGTGCAGGAACGCGGTGGCGGTGAACCATGGGATCAGGCCGGCGTTCTCGACCGGGTCCCACATCCAGAACCCGCCCCAGCCGAGTTCGTTGTAGGCCCATGCGCCGCCGAGGATCAGGCCCAGAGACAGGAAAAGCCACGACACGAGCGTCCACTTGCGGGTATCGCGCAGCCACTGGGCGTCGAGTTGGCCCGTCGCCAGCGCGGCCATGCCGAAGGCGTAGGGCAACGTAAACGCGATGTACCCCGTCAGCAGGCTTGGCGGGTGCACGGCCATCAGCGGATTCTGCAGCAGCGGATTCATGCCCTTGCCGTCGGCGGGACCGAGCCCGGCGGCAAACGTCTCGAACGGGTTGGACTCGAACACCATCAGCATCACGAAGAACGCGATCGCCGACCCGAGGAAGCCCGTGACCCAGCCCAAAAAAACGGGCGTCTGGCTGCGGTTGCGCAAGATGGCAAAGACGCCGAACGTCGTCAGGGCCGTGACCCAGAAAAGCAGCGCGCCCTTCTCGCCGCCCCAGAATCCCGAGAGCAGGTACGGCAACGGCATGTCGACGTCGGTGTAGGCGGCGATGTATTGGTTGCGAAAATCGTGCGTCACCAGGCCCACGACCAGGCACGCCGACATCGCGAGGATGAGCAGCCACGTCGCCATGAGGCCGTGGCGCGCCGCCTGCAGCCAGCCTGGCGAGCGCAGGGCCGCACCCGCGAATGCAGTCAGCGTCGTGCCGAGCATCGCGACAAACGTCACATAAAGGAGCGCTGTGCCGACGTCGTGCATGGAGTGCCGTCCCGCCGCCAAGTGGCCGGGCGGCAGGAGTGTAGCGCACCCGCTCGCGGTCGCCTACGAGCCTGTCGGGCCACGGCGGGCCACGGCCACTGCGACCACCGCGACCACCGCAGCCGGTACCGCCGCGCTGACGATTCTGTGTACACTCGCCGCCTACGAGGGAGCACGCCATGGCCCGCCTGAAGCTCGTCCCCGCCAAGACCGAGGTCCCTGTCGACCCCGCCGTGCGCCTGCGGTTGTGTCGGCAATGGCTGGCAACCGCTTGCCAACACCTGCGCGCCCGCCTCGTGATGGCGACCCAGGTGCGCCAGGCGCGCGCGGCCGGGCTCAACGAAGACGAAGCCGTGCTTTCCGTCGAGCCGACGCAGGTGGAAGTGCAATCCCACGCGAACGCGTTGCAGGCGATTGCCGAGGCAGCGGCGACGCGCGGCATCCAACTGCCGATCGATCAACTGGCGCAGCAGGCCGAACTCGACGACATCGACCGTCTTATCCTGCTGCTCAGCGTGGCACCGCATGTCGATGTGGATGTGCGCGACGCCATCGCCCGCTTCAACGACAACCTGCTGGCGAACTACGTCGATGTGCGGCTATGCCTGGAGTTCCTGGTCCACGACCCGGTCGAGCGGTTGGGGCTGCGTGGGCGCTTCTTGCCGGAGTCCGATCTGCGCCGCAGCCGGCTGGTGCAAATCGAGCGACCGCGCGATCAGGGCGGCGAAAACCTGCTGGGCTACGAGGTGTTGCCGGCACCGCGCACGCTGCAGTTGCTGCTCGGCGAGGTCGGCCTGCTCGATACGACCATGAGCAGTTTTGCGACGTTCCACCGTCCTACGACACGGCTCGAAGACGTCGTGCTGCCGGAGGGCACGCTGGCGCCGCTGGTCACGCTGCTCGACATCCAGGCGCGCCGCCAGGCGTTTCGGCTCGAATCGTCGCCGTTCGCGTTGCCGCTCGGCATCGTCGTCGAAGTGTCGGGGCCGCCCGGCACCGGCAAGACGATGGTCGTGCACGGCATCTGCAAGTTCCTCGGCAAGCCGCTGCTGGAACTCGACGCGACGAAGCTGACGGAAATGCCCGAGCCCGACTTTCGGCGCACGCTGCTCAGTTCGCTCGACCAGGCGCGGCTGCTGGACGCCGTGACCGTGCTCGATGGCGTCGATGGCGTGCTCGGCAAGGGCTCGGCGCGCGTCGGCGACGTGCAGGAGATGCTGCAGCGCCACCCGGGCATCACGGTGCTCACGTCGCTCGACAGTTCCGCGCTGGACAGCAACCTCGACCGCTTCGTGCTGCAGCGACTCGTGCTCGAGACGCCGGGGGCCGACGAGCGCCGCCGCATCCTCGAACTGCACAAGCCCGAAGGGGTGGCGTTTGCGCCGGACTGCGACGTGGCGTCGACCGCGGGCCAGTACCAGTTCCCCGGCGCGCTGCTGCGCAATGCGATGCAGGTGGCGGTCAACCGTGCCTTCGCCGCCAACCCCGAAGCGCCGGTGATCTCGCACGAGATGTTGCGCACCGCGTGCCACGAACAGATTCGGGCCAGCCTCGACGAGTATGCGGTGCGGCGCCGCGCGGGACTCAAGCTGGCCGACCTGATCGTGCCCAAGGAGACGGTCGAGGACATCGGCGAGATGTTCACGGCGGCCAAGCAGCGGCTCCACGTGATCCACAACTGGGGCTTCGGCGCCAAACTGACGACCGGCAAGGGCCTCGTCGCGCTGTTTTCGGGCGACCCTGGCACCGGCAAGACGCTGTGTGCGACGATCCTGGCCAACGAGATGGACCAGCAGCTTTTCCAGATCGCGATCCCGCGCGTCGTGTCGAAGTGGATCGGCGAGACCGAGAAGAACATCGAGAAAATCTTCCAGACCGCGCGCGCCAGCCACGGCATCCTACTGTTCGATGAGGCCGATTCGCTGTTCGCAAGCCGCACGAAGGTCGATTCGAGCGTGGACCGCTACAGCAACATGGCGACGAACATGCTGTTGCAGGAGATCGAGAACTTCGAAGGCATCGTGATCCTGACGACGAACCTGGAGAAGAACATCGACAAAGCGTTCCAGCGGCGCATCAACTTCAAGGTGCACTTCCCGTTCCCCGAAGCGGATCTGCGCGGGCGCATCTGGAAGACGCTGGTGCCCCGGACCTGTCCGGTCGATGCGGCCATGGACTGGGACGAACTCGGCCGGCGCTTCGAACTGTCCGGCGGCCACATCAAGAACGCGGTACTGCGCGGCGCGTACCAGGCCGCGGCAGAAGGCACGATGGTCCACTTTCGCCACTTTGAGTTCGCGGCGCGCCAGGAGTGCAAGAACGCGGGCAAGGTCTACCGCGCGGCCGGATTCGACACGGGCTTGCTGTAGCGTTCGTCGCCTTGCGCGTGGCCAGGGTCAGGCGTCGCCGGGCACCGCGGCTGGGACCGGGTCGCGGCGGCGGCGTCCCCGCAGCGGCCACGCCAGCAGGCCCAGTGTCGTCAGGGCCGTGATCCCGAGTCCGGCGAACACGAGCGGGTCGCGGTGGCGCAGGGTCACGATGCGGCGGCCGGCGGGCAATTGCACGGCAAGCAGGCCCTGATGCTTCACCTTCGCGCCAACATCGGAACCCCACCCGCGGTGGTCGTTCTGGTTGACGATCAAGGTCGCGGGACGCTTCAGGTCGACCGCGAGCTCGATGCGGTGCGGGCTCCAGGAGCGGCGCTCGACGTGGCCGGCGTCGGCATCGGCGAGGTACTCCTCGGCGGCGAGGTCGGCGCGCAGTGCCGGGCTGGTCGGGAACGGCTGCTCTTCGAAGCAGCCTAGGCTGCCCAGGTGGACGGCGGGCCACACGTGGGCGTGCCAGCGATTGCCCAGCGACTGGCGGAAGGGCTGGTCGGCCCAGCGCGACGTCGCCTTTGTCGGCACGGCTGCGACCCGCGCCGCATTGAACTGCGCAGACTGGCGGGCGACGACGAAGCCGAGGCCCACGGCAACGGTTGCCGCTGCGCCTGCCGCGATGGCCCGCGCCCCCTGCGATGGCACCCGCAACCGGCGCCACGCTCGCAGGCTCAGCGGAGCCTGCAGCCGGTCCCGCAAGTCGCGCTCACACAACCACAGCGCCCGCCCGGCACCGATGGCGGTGAAGAGGCCCAGCAGGAACGTCAGCCGGAAGGGACAGCGCAGGTTCTTGAGCACCGGCAGGTACTGCAGCGCATCCCACGCGCCGAACTTTTGCGAACCCATCGCCAGCCAACCCAGCGCACCTGCCCACGCCGCAAGCCGCCACGCTGGCCCATCGGCACGGACCAGCGCGGTCAGGCACGCGACCGCAGTGAGCACGCCAATGTACGACGTGCCGGGCCCCTCGTAGCCACCCAAGGTCGAGGGTTCGAAAAGCATCGCCCACAAGTGGGCAATGTCATACGACTCGCGCCCCTCCCAGAGGCGCGGACGGGTCAGCACCGTCTCCGCGACGGGCAGCAGGCGCAGCGCACTCAACCCGGCGGTGACGAGGGCCATGAAGACGAGCACGCCCAGCGGCCGCCACCACGCGACGTTGCGGCGCACGAGTGCATCGACCGTGTGCCCGATCATGCCGACGGCGAGCGCGAGCCCGAGGAGCGGCGTGGCAACGGCACCACCTTCCAGGAACACGATCGCCATCGCCACCGCGCCACCGGCCGCCGCCCGCCACGAATGCAGCCCGGCGACCTGGCCCAGCAAGACCCACGGCGCAAGCTCGAAACCGAGAAATACCGGCTGGCCGTCGTAGAAAGACTGCGCGAACCGCCCCGACAGTGCGAAGACCACGCCAGCCAGCGCGGCGCCGGCGCCGCGGACACCGAAGTGTCGCGCATACTGATACGAGCCCTCCATGCCGGCGACGACGTAGAGCAGCCAGCCGAGACGGATGCCTGGCATCAACCCGAAGCTGAACGTGAGCGCAAACGTCGGGGAGATGGCGTTGTTCTGGATGTTGCCCAGCCCGGGAATGCCGCCGCAGAACCAAGGCTCCCACACCGGCAGCTCACGGTACTGGACCCACGTGCGCCAGGCGGCTTCCGCGTGGTGCAAGAAATACGCGGCGTCCTGCGACACGCCGACCTTCCAGGGGTCGCTCAGCCAGGGCCACAGCCACCATGCGGCGACGCCCAGCCAGAGGAGCAGGCGCAACCCGACGATGGCAAACCATGCCTCCGACGCGGGCGCTGCGGCGGTCACCCCGGGCGGTCTGGTCGTCGTCATTGCGTGCGCGGCTTCAGCACGACCCACGTCGGCGTCAGGGGGCGACCT
The DNA here is from genome assembly GCA_009692425.1 of Myxococcales bacterium. Classification (GTDB taxonomy): domain Bacteria; phylum Myxococcota_A; class UBA9042; order UBA9042; family UBA9042; genus SHZF01. The sequence goes on along the minus strand of SHZF01000006.1, from coordinate 16,301 downwards.
GCAGTGCCCGGCCACTGGCGGTGTACGCCTTCGTCGTATACGAGAAACAGCGTCGTCTCATCGAGTCCGTGCTCGACGGCCAGTTCGGTAACAAAGCGACCCAGGTGCACGTGGTAGTCGTCATGGCGCGACCAGGCGTCGGCAAAGCGCTCCGTGCGTTGCCACCATTCGGCATCGTGGTCGGCGATCTGGGCAAAAAGCTCGCGGCGGCGGGCTTCGGTCAGCCCGAGCCGCTGGCCGTCCGGTTGCAGGTGCACATCGAGAGGGGTTGGCGGCGGCACGTCGAGGACCTTGCGCACGATGGCGGCCACGGCAAGGGCAGGGAGCAACAGGCTGAGCGCCTGGACGCACATCTTGGCCCGCATGGGCAACCCGAAGACGCGTCCCGTCACCGCCGCCCCTCCCACCAGATGCGGCCCAATTCGGCCAGCGAGCGTGGCAAGTCCGCTGCTTTCAGTTTCGAGCCATGCACGTCGCGCCAACTGTCGAGCGGGAGTTCGCAGCAAACCGCCTCCAACCCGGTTTGCTGCGCCGCGAAGCCTCGTTTCAGGCGCAGCAGCAACTCGACGTCAAATGCCCAGCGGGAGCGGAACGGCGTGGCCAGGGCGTCGCGCAGGACTTCGCTGTTCCGCAGCAGCTTGGCACCGCATTGCGTGTCGTACACCGGCAGATCGATGGCCATCGAAGCCAGCGTCGCAAAGACGCGCCCGACGACGTGGCGGCTCGGCGTGCGGTCGATGGCGCGGCCCAGCAGTTTTACCCGCGCACCGAGGACCACGTGGAGGCCGGGGCGGGCGGCCAGCGCTTCACGAAACCGGACGATGGCGTCCAGCGGCGTTGCCAAGTCCGCATCCCAGTACCCTACCATGGTTGCGTTGAGCGAACACGCGTGCTGCAACCCGCGCCGCACAGCCTCGGCCTTGCCGCCGTTGCGGTCGAGTTCGACCACGTGGACGCCGCCTGCTGCTGCAGTCGCGAGATCGTGCAGCACCCGCCGTGTCGAATCGGTGCTGCCATCGTCGACGCAAACAAAGCCGATGCCGGGCTCCGCGTTCGCAAACGCTACGAACTGATCCGGAGCCAGACGCGCCGCTTCGTTGTAGCACGGCACGACGATCAGGAGCGGTCGGGCAGCAACCATCGGGTCCGAGCGGTCCTTGGCGGTCCGGCGGCGCGAGCCTGACCCAGCAGCAACGTGAACGCAACCCGACGCACACACGCCGGCCCGTCATGGCGTCGACGACGGTCGCCCCAATTCCGGCGGTACCATGGCAGGGTCCGGCCCCGGATCCGCAGGCACGTAGGGTCGCTCCAGCGCAGGCTCCGCCGCCCCCTTGAGCGCTTCTGGTTGCTCCCCCGGCCCGTGACCTGACACCCCGTCTGTCTGGACTGGAGCCGCCGACGAGACCGGCCAGCCGACACGGGCGGCAATCGACCAGCGCCTCTCCAGCCACGGCAGCGCGTCGAGCACCGCCGCCACGGCGGCGTCGGTTGCATCGAGGTGGTTGCGAAAACCTGCGTCGGCAGCAGCGCGCAAGGCCAACAGGGGCTCGACGCGGCGCGCAATGCGGGTGTCGGCGTCCGCCGCCCATTGGGCCGGCGTCCATTCGGGCCACTGCGCCGGCACAGGATTGCGCAGAACCCGCCATTGGGCGCGCTGGTACACGGTGTGCAGCGTGGCCGGGAGTTGGTCTTCATAGGGCTCGCGGGCCGCACCCGATTCGCCGAACAGGACGAGGTAGTCGTAGTAGCGACCGTGCGCTTCCCAACTGAAAGCGTCCGGCGTGTCCCACGGCGGCGCGGGCACCGCGTACTTGCGGTTGACGACGAAGGGCTTGGACGACGTGTCGGCAAACGAATACGGCACGTAGCCGCCGACGAGGACCGCATAGTACTCTGTGATATTGTTGAATATTGTGTACTTCATGTGCCTGCTGAGCAGCTTGCGGCGCAGCACGAGCACCTTGTGGCCCGGAGGAATGGTGGCCAGCGCGCGGCGGATGTCGCCGAATTCGGTGCGAGCCAACAGGAATGACTCGATGGTCGCGATGGGCAGCCAACAGGCCGCCACGAACAGGAGACACGACCCGACCCAGACGCGGCCCCGCACGCCCACAGCGGCGGCCAACGGTCGCAGGGGCAGGGCGACGACCGCGAGGATGGCGAGCACTTCCGCCAGGCGAAAGTTCACGCCCCACAACCAGATCGGTCGCACCATGTGCTTGGGCAGCACGAAATAGGCCGCAGCGCACAGCAACAGCACCCAGCCGAGGTAGGATGTGCCTGAAATAACGGGAGTGTCGCGCCGGCCCTGGGGGGCGGTCGGGTCCGGCTGCGCGGCGTCTGTCGACTCGGCCGGCGTCCGGGCGGCGCCGATGAACCACAGCAGCAGGCCCGCCAGCCACAGCGTGCTGATCAGCTCTCCTTTGCGCTGCAAGAGGTTGGCCGGAGCCGCCGGCGCATCGATGGCGTCGAACAGTTGATCGAACAACTGGCGCAGGTTCTCTACCGGGCCGAGGTGTTCGCCGGAGTACACGCTGCCGAGCCGTGTCCACAGACTGCCTTGGGCGGCATTGGCGACCTGATCCGACGTCGCGACACCGTCTGCGAGCACGAAATATGTCAGGAACCACGGCATCAGTACGCCGACTGACGGCAGGCCGAGCAGCGCCTCGCGCAGCGGCCAGCCCAACCCGCGGAGCCAGCCGTTGCGGCCGCCGTGCACGAGCGCGAGCAGCGGCAACAGTACGAGCGCCACCGCCCACAGCAGGTAGTGCGTCGTCGCCATCAGGCAGAGCAGGCCTGCGACGAGCGCCGCGCGGCCCCACGTCGGCCGCCGCAGCAGACCGAGGTGCGCCCACAGCAGCCAGAGGAACAGCGGAATCGACATCAGAAAGTTCAAGAACCCCATGAAGAAGTCTGGGTTCAGCATCCACGGAAGCACACCGAACAAGAGCCAACGGTCATGCCCCGCTCGCCGAATCAGCGCGTAGGCCGACCAGGGAATTGCCGCGACGACCACGGACAGGACGATGCGGTTCGCCACCTCGATGGGGGCGAAATAGGCGAGCACATCTACGGCCTTGTAGTAGGTCAGGTACGGCACGATCGCGTCGACCTTGACGTAGTGCCGCTGCAACAGTTCGCTGGAGCCGTACTCGTGCAGGATCTTGATCAGGTGCAGGTGCGAGCCGACATCGACGACGGGCAGGATGTCGGTCACCCAGATGGGTGCGATGCCGAGCAGCGTCAGCGCCCCGGCAAGGGCGAAGAAGGTGCCTCGGTAGCGCTCGGGGGCCTGGTGCTGGGGCATCGTCCACGTCTGGCCCCGGCGCGACGGCGTGAGCCCGAGGACGTGGTCAGATGATAGGCGACCGGATCCGCAGCCGCAAAGCCCGCGTGGTTGCTGGTCGGGGCGCGCACCCGTAGCATGGGGGCTGCGTCGGCGCTGGCCTCCTCGGTCGGCGCCACGTTCGTGGCAGCGCGCCCATCGCGCGGGCCTGGGAGGACGGCATGAAGCGGGGGACAGTGCCAGTCATGGTGGCGTGCGGCCTGATCGGCGCCGCAGGTGTCGCCAACGCGCGGCCCTTCAACAACGGCGACCTGTTCGTCGGCCGCACCGTGAAACACGACGCAAGGGACCGGTTCATTTCGGCGGGCGCCAACTTCCAGGTGGCTCCTGTCGAGGCAGTCATCCAGACGGCGGTGAAGAAGGCGGTGGACGAACAGGCCAAGTCGAATCCCGAGGCCGCGAAGATGGTCGAGTACCTGAAGTACGTGGACGCCAAGCAGATGAAGGAGTTTGCCGATGCGGGCAAGACCGAGGAGTTCAAGAAGGCCATGGAGGACCAGATGAAGGCCCACGGTCAGACGCCGACCGCGGCGCAGAAGGCCTACCTCGCCACGATCGACTCGTCGAAGCTCAAGACGATGGCGACCCTGGTCGAGGTCTACCAGAACGCGTCGAAACCGGCCAAGACGACAACGTTTTCGGTCGAGCCGTACGCCCGCCTGAACCTGCGCTGGCTCGAAGCGACGGCCCAGATCGCCATTGCCGGTTTCCACAACGACAAGGGCGACTCGTTCGAACTCGGCAACCTCGGACTCGACCTGCACACCGGTGACGCCTACGGCGCGGGCAGCCTGGGCTTTGGGTGGACGACCGGCGTGAGCGTGTACGCACCCACGGGCACTGCCGACGCCGACACGATCGCGCTTTCTAACGTGCTCGCGACCCCGCGCTACCTGCACAGCTACCTGTCGTACGCGCCGTATGCCGTCGTCGGTGTGGACCTGATGTTCGTCAAGGTGACCGCGCGCGGCGAGTACGTCGATCTGCGTCCCATGGCGAAGGCCGTCGATGACAAGCTGTTTGGTGCCGCAAAGCGCATGCGGTACGCCAACGTGGGCGCAGGTCTGCTGGCCGACCTCGGCATCGTCGGCATCGCGGCGGAGTTGGATGGCCTGTTCGAACTGGAAAACGCTCCCATGGTCAAGGGGGTGTGGCTCGGCACGTTCGGGCTGCGCACGTACCTCAAGGTCGCGCAGATCGGGGCCGCCGTGCAAATCCCGTTCGTGAAGTCCGCGAAGGACGCCTCGACCAGCGTCAGTGGCGCCAACTTGGGCGAAATCGCAAGCTTCAACGTGCTGCTCAACGCCCAAGTCACGCTGTAGCGAGTTCCCATGCCTGACCTTTTCCCGCGTGCCGTGGTCGCCGATTCCGCCGGGCGCATCTTCGACCACCCCGACCTTGCATTGGTCTGCTGGGACGGCGACAGCCTGCGGCGGCCGCTGGCCGTCGAGATGATCGCGTTGCCGAAGGGGAGCGACGTTTTCGTGCTGCCGGGCCGCCGTCCGCTGGCAGTGGACGCGGGCATCGACGAACTGGTCGAAGTCGAGGGTGATGCACACACGGGTCCGCTGCAGGCGGCAGCGGCTTTCGTTGCGCCGGCGTATCTGCGGTTGCTCCACCCCGCCTTCGAGACCGCGCCGGGCGCCCCGGACCTTCCGCTGTACGCGTACACGGCCATCGGTTGGATGAACGGCCGCTTCGTCGTGCCGGCCGTGCGCGTCGATGCGGACCCGCGCCAGGACCCGTACCGCTTCGACATCGCGGCGGTGCAGCGCGGAGTGCGGCGCATCCGCAAGGCGTCGCCGGCGAACCGGGCGCTCGCGCACATCGAGCACTGCGCGCTCGTCTACCACTGCCGGGCCGCGCAGAACTTCTTCCTGGGCCGCTGGGAAGCGCCGATGCCGGCTGCATCGACCTGCAACGCGGCGTGCGTCGGCTGCATCTCGGATCAGACCGGCTCCAGCTTCGCCGCCAACCACGACCGCATCGCGACGCCGGCGGGCTCCGACGACCTGATCGAACTGGCTGTGCAGCACTTGGAACGCGTGCCGAACGGTGTCGTCAGCTTTGGCCAGGGCTGTGAGGGCGAACCGCTCATGCAGCCGAAGGTGCTCGAAGCGACCGTGCGCGGCATCCGACGGCGCACTGCGAACGGCGTGGTCAACCTGAATTCGAACGCGTCGTTGCCCAAGGTCGTGGCGCGACTGGCCGACGCCGGACTCGACAGCATCCGCATCAGCCTGAACTCCGGGCGGGCCGCGTTGTACACGGCCTACTACAAGCCGCGCGGCTACACCTTCGACCACGTCCTGCAGTCGGCGGTGGAGATGTCGAGCCGCGGCAAGTACGTGAGCCTGAACGCCTTCATGTTCCCGGGCGTATCCGACTCGCCAGTGGAAGTGGACGCACTCTCGCAGTTCATCGATCGCGGTGGGGTCCATCTCGTGCAGCTCCGCAACCTGAACATCGACCCGGAACTCTACCTGCGCGTGCTCGGCCCCGACGCGGTCGCCGCGCCGATCGGAATGCTCGCGATGGTCCATGAATTGCGCCGCCGCCATCCGAATTTGCGGTTCGGCTACTTCAACCCGGCGCGGACGAAGATGGGCAAGGCGGGCCCGCTGCCCGGTGCGGCGTTTGGGTCCGCGCTCGAAACCAGCGCCAGGGCACCGGCCACGCCGACTGCGGCAGCCTGATCCAGCGCGGTTGGCCTGATCCGGCGAGCGGGGCGGGCCCGAGCCTGGTGCCCGGACCCGCCCCCTTGCGGGCTGTGCGACGATCCGCCGCGACCGAGGCTGCCTACACGGCGAGCGCTTGGGTGGGGGCCGCGGGTGCCTTGTCGAGGAAGTACACGTCGCGCGCCCGTACCTCGCGGTCGACGCGGGCCTTGCCTTCCTTGTCCGTCCACTCGTTCGAGCGCAGCGCGCCCTCGACGTAGACGAGCCGCCCCTTGTCGAGGAACTCACCGCACTTCTCCGCGGTGCGCCCGAACGCGACCACCGTGTGCCACTCCGTCTCCTTCTCCCACACGCCGTCCTTCTCGCGCTGGAAACTGGTGGCAACCCGCATGCGGGCGACGGGGTCGCCAGCGGCGGACTTCTTGATCTCGGGCTTGCCGCCGAGGCGGCCGATGAGCAGTACCTTGTTCAAATCCATGACTTCCTCCGAATGGATGCACGCGCGTGCATCTGCAACGAGACCGCCGGCACCGTGCCGGCTGCCTCCGACAGGTGATGGCTACGCGGCCTCGTCGAGGTCGCTGGCGAGGTCGGCCGGGGCATCCGCGAGCTTGGCTTCGATGCGCCGGCACAGTTCGGCACGCGCCTTCAGTTCGGCCACGGCGCGGTCGCGGCCCTGACCGACCATCTCGTCGCCGCAGCGGTAGAAGGCACCCGAGCGCTGGATGACGCCCTGCTGCACGCCGAGGTCAAACACCTCGGCCTCGCGGCAGAAGCCCTGGCCGAACAGCAGGTCGATCTCGCACTGCCGGAACGGCGGCGCGACCTTGTTCTTCTGCACCTTGATCTTGAGCCGGTTGCCGTAGATCGCCTCGTCACGCTTGAGCGAGCCGATACGCCGCACGTCGAGCCGCACCGACGCGTAGAACTTCAACGCGTTGCCGCCGGTCGTCGTCTCCGGGCTCCCCATCGTGACGCCGATCTTCATGCGGATCTGGTTGATGAAGATGAGCGTCGTGCCCGTCTGGTGCGCCAGCGCCGCCAGCTTGCGCATCGCCCGCGACATCAGGCGGGCGTGCAGGCCGACGTGGTTGTCGCCCATCTCGCCGTCGATTTCCGCCTTGGGGGTGAGCGCCGCCACGGAGTCGATCACGATCAGGCCGACCTCGCCAGAGCGCACGAGCGCCTCGACGACATCCATGGCCTGCTCGCCGCAGTCGGGCTGGCTCAACAGCAGCCGGCTGCAGTCGCATCCGAGGTCGCGGGCGTACTTCAGGTCGAGCGCGTGCTCCGCGTCGATGAAGGCCGCCACGAGGCCCTGGCGTTGCGCCTGGGCCAATGCCGAGAGCGCCATCGTGGTCTTGCCCGACGACTCGGGCCCGAAGATCTCGATGATGCGCCCCTTCGGGAGGCCGCCGATGCCGAGGGCCCGGTCCAGCGCGAACGAACCGGTGGGAAGCGGCTCGATGTCCTGATCGACGGCGGGCCCGTCCGCTGCCATCACGATGCCCTTGCCAAATGCCTTCTCGATGGAGCGAACGAGGTCGTCGAGGAGCGGAACGTTGGTCTTGTCTGCCATGGTGCCTCCGGGGCGACGGAGATGTCGCCCTTGAAAAATCCGGTCCGCCAGAACGCCCGGCGGCCGGTCAGGGTATCGAGGGGTGGCTATGCGGCTGCGGCGCGGGTCGCCAAGGGCGCGCAGGGTTCGTCGAAGCAGCGGTATTGCAAGGCTTCGGCAATGTGGCCAATCTCGACGGCATGCACCCCGCCGAGGTCCGCGATCGTGCGCGCCACGCGCCAGATGCGGTCGTGGGCACGCGGCGACAGGCCGAACATTTCGAGTGCGCGCAGCAGGACGTCGTGGACGGGCGTCGCGAGCGGGCTCATGTTGCGCAGGCGTGGCATAGGCACGGTGGCGTTCGTCACGCCGGGCCCGAACCGGTCGTACTGCACACGCCGTGCGGCACACACCCGACCTCGGACCGTGTCGGACGTATCGCCATCGGGGCCCCCGCGCAGCGCGCCCGCTTCGAGCGCCGGTACCCGCACCTGCAGGTCGATGCGGTCGAGCAAGGGACCCGACAGCCGGCCGCGGTACCGATTGAGCGCGACCGGCGAGCACGTGCACGCATGGGTAGCTGAGCCTTGGCGGCCGCACGGGCACGGGTTCAGGGCGGCGACGAGCATGACCTGCGACGGAAACCGGGCGACTTGGCGGGCGCGCGTCACCGTGACCGTGCCGTCTTCGAGCGGCTGCCGCAGGGTCTCCAGCACGTAGCGCGGGTACTCAGCCAACTCATCGAGGAACAACACACCGCGGTGGGCCAGCGACACCTCGCCCGGCTTGGGGATCGACCCACCGCCCACGAGCGCAGCCGCACTGATGGTGTGGTGCGGCGCGCGGAAGGGCCGCTCGGTCAGGAGGCCCGCGCCGGAGTGGAGCAAGCCAGCCACGGAGTGCACCTTCGTCACCTCGACGGCCTCGTTGGCGTCGAGCGGCGGCAGGATCGACGGCAGGCGACGGGCCAGCATCGTCTTGCCGGTGCCCGGCGTGCCGACCATCACGGCGTTGTGCCCGCCCGCCGCCGCCACCTCAAGCGCACGTTTGGCGACAGCGTGACCGCGGATGTCGGACCAGCACAGGTCGTGGGAGCGCGGTGCCACAGGTCGCGGCATACACGCGGGCTCCGGCCATGCGGCACCGCTGCGCAGGCAGTCGACGACGCCGGCCAGCATCTGGGCCGCACGCACCTCGATGCCGTGGACTGCGCGGGCCTCGGCGACGTTGTCCGCAGGGCAGAGGATGCCGCGCAAGCCGAGGTCGCGCACCAACTGGGCCATCGCGAGGACGCCGACCGCGGGCCGCACGCCGCCCATCAGCGACAGCTCGCCGACGACCACGAAGCCGTCCAGCACGCCCGGCGGCAGGGTCCCATCGGCCGCCAGCAGGGCGAGCGCCAGCGGCAGGTCGTAGCAGGTCCCGTCCTTGCGCAGGTCGGCGGGCGCCAGGTTGATCAGGACGCTGCGGCCGGGGAACTTCAGGCCCGAAGCCCGCATCGCCGAGCGCACCCGGTAGCGCGCCTCGCGCACCGACAGTTCGGGTAGCCCGACGGTATCGAAAGCCATCACGGCGCCGGAGACGTCGCATTCCACTTCGACCAGCCGCGCATCGACACCGACGACCGCGGCGCTCAGGATCCTGGACTGCATGCGGGCTCCCACGCAGGCCACTTGGTTGCGGCCGGCGCAGACCTAGGGAGCAAGGTGCGTGCCAGTTGGCTCCTCGATCGTATGATCTGAACATAGCATCGGTTTTTGGCGTCAGAGGCGCACAGCCTCCCCGTCCACCCCCGGTTTCCGATCCGAGGCGTCTCGCGAAACTGCCAGGGGGTGAGACGCCAAACGACGACGGCAGCGCTCGCCATTGTCCTCAACGCAGCGTCAGGCCGACGTCAGGCCGACCCGGTGCCTTCCCGCCCAACCCGCCGCTCTGCTAGATTGCGGGCCGCGCTCTAGTCGCACAGAGGTCGTAATGGTTCGCGCGCACCCGGCTCTAGGAGTGGCCCTCTGGTCGGTGCGCGCGGGGACGCACGGGATCTGCGGCTTGCTCGTGCTTGCGCTGGCGCTGCCGCTCGTTGTCGGGTGCGCCGATCTGTTTGGCCGCAAGAAGCGCAAGTTCGGCGCAAGTTGCGGAATAGGCAGCCATTGCGACTCCGGCGAGTGCCACCTCGGCCGCTGCTCATCGCAGTGCTCTGGCGACGGCGATTGCGCGGGCGGCATCTGCACGGAAAACCATTGCCAGCCGCTCGACTCGGACCTCGACGGCGACGGGCTCGCAAACGGCCTCGAAAAGACGCTCGGCACCAATGTCGCGCTGGCCGACAGCGACGACGACGGCATTGCAGACGGCGTCGAAATCGGCGACCCCAAACAGCCGAAGGATACGAACGGCGATGGCACGATCGACGCCGTGCAGTCCAACGCCATCGACAGCGACGGAAACTGCATCGTCGATGCCTTCGACGGCGCCAAGCAAGACCTCAAGCCGCTATGCGACCACGGCGTGTGCCAGGGCAAGCTCGACGCGGTCGAGGTCGTCTGCGACAAGACGTCAGCCGCGAAGTTTCCGGCGTTCGGCTGCATCGGCTGCGCCTGCAAGGCACCGACGTTGGCTGGCTTCGAGGCGCCGGAAAAGTCCTGCGACGGCATCGACAACGACTGCAACGGCAGCGTCGACGACGGCCTGCAATTCCAAGGCCTGCCGCTGGCAGCACAGTGCACGGTCGTCGCCGGCATCTGCGGCAAGGAGTCGGGCCTGGTCTCGTGCGACGCCGCCGGCGCCACGATCTGCAAGACGCCCGCGGCCGGCGCGGTGGCCGAAGCGTGCAACGCGCTGGACGACGATTGTGACGGCACCACCGACGAAGGGTTCGTGTGGCAAGGCAAGACGCCCGTCGGCGGCGCATGCAACCCCTGCGCAGTCGAGCTGCCGAAGTGTCCCGATGGTGCGCCGCTGAACGCGGCCGTCATCAAGTGCGGGCTCGACGGCAAGCCTGCGTGCACGGCGCTGCCGTTTGCGGCGGGCTTCGTCCGCGCTGCAGTGGGCGCACCCCAACCGCGCCATGTGTGGACAGCGGCAGTCGCGCCCGGCTGGCAGCGGCTGGTGCTGTACGGCGGCGCGGTGCCGCAGGCCCACGACATGACGCTGCGCGCCGACGTGTGGTCGCTCGAACTCAAGTCGTTATACAGTGGAGCGATTGTGAAGTCGCAGGTCGGCGGGTGGAAGCTGGCGCCAGACGCCAAGCCGGGTCCGCGCGGCAGTGGGGCGCTGGTGTGGGACGGGCCAGCGGATCGCCTCGTGTTGGTGGGCGGGACGACGGCGGTCAAGCCCGACCCCACGGTATGGGCGCTGGCGCAAGATGGCGGCTGGACCGACGTGAGCGCGCTGGCCGACACCGACGCCGCACACATTCCGCCCTTGCCTCTGAGCGGTGAAGGCCTGCCGTTCATCGCGGCGGCGCACGGCCACACGCTGCCCCTGCCGGGCGGCGGCCGCACGCTGGTCCTCTACCAGTCCGGTCATTCGGCACCGCGCTGGGTCAAGCTCGGCGGCGTCGGGGCGGCCTGGGCGGACCTCGTGCCCTCCGTCGGCACGCTGACCGGCACGGCGGCGTGCGCCACCACGACGCTGGACGGCAACCTCGGTGTGGTGCTCGACGCGGGTGGCCAGCTGTTCCGGATCCAGCCCGCCACGGCAGGTGGCGACTCGCTCGAGGCGGTACGCCTGACGTTGGTGGGTAGCGTGGTGCTGCCCACGAACCTGGCCCAGTGCAGTTTCGACGATGCCGGCACGCTGCACCTGATGGGCGGCCGCCTCGCGTCTGGCGAGATGGCGGGGCACACGACGCTGTCGTTCGCGAGCGGATTCGCGGTGGCGCTGACGGCGAACACGAGCGCCGTGTCCGACCCCGCAGCGGCGGTCGTCGGCTTGCAGCGGGCCGGTGGCTTTGCCGCGTGGGTGCCGGGCGTCGGCGGATTCCTGATCGGCGGTGGCGCGCACTGGTCGAAGCCGCCTGCTTCGGTGCCGACATCGCGCTCCCGCGTCGGCCTGTACTTGCCCAAGACCCAGAACTACGGCCAGGTCGATACCGAATCACCGCAGGGGCGCATCGGCGCTGCCTCGGGCTGGTTCGAGGCCAAGCAGGAGTTCTGCCTTGGCGGCGGCCTGCTCTACGAACTGCCGGTCGGCGGGAAGGCGCCGGCCCGCGTCGTGCCTGCGGTGGATGCGTGGTGCTACGGCGTCCAGTCCGGCAAGTGGCGCAAGGTGTCGGACCAGCCGGTGCTGCACGCGTTCGGCTTCGGCGGCGTGGACAACAAGGCGGGGCGGCTCGTCCTGGCGGCCGGCTTGCAGGTCCAGGCCAACATGACGTTCACCGACATTGCGCGGCTGTGGGAGGGCCGGCTGCAACAGGGCGGCTCCGTCGACCCCGCGTTGAAGCCGGTGGACAGCGTGCACACCCTCGATCTCGCGGCCGGCACACCCCAACCGGTCGTGGCCCAGACGGCCAACGCACCGCCTCTCGTCGCTCCGTCGCAGGCGTGGGACCCGCTGCGCAATCGCCTGCTCAGCTATGGCGGCTTCGACCTGGCGGGCGAAACGCAGGCTTTCTGGTCGCTCGACCTCGCGACGCTGACCTGGACGAACCAGGGCGCCAAGCTGGTCAACGCGACGCTCAAGCCACAGCCGCGCTACGGTGCGCTGGCCATCTACGACCCGCGCGCCGACGTATTTGCGGTGGCGGCCGGCTCCATCCGCAACCAGGCCGACGGCAAGCTGGGGCTCGACATCGCCCAGACGGCCAAGGACCTGGGCTGCTTCGGCTACAGCGAGACGGTCGTATGGGCGACACAGACGCTGACGGCGCCAATGTTCCTGTCGTTTGCAGCGCCGACCTTTCTCAAGCCCGACACGAACCCGCCCCAGACCCAGTTGTTGCGGCCCTCGGGCGGCGGCCCCGCATTCTTGCCCGTGCTCTACGACGGGCTGTCGGGACGCGCGTGGTTTTCCGTGCAAATTGCGCCGAGGTTCAAAGACTTCGACGACAACAAGCAGCCGTGCCCCGGCGCGCCCGCAACGAACTGGACCGAAGTCACGCAGCAGGTGTCGTTCGCGTTCGGCGTGTGCGGGCTGCCCTTCAATCCGGCGCCGCATTTTCGGCTGGACACGAACGGGCTGGGGCCCGTACCGCCGTCCCTGTTGCACGCGCTGTCGGTGCACGTCGAGGCGTCGCGCCAAGCCTGGCTGTGGGGCGGCGTCGATCCAGACGGCTCGCTGTCGACGGCGCTGTGGCGGCTGGACCAGGGCTGCGCTCCGTGACCCCGCCGCACGACGCGAGCCCATCCTGGCGCGTTCGGCCGTTGGATCCCGAGGCGGTGCGGTTGCTGCACGCCGCTACGCGCAAGCTGGCGCACGATCTGTCGAATGCATTGGTGGCGGCCGTCACGCGGACCGAAATGCTGGGCGGAACTGCCGCCGAGGGGGTCCCTGCCGACGATCTGGCGCACCTCCGTGCGGCGTTGGCGCGGCCAGGCGACGTGTTGCGTGGAGCCCTGCTCTCGGTACGCGCCCGGTCGGCCCAACGGCCCCGCTCGCTGGCCGCAGTCGAGGCGCGGTTGCAGGCGGCCGTCGGCGCACGCGCGGGTACGCTTGCCTTCTGGATCGCAGGCGATGCACTGCACGGACCCGACGAGGAGCTCTGGGCAGAAGTTATTGATATCATTACACAAAACTCTCTGGACGCCTTTGCGGTCGATGCCCTCGAGCCGGAGCCTGACACACCCGCGCCGCACCTGCGTGTGCACCTGGAGATCGGCAATGGTCGCCAAGTCTTGTGCGTGACGGACAACGGGCCGGGTTGCCCGGCATGGCCCCGGGTCGCCGCAGGGCCCACCGCGCGGGCGGGCCACGGCCACCTCGGTCTCGGTCTCGGTCTCGCTGCGGCCCGCCTGGCAGAGTGCGAGGGTACGCTCGACGTCGGACCTGCCCAGCCCCGCGGTGCCGTTGCCTCGGCGCAGGTTCCAGGGGCGGGCCGAGCACCAGAACCTGTTGACCGTGCGCGTGCTTGACCGTCATCGATCGGTCCCCGATACTTCTGGCGCCTGCAACTGCCACCTGCGTTCGTGCGAGGCGAGGATCTCATGCCCACACCCTGCCGCACCCTCCCGCCTCCCCAGCGCCAACGGTTTGCCGTCGCCATCACCGCCGCCCTGCTCCTGGCGTTGGGCACGGCAGCGTGCATTGAGGAGACTGCCGTCGTCCTGCCCGAAAACACGACATCGGTGCGCTTTCGCTCGGTGCGCGTAGATGCGAGCCGCTGCCGGGTGCGCGGCAGCCCGACCGGCGTCGATTGCGCCGACATGACGAAGCCGGTCGCCGATGGCCTCAAGGTCGCCGGCCTGCGCGGCGTCAACGGCGCCCCGGTCGCGTCGGTGGACCTCGACGTCGCAGTCGATACTTTTCGTGCCAACTTTGGCTCCGTGCACGCGTATTGGACACGCATTCCCGTCGGCTATGGCTGCGGCGCGACCTTGCAGGGCGTGTTCCCCGACCGCAAGAAGCCGCACGTGGTCGGCACGACGACGGAAACTAACATTGATGCATTTAATTTCAAGGAGTTGAACGCACTCATCGAAGCGACCCGCGGCGCCAACACCGTGCCCGTGTGGACTGCGGGCTACGACATCGGCGAAGGGGATGCCGCGTGCACGTACGAGAACGGAGAGCAGAAGGGCAAGGCGATTGCGGACCCCCTCAAGTACGCGCAGGTCGTGCGCCAGATCACGCGCTGGTACAACCGCGAGTTGCCGGCCAAGAACAGCAAGGAGCCGAGGTGCAACCCGGAGCCCGGCAAGTCCAGGCCCTGGGACTGCACGCCCAGCCTGTTCAACATCGAGTTCGGGCGCGACCCGTTCGGCGCAGGCGGCTTCGCGGCCGACACGAAGGCGAAGTGGCTCGAAGCCTACAAGCAGTTTGCCATCGAGATGCGCAACGAATTCCCACTGCCGAGCAACGGCGTCAGCCTGATCGGCCCGTCAGTGGTCATCAAGGGCTTGTTGGCCGTGGAGAACCCGGACCCGGGCAACACGAGTCGCTCGCCGATCTTTGACTTCATCGACTACGTGGTCGCGACCCAAGTCCCGATCAAGCCTGCGGACGCCAAGGCGGGTACGACCGAAGAGAAGGGGCGCTTGCCGCTGAGCTACCTGGCTTTCGAAGTCGAAGCCTCGACGCCGTCGGAGGCCAAGGCGATCGTCAAGAAAATCGCTGACTACGCGGCATCCAAGGGCCTGAAGCACGAGAAGTACATGTCCAAGGCCGCCGGCAAGATCGAGCAAAGGGACGACACCGGCAAGATCGTGGGCCACCTGTCCGACGGGTCCGAGCCGATCCCGCTGTGGGTCACCGACCTGCGCTTCGTGCCGCCGACAACCAAGCCCCTGCCGGACACGCTCCTCAAGGACCCCGCGCGCTTGTCGGCCTATGTCGGGGCATTCTTCGGAGCGACCAAGATCCTGTGGCAGGGCCTTGTCAGCGAAGCTTCCGTGGCGACGGCGCCGCGCTTGCCGACCATCGACAAGGCCAAGTCGAACATCGCTGACGTCGCTAAGTCCTCAAAAGACAGCCCATATTTCTGGTTCGGCACCACCGGCACGAAGCTGCCGGCGCCCGGTTCGCTGAAGCCAGCGGCATGGCACAGCTTCTGGTTCAACGAAGGGTTTCTGGCCGAGAAACAGGTGCTAGAAGTCCAACACGGCCCGGACGCGCTGGGCGGCAAGTTGTCTAGCGAAGACAGCGGCATCGTGCTGCTGGCCACACGCGAAACCTGCGTGGACCCGCTCGGCAAGGAAATCGAGTGCATTGCCGCCGACCAGACCGCCAAGTACCCGGCTGTCACGGCCGGGCGCAAGCGGATGCTGCGGGTCCTCGTCGCCGACCTCGCCGTGGACGCATCGACGGGCAAGGAAGTGCTGGAACACAACCTGCGCATCCAGATCGAAAAGATTCCCGCAGACGTCACGACCGTCGGCTACCGCGCCGCGTTCATGGACGGCTCCTCGGCGACCTGGAGCCAGTTCATCTTCTCGGAGCCGGGGACCCTGATCGACGCGCAGAACGGCGTGTTCCATGTGACGAAGACGGTCAGCATGCCGAGCCTGCACTACTTCGAATTCCTGTATTGATCGTGAGCGCCGCCGGGATGGCGAAACGGTAGCCGCAGGGGACTTAAACTCCCCTGGACGCAAGTCCATGCCGGTTCGAATCCGGTTCCCGGCACTTCGGCGCGGTCTGGCCCGTCGATCACGACGAAGTCACCTGGTGGCCTGCACAGGTCGCGGTATACGGGTCGGATCTCGGCTCGTCAGGCACAGGCGCTGGTTCGCGCAACTCAGGTGCTCGCGCCACCGTACAGCGCTGTCGGTGACGGCCCGGCCCGTGTCCAACTGCGGGCTCGTTGCGCTGAACATGCGCTGAACGTGTGCTGAACATGCGCTGAACATGCGCTGAGCGTGTGCTGAACATGTGCTGAGCGTGTGCTGAGCGTGTGCTGAGCGTGCGCTGAACAAGCGCTGAGCGTGCCCCATGCGGAATCGCGAGCCGCTGCGCGCCGGCGGACGCCACGCGCGCAGAAGAAGAGCCCCCGTTCCCGCCCCACTGGCTTGATCGAGCGCTACGGCACCTGCATCGAGTTGTTGTCCTTCACCGACGGATT
>SHZF01000098.1 GCA_009692425.1 Myxococcales bacterium | reverse complement strand
GCCAGCAGCGTCGTAGCCAGCAGCGTCGTAGCCGGCACGGTCATGCGAGACCGCGCGGCGCCGAGCGCGGCGGGCGTCGCAGGTCCGCGAGGCATGGTCACAGCTTGGCGAGCTTCAGCCGGATGTCGGCTGCGAGGTACGCAAGATCGCCCGCCGGGGGGTCCTTGTCGCCGACCCGCACGAGCTTCAGCGCGGCATCGTAGGCGTCTTTGGCCCGCTTGGCGTCCGGGGCCTTGGCGCCCAGCCCGGGGTGGCTCAGGTCGCCGATGCGCACGTGCGACAGGGCGCGCGTGAACGGGGTTGCGGCGCTCGCCATCACCTTCTGCCACTCGATCATTGCCTCGGGCTGCCGGCCCAGGGCCTCGAGCGCCGTGGCACGCTGCTCGCGCAAAGGGGTTTCGAGCGCCGAGCCGCCCACCTTGGCGAGTGCGGCATCGACGGCCTGCAATTGGGCATCCCACTTGCCGAGCGCCGCCTGGGCACCGCCGAGGACGAGGCCGACCACCTCTCCCGCGCTCGATTCATTGCCGCCTGCCGCCGCTTTTATGACCGCTTCTGCGCGCGCCTTCTCCGAGTCGAACGTCGGATCCACGGGAGCGTCGGCGCCTTCTGGGCGGTCGGCCGGCGCCACTACGCTGACGGCGGCCTGCTCGAACACCGTGGCAGTCGCCGCCGCCCGGCCGCGCTCCCGGGCTGCGCTGACGATCTGGAAGATGCCCACGCCGCCCCACAGCACCGACACCGCGGTGAGGCCGCCAAGCACTGGCTTCCAATGCGCTTCCATCCAATCGGACAGCGACCAGAGCTTCTCTTCGGCCACGTCGGGCGCTTCAAGCTCGCGCTGCTGCTCCTTCCACGACTTCTTGCCCTTGCGTGCCATCGCCTGCTCCGCTCCCGTGTTTGCGGGGCGCGCTAGGTAGTGCCACACTGTGCGGCTTGTCAAGCGCCGGCGGGCCTGTGGCCGCGGTGGCCTCGCCCGTCGGCCCTCGCCCGGCCTGAGCCTGTCATGCCCCACCATCCCACGATTGCTCCGGCCGCGTGTGCGCTGCGCCCCTCGGTGTTCGCCAGCCTGGCGAGCCAACTGCGCACGCTGGAGCGGCCGCCGATCCCGCTGCACCTCGGCGACGCCTACCGCGCCCCTCCCGAAGCCGCCCGTCTCGAACGCGCGGCGGCCCGACTGCCTGCGAACGGCTACGCGTACGCGAATCCGGTCGGTCTCGAGCCCCTGCGCGACGCCGTGGCGGCCCGCTGTGCCGAGGACGGCCTGCCGGGCCTCACGCGGGACCATGTGCACGTGAACGTGGGGGCGACTGGCGCCATCCAGACGGCGCTCGCGACGTGGCTGCAGCCGGGAGATGAAGTACTTGTGTGCGCGCCCTTCTGGCCGCTGGTCAAGGGCATGGTGCTGGCGCTGGGCGCCGTTCCGGTCGAGGTGCCGTTCTATGCGCGGCTGCGGCGCGGCGAGACCGTGGCCGCCGTGCTCGCGCCGCACGTGACGCCGCGCACGGTGGCGCTGTACGTGACGTCGCCCAACAATCCGTGCGGGACGGTGCTCACGGCCGACCAGATGCAGGATCTCGCCGACTTCGCCATTGCCCGCTCGCTGTGGGTCGTGGCCGACGAGGCGTACCATCACTACGTTTGGTCGCCGCACCAGCACCAGTTCCTGGCGGCCCTGCCGGGGATGGCGACGCGTACGGCGACCGTGTTCACGGCCTCGAAAAGCTACGCGCTGGCGGGCGTCCGCATCGGCTTTCTGTGCGGCGATCCGGCTTGGCTCGACGCCGCCCGGCGTGTGGCGACGCACACCGTCTACAATGTGCCGCTGGTGTGCCAGTTGTCGGCTTTGGGTGCGATCGAGACCGGTGCGCCCTGGATCGCGGAGACCCGCGCCTTGTACGAGCAGGCCCGCGACCTCGTGGTGCAGCGCCTCGACGCACCGTTCGACCTGCCGATGGGTGGCGCGTACGTGTTTGCCGACCTGGGTGCCGACCTCGGCGACAAGCCGATGCTGGAGTTCCTGTCGGACCTGCTGCGCGACGGTGTTTCGCTGTCGCCCGGTGACGCGTTCGGCCGCGACTTCCGCACGTGGGTGCGCATCTGCTACACGTCGGCTCCGCTCGCTGATCTCGCGACGGGAATCAATCGGCTCAATGGCGCCTTGGAGCGCCTGCGTCGGAGCGCGACGGCCACGCTCGGCCGGCCGCGCACCGGCACCAACGGTTGACCGATGCCCCTGCACACTGTCGTCCCCGCTGCGGACGCTCCGCGCGATCTGTTGCGCATCGCGCACATCAGCGACCTGCACGTGCTCGATCTCGCCGGCACGCGCTGGCACCAGTTTCTCAACAAGCGACTGACGGGCGTCGTCAACCTCGTCGGCCCGCGGCGCAGGGCGCATCCCGTGGCCCTCGCCGAAGCCCTGGCCGACCGAATGGCGCAGCCCGACATCGATCACGTGATCCTGACCGGCGACGTCACGAACCTGGCCTTGGATTCGGAGTTTCGCCGCGCCCGCCACATCATCGAGCGCATCGGGCCGCCTGGGCGCGTCACGATCGTGCCCGGCAACCACGATCTGTACACGCGCGGGGCGCTGAAGCAGGGCCGCTTTGAGCACTGGTTCGGCGACTACATCGTCGACGCCGCCGATGCCGATAGCGCGGCGCCTGCGGGCGTGCGCGGTCGCCTGCACTACCCGTTCGTGCGGTCGCCCGCCCCGCACGTGCGCATCTACGGGCTGTCGAGCGCGGTGCCGACGCCGCCGTTCCTTGCGCTCGGCCACGTCGGTCGCGCCCAGATCGAGCGCCTGCTGCGCCTGCGCGCTGCCGAACCGTCCCAGGTGCGGGTGCGCATCGCACTCGTCCACCACAACCTGCACACTGACCGGCGGCCGTTCGAGTTCCTGGCGTCATTCGTCGACCGCCGCGCCTTCAGCCGCGCCATGCATGCGATCGGTGCCAGCGCGGTGCTGCACGGCCACACGCATACGCCGCACCAGGGGCACCTGCACGGCCCGGGCGGTGGCCCTGACGCGGACATCCCCGTGCTCGGCTGCGGGTCATCGACCTGGTCCAAGCGCGGTACCAAGGATCGCGCTCGCTTCAATGTGCTGGAGATCGGGGCCGAACGCATCGAGAAGGTGGAGTCGTACGGATTCGATGCGGCTGCGCAGACGTTTCACCCGGAGCACGCTGACCTGCTCGAACGCGCCCTGGCCCGCGCCATCGCGATGTAGGGGACCGCTGTGAGCGAATCGGGCCCGATCGGTCGCTACCTGCGCCACAGCCGCGAGTCGCTTACGGCCCTGGCGCTGACGCTGCCGCTGCTCGTGCTGTACGGCCTCGGCATCGTGCTGTACCCGCAGGCCGGCAACGGTGTCGACCTGTTGTCGCAAGGCATCTTCTCGGCGCTGGGGGCGCTGGGGCGCTGGCGCTGGGCCGGCTACCTTGGTTTCTACGGCGGGCTCGCGCTCGCCAACGTGGCCCTGATCGCGCACCTGCGCGCGACGAAGCAGTACCACCCGGAGTACTTCTGGGCGCTGCTGGCCGAGAGTTCGGTCTATGCCGTGCTTGTCGGCTCCGTCAGTTCGACCGCCACGGGGTACGTCACGGGGTGGGTCGGTGCGCCCGCGTCGAGTGGCATGACCGCGTGCCTCCTGCCGTTGGCGGCGGCCCGCGAGCACGGTGTCATCGATGGCCTGATCGTGAGTGCGGGCGCGGGCTTGCACGAAGAGCTGGTGTTTCGGCTGATCGGCATCGGCGCGGTCGGGCGGGCGTGGCTCGGCGCCGCGTGGAACCGTCCGTCGCTGCGGTTGGTCGGCATCCTGGTCGTCACCGCGGTCGGGTTCAGCGCCGTGCACCACATCGTCGAGCCGTTCACGATGGGAGCGTTCGTGTTCCGCACGTTTGCCGGCTTGTTGTTCGGCGCGCTTTTCCTGGTGCGCGGCTTCGCGGTCGCAGCGTGGACCCACGCGCTGTACGACGTGTGGGTGATCGTGGTGTTGGGCAGGTGACGCACTTGTCGGCGTAGCCTACGCTGCCTGCCGTTTGCTTCGCGGAGCCCTCCATGCGCCTGTTCGTGACTTCGGCCCCTCTCGCCCTGTGCCTCGCCGCCGTCGCCTGTTCCGACCCGAAGCCCGCCGCCACTGCCGCCGACGCAGCCGTGGCGAGCGACGCCGATGGGTCCCGCGCTGGCGCCGCAGACGTGCCGCCCGCCAGCGCCGACGCCAGCACCGACGTGTCGGCCACGGCGGTGTGCGGCAAGTCCGACGACAGCACCTTCGGCAAGAAGAAGCCGTGGTCCGCGTTCACGTCCGAGGGCAAGACCTTCCAATGCAACGTGTGCCGCGGCGGCTACCCGAACATCCAGGGCGCGTGGCGCTTCATCGACTTCGCCACCGAGGACCCGAGCACGCCGCTGAAAGACGGCTACCGCGAACGGCTCACCATCGATGGCAACACGTTCACCAACCAACTCGAAGGCAAGGACCTCGGCAAGGACGTGACCCAGACGATCGCCGGCTGGTACTTCTGCGCTGACCCCAATGAAATGAGCACCGGCGATACGGTGTTCGTGCTCGAGTCGGTGGCTCCAGACGGCGCTTTCGGCAACCAGCAGGGCACCGTGTTTCGCGCGACGGTCAAGGCCGATGCCGCCGACCCGGCCAATCCGGCAACCATCGCGCTTGGCATGTCTGCCGGGATCAAGGGCAAGTGGATCGGCGAGTTCTTGTACTGTCGCATCGGAAGCACGCTCAACGGCAAGCCCTGCAGCGACCCTTTCAAGTAGCACGGGCACGCCGCCGCCTGCCCCCGGAGCCTGAATGCCGCGCGCGTTGCTGTACGTCTTGTTTTTGGCCGTCGTCGCTTTCTTGCTGTTCGGCATGCACTGGTACGTGCACCGCTCCTACTTGCGCTTGCCCGGCTGGAGTCCAGCTTGGCGCACAGCCGGCACCTGGACGCTGGGGGCGATGGCGCTGCTGGTGGCGGCGGCGTTTGCGTTCGGGCACTTCGGTTCGGAGCCTTGGCAGCGCTGGGTCGCGTTCGCGGGCTACGTGTGGCTCGGCACGCTTTTCCTGCTCGCGATGGTGGCGATCGGCCTCGACGTCGTGCGGTTCTCTGGGCGCGGCCTGGCGGCGCTGCTCAAGCTCGACGCGTTCGACCCGGAGCGGCGGGCCCTTTTCGCGCGCTTGGTGGGCGGCGGTGCAGCGATGGCGTCGGTCGTCGCGGGCGGCATTGCCGTGCGGGCGGCGGTGCGCGGGCCGCAGGATTGCCACGTCGAAATCAAGCTCAAGAAGTTGCCTGCGGGCGCCGACGGCCTGCGCATCGTGCAGTGGAGCGATGTGCATGTCGGCCCGACGATCCGCCGCGCCTTCGTCGAAGACCTGGTCCGCCGCACGAACGCGGTCCAGCCCGACTTGATCGTGATCACGGGGGACCTCGTCGACGGCTCGGTGGCGATGCTGCGCGACGAGGTGGCGCCGATGGCACAGTTGCGGGCGCGGCATGGCGTGTGGTTTGTCACGGGCAATCATGAGTACTTCTCCGGTGCCGACGCATGGATCGCGGAACTGACGCGGCTCGGCGTGCGCGTGCTGCAGAACGAGCGCGTCACGATCGGTGCCGGCGATGCCGCGTTCGACCTCGCCGGCGTGCACGACTGGACGGCCGCGCGCCTGCACCCGGAGCACACCCCCGACCTCGCGCGCGCGCTGCACGGCCGCGACCCCGACCGCGCCCTCGTGCTTCTGGCGCACCAGCCGCGGGCGATCTGGCAGGCGGCGGCGGCCGGCGTCGACCTCGTGCTGTCGGGCCACACGCACGGCGGCCAGATCTGGCCGTTCAACTACCTCGTGCGGCTGGCGCAACCCTACGTCGCGGGCCTCGCGGATCACGAGGGCACCCAAATCTACGTCAGCCGCGGCACGGGATGGTGGGGACCGCCGATGCGGCTGGGCACCACGTCGGAACTGACGCACTTCACGCTGCGGGCAGCGTAGCCGAATGCGCCGACGTAGCACCCGTGGTGCGCTCTGGTGCGCAGCGCTGCTGCCGGCGTGCGCGCTGCACCTGCGGGCGCCAGAACCGGACCCCCGCGCCGACCGGCCCGTGGCGCCGGCCGACCGGGCTTCTCACGTCAGCGCCGTGGCGCGTGTGCCATTCGCGTGGCTGGCCAGCATGGTGGAGCGGCAGACGGGGCAGCCCATCCGGCGCAGCGAGCGGGCGGGATTCGCCGACTGGTCGCTCGACATCGGGCGCGACGGGCCCGTGACCGTGCGGGCCGCGGACGACCGCCTGTGCCTGGCGCTGCCGTTTCGAGGCGAGGGTCGCATCGCGACGCCGCTCGGCGCCCTGCAGCGTCCCTTTGCGGCGTTGGTCGAACTGTGTGCCGTGCCGCGCCTCGAACCTGGCGGCGCATTGCGTCTCGATCGACCGGTTGCGACCGTGCGGCTGGAACGGCCCGAGGTCGGAGGGCCCGGCAAGGTGCTGGCCGACATCGCCGCGGAGCACCTGCAGGCGTTCGCCGCCGACCAGTTGGCCGCCGCGGTGGCCCAGTTGCGGGTGCCTGCCGACGACGTGCTCGGGCCGGTGTTGCGCAGCCTCGACCAGTCGCTGGCGCTCGGAGACGGCGCGTGCGTGCGCCTGCGGCCAAGCGAAGTGCGGTTGGCCCAGCCCGGAGTCGATGCGGATGCCGTGCGCATGTCGGCCAGCCTCGTGTGCCTGCCGACCGTGGAACAGCCTTGTGCGCGTGGCGCCCAGCGGCCGATGCGGCCTCCGCCGATTGAGGTCGTGGACGAGTTGCAGCACCCGCTGACTCACCTCACGCTGCCCATCGGCGTGGGGCTGGAGCGCGTCGAATCCGAAGTGGCCGCCGCCCTGCAGCGCTCCGGACGGATTGCGGTCGGCGCCGGGTGGGTCGAGGTCAAGGGCGTGCGCCTGCACACGGCGCGCGGGGCGCTGCTGGTGCGCGCGGCGGTCGTCGGCGAGGTGCACGATCGCGTGCTGGGGCTGTTTCCGGTGACCCGGCAGGTGGTTGGCGAGGTCGCGCTGTGGGGCAAACCGCTGGTCGATGCGACGACGGGGGCCCTCTCTGTCGAGGACCTGCAGGTCGATCTGGCGACCGACGATACCTGGCTCGGCCTGGCGGTTGCCTTGCAGCGGTCCCAACTGCACGCGGTACTGACCCGGCACTTGCGAATCGATCCGCGACAAATCGACGCAATGGTGCGGCAGGCCGTCGAAGGCCTCGGGCGCCGCGGCGTGCGACTGGGTGCGGCGGGCGACCTGCCCGTCCGGGTCGACGTGCAGCGCGCTCACGTTGTTGCGGTTCACGCGGTAGCGGGTCGGCTCGAACTGGTCGTTGCGTTCGAGGGTCGCATCGTGATTGGCAGCACCGCCGCGAATTGACGCTGTTGGCGGACGTCGGATCGACGGGACGCTAGCCCGTGCGTGACGGCGGCGCCCGGCGCTTTCCCAGGCCGGGGAGCACGACCCGCATCATCCGCAGCGGGTCCTGCACGCCGGCGTTGGCCATCCACGCGACTGCTTCGGCTTCGTCGCGCGGCGAAGCGTCTCCGATCCACGACCGCACGAGCTGGCAGCACGCGGCGTGCAGGGCCATGTGTGTCGCCTCGAACTCGACTTGGGCCCGCCGCAGTGCGCCGGCTGCCGACATCGTGTTGCCGCTGAGTTCGGCAAGCCCTGCCGTCAACGTATCGGCCAGCGCGCGTGCGGGCCGGTTTGCGCTCTGCTCGGTCATGCTCTGCGCTTCTGAGGCGACTTCGAGCGCGCTGACGGCGCGTGGATCACCGGTCGAGGCAGCCGAACTGGCATCTGCCAGGGCCAGCCTGCCCTGCGTGTAGCACAGCATCGACCACAGCGCGTTGCTGCGCACCGCCCCGGCACGGCGCAGCACGCGGAGGGCTGAGTCGAACGGGGCACGGGCGGCTTCGGTGTCCGCCGCGTAGAGATCCACGTCGCAGCGTGCCACCAGCCGCAGCCCCGTCACCGCGACCGCCCGATCACACCCGGGCCGGAGCTCCGTCTCGTCGAGGGCGCGGCGCGCAGCTGCCGGGTCGCCGTCGGCGAGGCAGACTCGCGGTGCGACGACGGCGTTCACGAGCGCCTCGCCCATCCGATCACCGCGGTTCCGTGCGGCATCCCGCCAGCCCGACCAGCGCGAGCGCAGGCCGACCAGGTCGCCCATCGCCGCCATGCTCTCCGCCTGCCCTGTGTCGGTCAGCCCGACGAACAGCGCTGTGCCCGCACTCACGCGGCGGGCCAGTCCCGCTGCGCGCTCGAAGCTGTCGCGACCCCCGCGAAAATCTCCGGCGCCCAGCGCAACGTGGGCCCGCGCCAACGCGACCCAGGCCGACGCGGCGCTGCTTCGAAGCGTGGGCGCCAGGCGCTCGGCCCGTTCGAGCAACTTGTGTGCGGCCACCAGACCGGCACGGCCGTCGGCGCGCGCGAGATCGACCGCGTCCCAGGCCAACGATTGCGCGACGTGGTCTGCCGCGCGCGCTGCCAGGGCCGCCTGGTGGTGGGTGGCCGCCAGCCACCCGGCTCGATCCGGGTCGACGTCGCCGATGCAGAGGCGGGCCGCCCACAACAAGTCCAGTCGCTCGGTGGCAGGTGCGTGAGCGGCGCCCGTCGCTCCAGCCCCGGCCGGGCTCGTCGGCAGCGCGGTCCACATCGACCGCAGGCGTGCCCAGTGTGCGCGCCAGGCCAGCGCGGTGGTCGTCTCGGGCCACGCGATGCGGTGGGCCTGCAGGGCAGCGCGAAATGCCGCGATGCCCTCCTCGATTTCTCCAGACCGCCACAAGGCGACGGCGTCGTCCGAGGCCGTGGGCGTCCGGGGCGCACCAGGGGCAACGGCGGATGCGGAAACGGCGTCGGGCACGGCGACTCTCTCCACTGACCACGGCGCAAGGACCGCAGGCTGGCGCGCGGCCCGACAGGGTAGCGGGGCGGCAGCAGGGCGTCGAGGGCTTGGGCGTCCCAGGATCCACCAACCAACCTTCCCCGAACGCCGAATTCGGGGAGCGGGGGCGTCGTCAACCGGCGCCCACCGCGGCCAATTCCGCGTCGAGCGCGGCGAACAGCGCCTGGTTCCCTTCCTGCGTGTACGTCTGCAAGCGTCTCGCCAACTCGTCGCGCCGTCCCAGCAGTTCAGCGACCGCCTCGGCCTCGATCGTTTCGCGGCACAGTCCGAAGCCGAGGCGTTCGAGCCACCGGGCGTTCAGGATCTGCTCGAACTGCCCGGCGAGCGGCACCGAGAGCATCGGCTTGTGCAGGTAGACCGCCTCAGACATCAACGAGAACCCGCCGCCGGCCACCACCGCCTGCGCGCTGGCCAGGTGGGCGATGAAGCCGGCCTCCGAAAACGGCTGGTGGCGCAGGTTCGCATCGACCTCCTCGCTTGCGATGCCGCGGCGCAGGCCGTAGACGAAAAAAGGCTGGCTTGGGCAGCCCTTGAGCACGGCTTCGAGTGTCGGCGCGTCGTCGCCGGACTGGTACACGAGCACATGGTCACCGATCGAAGGCCGCGCGGCGAGTACCTCGGGGCGCAATATCGGCGGCACCAGCGTCGTGCGAGCCTTGCGCACCTCAGGCCAGAAAAAAGTCGTCACCAGGTAGCGCTCGCAGCCGGGCAGCTTCGACTTGACGATGCCCTTGCTCAGCAGGAACTCGTTGCGGTGGCCTTCGAGCACTGGGTCCGGGTGGGTGCAGCGGTTGATGATCTGCATGTTGTCGATGCTGACCACCGGCACGCGATGCAGTTGCCCGTACAGCCACGTCCACGACTCGAAATCGCTGATCACCACCTCAGGCTGGAACGCGTCGATCAGGGCAAAGTACGCTGCAACGTTGCGCGGTAGGCCGGCCGCCAGCGCTTCGAGGTTCGAGAAGAGGGTGCGCGCCTTCTTGACCTCGTTGTCTTCGTAGACCAGGTGCCAGCCGTGGATGCGGTGCACGTCCTCGAAGTGACGCGCCAGCATGTCGTGGGCGCGCCCGCTGACCATGATGTGGACGTCGTGGCCCGCGGCGACCAGGTGCTGCAGCACGACGCGCGAGCGGGTCGCGTGGCCCATGCCCTCGCCGACGACACCGTAGAGAATGCGCATGGATGGCCTCGTGTCGGGCAGCAGGGTCGGGGCGCTCAGCGCACAAAGAACGAGACCTCAGTTTTTGTCGTGTCCGCACCGACCAGCCAGTTCGTCGTGTCGATGTCGGTCTTGCTGAACTGCGCGTTGCCTGATTCGAACAGGCCGATGTAGCCGAGGTGACCGGCCGCATGGCACGTGTAGCCGATCTGGTTCCAGCCGGCGTGGCCTTTGAACGTGTTGGTGTCGGTGTCGCCGCCGTTCCAGCACCACCCGTTCGTGTCCTTGCCCGCCAGGCCGTTGGCGGAGCCCTCGCGGTAGCTGGCGTCCGAGAGTCCGCTGCCATCTTGCGGCTGCTGCACGACGGTCAACTGACCGATGCCGCACTGCAAGGCGGTGTCCCACGTCGCGAACAGCTCGCGGAAGACCTTCTTCTTGAACAGGCACGCATTCGACAGCTTCACCTTGCCCTGGACGACCTTGTTGTAGCGGCGCTGCCACAGCACCTCGGCGTTGGTCGTATCCAGCGTCCACCATGCCGGCGACTTGAAGTCCTGCCACGGCGAGGTCACCGCGCCGAGCGGTTTTTCGTCCGCCCAATAGCCCAGTTGCGTAGTCCACTGGTTCGCGTCGCCGCCCGCTACGGTGCCGACCAGCGTCCATCCGCCGCCGTCCGTCGTCATGTCGCACCACGCCTGGAACGGGGCGACGCCGCCTGCGCCGTCCGGGTCGAGCCACCACAGCCCATCCTTGCCCGCCAGCGCCGGCGTCTTCTTGAGCAAGTCCTTGCACGAGGTCGCAGGGTTGGCCGGGTCCTCGCCGAGGGCACCGACGCACGCGGTGCCGATACACGTCTTGCCGGCCTCGCACAGCACGCCCGCGCCCTTGCAGCCCGTGAGGTCGCCACAGCCGTCGGGGATCGGCTGGGCGCACGCGACCTCGACCGCGGCCTTGCACTTGCCCGTACACAGCTTGACCTTCTGCCACGCAGCGCCATTGCAGAAGTGCAGCGTGCCGGTGGCCTCGTCGACCTGGAGCTGGCCGCGCTGCCCTGCGGTACAAGGGCTGTTCGCGACGACGCCCGCCGCGAGATTTGCGCCCTGCAGTGTCGAATCCTTGAGGTCGAGGCCCTTGCTGATGCTAACCGCGCCGGCGACCGCGCCCCCATTGGCCGACAGGAACAAGCCTTTCGTGGCCGGGCTCAGGTGCGCCGGACCGATGCAGCCGGAGCACGCGAGGTCGTCGGCGCTCGCCGCGCTGTCCGCAACCTTGGCTTGCAGGGCGGTCGTCGCCGGACCGCCTTTTGTCTGCGAGCCTGCGAACGCGAAGGCGACGTGCTTGGCGTCGACGGCGCCGACTGCGATGGCGGCCCCATCGACGCAGCCGGTGCACTGCAGGCCCGTCGCCTTGCCGCCGGGCGCATCGGATGCCGCATAGCCGAACGCCCCCGCTGCCGCCACCTTCGCGTGCCACGCGCGCGGGACCGCGGTGATGGCGACGCGCGGCAGTTCCTTGTCGGCGCCGACCTGCACACCAAACCACAGCGGCTGCCCGGACGCGAGCAGGGCGTCGGGGATCGCGTTCTTCAGCCCGAGCGTCACGGCGAACCCTCCGCCCGTAACCGCAACCTGATTGACGACCTCCTCCCACACCGGCTTCGGGGCATCGGCGGCATCGTAGAGGGCGGCGACCATCACGTACGAGCCGTCGGCAACCGGGCCTCCCGCGACGCCGCGCAGCCCTCCCTCGACGGGTAGGGTGGCGGCAAGCGCGGCCCCGGGCAGCGCGGCGCCGGCGAGCCAGGTGGCAAGTGTGGCGGCGAAGGCGCGGCCGAACGGGTGGACCGGCAGATCGACGGGGCGGTTGGGCAGACTCGACATGGCACGCTCCTTGGCGGAATTTGCAAGTGTTGCCCGCCCGCTGGGGTGGGCGCAAGCTCGGATGGCGCGTGGACCCAGCCGACGTTGCCTGCCCGCAACGCGCCCGGCGGCGATGGTCTACCCGGTGACGGCGACGTGCAAGCTGGTCGGCGCCGAACCGTGGCGCTACCTGAACGACGCGCTGGCGCATCTGGCCCGCCACGCGCGCGTCTGCATCCAGGCGACGACGCCACTGTGCACGACGGCGACCTGGCGGCCCTGATGCCGCACGAATGGGTGGCGCCGCGGACGATGGAAAGCGCGCGGACGTAGTGGGTGCGGGTGGCTGGGCGGATACGCGCCGGCGAGGCCGTCGAACGACTTGCGCAGATCCACCGGCGCCGTGCACGCCCACAAGCGCACCGACGGCGGCAGCGTCAGCACGTGCCACGTAGGGCTGCGACCGCGCGCGCCAACGTCTCCTCGCAGAACCCCGGCTGCAAGCGGACGACCACTCCGCCGACCACGACTTCGATGCCGCAGGCCGTCTGCTCGGGCGCCTGCCGCACCGCCACCATCGGCACGAACGAACGACAACGGCCGCCCCGGCTCCACGCATCGGTGTGTGCGTATGCGCATATGCCACCAATAGAGCTGCGGCGCCGGCAAGCCGTGACGACGGGCGAAGGCAGCGAGCGACAGGCCACTTTGTGACGCCGCCCGCAGCGCCTCGCG
>SHZF01000026.1 GCA_009692425.1 Myxococcales bacterium | reverse complement strand
TCGGCTCCGCGAGCACGAGTCGGTCCAGCTGCCCCGGGTGAGCCAAGGCCCAGCGCAGCGCAAGGAGCGCGCCGTACGAGTGCCCGCCGAGCGTGCGTGCGCCGGTCGTCGCCATGACCTCGGTGAGCCACGGCAGGTCCGTGTCGAGCGCGAGCGGCGTCTGGATCGGCGGCAGCGCGGGAGCCACCACGGCGACGCTCGGCCCGAGCCGTTGGGCAACCGCGGACCACGCCTGGGGAGTATCCGCAGAGCCGTGCAGCAACAGGATCACCGTGGCGTTCTCCGGCGGGCGCGTCCGCTGGTTCCGGCTTGATCCGGCGCGCGCCCCAGCGCATCTTGCGCCCATGCTTCGACCCTATCCATCCCTCGTCACCCTTCTCGCCGCCCTGGTCGTCTCGGCCGCAGTGTGCGCGGCATGCGGCAGCGCCGAACAAAAAGGGGCCAACTCGGACGCGAGCGCGGACGCAACGGCCGACAGCGCCGGCACCGACGTCGGCACCGCTGCCGATGGGGCTGGCTCCGGAGACAGCGCCGCCGCCGACATCCACACGCCGGGCTACGCCGACCCGTCCGCTCGCGGCTGGGCGTGGTCGCGCACGGTCGTCCACATCCACAGCGCCTGGTCGCACGACGCCTGCGACGGCGAGATCGACAAGACCGGCAAGGCCAACCCCGAGTGCCTGCAACAGTTGCGCCAGGCGCTGTGCAATTCCGGCCTCGGTGTTGCCTTCCTGACCGACCACCCGTCGCACATGAAGCAGCAGAAATTCGAAGACCTGCTGTTGTTCCAAGCCACGGCTGGCGACGTGCTGGTGGCCGGCCCCCTGGGCGGTCCGTGGGCGAACGTCGTGACGTGCCCGGCCACGGCGGAGCTGCCCTCGCACGACGTGGTGTTGACCGTCGGCTTCGAGGCGACGCACACGATGCCGGTCGGCCTGTTCGGCCACTTCACGCAGACGGAGTTCGAGGGGGAGACGATCAGCGACGAGGTGCCGTTGGCCAAGGCGCAAGCCGCCGTCGATCATGCGCACGCCGTCGGAGCCGTGGTGTGCAACGCGCACAGCGAAGAGGACGACATCTCTGCCGAGCGCCTCGTCGCGAGCGGCATCGACGCCATGGAAATCTACAACACGCACGCCAACTTCAAGACGATCATGGGCGTGTCGACGAAAGGCGCGAAGTCGGACTTGTCGCGCATCTTCCACCTGGAGCTTTTCCTCGGACCCAAGGAGACCTCACCGCATCCGGACCTGAGCCTGATGATCATGCTAGACATCCAGCCTGAGGCCGCCTTCACGAAGTGGCAGCGGACCCTGGCGTTTCGCCACATCACCGGCGTGATCGGCAACGACGTGCACCAGAACGTGGTACTGGAGCCCTACTGTGCCAAGGGCCAGATGCTCGAAGGGCTGTGCGACGCGCTCGAAGAGGACTATCCGAAGCTCGCCAGCCTGCTGCTCAAGGGCGGCAAGCTGATCCTCGCCGACGGCAAACGCCTCGACGACTACACGCGCCTGCTGCGTTGGATTTCGTGGCACGCGCTGCTGCCCAAGGACACGAAGCCCGCCGACCGCGCGACCGCGATGAAGACCGCGCTGAAGGCCGGCCGCGGCTGGGTGGTGTACGACCTGCTGGGGCGGCCGGACGGGGTCGATTTTCGCGGAGTTGCCGGGGCCGGCGTGACCGAGATGGGTGGCACGCTGCCCCAAGGCGGGCGGTTCGTCGTGTCGCGCCCGGGCCGCCCGCAACCGTGGCCGTGGTCTCCCTTTGCCGTCGCGGACACCCAGGAGTCGGCGCTGCGCACGATCATGTGGCACATCGCGCCGGGAGCGGCGGCCGCAGTGAAGGTGCTCGACGTGTCAGGTTGGGGAGCGCCGCTGGAATACGTGCCGGCGGCGGCGGGACGCTATCACGTCGAGTTCCGGCTGGTGCCGCGCCACTTGAAGGGGCCGCTGAAGGCGATCGCGAAGTACGCCGACGTCGAGCAGCGCTGGGCCGTTTCGAACCCGATTCAGGTCGACCCATGACGGCGTTGCTCGAACTGCCCACGCTGACCGTCCATGGCACGCCGAGCCAACTCGGTGAGCAGCACGGCGAGGCCTTGCGGGCGGCCATTGCCGCGTTCGTGCCGATGCGCTTCGAGGCCACGCTCGCCCACCTGCGCGCCTATGGACTGCATGGCACCGACGCCATCGTCGACGTGGCCCGGCGCTGTCTGGCCGTGCACGCCGCCTGGGACCCTGACGGCCACGCCGAGCACCTCGGCATCGCCCGCGGCGCCGGTGTCGATGCAGTCCAATTGTACGCCGCAGCCAACATGACCGATCTGCGCGACGTGCTCGCCTATGGTGGACCGGCAGACGGCGAGGGGTGCTCCGCCGTGCTGGTTCCGCACGGGTGGAGCGCTGACGGCGCGGTGATGGCGGCGCAGACGTGGGATCTCAACCCCCAGGACGTCGACTTCGTCGTCGCGATCGAGCGCCGCCCCGCGCGCGGCCCGGCCACCTGGAGCGTGACGTGCGCGGGCTGCCTGACACTCGTTGGGTTCAGCGACGTCGGACTCGCGGTTGGCACCACGAACATCAAGACGGCGGGCGCGCGCGCCGGCGTCGGCTACATGGGCGTGCTGCACAAGATGTTGGCGGCGCCCACTTTCGATGCTGCCGCAGCGAGTTGCGCGACAGCACCGCGGGCCGCAGCACACACCTACTGGCTGGCCGACGCGACGCGCCTGGCCGAGTGGGAAACCACGCCCGGCAGCGTGGTGCGACGCGACGCCACGCAACGGCCCCTGACGCGCACGAATCACTGCCTCGCTGCCGGGCACGCCGACGCCGAAGCCCCAACGGCATCGAGCCGCGCCCGCCTCGCCCGCCTGGACCAGTTCGTCGCCACCGAGAAGTCGCTGACACCCGCGACGCTGCGAGCCCTTTTCGCGGATCGCCGCGACGGCGCGGACAGCATCTCGCGCTACGCCGAAGACGGGCAGGGCACTGCGACCAACGCCGTCGTGATTTGCGTGCCCGCGCGGCGCGAAGCCTGGGCCTGTCGCGGCCCCGCCGACCGCGGGCGCTGGCGGCGGCTCGCGTTCGACTCTGCTGCCGGCTGAGCGGCC
Source organism: Myxococcales bacterium (assembly GCA_009692425.1). Lineage (GTDB taxonomy): Bacteria > Myxococcota_A > UBA9042 > UBA9042 > UBA9042 > SHZF01. The sequence continues at coordinate 50,791 of SHZF01000026.1, read as the reverse complement.
CCCCCTACCAAAATCTGCTCGACTCCCGTAAGAATGCCGTTGGTCGCTACGGGGCCCTGCGTCGGGCACCCACGCCTTCGTCGAGGTGCCGTCCGGCATGAGCGCAAATGCAGCCACCTCTCCGGAACCCGCCCGCAGCGATGGGCGCGCCGCGCGCACCTTCGAGCAGTGGTTGTTGCATGTCTTCGGCCTGAAGCGCTTGGACCGCGCTGTGCTGGTGCTGGTCGCGCCGCTCTTCGCCATCGTGACGGCATCGTCGGTGATGGTGGCGACATTCACGAAGTCCGTGTTCCTGAGCGAGCACGACATCAAGACGTTGCCGGCGATGTTTCTCGGGTCGTCGCTGTTCACGGCGGTCGCGAGCGTCGGCTATGTGGCGCTCGTCGAGCGCGCGTCGCTGACGTGGCGCGCCCTCGGCCTGATCGTCGTGTGCGAGGTGTCGTTTCTCGGCCTGCACCTGCTGTATCCATTGAATCCAATGGTATTTTCGCTCATCCAGCTCATCTGGTGCACAGGGCTCAGCCAGATCGTGCTGATGCAAACCTGGAACATGATGTCGGCGCTGGTGCCCGCCCGCCAAGGCAAGCGCCTTTTTCCCGTGCTGGCTGCGGTCTCGACCCTGGGTGCCGCGGTCGGCGGTTGGCTCGTCAGCTTGCTGCTCAAGGTCACCGATTCGCACAGCCTCATGCTGGTCGTGCTCGCGCTGCTGGCCTACCCGCTGGCGCGCATGAAGTCGATCATGCACGACCTCAAACACATTCTCGCCGATGGCCCCGAAGACACGATGCAGGCGCAGGCCGTAACGAGTGCGGCTGCCAAGACGGCCAAGAACTCGGAAGGCAATGAAATCGTTCGAGGGTTTCGCAACATCTGGGAGACCCCTTTGCTCATCCGGCTCGCGGGACTGGTGTTCCTGCTCCAGGTGGCGTCGCTGATCCTGGACTTCCAGTTCTCGACCGAGCTCAAACTCAAGTTCAAACGCGACGAGATCGCCAGCTTCCTCGGCACGTACTACGGCATCGCAAACATCGTCGCATTCTGCATCGCCCTGTTTGCGACCGGCCGCATCGTGCGCCTCGTCGGCATTGGCATGTCGATCTCCGCCAGCGCCGTCTTCGTCGCCATCGGCAGCGGCGTGTATTTCGTGCTCGCGACGGCGGGGGGGCACGGCGCCTTCTATGCCATCGTCGCGGCGTCGTTTTTCGAGCGCCTCGGCCAGTTCGCGCTGACCCGCAACGCCATGCAGATGCTGGTGGCGCCCCTTGATGCGAAAAAGGGCGAGCGGGCCAAGACCCTGATCGATGGCGTCGTATACCGGGTCGCGACCGCGCTCGTCTCGCTGTGCCTGCTCGCGATTGCACCGACCCAGGCCACGCTGGGTTGGTTGGCTCCGGCGGCCATCTTGGCGTGCATCGGCGCAGTTGCGCTCGGGCTGTCGGTCAATCCTCACTACCGGAGGGCTTTGTTCGAGGGCCTGCGCGCGCGCCGGGTGGATTCCGACGCCGACCCGCAGACGCGCGAACTGCTGATCCGGACCGCAATCGGCGAGGTGCGACAGAAGCTCGCGTCGGGCAACCCGAAGGAGATTTCGCAGGCCCTCGAAATCGTCGAAGAGTCGATGCTGCCCGTCGTGATCGAGGACCTCGCCCCGGTCGCGCGCCATGAGGACCCCGAAGTGGCCCGCCACGCGCTCGAGGTGATGAATGACCTCAGCCTCAAGCCCGACCGTGCCCTGTTGCTCGAACTGCTGACCAAGGACCGCCACCCGGCCGTGCTGCGGGAAGTGCTGCGGCTGCTGACCGCCTTTCCCGACATGGGCCTGATGCCACTCGTCACCCAGTTCGTCCACCACGCCGATGTCGGCGTTGCGCGGCTGGCCGTGATGTGGCTCAAGCTGGTCGGCGCAGACGATCAGACTGCCCAGCTCGACGCGGACCTGCTCAACGACCTCAAGAGCGCGGTGGCGGAACGGCGGGCGCGCGCAGCCTTTATCTCTGGCGGTTTTGCGCTCGAAGGGGGGTTCGACCTCAGCCGGCTGGTCGAAGACCCGTCGCCGGAGGTGCGGCTGAACGCCGTGCAGTCGATGGGCCAGATCGGCAGCCCGGAGTTCGTCGACCCGCTGATCCGGGCGATGGGCCGCGCCGACCTCGTGCCAGCCGCGTCGAATGCGTTGCAGCGCTACGGCACCCGGCTCGTCGGCGCCATCCAGCGCCAACTGGCGTCGACGTCGTACAACGTCGCGATCCAGCTTCGGTTGTTGCGGGTCGTCGAAAAAGTGGGCACGCGCGAGGCGGTCGACTTCCTCATCGCGCGGGCCGAGGCCAAGACCTCGGTGGTAGGCAACAATGCCATCCAGTCGCTGTGGCGCATGGCGCGCGAACCGGAGCGGCCGCGGCCGTCGCGGCAGTGGGTGCGCGAGCGCGTGTTGATCGAATTGGAGCGCTTGAAGCGCTACCAGTTGATTGAAGCGCTGGCGAGCGGGATGAGCCGCCGCCATGTGTTTTTCCTTGGCGAACTCAACGCGTTGCGCAGCCAGTCCGAGCGGCGCACGTTTCGGCTGCTGGGCCTCATCTACCCGCGTGCGGCGATGCACCGCGCCTTCTTGCACTACCGCAGTCCCGCGGCCCGTGTCCGCTCGACGGCCGTCGAACTGTTGGACCAGCACCTGGTCGAGCCCGACGTCAAGGCGTTCGTCGCCCTGGTCGAGCGCTCCGAAGGGGGCGGTACCGGCACCAACATCTCCGTCATCGACGGCGCCGGGGGCGACTCGACGGGAGCCGAACTCACCCGTATCCTGCGGCAGGACGAGCCGTGGCTGGCGCGCGTCTGGTCGTGGGTGCAGCCGCCCAGCACCGGCGTGTTCCCGGTCGTTGCGCGGGCCGGGGCGAGCGGCGACGGCCCAGACGGGGGAGGCAGCATGGCGCGCGATCCCATGCAGCGGGTGTTCACGCTGAAGAACGTGCCGCTGCTGTCGGACCTCTCCGGCGAGCAACTGCTGCCCGTGTCGGACATCGTGCAGGACCGCACGTTCGAGCCCGGCGACCTCATCTTCCAGGAAGGTGACCCGGGCGACCACCTGTACGTGATCGAAGAAGGGGAGGTCGACGTCCTCAAGGGCGGGGTGCGCGTTGCGACGCTCGGCATGAACGAGTGCTTTGGCGAGATGGCGCTGCTCGACTCTTCGCCGCGCTCTGCCAGCGTCCGCGCCCGGCGCACGGCGCGGGTGCTGGTGATTTCGCGTGACGACTTCCAGGACCTGCTCGACATGCACCCGGCACTGGCGCGCGGCGTGATCCGGGTGTTGACGCAGCGGTTGCGCGCGCAGACACAGTCCGCCGACAACAAGCATGGCTGAGGCAACTCGGGGTCGGTGGTTGGTCCTGGGGCTGAACTCATGAAGGCGGTCGCCGCGCGGCACGTGCGCCGCGAACTGCTGCCGGGCCAGTCGGCCGCCCTCCTGCAAGAACTGCACCTGCTGACGCGGACCGGCGACCTCAATGCTGACGCGCGCCGCAAGCTCAAGCAGATCAATCATTTTTTTGGCTTGTTGCAGCCCGCGCTCGACGCCCTTGGCCGCGACGGACACGTGCCGCTCGCCATCGACGCGGGCGCCGGCAATGCGTACCTGGGCTTCGTGCTGTACGAATTGTGGCTGGGTCCGCTCGGGCGCGGCGAACTGTGGAGCGTAGAAGCGCGGCCAGAGCTTGTGGCCCAATCCGAAGCCCGCAGTGCGCGGCTGGGCAGCGAGCGCATGCGGTTCCTGCCGCGGCGCGTGGCCGATCTGTGGCCGGCGCCGGGCACGCTGGAGGTCGAGGGGCGCCGCGTCGATGCGGTCGTCGCCCTGCACGCGTGCGACACGGCGACGGACGATGCGCTCGTGCTGGGCATCCGGGCCGAGGCCGCCGTGATCGCGGTGGTGCCGTGCTGCCAGGCCGAAGTGGCCCGCCAATTGTCCGGCGCCGACGCGCTGCGGGCGGGCGTCGGCAGCCTGTGGCGCCACGGCCTGCACCGTCGCGAGTTTGCCGCCCACCTGACGAACGTGCTGCGGGCGCTCACGTTGGAGGCGCACGGCTACGAGGTGGCGGTGACAGAACTGGTCGGCTGGGAGCATTCGGCGAAGAACGAGTTGATCCTCGGACGCAAGACGCAGCGTGGCAATGCGCTGGCGCGCCGCCAACTCGACGGCCTGCGCGCGGTGCTGCCACCGCTGGACATGGGTCTGCTGCGCGCTCTCGACGCCAAGGACCATTGACGGCGCGGGCGCGCGCCCTATGCTGGCTCCATCCTGCTGCGCGCAGGGACGTTGCAGGCCAGGGCGAACCGGCCAGCGACCCGACGGGGGCGAAACGGCTTCGACGGGGACAGCAACGCGCGGCTTGCGTGCCGCGGCGCCCATGGCCGCGTCAAAAATGGGCAATCCTCAAGTGCCAACGACAACGTTGAACTTGCTCTCGCTGCGTAACTCCAAAAAGTAACCAGCGACGGGACCGGGCGGCGCCTGCTGCGCCCGAATCCCGTCATTCAGGTGGGCTGGCTCGCGACTGCCGTCCGGACGGTCGCGGGCGAGACAATTCCGGGCGCGCTCCTGTGCAGCCCGCCGTCCAGGCGGCTGGGAAGCGTCTGAAACTGGGCGGATACGCACGTAGACGGTCACGCTGAGCGTTTTCGGACCCGGGTTCGACTCCCGGCGCCTCCACTTGTCCATTTGTTTTCAATCATCTATGCCCCCTTCGCCTCCAGCCACGCCGCCGCCACCTCCCACACCTGCGCCGGCGCCTCCCGCCCGGCAAAGACGCCCATGTGCCCGCCCGGCGCCACGACAAACGTCCGATCCTCGCTGCCCACCACGTCCAACACCTCGCGCGCCGCCGCCACCGGCACGATCTTGTCCGTGCGCCCCGCGAACGCCAGCACCGGGCACGTGATGCGGCGCAGGTCCGCCACCTTGTCACCAAACACCATGCGGCCGTCTTTGAGCTTGTTGTCCTTCATGAAATCGTTCATCAACTGCCGGAACGCGTCGCCGGGGTAGTCGACGAAGTGGTCCGTCCACGCACTGACTGCGTCGAAGCCGGCCACGTACTCGTCGTTCCACAGGTTCAGGAACAGGTCCGAATAGCGGGTCACGCTCCGCCACGGGTTCGTCAGCTTGAAGGCCGTCGCCGACACCGGCCCGGGCACGTTGCCGAGCTTTTTCGAGAGGAAGTCGATCTCCTTGTGACCCATCCGCACGATCCACGTCAGCAGGCCCATCTTGTGGGCATCCACGGGCGCACCGATCGTGACGAGCGCCTTGACGCGGCGGTCGTCGTGCACCGACGTGTGCATCAGCGCGAACAGGCCGCCCATGCAGTAGCCGAACAGTGCGAGTTGGGGCTGGCCCGAGGCCTGGAGCACCGCGTCGACGGCCTGCGGCATCCAGTCGAGGATGTAGCGGTCGAGCGTCACCCCTTCGTCGGCGCTGTCGGGCTGGCCGAAGTCGACAAGGAACACGTCGAAGCCGCGCTTGAGCAACGTGCGTACCAGGGAGCGCTGGTGGGTCAGGTCGAAGATGAACGGCGGCACCATCAGCGGCGGTACGAGCAGCACCGGCAGCCCGCGGCGCGGCGCGCGCACCTCGAACGTCGTCGTGCCAAGCTGCCACACCTCGTCTTCGGACAGGGGCCGGTAGCGGCGCACACTCAGCTTGGCGTCGCGCAACACGATGTCGAAGGGAGTGCGGTCTACCACGTCGACCGGGTCGCGCAGCCACCACTCGACGCCGTTGACGAAGCCCTGGACGGCGCGGACGAGGGACTTCTGCAGAGGCTGGCGGCGCGGCATGGTGCTATCGAACCACGGAACGGGACCGGTTGCACGCATGGCAAGCGGGCCTGGCTAGCAGCGAGTCCTGCTGCTGCACGAAACCCGGTTGACCCATCGAAGCCGCGAGCGCACGCTGCCCCGGCTGCCGTGGACCGGCTTCCACCGGCCCGCGCACCCCAGAGCCCGTGTCGCACTCCTCGCCATCGGACCCCGCTAGTGCCGCAGCCGACGCGCCCGCACCGCCCCGGGCTGCGCCGCGTACGCGCGTGCTCGATGTCGGCGCAGGCGAAGGCCACCTGGCGGCGCACCTGAAGGACCGTTTCGAGCACGTCGACCTGCTCGATGCCTCGCCCGCCGCGTCGAAGTACTCGCGCCCGACCGCACGTCCGTGCCGGCCGGTTGAATCCATCCCACCCTGACCGCGTTGGTTGCCCCTGCCGATGTCGATTTCGTCCCCACTGCCAACACAGCAGGCGCCCAACGGACCGCAGGCGCCCAACGGACCGCAGCCGCCTGCGCCTGTCGCGCCGGTCACGCTCGTCGAGCGCTGGGCCCACCGCTATGCCACCTGGGCTGCGGACCGGCCACTCGTCACGCTGGGGCTTTTCGTTCCCGTGCTGGTGGTGGCCGGCTGGCTGGGGTCGGGCATCCACATTCGCACGAACATGGAAGATCTGTTTCCCGACTCGACGCCCGCGGTCGTGGTCGCCAAGCAGGCGCGGGCCACCCTGAAGTCCACCGCGCAACTGACCGTGATGTTCGGCAGCCCCGACCGCGCCGCAAACCGGCGGCTGGCCACGGACTTCTGCGCGCGCGTCGAGCCATGGCCCGAGATGGCGGCGGTCGAGTGCCGAAGCGACCTGTCGTTTTTTCGCAAGAATGCAGCAATGTTCCTCAGCGTCGAGGAGTTGGCGGACATCGAGAGGCACGCCGACACCGCACTGCGCCGCGCCACGGAGCGCGAACTCGTCGACGACGCCCTGACCGAGGGAATCGACGACCCGCCGCCCCCGTCTGGCGCGCCCGGCGCCGCCGATCCCGTGCCCGGCGCTGCCGAGACGCCGGCGCCGCAATGGAACGTGCCGACCGAGACCGAGTGGAAAAAGCGCCTGCAAGCCGACGACATCCGCGAGTGGAAGGAGAATCCGTCGGGCACCGCGCTCGGCATCACCCTGTTCCCGACCGTGCCCGCTCTGGACGTCGACCTGTCTGCGGCATTCGTGCGGCGCCTGCACGCGACGCTCGACGAACTCAGCCCGCAGAAGAACTACCACCCGGCGATGACCATCGCGATGGCTGGAGACTACAGCGAGATGTCGGAACAGGTCGATTCGATCCGATCGGGGCTGTTCGTCACCTCGGCGATCGCACTGCTGGTCATCGCGCTGATCCAGATCCTGCACTTCCGCCGCTTCCGCTCCGTCGTGCTGATGAGTGTGCCGCTGGTGGTCAACTCCCTGCTCACGCTCGCATTTGCCCAGTTGGCGTTCGGCTACCTCAACGTCATCACCGCGTTCATCTTCTCGATGCTGTTCGGCATGGGCAACGACTTCAACGTGTACACGCTGAGCCGCTACCTCGAGGAGCGCGCCGCCGGTCGGGCTCCGCGCGAGGCCGCGATCGAGACGACCACGCGCATGATCGGCGCGCTGCACCAGGCCGCGCTGACGACGTCGGTGGCGTTTTTCGCGCTGGTCGTGCTCGATTTTCGGGGATTCTCCCAATTCGGCCTGCTGGCGGGCGTAGGCGTCGAGATGGCGCTGCTCTCGACGATGCTGCTTTTCACGCCCCTCGTCATGGCGCTGCACCGCTTCGCGCCGGACCGCGACGTCTCGATCCGCCAGGCCCAGGGCGCGCGCTGGATGGGCTGGTTCGCCAACCCGCGCATCGCCAAGGTGGCGCTGGTCGGTCTCGTGGCGGCGGCGACGGCGGGGCTCGTGGCGGCCAAGGACTACCCGTTCGGCACGGACTTTCGCCGCATGGGGCAGTCGACGCGGGCGCCGGCGCCGGGCAGGGCGCAGGTCACCAAGGAGCGCGCGCTCCAGATCGAGTACAGCGACAACGCCGCGGGGCGCTACGGATCGCCGATCGTGGTGGTGGCCGACAACCTCGCCGACGCCGAGGCCATCCACCGCGACCTGGAGCGCCGCAAGCCACACCTCGACCGGCTCAAACACTTCGTCTCGATCCACACCTTCGTGCCGCCGCACCAGAAGGAGAAGGCGGCCATCGTGCAGCGGTTGCGTGCCAAGCTCGCCGCGAAGATCGATGCGCTGCACGGCACCGACCGGGCTGAGGCGGACCGGGCGCTGACGTTCCTGCAAGCCGACGCCTTCACGGCCTATGACCTGCCGGCCTTCGTGCGCAACCGTTTTCTCGACGTAGACGGCACCATCGGCCGCTACGTGCTGATGTTCTCCAATGGCAACCCACTGGAACCAAAGTCGATCCAGGGCATCATCGACCAGATCGGCCAGTTCAAGGTCGGTGAGCGGGTGTACAAGTCGACGGCGGCGTATTTCATCCTCGTCGAGGCCGATGCCATCGTGTACCGGGAGGGGCCGCTGGCGGTGTTGCTGGCGGCGCTGGCCGTGCTGCTCGTGCTCATCTGGCACTTTCGCAACGTGGCGTTGGCGCTGTACAGCTTCGTGCCATTGGGGCTGGCATTCCTCATCTTCCTCGGCATCGCGCGTGGGCTGGGCCTGGAACTGAACCTGTTCTCGATCACGACCTTGCCTGGCGTGCTGGGTATCGGCATCGACGGCACGACCCACATCCTGCATCGCTGGGTCCACGAGGGCAAAGGCGCAGACATCAAAGGTATCTTGCAGCAGGTCGGCGGCGCGGCTTGGATCGCCTTGGTGACGACGGCCGTGGGTTTTGGCGTCCTGCTGTTTCAGGACAACGTCGGCATGCAGTCGATCGCGAAGATGGCGACGCTTGGCTTGGTGTCGGTGTGCCTGCTGGGCAACATCCTCGCGGGCGTGATGCTGACCGTGATTCCGCCACGGCGTCCGAGGTCCCCATGAGCCAGACGACCGTGCCGTCGGTGTGCCCGCTCGATTGCCCCGACCACTGCTCGCTTGACGTGACGGTCGCAGAAGGCCGCGCCGTGGCGATCGCGGGTTCGCGCCGCAATCCGCGGACGGAAGGCTACATCTGCGGCAAGGTGGCACGGTTCGGGCGGCGCGTGTACGGGCCCGAGCGCATCGCGGGGCCGCTGGTGCGCACGGGGCCCAAGGGTCCGGGCAGCACGTGGGAGCCGGTCACGTGGGATGCGGCGCTGGGCCTGGTCGCCGATCGCTTCGCCCGCATCCGCGCCGAGAGCGGGGGCGAGGCCCTCCTGCCGTACTGGTACGGCGGCTCGAACGGGTACCTGACCGGCGGCGGGCTCGACGCGCGGCTGTGGGCGGCGCTCGGCACCTCGAGAATCGAGCGCACGTTGTGTGCGGCCAACGCTGGTGCCGCCGTGACCAGCGTCTACGGAGACCTGCCCGGCGCCGACCCCCACGACATCGAGCACGCCCGCCTGGCCGTGCTGTGGGGCGTGAACCCGCACGCATCCGGAGTTCACCTCGTGCCCGCGGTGCAGCGGATGCGCGAGGCGGGCGGCGCCGTCGTCGTCGTGGACCCGCGCGCGACCCCGTTTGCGGCCAAGGCGACGCTGCACCTGCGGCCGCTGCCGGGCACCGATGTGGCCGTCGCGCTGGCACTGAGCCACGTGGCGTTTGCACGCGGGTTCGTGGATCGGGCGTTTCTCGGCCAGCACTGTGCCGACGCCGATCGCTTCGAGGCCCTCGTCGCCGACTGGACGCCCACGCGCGCCGCCGCCATTGCCGACGTGCCCGCGCGCGACATCGAGGCGTTGGCCGAACTGTATGCCGGGGCGGCGCCCGCCATGATCCGCTGCGGCTGGGGCGTCGAACGCACGCGCAACGGCACCGACGCGATCCGCGCCATCGTCGGGCTGCCCGCCGTGTACGGCAAGTTCGGTCCCCGCGGCGGCGGCTACGCGATGTCGACGTCGGCCGGCTACCGCCTGGACCGCAGCCAGGTGGTGCCGCCGCACGCGGGTCGCAGCTTCAACATGGCCCAGTTGGGGCGCATCCTCACGGCCGCGGCGCCGCCGGTGCGCGGGCTGTATGTCTACGATTGCAACCCGGTGGCCACGGTGCCCGATCAGCGCGCGGTGCTCGCCGGCCTGGCGCGGGCGGACCTGTTCACCGTCGTTCACGAGCAGGTTTGGACAGACACGTGCGACTGGGCCGACGTGGTGCTGCCGGCGACGACGTTTCTCGAACACCGCGACCTCACCCGCAGCTACGGTGGCTACCACCTGCAATGGGCCGAGGCCGCCATCGTGCCAGTCGGCGAGGCGCGCCCGAATCACGCAGTGTTTGCCGAACTGGCTGAACGCATGGGCGTCGCGGACGCGGGCCTGCGCGCCAGCGAAGCCGACCTTGCCCAGACCGTGCTGCGTGCGCTGCCGACCGCGCCGGCCGATGCCTGGGATCGCCTGCAGCGGGACCGGTTCGTGGCGCTGCCCTCGTTCGTGCAGTTCTTCGACGTGTGGCCGGCCCGGCCGATCCGCCTGCACGGCGACGATCCCCCGCGCTACCGCGAGCCGCCTGCCGACGCCGACCGGCCGCTCATCGTGATCTCGCCGGCTTCGGCGCGCGGCATCACGTCGACTCTGTTCGAGACGCTGGGCCCGGGCGAGGCCCGGCTCTGCCTGCATCCGGCCGACGCGGCCCGCCATGGCATCGCCGACGGAACTGCCGCGCGCGTGTGGAACGACGTCGGTGAGGCCCGCCTGGCGGTGCGGATCGACAGCACCCTGCGGCCCGGCGTTGCCATGATTCCCAAGGGGCTGTGGCGCCGCTCGACGCTCGACAACTTCACGGGCAACGCGCTGGTCCCCGACCACGTCGACGAGCGTGGCGGGGGCGCCTGCTACAACGATGCGCGCGTCTCGGTCGAGGCTGCCTGATGCGATGATCAAATACCTCGGGTCGAAGCGCACGCTGGTGCCGCTGTTGGAGCGCGTGGTCACGGGCCTGGGTTGTGTCGGTGGGCCGGGCTCGCTGCGCTCCGTGCTCGACCTGTTCGCTGGAACGTCGCGCGTCGGCCACGCGCTGAAGCGCAGCGGCCTGCGTGTCCATGCCAATGACCACAACGCCTACGCGGCCGCGCTCGGCCGCTGCTATGTGGCCGCCGACCGCGACGACGTGGGCGCGGACGCGGAGCGCCTCGTCGCAGAGTTCAACCGGCTGGCGGGCGCGCCGGGCTGGTTCACGCACACGTTTTGTGAGCGCAGTCGCTTCTTTCAGCCCCACAACGGCGCCCGGGTCGACGCCATCCGCGACGCCATCGCCGCCAAAGGCCTGCCGCCGGAACTCGAGGCCGTGCTGCTCGTCGCGCTGATGGAGGCCGCGGACCGCGTCGATTCGACCACCGGCGTACAGATGGCCTACCTCAAGCAATGGGCTGCACGAGCATCGCGCGACCTCGAACTGCGGGTGCCGGACCTGCTGCCGCGTGCCGCCGCCGGTAAGGGGAGCGCCTCGCAACTGGACGCCGTCGCAGCCGTCGCCCGCTTCCCCGCCGACGTGGTCTACCTCGATCCGCCCTACAACCAACACAAATACCTAGGGAACTATCACATCTGGGAGTCGCTGGTGTTGTGGGACCGCCCCGAGGTCTACGGCATCGCCTGCAAGCGTGTGGACTGCCGCTCGCGCCAGAGCGCCTTCAACCAGCGCCGGGGAGCTGCGGCGGCATTGGCGGCCGTCATCGAGGGGGCGCGGGCGCGCTGGCTGGTGGTGTCGTTCAGTGACGAGGGCTATTTCAGCCGCACCGAACTGGAGGCGATGCTGGCGCACCGGGGTGAAGTTGCCGTGGTCGCGCGAGATTTCAAACGCTACGTGGGTGCCCAGATCGGCATCTACAACCCCCGCGGCGTCAAGGTGGGCACGGTCGGGCGGGTGCGCAACATCGAGCACGTCTACGTCGTCGGCGATGGCGCGGCCCAGGTGGTGGCGAACCTTGCGGGTGGCGAGCGCCCGGTCGCGGATCCGGACGGGCTGCGGGGCTGAATGCGCGATCGCAGAAGATGCAAACATGAAGAAAATGTCTGCAACCTGGCCTGCCGGCAACTCCTTACTTCCGGCCCGTCGCATGCAACGTAACGGCTCAAAACTACACCAGATAGCCGATTGTGCTCACGTTGGTCCGCTGGCTGCGACCGTTGGCACGCTGGCTGCACCTCTTGGCGGGTGCCGCATGTTGGGTGGCACCGTGTCTCGGACATCCACCTCGCGGATACACCAGCAGACGTCGCCGTCACCGTGATGCGCGACGGCGCGAAGGTAGCCGAAAAGACCTTCCAGCCGAAGTGCCAGACCTCGCAGCCGAACGGGCCCGCGTGCGGGCCGACGTGCACGAACGCGTCGGCGGTGCTGGCGTGGTAGGCGTCGACGCTGCCGCATCGATGTCCTGAGCGGGCTGGCGTGTTCCGTGCAAGGTGCGGGGCGCAATTCGTTCAATCGATGTCAGGAGTGGTAGATAATTCTATAGTTCTTTATAAAGATAAATAGGCTAGTCGATTGTTGTCTTACTCAACATACCACGATATCTATTTACGCGGCGCCCCGGGTATCCTACGTTCCCCCAACCGCGCCGCCCGCTGGCGATGGCGGACGGCAAGCGGGTCACGTTCAGCAAGAAGGACGGCAAGGTGTCGGTCGATGGTCCGAACATCATTGCGTCGGTGCCGGCGTCGAACGGGATCATTCACGTGGTGGACTCGGTGATCCTGCCGAATTAGCTGCCCGTTCGGTGCCGGGGGCGATGGCGGGTGGCCACGCCACGTTCACGGGAGGGTTTGCCCCCGTTCCGCCGCCTTCGGCGCATTTCGTCGTTGGTGTCGCCGGTTGGTGGTTCGACGGACCCAGTGTACGCGTTGAGCGCCAACCTCCTGAACGCAGAGAACTGCATCCGAATTCGGCGTTCGAGGCAAGGCCCGATGAGCCGCAGTCCGCCCCTCGACGGGGCCCTCCTGCCCCATCTGCAAAGCCCTCCCCGCCGACCGTCCAGATTGCTCCAGACGGATCACCACCTTTGCGGGACCTCTCGGCTTTCGCCGAGCCCGCCCTTCCTTCGGCCCGGGAGCCTCTCGACCCCCGCGCCCGGCAGCAACCCGACCACCTCCGGAGCGCGCGTCCGCTGGCAGCCACCGCACGTCGGTCCGCGCGGCGGGAAACCAACATGCAGGATCCGTGCCAATTCCCGAAGCCCTGAAATCACGCGCCTTCGCCCCAGCTGCCACCGTCTCACCGCCCCATCCACGCCGTCTCACTCGCGTCCAGCGGCTCAAGGTGAGACGCCGATCGGGAGCGCTCAAGCCCATGTCCGGCAGTTCGAACCCGTCTCACCGGCGATCGCCGCGGGACGGTTCGCAGGGGCCCCGCCGAACGCCTCGCCGGTGCGTTGTGCCGGCGGCGGGGGCATTCTCTTGTCATTTCGCGTCTGTCTATCTTTCCTTGCCCTGAGCGGGTCAAACTCCCCGCGACGAATACGTACGTCGAGGCCACGCCGACGACCGGTGCAGACTTCGTCTTGAGCGTTACGCCGACTGCCCCATTGCCGCCGCGGTCGTGGTGTCGGACCTTCCTCCCAACTTCAAGGAAGCCAACGAACACGGCATGAACTGGCTCTGGCTGCCGAGTGGCGCGCTCGTCTCCCGGTTTCGGCCCGATTCCCACCCGGTGGTGCGCGAAGTCCTGCAGTGCCAAAAGTCCGGCGGCGTGGCCGTCGTCTACGCCGAACTCTCCGAGGAGGTAACGGCCGTCGCCTCACCCATCCAGGTTCGGCAGGCCGGCAAAGACCTTGGCTGCACCGACCAGGGCTCGAAGGGAGCCTTCCTGCGCGTCCGGTGTGCGGACTGGAATCCGGACATGCCGCTCGACATCGCCCTAGCACCGGGCATGGTGGGTGCGACAGGCAAGCCCGGCGCCACGTTCAGCGGCCCGGCACCTGCAAAGTGGACCGTGACGATTCGTTCGTTGCCCATGCACGAGTTGGGCTGCCCCGTGTTCCGGCCGTAGCGCGACACGGCTCGAGCGCTCAGTGCGTCCACACGAAATCCACCGTCGGCCACCCCTCCAGCGTGCGCACCCGCTCGACCACGCCGTAGCCATCCACCCCCTTCGTCACCGCCACCTCGTGCTGGTCCTGGTTCCACAGGTAGCCGCCCAGCGTCACCCGCGTCCGCGCCGACGTCCGTACATCCACACCGGCGTACCCCGCCATCAGCCACGGCGAACGGTCGCTGGCGGCGGGCTGCTGGGCATACACGACGTCGCCTTCGGCCCGCAGGCGCAGCCTGGCCGTGGCCGCATAGTCCCACCGGGCCGTGAGCGTGCCGCGCAGGTGGCCCATCGACGGGTGCAGGGCCGCATCGACCGGCGCCCATGCCTCCAGCGGTGCCATCGCTTCACCGGTCGCGGCGATGCCCTTGGCGACCTCGGCCCGCACGGTCCACGTGTGCCCCGCCTCGCCCCACGCCGGTGCGCCGCCCGAGACCGCGACGGCCACCCGCGGCACCACGACCACGCCCAACTGCGTGCACCATTGCTCCAGGGCCGCGTCGGCTGCCGTCACCTTGCACGAGGGCACCAGATCGCCGCGCAGGCCCAGGGGCTTGCCGAGCCGGAACGCCAACGTCGGCACGCCCACGCCATACTCGCCCGTCACCCGCAAGCCGGGGCGCCGCACGTGCGCGAACCGCAGCATGAGGTGGGGCGCCGTCAGCGCGACGAGCGGGTGCAACTCGACCTCGACGCCGTCCGCGACGGTCACCCGCACGGGATTGAAGACGCCGACCGACCACGACCCGCGCGGTCCGACATCCGCCGTTTCCCGGGCGCGGAACGGAGCGGCCGGCAACACGGTCTCGGTTGCTGCGGCGCCGGTCGATGCAGGTGCAGTGACCGCAGGACCCGGCCTCGTTGCTCTTGGCGCGACGGGCGCCGCGCGGTCGTCAGGATAGGGCGGCGGTGGTGACGGGGGCTCTGACTGCGCCCACGCGTACGCGGGCAGGCTGACGCTCGCGGCCAGACCCAAGGCGATAGCGATGCCGGCCGCCACGCACTGTTGGCTGGCAAGAAAGGGGCGGACGTTTCCGCGCGAGGCCCCCATCATGGCGCCACCTCCCACGTACCGACGACGGGCGCGTGATCCGACAGCCGCACCGGGTCCGACTTCAGCACAAGGCCCGCCGCACCGCCGAGCTTCTGGTCCTTGCGCTGTGCGACGTCGGTCGTGCCGGGTACCCAGCGGTCGGCCTTGCGCACGAACAGGTAGTCGAGCGTGCGGTTCCAATCGCCTGCCTCGCCTTTCTCGTTCTTCTCGTCGGGGCCGAGCACCGAATGCGTGAAGTAGCGCTTCTGCTCGGCCTCCGTCTTGCCCAACTGGTCGAGCGTGAGGAACGGCACGAAGTCGTCATAGAACGGCTTGAGCACCTCGGGCGTGTACGGCGGTTGCGTGAAGTCTTCGCTGCATACGGCGGTCTCGCGCTCGTCGGGGAAGCCCTTGACCCGCACCGCGGTCGGCGGCAGTTCGTTCAAGTCGCCACCCATGACCCACGGCTTCGTCTCCGCCTTCAGCAGGCCATGAATCTGCTTGATTTGCGCCTGCTTGGTGCCGTCGTTGTCGTACGCCTCGGTATGCACGACATAGGCCACGACGATCTGGCCGGGCTTCGGCTCGATTTCGGCGCGACCCACGGCGCGCTTGATGTAGAACCGCGTCGTGAGCGCGTCCTGGTCGGTGCGGTCCTGCTGGCGGATGCGCTCGGCCAGCTTGATCGGGTAGCGCGAGAAGATGGCGTTGCCCAGCGTGATGCGGCCGACGCCCTCGGATGCGATGTAGCGCGAGTCCCACGTCTCGTAGAACGCCGCATAGTTCAAGTCGGTCTTTTCGAGGATGGAGCGCACCATGTCGATCCAAGCTGAACGTTTCGAGTTCACTTCGATTTCTTCGGCCATGAACACGTCGGGCTTGACCTCGTTGAGAAAGCCATGGAGCCCCGCCAAGTTCGCTTCGACCTCGGCCTTCGTCATCTGGACGCGGTCGCCCCAGCAGTCGAACCAGAAGGGAATGCGGCCGGCGCCGTATTTCACGTTCCAGGCGACCACCTTGAGTTGGGTCGGCGCGCCGGGAACAGGGGCGAGTGCCAGCTTGGAGCGGCGGAACACGACGACTTCTTCGCGTGTGAAGTCCTGATCGTCGGCGAGCGGCGCGCACTGGGATGCCAGACCCAGCGCGGCCGCGAGCAGCGTGAACCGGGCCGTGCGGTGCAAAGCGAGCGGGCGGGGAGTTCTCATGCCAGCAGACTGCCGCCGCGGCGCCCAGTGTCAAGGGCCGCCCGGATCCGCCGCCTTGGGCCCATCTGCGTTGTTGTCGCGGCGGCGTTGGTGCTCAACGTACCCAAGTACGTCTTCGCCCCAATGCCTTGCTCCGCCTAGCATCTGGACCCAATTCGGCGTCCCGGGAAGGTCTTGGGGTCGTGGATTTGGGGCCGCGAACCGGACCGGGCCAGCCGTTCGCCCGGGCCCTTGCGTGTGCCCGGCCGAGGGCTACCCTTGCGCGCCTGCTTGGAGGGCTCCATGAGCGCACGCACGTCCCGGTTTTGCCCCGCCGCCTCCGTTCAAGGGGCCGTCCTGTTGGCCGCGCTCGCGCTGGCTGGCTGTGAAAAGAAGTCCGCGCCGGTGTCCGCGGAGAGCCCTGCAACGCCACCTGTGTCCGCCCCGGCCGCGCCACCCGCCCCAGCGCCGACGCCCGCACTGGCCGCGCCTGCCACGCCGGTACCCGAGCCCGTCGCCGCCCCAGTTGGCTCGCCCTATGGCGACAACCTGGTGCCTGCAGGCAGCGGCGCCGTTCGCACCGGCCAGGAGGCGGACCCGTACCTTGCGTTCGCAGCCCTGACCGACGACCCCGACGTCAAGGCGGTGCTCGACGAATTGCGGCGCGGCGGGCCGACCAAGCAGATCGCCGACCGCGTCAAGGCGCACGCCGCGGCAGCCGGGCCGGCGCTGCTCAAGGCGATGTGGACCGACAATACCAACGTGCGCAGCCACGCGCCGACCCTGCTCGCCACGCTGGAGCCGCCGATCACGCCGGAAGTGGGCGCCGCCTTCAACCGCTCGCTGCTGTACGAAGCCGTGCCGTCGGTACGCGCCAACGTCGCGGCAGCGCTCACGGACTACAACGTGCCCGCCACAGCCGGCGCCTTGCTCGAAGTGCTCGAGAAGGATGGCGACGCCAATGCCCGCAGCTTCGCCGCCTATGCGCTCGGGCTGCTGAAAAATAAGGCGGCGCTGCCGGCGCTCATCAAGGCAACGCGCGACAAGGAGACGTGGGTGCGGCTGCGGTCGGTCAAGGCGCTCGGCAAGATCGGCGACGCGGCGGCGCGCGGGGCGGTGCTGTCGGCGACGAAGGACCCGAACAAGCTGGTGCGCGAGAACGCCCGGGAGGCCTTGGGGCGGCTCCGGTAAGCTGGGGTCGCCGGTCAAGGAAGCCGCAGGTGCCGTGGCGGGTCCCTGCCCGCGCGTTGGCACGCCCGCCCCAAATCCACCACCCCAAGACCTTCCCGGGACGCCAGATCCGCTTGCCGGCCCGTCCTCCCGCCCCTACGCTGCCCCCATGCGACGAAGCCAAGCCAGGCTCGGCCCGTGGATGTTGCTCGCGACGTGCGCGGTAGCTTGCGACGACCGACCCCTCAAGGAGGCGGTCGGCGTGACCGCGCGTGCCAAGACCGCCCAGGCCGATGCCGGGCTCGATGCCGGCACCCAATCGGACATCGCCGACGCGACCGATGCGACGGCCGCCGTCGTGACGCCCACCGACATCGCGATGGGAGTCGATGCGGGTGCGCCCGTCGTCGTGCTGCCCGACGGGTTTGGCGCTGCAGATGCCCCCGCGCCGCTGCCTGGCGCCGCCACCGCGACGATCGGTGGCGCCCGCCCGGCCAAGGTCACGGTGCCTCACGCCTGGGACCAGCAGAGCAAGTGGCCGCTCGTGCTGCTGCTGCACGGCTTCGGCGCGACGGGCGCCCAGCAGGACTGGTACCTCGGCATCAGCGCGCGCGCCACCACGCTCGGCTTCGTCGCCGTCGTCCCCGAGGGCACGAAAGACAAGGTCGGGCTGCAGTTCTGGAATGCGACGAAGGCTTGCTGCAACTTCGCCCAGAACCCGGTCGACGACGTCGCCTACGTGACGGGACTCATCGACGAGGCCATCGCGAAGCTCCGCGTCGACCCCACCCGCGTCTACCTCGTCGGCCACAGCAACGGCGGCTTCATGGCCCTGCGGCTGGCGTGCCAGATCGCGCCGAAGCTCACTGCCATCGCTACGCTGGCGGGGGCGGCGGACATGGATGCGACGGCGTGCAAGCCCGCGCAGCCGGTGTCGCTGCTGGCGATTCACGGCACGCTCGACAACGTGATCCAGTTCGGCGGCGGGGCCATCGTCGGCAACCCATACCCAAGTGCGGCGGTCACGGTCGCGGGCTGGGTGCAGCGCAACGGCTGTCCGGCGCAGGGCGAGAAGCTGACCGATGTGAACTTCGAAGACTTGCTGTTCGGCAAGGAGACCCACCGCACCCGCTGGCAGCCGTGCCAGCAGGGCACGGACGTCGAAGCGTGGCAGGTCGACGGCGCCCTGCACGTGCCGCTGTTCAATGACGCGTTTCGGGATGCCATGCTGCAGCATCTGTTGGCGCGGGTGAGGGTAGACTTGTAATCCGAAAGCACGCCGAATCGGGTCGAGGGCTCGCGACGGACGCAGCGAGCGAGGCAAGGCGCGAAGGCGCAGGTCGTCCGCCCCGCGTCCGCGCGCCGTGCAGTCGCGTCTGAGGAATCTATCGGCTCGGGTGCCGCGCCTTCATAGCGCCACCGGCCCCACCACCGGCACCACCGCAGCCTGCACCACCACATCGTCGAGGAACACGCCCTTGCCCGTATTGACCGCGCAGTCGCCGCTGTCGAACACGAAGCGCACCTGCACGGCGGGCTTGCCGGCCACGGTGGTGACAGCCACTTGCTGTTTGGCCCACGCACCCAGCGACGCCTTCGATACGGCCACGCTCACATTGGCCGGCGTCGCAAAGCCGTGGTCCGAGACTTCGACCGTCAGTTTGTCCCACGCCGTGCACGGCTCGATGTCGAGAAACGCCTGGAAGCGCAGGTACAGCTTCTGGCCCGCAGGCGGCGAGTTCCCGACGGCGAACGGCGTGCTGGTCGCGGTGCCGGCGACCTTGAACTGCCCGACGCCGCGGCGCAGTGTGCCTGCCGCGAGAATCCGACCCACGACCGGGCCGGCTTGGATGACGACGTCACGGTCGGTCCACTCCAGCCGCCCGACGTGGTGCCAGCAGCTCAGCGGGCCGGACGTCCCTCTGCCGGCGGCATTTGCCGTCCGCGCCCAGGTGGTGCCGGCGGCACGGGCGGTCCGTCCTCGTCGTCGCCGTCGTCCATCCTGCGCAGCTGCTCCTTGAGCCATTCACGCTTGGCCGACCGCATCTCGCCGCGCATGTGCTTGTGCATCCGCTCCAGCGCGATCACGACCTTGGCGCACTCCTTGGGCGTGAGCACCTTGCGCAGTTCGTCGAGTTCACGACTGCGCAGGTCGTGCATGGCGCGATGGGCATTCACGAGCGCATCGAGGCCGTCGCGGTAGGCCTTGTCCTCCTTGCTGTCGGCCCTCACGAGTTCCCGCAACGCGCGCGTCGCCTCGCCGACCCCACGCTGGAGTTTCTGGCGATCTTGATCGAAGCGCGTGACGACCGTCTCAGCCCGCGCCGCGCCCGCCTCGTCGAGGCCCGCTTCCTTGCGCAGGAGCTGGCTGCGCGTCTGCTTCATGCGCTGAAAGAACGCGGGGTGGTGCCCGTCGGGCCCGGCGTCCATGCCCGGCGGGGGTCTCGGTGGCGGGGCGGGTTGGGCGAATGCCGGCGCGGCGAGCGCGCACAGTGCCGCAGCGAGCGCAATGCGATGGATTGTCGTGGTCACGGAACTCTCCTTGAGGCGCCGACGGTTGGCGCAATGTTTGTCACATACTGAATGCCACGCGACCGCCGCCTGTCAGGGCAGTGCCAGGGTGGGGTTCGTGTCGATCTCTTCGCCGTGCAGGAGCGCGAGGCCGATGGCCGCCGCGACCGACGTTTCTTCGGAGCCCAGCAACTCTTCGGAGCCCAGCAACTCTTCGGAGTCCGCCAACCCGTCGGCACCCGTCGCGCCCGCCTCGCCAGTCGGGCCGCCTTCGTCGCCCGGCAGTGCGCCCGGATTGAGCACGTCGTCGTACGCGACCAAGGCGCCGAACGGCATCCACGCGGCGGCGTTCGAGCGGACGCCGTCGGCGGCCACCGCCAGTAGGGGCGCGGCGACCTGTGGATCGACACGCTCTGCGCTGGCCACCGCCGGAGTTGGCGCGCTTGCAGGAACCGTCAGCCACACCGCGATCAGCAGCGCGCTGGCGCCCGCTCCGAGCGCCCACGGCCACCGCACAAGACGGCGTGGGGCGCCGATGCCCGCGGGCAGGCTCGCTCCAGACTCCAGCCGCGCAAGGGTGGCCGAACTCGCGCACACTGCCGTCGCCTCGAACCAGGCGGCGACCTCGGCGTCCAGATTCACGATGCCTGCGGCGGCCGACCGTGAAGACCCCAGCGCAGCAGCGAAGCGGCCCAGTCGCTCGACGGCCGGGCCCGCGCGAGGAGTCGACAGCTCGAACGCTGTCTCGATGTCACGATCAGTGGACATGGCTCATCTCAGTCGGTGGCCCCAGCGCTGCGCGCAGGGCCTTCGTCGCTTCGTAGACGAGTTGCCGCGCGGCCTGTTCGGTGGTGCCGAGTGCGGCGGCGATGTCGGCATGGTCCAGGCCTCCGTCGAAGCGCAGCAACGCGGCCTGCCGTCTTCGTTCCGGCAACGCGTCGAGCGCCACCTGGAGTTGAGCCGCGAGTTCACGCGCCTCGACCGCCTGATCCGGCGACGCAAACGGGTCGTCGAGGTGCGTGGCGAGTTCCCGGGCCGTGCGGCGGCGTTCCGACCGCCGCCATGTGACGGCCGCCCGCAGCGTGATGCCCAACAGGAACGCGCGCAGCGACGTGCCTGGCTGGTAGCGGTGCAGGTCGCGGTGTAGCACGACGAGGGCCTCCTGCACGACATCTTCGGCCAGCGCGGGGCTGCCGGTGGCGCGCGCCGCGACGCGAAATGCCCGCTCCAGGTGGGGCGCGACGAGGCTGGCAAACGCCCGGCCATCGCCGCGGCGCGCGGCCTCGACCAGACGGACCTCCTCGCCCAACGCCGCATCCACCCGCCTGTCTCCCAAGTGCCCGCACGGCGCCGGCGCCCCCTGTTCTCCCTGATGCCACGGACCGCCCGCGTGTCAGACCAGTGCGGCATCCGCGCTACGTCCCGAACACCCGCGCCGCCGTCCCGCGCACCAGCGCCTCGAACGCGCCGTCGTCGTCGATGTTGCGGGCCAGCGCGTGCAGTTCACGATCCACTTCATACGGGATGACGGGGAAGTCCGTCCCGTACATCACCCGCCCGGCCCAGCGCGCCAGGTCGGACCAGGCCGGCTGGGGGTCGAAGTACTCGGCGCACGCCATCGCGGTGTCGAGGTAGAGGTGCTCGTGCTGGGCGAGCAGGCCGAAATAGCCGGCGAACTCGTCGGCGCCGATGTGCGGCACGACGAGGCGCAAGCGCGGCAGGCGCTGCAGGACCCGCTCCGTGCGCGCGACGTTGCATAGCGCGCGGCAATCGATTCCGTAGGCCTGCGAGGCCGGTTCGCGGCCCGCGTGCACGACGGCGGGCACCCCCAGTTCCTGGCACAGTTCGAGCACGTGGAGCGTGGCCGGGTCGTCGATCGCGACCTTCTGGACATGGCAGTGCAGCTTGATGCCGCGCAACCCCAGCGGGCCCACCGCCTCGCGCACGATGGCGCGCGCGTCCGGTTCGCCCGGCAGCACGGTGCCGAGCCCGACCACACCCGTCTCCGCCCGCACGAGGCCCGCCAGGAACGCGTTCAGGGGCCGCGCCGCACCTGGCTTGTGGGCAAATACCGACGCCACGACACGCGCCGTGCCGTGGTCCCGCAGCACGCCGAGCGTGGCCTCCGCGTCGCCACGAAAGGCGATGTGCCATGCGTGGGCGTCGAACCAGCGCCACAGGGCCCGATAGAACGCAAGCGGAAACAGGTGCACGTGAGCGTCCGTCACGCCGGCCAGGAGTCCAGCGGCCCGCCGGCGCTGCTCACGCCCGCGTCGCTCCGGATCGTCGCGCAACGCCGGAACTGCCGCGGGAACCTGCATCGGCCCGCTCGCTGCGCAGCAAGGCACCAGCGCGCTCAGCCGGTCACCGTCTTGACGTGGCGCTGCTTTGCCGCCGCAGCGGGCCGCAACTGGGACCAAGCGCGACGCAGTTCGTCCTCGCGGGGGCGGCACGCATCGAGCACTTCCCGCAGCGCGGCGCGCATCGCCGCGGCGCCCGCCCAGCGCCGGTCCGGGTCCATTGCGAGCGCCTGCATCAGTGCGACCTCCAGCCCGGCCGGCAAGAGCGTTGCGTCGATCGATTCGCCCAGCGCCGCCGGCTCTGTATACGTGCGCGCGAACAGCACGGCGACGGGCGTCGCGGCCTCGAAGGGGAGCCGGCCGCTCAGGCACTCGTACAGCACGAGCGCCAGCGCATACAGGTCAGTCCGGCCATCGACGGGCTTGCCCTCGACCTGCTCGGGCGCCATGTACCACGGCGTGCCGATGATGGCGGCGCCCTCGTCCGCCTGAATCGTGCGCCCACTGTCATCGACCGCGATGCCGAAGTCGAGCAATTTCAAGAGTTCGCCGCCGGGTTCCTGCACCAGGAACAGGTTCGATGGCTTGACGTCGCGGTGCACGACGCCCGCCTGGTGGGCCGCCTCGAGCCCGCGCAGGACGCCATCGGCCAGGCGCAGCGTTCGCACCGGGTCGAGCACGCCCTCTTCGCGCAGGAGCACCGTCAGTTCGCGGCCCCGCAGCCTTTCCAGCGCGACGTACAAGCGTCCGTCGTCGCCGAGCCCCCAGTTCAACACACGCACGACGTTGGGATGGTCGAGCCGCGCCAGCAGGCGGCCTTCGTTGAAGAAGCGCTGCACCTGCGCCGGGTCATCCGCCAGGTCCGGGTGGAGCAACTTGAGGACGACCGCTCCCCCGGTCCGTCGGTCGCGCGCGTCGTGCACCAAGCCGTACGCGCCGCGCCCCAACCGCTCGCCGAGTTCGTAGCGCGCATCGACCACCTCGCCCGCCCGCGGCTCGCCAGGTGGCATGCAAGGCAAGCGCACGACCTCGGACGACCGCCCAACGAACTCCAGGCGCACCCCGCATTCCGGGCGCAGCGGGGGCCAGGTGCGCACGGTGCCGGCGGCTTCGGCGCGGGCCACGGCGGGGTCGAGTTGCACTCCCGCGACCACGCTGATGTCGCCCGGCTCGCCGGCGCGGGCTTCGCGCAGCGTCCGTTCGAGGGCCGCGCCGCCGAGCGCGAAGCCACCGGGGGTCTGGGTCTCGATGACGACGCCGCTGCCGACGGCCCCAGTGAGGAACAGCGCGCCCTGCAGGCTGGCTGCCGCCGCCAGCGCCGCGTCGGGGCCAGCATAGGTCGCGACGAGCGCCCCGTTGCCAACCTGCGTGCGCAGGGCACCGTTGTCTTGCAGCGCGGCCCGTACGGCGTGTTCGGCGGCCACACCGCCGCGCAAGATTTGCACCGCCAGCACGGCGTACACGCCGGAAGCGACCTGGGTGCCGACCGCCAACGCCTCGACTGGCAGCAGTTCGGCGGCTTCTGGCAACTCGAGCAGGCGCGCCGCCGTCAGGGTCCAGGCCGGCAGCCAGCGTCGCTCGACCACCACACGCAGCGGCCGCTCGAGCCGGTTCACGACCACGAGCGCGACCGAGCCCGGCGCCGAGCGCAGCACGGGCGGGTGGATGGCGTGCGGGCCTGCCGTCACGGTCAGCGACTGCGCTGTCAGGTCGCGGCGCACGACAAGGCTCGCCGGCTCCAAGGCCGGCCAGGAGCGAATGCGATACGTGCCGTCGAGCAACGCCAGGCGCCAATCCAACTCTGCACCCGGCGCCACGACGGCCTGCGCGACGAGGTGCGGCACCCGGGCCGGGCTCGACAGGCAGTCGATCGGCACATCGAACGTGCGAATGGCGGGTGCGAGCCGAAACGTGACGGCGACCGCATCGGGGAAGGTCGCATCGAACGCCACGTCGCACGACAGACAATGGCGCTGGCCGGGCGCGGGCAACTGGCGCGCCGACCGATCCGTGGGCAGCCGGCACGAGGGGCACAGGAGTTCCCACTGCATCACGAGCACGCCCGCGTGCACTGCCCCGAGCATCCCGCGCAGTGCCTCGTCGTCGGTCACACCCCACTGTCGTGCGAGCCGCAGGGGCTGGATCCGATCCTGCGCGATCAACGGCGCATCGAGCACCAGCGCCCGCAGTTCTTCGCCCACGCGGCGCGGTCGCACCGACTCGAGGCCCGCATCGAGGCGGGCCAACGCCGCTTCACCCAAGGCTGGCGGCGTCTGATCCGGTGGGTCGAGGCCTTGATCCAGCGCGCGCACCACGTTCGCGAGCGTCTGCCTGAGTCGGCGCGCCAGCGTGCCACCAATGTCGATTTCGACCAGCGGCCGCAGCAAGGCAGAGCGCGGCTCGACTTCGAGCACGTACTCGATGTCGGTGCCCGCGTCGGGTCCACCCGGTCGTGGCGTGATCGTGCACGACGTCACCATCGAGCGCACGGGACCATTGTCTACCTGTCGCTCGATGCGGAACTGGTGCGGCGCGTCGTAGATCGCCTGCAGTTCGAGCCAACGCAGGGTCAGGCCGTAGCGTCGCAACGTGCCGCGCCGCTCCAGCGTGCCGTCGGCGGACCGTTCCAGTGCGAAGCGCATGCCGAACCCGGAGACCCGGTTGATCCGGTCCGTGTCCGACAGCGCGCGCCATGTGGCTTCGGCGCTGGCCTGCGTGGTGAAGCGGAACTCGCGGCGAACGCTCGCGGTCATGTCACGGCCCCACGTCTGCGTGGGCTGCATGGGTCGCCGAGCCCACTTCGGCCAAGGCGCGTCGGGTGACATCGGCCACGGCCCGCAACACGGCGAGGGCAGCGAAGGCTGCGGGCGCGTCGTGCGCGGCGTCCTCAGCATTTGCGGCGTCGGTGGAGCCGAACGGGGCCGCGGATCGCGCGGCGTCGAACCAGGGCAGCACTGCTTCAGCGTGGGAGTGCAAGCGGTCGAGAAAGCGCCAAGCGTGCAGCCGCACTACCGGGTCGGCGTCGCCCAGCAGGCGCACCATGCGCACGACGTTGACGGTCTCGAAGTACAGGGGCGCGATGCGGTCGCGGGCCAGGACGGCAGTCTGATCGATCGTGAGGTCTTCGCCTTCGCGCTGCGCTTCGAAAAGCGCGCGCGCCGCCCCGACGAATTGCGCGGCACAGAGTTCGCCGCGCACGCGCTCCAGTGTCCAACTCGGGTCCAGCCCGGCGACGTGCGACCGCAGGTCGCGCTCGATCGCGACCAGTGCTGCGAGCGGGTCGCGCAGCAACAGGCGGGCAAAGCCCTCCGGATGGCGAAAGCGTTGGACGTCGGCCAGGGCGCCGTCGCCGTCGAGCGCCACCGCGAGCCATGTGTGGTCGCGGCGCTCGCCGGAGCGGGCGACGAGTCGCAACTGCTCCCACTGTTCGGGCCGCCGCAACGTCCTGCCGAGCCAACCGCCATCCTGGTCGATGCCGGGCAGCGCAGGCACGGGAGCGCGCAGGTCGTCGGTGTCGATGGCCGCGCTGCCCCGGCGCGCGCCGAGGGCGTCCAGCGCTGCGACATCGGCATCGGTCAGGCGCACGTAGCGCAATGCCGCCGCAGGGCTCGGCGCGGGCTCCACCACGTGCACGTCGCGGGGCACGATGGCGCTCCGTGGCGCGTCGCGGCCTGCTGCGGTTGCGGCGAGCGTCGCAAACGCTCCGTCGAGGCGCACGATGGCGCTGCGCGGGTCGACCCGCAGCAACTGCTCGAAGGCCACGCGCGCCTCCGCCGGTTCGCGCGCCGCCATGGCCGCCGCCGCCCACGCTTGCAGCGCCCGCGCGCTCGATGGCGCCCACTGCACTGCGCGGCGCCCCCATTCGAGTGCGGCCGCCGGCTCTGTCTGCGACTGGGACGCGACGACCGCGGCTGCGGCGCGCGCGGACAGCAGCCGCCAACCGCGCGGTGGACAGGGGTCGCCGCAGCGGAACGGGTTCAGGTGCAGGCGGCGTGCCGTGGCGTCGCCTGGGCAAGCGACGAGCCAGACGTCCAGTTCATCGACGTCTGCGCTGCGGGGCAACCCACTGGGCGGCGCGACGCTCGGGGTGCGCACGGGTCCCGCCGGGCCCGTGCGTGTCCAGCGTGGCTCGGCGCCGTTGGGGCATTCGAGCCGGCCGTGCCAGGGGGCGCCGTGCTGCGGGACGCCCCACTCGACCGGGTCGTCGGGCGTCCAGCCGCGGCTCGGGGGCACCGGCACCGTGCACAGGTCGGCATCGATGTCGGAACTTGGGCTCGGGCACGGCGACAGGACATGCGCGGGCAGCGGCCCTGCGTTGGTTCCTGCACTGCCATCGCTCCGCGTTGCCATGCGGGCCTGCCCACGCCCAGCCGCTGCCACGGCAGGGCCTGCTGCCGCCGCATCTTCGGCGGACCCTGCCGTCGCGCCGCCACACCCGCACGTCAGCGCCACGGTTGCGGCGAAGGTGACGCCAGCTACGGTGCGAGGCCGCCGTTCGCGCTGTCGCCGGCATGGCGCCGCCCGCATCATTTGTCCCTCGGCGCGCCACGCGATCCCACCGATTTGCCCTCATCGAGCAGGCGATCGACGAGGTCGAGCAGGCCCGCGGCCGTGGTGTGCTCGGTCGAACGCCAGCGCACCTTGCCGGTTCGATCGAGCAGCAGCACGGTCGGCAGGCCTTCGAGGTTGGGCACCTGTTCGAGCAGCGTACTGTCGATGGCGGCGACCGGATAGTTGATGCGGAACTCGCGGGCGAACGCCTGTAGACCCTCGGTCACGTCCGGCCCGCTGCCATGCTCGGCCGCGAGTCCCACCACCTGCAGCCCGCGCGCCCGCCGCATGTCCTGCAGGCGCACCAGCCCGGGGATCGCCGATCGGCACGGCGCGCACCACGTCGCCCACAAGTCGACCAAGACGACCTTGCCGCGCAGGTCGCGCAGCCGCACAGCGCGGCCATCGGTGGCGGGCGCGGCGAAGTCGAAGGGGAACAGGGCGCCCTTCGACAGCGCGTCCGCCGACCGCATCTTCTGCCGGTCGAGTTCGAAAAGCAGGGCCGCCTCCTCGCGCAGCCGTGCCCGCTTGAGGAGATCCTTGTAGCCCGCCGTCGCGCGCAGGCCGTCGAGGTCGCGGTCGCCCTCGATGTGGTCGAGGTCCCCGAAACCTTCCCCGAGGGCCTGCTCGAGCGCAGCGATTGCGGCGGTGTTGTCGCCGCCCAACGCCAGCGCGCACCCCAGATTGTACGCGATGTGGATCGTGAGCGAGCGCGTCCGCTCCTGCCCAGCGGGCAGTTCAGGCAACAGTGCTTGCGCCTGGCGCAGCCGCGCAGCCGCGTCGGCCCAACGCCGGGCGTAGTGGAGGTCCATCGCCGCATCGACAAGCAGCTCGACCCGCACCGATGGGGGCTCGGCCTGCACCGGCGCGCTCGCTGCCCACAACCCGCCGTGGGTCGCGAGAGCCGCCAGTGCCACAGCGAGCCACCGGGTGCGCCAGCCGACGCCAGCGACAGCAGTGCCGTGGCGTGCCACGCGCCCGTTCCTTGTGCCTTGGCGTGCCATGCCCGCGTTGTCTGGGGCCCGATCGCTCATTCGCCCACTCCCGTCGCTTCGAATTCCGGCTCGACGTCGAGCACGCAATCGTCGGGCCTGGCACGCGCGTCCCCTTTCAGGCGAAAGCGAAAAGTGGAGCGGATGCCGTCGCAGTCGAGATCGCCGTAGGCCGTTGCTGTCATCCGGGCCGCGCCAAATGTCCCGCCGCCCTCGTATTCGTACACGAACGGCTGCGGTTCGCGCACCTCGAAGCGCATCGCGTTCCAAAGCCCCCGGTTCCACTCGATGCGGCCGGGGTCGCAATTGCCGTCGCCGTCGTTGACGCGGGCATCACAGCATGAGGGCGCCAAGGTCGTCCGGATCGCGCCGGGCGGGAACTGGCAGGCCATCCGGGCGCCGTCCGCAGTCACGCGCGGCTTGACGTAGTAGGCCGAAGCCGCGCGCAGGATGCGGCCCAGTTCGTGCACGGCCTGCGTCGCTTGGTGTCGCCGCATCAGGGCGGGCACGCCCCAGGCAACAGAAACGGCTACGACGGCGAGTACGGCGGCGATCGGGAGAGGTGGAACTCGCATGGACAGCATCGCGGGCCACCGAGATGGCGGAGGCAGCGCGGAGAATACACGGCGGGAGGGCAACGGCGAAGCGGGGTGGCTTGGTTCGCGAGGTCGATTCCCCACGGCGTTGAATCTGAAGAACCGCGAAGTCGAGGCGCTGGCCACGGAAGTCGCTGCGATGGCGCACGAGACCAAGACCGAGGCGATTCGAAAGGCTTTGGTTGAACGCAAGGCGCGATTGCAACTCGTGCGCGAGCCGGGACACCAGCGCCTGCTCGAGGCGCTCGCAGCGGCACCCTCCATTGGCGTGCCTGCCACGGTGTTGGCCGAGGCCGCGTCCTAAACACCTCGTCAGCGCAGTCGCAGCACCATCCCCACGTCGTCGATCTCCGCCCCCAACACGCGAAACCGATCCGCTACGCGCCCCACCTCGACGAACCCGGCGCGCCGGTACAGGTGCAGCGCGGCATGGTTGTGCGAAAACACGCTGAGATCGACCCATGCCAGGCCCGGCTGCGCCCGCGCCCAGCGCACGGCCTCAAGGAGCAGCAACCGGCCGAGCCCGCGCCCCCGGAACGCGGGCTCCAGGCCCATCGCCAGCGTGCAGCGGTGCAGGTCTGCGGGCGTCTCTCCGCCGCGCAGGTCGAGGTGACCGACCAACCCGCCATCTGGCCGCGCCTGTGCTTCAGCGAGCAACAGGCCCGGGTCGCGTACGACGAGTGCACGCCGCCAATTCGTCCGGTGCAGCGGGGTCTTCAGCGCGCGCCGCCACGCCTGCACGCGCCGCCGGTGCACGCGCTCCGGTTCGTCCAGTTCCCAGGCCTCGACGGGCGCATACACCACACCGTGGGCGCCGTTGCCGCGCAGGTGGCGCCGCACGTGTTCGACGAACGCGCTGGTTTCGGCCGGGTGCAGCCAGTGCGGGCACGGTCCCGACGGGTCCACGCTTTGGAGGTTCAGCGTCATGCTTCGTCACCGGAACGATCGAGGCCGGCCGGCGCTGGAGTCTGGCCACCCCGGCGAGTCCCGGCAAGCGCGCCAACCTGCCCGCCGGAGCGAACCTTCTGGCGGGCAGAGCGGGTCGACCTGCGCGCACCGCGACCGACCGCAGGAGACACTCGATGACGGTTACCCTTGCGAGTCTTCCCGAAGGGTGCTTCGCTACCTCTGCCATGGCTGACCTGTTCGCATCGCGCCCCGTCACCGCCCGCCCGCGTTCGCCGGCCGACGACGACCTGTTGCGTACGCTGCGGCAGAAGTTCCGCCTCGACGCGTTCCGGCCCGGTCAGCGCGAGGTGTGCGAAGCCGTCGTGGCCGGCACTGACGCGCTGGTCGTCATGCCGACCGGCGGAGGCAAGTCCCTGTGCTACCAGTTGCCGACGCTGGTGCGGCAGGGACCCGCGCTCGTCGTGAGCCCGCTCATCGCGCTCATGGAAGATCAGGTCGCCAAACTCGCCGCGCTCGGCCTGCGCGTCGAACGCATTCATTCGCACCGACCCCGCGCCGAGAGCCAGGCGGCGCTGCGGGCGTGGCTCGATGGCACGCTGGACTATCTGCTGATCGCGCCGGAACGGCTGCGAGTGCCCGGCTTCGCCACCCGCCTCGCCCAGCGCCAGCCAACACTGGTGGCGGTCGACGAGGCGCACTGCATCAGCCAGTGGGGCCACGATTTTCGCCCCGACTACCGCCTGCTCGGCGAGCGCCTGCCCGAACTGCGCGCGGGCGGCGCCCCAGTCGTTGCGATGACTGCGACAGCGACCGTGCGTGTCCAAGACGACATCGTCCAGCGGTTGCAGATGCCCGAGGCGCGCCGCTTCATCCGTGGATTCCGCCGCGACGATCTGCGGGTCGAGATGCAGGAGTGCTCGGCCGCCCAACAGACCGGCGTGGCGCGCAAGGTGCTGGCGGACCCGGCGCGCCGCCCGGCTGTCATCTACGCCCTGAGCCGCAAGCAGGTTGATGCGCTGGCCAGCGAATTCCGGGCGGACTTCCGCTGCGCCGGCTACCACGCGGGCATGGACGGCGGCGAGCGAGCGCGCGTGCAAGACGCCTTCCAGCGCGGCGACCTCGACGTGGTGGTGGCGACCGTCGCGTTCGGGATGGGTATCGACAAGTCCGACATCCGCACCGTGCTGCACCTGGGGCTGCCCGGCTCGGTCGAGAGTTGGTATCAGGAGATCGGGCGAGCCGGGCGCGACGGGCGCGGTGCCCACGCTGTGACGCTTTTCTCGTTTGGCGATCGGCGCATGCACGAGCGCTTCTTCCAAAACGACTGGCCCGAGGCTGCACACCTGGCGCACGTGCACGCGCTGGTGCCTGCGGGCGGCATCGCGCGCGACGCGTTGATTGCGACGTCGGGTCTCGGTCTGGACGTGGGCGGCGCCGCCGTCGACAAGCTGTGGGGCCACGGTGCCGTGGCGATCGAGTGGGACGACACCGTGCACGATGCGTCGGCAGCGGCGCCGGGCTGGCTCGACAGCTACCGCCGCACGCGGATTCACCGATCCGGGCAGTTCGACGACGTGTTCGAACTGGCGCGCGGGCGTGGCTGCCGGGTGACGCGGCTCGTGCGCTACTTTGGCGACCGCGACGACCGGGCGTGCGGCCAGTGCGACCAGTGCCTGCCCGACAGTGGGCTGACGCGGCATGTGCGCGCGCCCAGCGCCGCCGAGTCTGGGCAACTGCTGGCGGTGGTCGAGGCCCTGCGCGGCAGCCGGGGCCTGGCGTTGGGGCGCATCCAGCGCGATGTGCTGGGGCCCACGGCCGACCGCCGCCAGGCCGACCGCATCGTGGGTGCGCTTGAGCGGGCGGGGCTGGTCGCCGTCGAAGACCGCACGTTCGTCAAGGACGGAGAAGAAATCCGATTCCAGAACATAAAGTTGTCTAGCGCGTCGGCGCCATCAGGCCGCGCCTGGCTGGTCGACGTACTCATCGAAGACGCCGGGCCCGCACCGGTCACGAAAGCGACCCGCGCCAAGGCCGACAAGGCTGCGGCACGCGCCAAAGCCTCGTCGCAAGATGCCGACCCCGAACTCGTGCGCAACCTCAAGGCGTGGCGCGTCGCCAAGGCGCGTGAGGAGGGCAAGCTCCCCTACCACGTCCTCACCGACCAGACCCTGCTGACCATCGCGGTGCACCGCCCGACGTCCTTGACCGAACTCATGCAACTGCCCGGCATCGGGCCGCGCAAGGCCAGCAACTACGGCGCCGACCTGCTCGCCGAGGTCAATCGCTAGCCCATGCTGGCGCCGCCTCGAGGCCTCGACGTGAACCGCGACGTCGAATTGGCGCCGCGCACGACGATGGGCGTCGGTGGGCGCGCGCAATGGTTGGCCCTGGTACCGGACGAGGCCGCCGCGCTGGCCGCGTTTCAGTGGGCCGCGACCTGTGGAATGCCGACCTGGGTGCTGGGCGGCGGCAGCAACGTGGTGGTCGACGACGCGGGGCTCGACGGCCTCGTGGTAGTGCCCGCCGGGCAAGGCCGCAGCGTACTCGCGCGTTCAGGAAGCGAGACGTGCCTGCGCGTCGATGCCGGTTGCGTGTGGGACGACCTCGTGCAGTGGACCGTCGCGCGGGGGCTGCAAGGCCTGGAGTGCCTGTCGGGCATCCCGGGCCTGGTCGGCGCCGCACCCATCCAGAATATCGGCGCCTACGGGGCCGAGGTGGCCACCCGGCTCGAATCGGTGCGCGTCCTCGACCGCCGCACCTTGGTGGCGAGCGCGCTGCCCCATGCCGCGTGCGCATTCGGCTACCGGACGAGCGCCCTGAAGCAGGACCCGCAGCGCTGGCTGGTGCTCTCGGTTGTGCTGCGGCTGGACCAGGACGCGGCGCCGGTCGCCCACTACGGCCAACTGCGCGAAAACCTGGCACACGGTGGCTGCGACCCGGACTCGTTGCCGAGCGGAGTGGCGGGCCTGCAGGCCGTGCGCGCCGCGGTGCTCGCGCTGCGCCAGGCCAAGGGCATGGTCATCGACGCGGCAGACCCGGACTCACGCAGCTGCGGGTCGTTTTTTGAGAATCCCGTCCTCGCCGCGGAAACAGCAGCCACCGCTGTGAGGGCCCTGGGCCACGTGCCCGCCACCCCCGGCGTGCCGTGGTGGCCAGAGCCCGATGGTGCCCACGTCAAGCTTTCGGCCGCGTGGCTCATCCAACTGTCAGGCATGCAGTGCGGCGACGGCGTTGGCCCGGTCGGGCTGTCGAGCAAGCATACGCTGGCCATCGTCAACCGGGGCGGCGCGACGGCGGCCCAAGTGCTGGCTTTTGCCGATCACGTCGTCCGGCGCGTCGTTGCGGCGTGCGGGGTCCGGCTGCGGCGCGAACCGGTCGTGCTGGGCACCGGATCGGACGGCGCGCCATCAGAATATATCCAAACGTAAACTGACAAACGACTACCTCTCCATCGAGCAGAACTGTTCATAGTCGATGAGGCCCGTCACCGTCGGGTTCGGGCCGCACAGCGGGCAAGTCGGGTCGCGGCGCGTGCGCAGTTCGCGGAACTTCATCTGCAGCGCGTCGAACGTCAGCAGGCGGCCCTCAAGCGTGTGGCCGATTCCCAAGACGATCTTGACCGTCTCGATGGCCTGGGCCACGCCCACGATCCCAGGCAGGATGCCCAGCACGCCCGCCTCGGCGCACGACGGCGCCATGCCCGGCGGCGGCGGCTCAGGGTACAGGCAGCGGTAGCACGGCCCCACGCCCGGACGGAACACCGTCACCTGTCCGTCAAACCGGAAGATCGAGCCGTGGACGTTGACCTTCTTCAGGAAGAAGCACGCGTCGTTGACCAGGTAGCGCGTCGGGAAATTGTCGCACCCATCGACAATGATGTCGTACTGGGCAAACAGCTCCATCACGTTGCTGCTGTCGACGCGCGTTTCGTAAGTGTTTATCTTAATGTCGGAATTGATGCCGCTCAGCGTCTTGCGCGCGCTGTCAACCTTGGGCGTGCCGACGCGATCCTCAGTGTGCAGCACCTGGCGCTGCAGGTTCGACAGGTCCACGGTGTCGGCATCGACGATGCCGAGCGTGCCGACGCCGGCGGCCGCCAGATACAGGGCCGCCGGACTGCCGAGGCCACCTGCGCCCACGAGCAGCACTTTGGCAGCGAGCAGCTTGAGTTGGCCCTCTTCGCCGACCTCGGGCATGAGAATGTGGCGGCTGTAGCGCGCGATCTGCTCCTTCGTCAGCGACTTGCGCGTCTCGACCGGCAACCCGTGCTGGGCCCAGCGCCCGAATCCGCCGGCCATCGACTCGACATTTGTATAGCCCATCTGCTGCAGCGTCCACGCCGCCAGGGCGGAGCGCACGCCGCCCGCGCAGTACAACGTGATCGGCGCATCCGACTCGGGCGCCACCTTGCCGATGCGCGCCTCGAGGTGCCCACGGCCGAGCAGGTGCGCGGTGGGGACAAAGCCGTTCTCCATCTCGTCGCGCTCGCGGACATCGACCAGCACCATCGGCGCCTTCGCGGCGATGCGATCGCGCACCGCTTCGGGCTGCACTTCGCGCACGCTGGACTTGACAGAGCTCAAGTGGTCTTGGAACGACGGCATGGAACCTCGGGCCGCAGCCACGGGCGCGGCGGGGACCGGCAAGGTAGGCAGCTGCGGGCGCGCCGGCAAGGGTCGGACCTTGGGAATGGCAGGTTCACAAGCAACCAAAACTACAGCTGCACGATCGGCCAGACGTTCAAGCGGTTGGCCACCGCGAGCGCCACTGCGGCGCTGCCGTGCACGATTTCGAACGTCCACACGGTCGTCTGGGTGTCAGGTGCGGTGCCGTCGTGGAACGTGATGAAGGGGCTGTCCGGGGCGACGCGCGCCGCCACGTGCACCGAGCGCACGTGCTTGATGACCCACCAGTCGTCGCCGAGTCCGATCAGCCCGTTTGCCAGCGGCAGCCACGCCTCGCCCTGACTGAACTCGAACGCAGCCAACGGGTACGTGCGAACTTCGGCATCGAGCAGCGCCGGGCTGTATGCCAGCGTCGCGGCGGTGCGCGGGAAGGCCACTTCGACGAGGCGGTCCGCGCAGTCGGCGCACTTCGGCTTGCCTTCGACGGTCACGCGCCAGCGCTCCCCCGTCGCAGCACTGTCGGCGCGGGTCCACTGCACTGCGACGTCGCGGCCGGGGGCGGTGACGGTCAACGCGAGCGGCGGCTTCGGCTCGCCACGGAACTTGGCCTCCAGCGGCGCCGGGCCGAACACCAGCGTGCGCGCATTCAGGTCCACGTGCCCACCCACCTTGCCCAGCGTCTGCGCCAGCGCGTTGGCCTCCACTTGCGCGATCGCCCGCGCCTGCTCGTTGGCCGCGATGCCGAACGCCACCTCGCCCGCCCACGGGTTGATGCCCGACGTATCGCTGACCTGGGCGCGCCACAGCAACTCACGCGCCTTGCGCAGCGGCCCCGCACTGGTGCCCGCCTTGCCCGCCGCCAGCGCCAGGTCGTGCAGCACTTGCAGCGTCGCCACCCACATGCGCGCCTCCGCGTTGCCGGTGCGCACCCGGTTGTCGGCCTCGGTCGTGAACCAGAGCCCCTGGCCGCCCATCCACTGCCGCACGCTTTTCGTGCTCGGCGCCTGCCAGGTCCCGTCGAGCAGGGGCGGCGCCGGCTTGGGCTGCACGCCGCGCGCTTTCAGGTGGCGCACGTAGTCGGTGATGCCGAGGTGAACGTAGCCCGCCGCCTCCAGCGCCGCGAGCTGGGCCTCGAACTCGGCCACGCGTTCAGGGGCGTGCGGTGCACGCGGGGCGAAATAGGGGTTCATCTGGAACGGCTTGTCGGTCACCGCGCGCAGTTCGCCGTCGTCGAGGAAGGTCCACGCCACATCGACCCCCGCCGCCGGATCGACACCGCCCGCACCGACGATCAGGTCGCCAGCCTCGGACGTGTACAGGGGCCAGAACGAATCCGCCTGCTTGTGCACGTAGCGCCAGAGGTTCTTCGGAAACACACCCACGCTGTACCCGTGATCAAGCAGCGCGCGCTGGCGCCCTTCTCCCGCTTGGCCCTCCTGGTTGAAGACCGCGCCCGACAGGGGCAGACAGTGTTGGGCGAACACCTCCTTGACGCGCACGATCGAGCGGTCGAGGTCGTCGCGCGGAAAGGCTAGGAAAAACTGGGCATTGTGGTGAAAGCTGACGATCTCGACCTGCCCCCGCTGGGCGAGCGTGCGCAGCAGCGCCAACGTGGCGGGGTGGCGCGCCGCCATCACTTCGACGAGGTACGACTGCAGTTCGATGTTGACGCCCCAGCCCGGGTGCTTGTCGTACAACTGCAGGATCGGCAGCAGCGTTTCGCGGACGATGTAGTCTTCGGTCTTGGCGTCAGTCCAGCCGGCGTTCTTGGGGTTGTCCATGAACCACATCGGCTTGCCGTCGGGCCCGGTCGCTTCGAGGCCGCCGATCACGTATTCGACGTTGTAGTGGAACAAGGCGAGGCCGAACTTCTTGCGCTGCGGGACCAGGGGCGGCAGCGCGGCGGTGGGGACCGTGACGCACGCTGGCAGCGCGGCGGCGGTGTCTGCATCGGCCGCCGCATCGCCGGCGCCGGCCCCTGCATCGGGGGTGGCATCTTGGGCCTCGGCGGCAGGCGCATCGACCGCGCGGGCCAGATCGGCGACGGCGTCAGGCACGCTTGGCGCAGTCTCGGCGCAGGAGGCTAGGCAGGTCAGGCAGAGTACGGCGGGCAGCAGGCGGCGGCTCATGCACAAGAGCGTGCCACAGGCGCGGGCTGGTGCGAATGGGCAAGCCCTTGCGACCCCGCGCAGTGCCGTTTCCCCCAAATCCCCGAAGGGGCTACTGTGCCGCCCCGGAGGCCGCCCCCATGACGACGCCCGCAGTTGAACCCGCGCCCGCCAAGCCGACGCCGCGCATCGGCATCGTCACCATCAGCGATCGCGCCAGCCGCGGCGAATACGAAGACTTGGGCGGTCCGGCCATTCAGGCTTGGCTGACTGCGGCACTGGACTGCGCGTGGCAGCCGCTGGTGCGCGTGATCCCCGACGAACAGCCCCTGATCGAACGCACGCTGAAGGACCTGTGCGATACCGAAGGCTGCTGCCTCGTCGTCACCACGGGCGGCACGGGCCCGGCAGCGCGCGATGTCACGCCCGAAGCCACCGTCGCCGTGTGCGACAAGCTGCTCGACGGCTTTGGCGAAGCGATGCGAACGGTGTCGCTGCGCAAGGTGCCGACCGCGATCCTGAGCCGCCAGGTGGCGGGCACGCGGGGCCGCACGCTGCTGATCAATCTGCCAGGCAAGCCGCGCGCGATCGGTGATTGCCTGGGTGCCGTGTTTCCGGCCGTGCCGTATTGCATCGACTTGATCGGCGGGGCCTGGCTGACGACACGTCCCGAGGTGTGCGTCGCGTTCCGGCCGGGTGGCTAGCGCAGCCACAAGGCCCCACGGATCCGGCCGGTGGTCAAGGCTCCACTGGCGCTCCCCACGTCACCGCCACCTCGGTCAGGTGAGCCGTAATGGGGGTCGCGGCGCGCAGGCAGACGCGGGCCAGCGCCGCCGTGCCGACCGGCACCGGTTCAGGCACGGTCCACACGCAACAGGCGTCGGCACACGCCGGCTCGCCTGTCACGCGCAGCGCAACGCCCAAGTGATTCGGGTCCTTCGTGTCGAAGCGCCCCGCCACCTTGGCGATGGCAGGCGCGCCAGTCAATGTGCGTCGCTGCGGCGAGCGCACCGCCTCGTTGGCACACGACGGGCACGCGCGGACGAAGTCGAACGGCAGCGTGGGGTGGGCGTACGGCGCGAGCGCGGCGC
This sequence comes from Myxococcales bacterium, assembly GCA_009692425.1. GTDB lineage: Bacteria > Myxococcota_A > UBA9042 > UBA9042 > UBA9042 > SHZF01. Next base: position 13,769 of record SHZF01000026.1, on the reverse strand, counting down.
CATCGGCCTTCTGCAAGGCGTCGGCCACGCGCAATGCCCACTCTTGCCACGGCAACGGCTCGGTGGGCACGCGCGCGAAAAAGGCCTGGCCCTGGGCCGTGGCCCGCAAGTGGGCGAAGTCTTCGTGGGCCGCGGCGGTGTGCAGGAGTTCAACGCACATGCCGCAGGTCTTCGCGCGCTCCAGCGCCGGTTCAAACAGGGCCAGCGCCACCGAAGCGCGTCCGGCCCGCGCAAATGCCCGGGCCAACGCCAGCCGGGCGATGCCCAGGCTCGGGTCCGCAGCGACCGCCTCCGTCAGTTTCGGGATGGCGGCCTTCAGGTTGCCGGCCACGACCAAAGCATCACCCTCGCGTGCCAGTTCGAGGGCCCGCAGCATTGTATCGCGCGACTTCGGCTCCACCTCGAGAGCCGGAAGAGACGCGGGCACGCCGACGAGGGCCGGGTCGGCATCCAGGCCCGGCCTACAGGCGGTAGGCAAGGCGATGAGCAACGCAATCCCCAGCCCGGTAGAAAGGGACGTGCCACGCCTGCGCAACAATGCGCGCGGCCACAGCGCCTGGACGGCGGGGGGCGTGCTGGAGGCGGTGTCAAAGCGGAAGTTGCCCATGTTCTCCTCGCGGGGCCGCAGCGTAGAGCGGATCGCCTGCTTGAATCCACCCCGGCCGCACCTTACACTCTGCGGCCCTCCGGCTTGCGCCGGCGCCAAGGCTCGCCATGTCCGAACTCGAAAACGCCCCTGCCGATGCCGCGCCTACGCCCGTCGATGTCGCGCCTGTCGATGTCGCGCCCGTCGATGTCGCAGCCGGCGAAGTCGCTTCCGCCGATGCCGCTGCGGTCGAACCGGGCCATGCGGACGGCGAAAAGCCAACGCGCGACGACGACGGGGAGGCGATCGAGGCGCTCCGGTCGCTGTCGGCCAAGGCGTGGGGCCGGTTGTGCCGGCGCATCCCCCTGCGCACGTTCATGATGGAGCTCGAAAAAATCGATCGCGCCGTGTACTTTCGCAATTTCAAAGGCTACCGGCCGCAGAAAATCGACGCCCAGCACCTCGACCGCGTGCTGCGCAAGGAAGTCTTCGAGCGCGCCAACGGCTTGCTCGCCCAACTGGTCATCTACAACTGGGACGAGGCGGAGTGGAAGCTGTACGCGGCGCTGCAGAAAGAAGTCAAGAAGATCAATGAGGATGTGGAAGCCATCGCGACCATTTCCGACGAGCAGGGCGACGCGATCATGGCGGCGCTCGAGGCGGACTTCGATCGGCGCGACGTGCACATCGCCACGGTGATCAACGGGGTTCGCGTGTCGAAAGAGTACCTGGCGCGGCGATTTGCCGACGCGTAGGCGCTTGTCGGCCGTCCGCAAGGCGCCTGCACGTCACGCTCGCGTCAGCACCACGGCAAATGTGCTGCCCTTGCCCACCCGGCTCGACAGTTCCAACTCACCGCCCAGCCGATCGACCAGCGCCTTGACGATCGACAGCCCGAGGCCGACGCCGCCCGTGTGTCGGCTGCGCCCCGGATCGACCCGGTAGAACCTCTCGAACACGCGTGTCTGGTCCGCCTCAGCGATGCCAATGCCGCTGTCCGTCACCAGGACGCGCACCCGGCGCCCCGGCTCCACGCGCGCCCGCAACTCGATGCGGCCGCCAGCCGGCGTGTACCGGATCGCGTTCTGGACGAGGTTGCCGACGACGACATCCAGCGCCGCACGATCGGCCTTGACCGGCGGCAGAGTGGCGGGGAGCGTGATCTTCACAGACAGCCCGGCTTCCGCGGCGGCTGCGGCGTGCTGCGCCACGGCCAGGTTGAAAACGTCGCGCACATCGACGGCGGTGGTCTCCAGGTGCCACTCCGCCGCATCGAGGCGGCGCAGATCGAGCAGGTGGGCCACCAGGTCGGACAGGTGGACCGCGTTGCGGTGGATCGTCGCGTGCACCCGCTGCAAGGCCTCGGCGCGCTGCGGCGGGGCATCGACGAGCGTCTCAGACCAACCCAGGATCGCGCTGACCGGCGTGCGCAGTTCGTGGCTCGCGTTGGCGATGAAGTCCATCAGCATCCGGTCGAGCGCCCGCTGCGTCGTGACGTCGCGAAACACCCCCAGCGCGCGATGGCCCCAATACGCGTGATCGGGCAGCGGCACGACCGCAACGTCGAGTACCCGGCTCTGCATCCCACGGTGTTCGAACTCGACTCGGCTCGCCTCGCCGGCGTGAAGCGCACGGACGTAGGCCGCACGCAGACGCGGCTCAGGGAGCACGGACGCGAGCGGTCGCCCATGAGTGGCGGGCGGCAGCACGAGCAGGTCGCGCAGTGCCCGGTTCGTCACCACGACATTGACCTGATCATCGACGACCAGCACGCCATCGGCCATGGCGTCAAGCACCGTCGAGAACAGGTTGGCGCGCGGCTCCTTGCGCGGCGGGCGCGGCAGAAGCGGCGCATCGGCGGTGTTCGTCACGACCCGACCGCCGCGATGTCGAAGCGGTAGCCCACACCGCGCACCGTCGAAATGGCCTCGCCGCGGTGGCCCAGGCGCTCGCGCAGTCGCTTGACGTGGGTGTCGACGGTGCGTGTCTGCAGGTGCGGCGACACGCCCCAGACCTGTGCCAGCAGGTGCGGTCGCGTCAGCACCTCGCCGGGCCGCTCGAGTAGGGCGACGAGCAGGCGGAATTCGAGAGCCGTCACGCGCACTTCGTGACCGTCGATCTCGACGCGGTGCCGCGCGCGATCCACGGAGATGCCGGCACTGTGCAACAGCCCGGGCGCAGGGGTCGGGGCTGGCGGCGGGCCGAGACCGCGCCGTCGCAGCACCGCACGCACGCGCAGCATGAGTTCGCGCGTCGAGAATGGCTTGGGCACATAGTCGTCGGCTCCCGCCTCGAATCCCGCCACGCGGTCGGATTCGGCGCCCCGCGCGGTGAGCATAATGACTGCCACGTCGCTGGTCGCGACTTCGGCGCGCAGACGCCGGCACACCTCGATGCCGCTCATGTCGGGCAGCATGACGTCGAGCACGACCAGGTCGGGCTGGCGTTGGCGTGCCAGTTGCACGGCTTCGTGGCCCATGCCGCATGCCACCACCGTCCACCCCGCGGCCTCGATGTGGTGGACGACGAGGTCGCGCAGGTCGGGCTGATCCTCCACGATGAGTACGGTGGTCATGGCTGGGTTCCGTTCGTCACCGGCGAGGGTACGTCCGCCGCGGGCAGGCCGTCCATGGGGCGGGTCTCAGTAGCGGAACGCAGCGGAACGACGAGGAGCGTCGCCTGGCGCAGCCGACCCGCTCCGGTATGGGCGATGATTGCCATCAGGCGGCCCGTCGGGTCGGGAAAGGCGGCGACATCGAGCGGCAGCGCCGGCGTCCGCACCGGCACGCGCGCCACGGGCTGATAGCCCTTGCCCTCGATGCTGCGCAGCACAGCCAGTTCCGGGGGCACTCGCCGCGCCACCACGGCGAATCCCGGGCCCGAATCTGCGCGCACCAGCACGTCGGCCGCCGCCGCACGCGACTGCTGTGCCGGTGCACGCACGCGAATCGTGCGACGCGCCAGCGACCACCCGATGCGTCCGGTGAGGTGCAGGCGGCTTGTGATCGCGCCCCACTCGTCGAGACGCGCCACCTCGGCAGGCTGCCCCGGTGCCGCCGTGGCATCTGGACCTCCCTCACGCCACGCCAAACGGGTGCCGTCGTCGCTCCAACCGAGCCACTGCATCCAAGCGGGCGGCGATGCGGCGCCGGGGAGCTCGGCGGACGCCACCGACCCGGCGCCTGTCCGTGTGGCCACGTCGGCCAGCACATGGCGGGGAAGGAGAAGTCCAGCGAGCAAGGCCGCCTGACCCAGGGCGATGCGCACGCCGCAATCAGCCGGGGACGGTGGAGCCGTCGCTGCCGTCGGTCGTCGCGATCATCTGCCGCAGACGCTCCATCACGGCGGGCGGATTGCCACCGGCCGTCCGCACGTCGAACGACGAGTCGACGCCCTCGCCCGCGGGACGTACGCGCGTGACCTCGCAGCGCAGCGGCAGGACGTCCTTGACCCCGAGTGGACCCGGCAGCAGCACGACGAGGCGCTCGTAGAGTTGTGGCAGGTGCGTCGACCGGATGCGGAGCTTGCTCTCAGCCACGCGCTGCAGGACGCCGTCGTGCTTTTTCTTGCCAGACTCGAATTGGATCGGGAGTTCAGACCGGATCGCCGTATCGACCGCGAACAGCTTCTGCACGGCCATCAGACCGCTGGAGACCGAGTGCCGGTGTGGTGCGATGACACGGTCCAGCCGCGCGAGGCCCTGCGAATGCGCTGCTCCAGCCGCAGGCTCGTCGAAGCCGGCCGGCACTCCAGTCACTGTCGAGGCACTGGCGATCGGGGCCGGACGTGCCGGCGCTTTTTTCTCTCCGCCCTTGATGCTCGAAAACAGCCGACGCACGAGCGAAGACGCGGACTCCGTTTTGTCCGCCCCCCCCGTGTCGACCGGCGCGGGAATCGAGCTGGCCATGTCGACGGTGTTGACGAGAATTGGCTCAGACATGTCGGTGTCGAAAGATTCCGCTGACTCCGCGGCGGGCGGCGGCAGGGCAGTCACGGCCTTCATCTGCCGCGTCTCGACGGGGACCGCAACGGGCGCGGCGCGACTCTCGCGCACCAGGCTGGCTGGCGGCGCGATGTTGCTGGGCGGCACCCGCAGCGCGCGCGAGGCCGTCGCCACCGTTTGCGGCGCCACCGCGGGGACCGGCGCTTCGACAGCCTTGGCCGGCGCGGCCGGCGCTGCGGTGCTCACAGGGTTCGTGCCACCTAGCTCAAACTGCGCGAGGAAGGCGGCAGCGTCGGCCATGGCGCCGCCAAGGTCGGCCTCGTCGGCGTCGACAAGCGGCTCCGCTTGGGCGGAGCGGGCGCGATCGACTGGAGTCGTGCGACCTGCAGGCGCGAACTGCGGGCGCGCCACATGGGTGGGCGTCGGGGCGCCTTCGAGGGCAGCGGCGAGCCCCGGGGCGACCACGGGAGCGGGTTCGGCGGCCCGCGCGCCCGGGACGCGCGTCGACTCGCTGGCGGGAGGCAGCAACCGCGGGGCGAGCAGTGGCAGTTCGCCGTCGAGGTCGAAGCCGACGCTGTCCATCGCTCCGCTCTCGTCTCGGTCCCAGTCGGGGACTGACGACGGTTCCGCTGGGGTGTCGTCGGCGTGGGCCTCGGTCCAGGCGTCCCGCGCCTGGCTAGCAGGAGAGGCAGGACCCGCTGCCGGCTTTGGACTCTGGCTCGCCGATGCGCGTTGTGCCACCCGTGGCGCCGACGCAGGCCGCGCCCGTGCGGGCTCCGCGGAAGCAGGGGGAGTGGAAGGCGCTCCGGTCGTGCTGGCGGATCCAGCACCCGGCGCGGCGCCGACGCCGGGCATTGTATACACGAAGCGGCGCAGGTCCGGATTGTCACGGCTCCTGCCCACCGAGACCGAGCCGCCCCTGTTGAGCCCATGGCGCTCGATGAAATCACGCAGTGCGGTCGCGCCCGACGTCGTCCCCACTCGCTGGATGGTCACATCGATCTGCTGCTCGCCCCAGTCGCTGTCAGAAATTGCCACGCACACGCCATCGACCGCGATGCTGTCGTTTTGCGCGTCGCCCTCGATGCGGAAGAAGACCGGCGTACCCTCGTCCGGGGCGCGCAGGGCCGTGACGAGAGCGGTGTGCCCGCCCAATTGCACCAAGGTGCCAATCGTCCGCGTCGAGCCCCACTCGACGGTAACGGTCGTATCGATGGTGTCCAGTACGTTCACGACAAGTCCAGCCCCATGCTACCCCGCGCCCTAGCCATCGCAGTAGCCGTACGCCCCGCCCTTCTGGACCGGCACGCACTGTACCGTGACCGGCTCGCACCCTGAAGCGCCGGCAGTTTTGCACAACGTCCGGCACACGCCCGAGCCGCCAGCAGCCGCTCCGGCACAGTACAACAGCGGCTTGCAGTTGCCCGATTGCTCGCAGGCGTCGCCCTTTTCCGCCGTCCCGCCCTTGCTGATGCAGCCGCCATTGGGAAAATCCTGCTTCACGACGCACGCCTTCGTCTTGTCCGTGCAGTTCTGCGTGAACGGGTTGCACGTCGGCACCGCCACCTTGGGGAGCGAGCACACCTTGTACTTCTTTCCGGTCACCGTGCCACATTGGTTCGAGTCGCAGTGGACGTCCGTCGCACAGTGCGGCGCGCAACGCTGGGCGCCCGAGTCGGTGTCGGTGATGCACATGCCGATGCTGCACCCCTTGTTGTCCCCGCAGTCTTCGCCAGCGCCGTGCGGCCCGTCGGCGATGCAAGCCATCACGTCGATCTCGTCATACCCGCAGTGCGTACCGGCCGCACACGAGTCGGGCTGGACCCAAGGCTTGCAGGGCGCCGGGGCCGCGCCGTCCGGTGTTGGAGCGTCGGCTTTGGCGGCGCCGTCTGCCGTCGCACTTGCCGCGCTGTCGCCGGCCGAGGCCGCTCCTGCACTGTCGGCAGAGGACGCGGCGTCACCCGCTGCGGCGTCGGCGGCGATGGCGATTCCGTCCGTCGCGGCCGGGGTCGATGGGAGCGGCGGCGCAGTGCAGGCCACGGTGAGTCCGCAGGCCACGGTGAGTCCGCAGGCCACGGTGAGGGCCCTGCCACACACCGCGGACAGTGCCGCGACTGAACGAGGTTGTCGATTCACACGAATCTCCGCCAGCGACGCCCCTGCGCAGCCAACCGCCTTCTACCACCATCGCGCGGGTCGATAAATGCCCGGACAGCGACACCCGATCTGCCGCCTTCGGCGCATTTCGTCGTTGCCGTCGTCGGTTGGCGGTTCGACGTGCCCGGTGTACGCCTTCACTGTCAACCTCCTAGGCACCTAGAACTGCATCCGAATTCGGCGGTCGGGGAAGGTTGCCTGGTGGATCCTGGGCGAACGCAGCCGCGACGGAACACCGCAACTGGCCCGGGTCGGTCGATCAGAACGCGCCTCCGAATGCCGCGGCCACATGCCACACGAAGCCGCCGTGCGACAGCGGGCCAACCGGATCGTGCGCGTCGTCCTTCCACACCGTGCGCCGCGGCAGCCACAACCCTTGCACGCCGAGGTCGATCTGTAGCGGCCACGGCGCCTCGCCCGGATCCACGGCGCGGCGCGCGAGGCGGGCCGGCATGCTGCGCAACGGAGTGCCGAATCCCCAGCCGACACCCGCGCCAATGGCGTGCACATCGTTGTCGAGATAGCTGGTCGGTCCGGTGGCATACGGAGCTGGCGAGGGCCGGACGCGATAGCCGGTGCGCAGCGTCACGCCTTCGATCGGACGCCACTCGACCGCGACAGCCGGGCTCCAGGTGTCGCGAAAACCCAGGCGGATCGGCGCCGTTTCGCGCCCGACGTCGAGCAGGTGATCGGCCCCAAGCGCACGCACCGCCGGCCCACCGACATCGAGCGCGACCTGCAGGGACGGGTCCGGATGCCCGGACCACAACTGCAGCGCGAGATCCGCCGCCACGAGCCACGCGCCCGCCGGCGAACGCCACGCGAATCCAGTCTGCAGCGTGTCGGGCGTGAAGAGCGTCTCGTGGCCGAGGGCGAGGGCGACGTCGAACGCCTGACCCGTGTCGATCGCCGTAGGAATCTGGTACGCGAGCGACACCCGCTGCCGCCAGCCGATGCCCAGCCACAGGCCCGGCATCGGATGCAAGGCCGTGCCCGCCGTGAGGCTGGCCCGAGGCCGCAGCCCAATCGCGATCGCCGCCTTCTCCGTGTCGTGATTCGTCGGATCGAGCGACAGGTCGATGCGCGCGTCGAGCACGGCGAGCACCTGCGTCCCGATGCCGACCCACCACCAGTCGGTCACCCGCACGGCGCCGCCGATCAGCAGCGCAAAGCGGTCGGGCATGCCCTCGTACAGCAGGAAATTCGGCGATTGCGGGTCCGGTCCCGAGATCCGCAGCAGGTTGGCGTGCGGCAACGCCAACTGCGCGCCGAGCGTGATGCGGTCGCGAAACACGCCGCCCACCGGGTAGTGCCAGCCGAATGCGAAGCCCGATGAGTCGCGCGGCAATTGCGGTGCCCGCGTGGAAAAGCCGGCGGGGTGCAGGGCATGACACTTCTGCCAACGGTCCTCGCACACCGGCCGCTGCAACTGGATCGACAGTGCCGACCGGGTCCACGTCGCGCCGCCCCAAGCCCCGGCGACCGGCGAAGCGGCCAGCAGCGCCGGGTTGTGGAACGCCGCCTCGCCGCCCCGCGCCGCTGCCGCGCCCGTGCCCGCAAGAGCGACCGCTCGCGGGCTCGCGCCGAACATGTCGAAGACGCTCGCTTCTGCCCTGGCGGCCGTTGCCGTCGCCCAGGTGGCCAGCGCGAGGGCGACCGCGCGCTTCATCCGGCAGGCGTCCGGCACGGCTGCAGTAGCAGGTCGCCGAGCAACTGGACGACGCCGGCCAGCGCGTCGGACTGCAGCAAGCCGACAAGCTCCGGAATGCCGGCCGTCGCGCGATCGGGTTCCAGCAGCAGGCCCAACACCTGCGCCAATGCGTCGCGGTCGCCCTCACTGTCGGCCAGCACCTGCGTGGCAAAGGCGGCCAGCGCCAGAACGTCCGTCGTCGAACTCGCGGTCCCCGTTGGCGGCGCAGGCAGGGGCACCGCGACAAACACGTCATACCAGTGACCCGGCAAGCGTGCGTCGGGGTCGAGTCGGCGGGCGCACGCCATGAAACGCGTCAGTGGGCCCACTTTCTTGGGGTCGGGCGCGCCGCTGGCATCGACCGTCGCGGCGGCCAACAGGGCGTGTACGGCGTCGAGCGCACCGGGCACGGCCGGATCGCGCAGCGCGCCCAACGTGGCGAGTAGCGGGCGCGGGTCGAAGTCTGGATTCGCTAGCGTCGTAGCAAGGTTGCGAAACAGCACCACGAACCCCGTGCGTCCTTCGACGCCAGACTCCTGTGCCGCCTTCTGTATCTGTTGAAGCGTCGCCGTGCCGCCGCGCAGCAAGGTGTCGAGTGCCGGAGCGGTGGCCGAGTGACGCAACAGGCCGGTGAGCCAGGAGAACAGGTCCTGGGTCAGACAGGAGGAGGCGATCGCCGAGAATGACGCCAGCTCCGCTTTCTTCGGGGCGATGGGCGGGACCGCCAGCGCGTTGCCGGGCAAGGGCGCCAACACCGCCACGACCAACGGCACGAGGGCTGCCGTGTTGGGCCCGGCCGCAAGCGCAGGCAACTTCTGCACGGTGCCCGGTGGGAGCGCGCGGCCGATGTCGAGCGCCAGGCGCAGCACGGCACTCTGGCTCGCGGTATCGAGGTCGTGCGAAACGATGTGAGCGATCGTCTTCAGCTTGCCGGCTTCGGCCAGCGCGACGAGCGGCGCGAGCCTCGCCTCGATCGTCACGCAAGTCGCGCCGCGCCCCGGCCGCTGCGGTGCGGATTCGTCGAGCGCTCCACAGGCGCAGATCTGGCCCAGGCTGCCGAGCAGTGCGAGCAGTAGCGCGGGTCGGGCAACCTGCCGTGTGGCAGCGCAGGTACGACGCAACGGGCTCGTCGGGCCGATCACGGCGCCTTGCCCAACGTGCGCAGGCCCAGCACCAGGGGGTGCACGACCATGCCGCCCTGCAGCGCGACGGCTCGTTCCACCGCCTGCCACGCGCTTGCCGCAAACGCGTCGGGCGACTCGCCACGCCCCGCTGCCACGAGCCACAGCGCCGGATGGGCGTCCAACCGCACGCGATCGAGCGTCGGTGTGGGGTCGGGCAGGCGCTCGAAGTCGCCGAGCGTCCAGGCCTTGAGTTCCGCGGAGTCCTCGTTCTCGACGTCGCGCCACCCGAGCGGCAGGGCCGCACGACCGACGGCACGCTCCCCGTGCGGCAGGGCAAGCCAGACGGGGACGCCCGCGAACGTCCCCACGCGCTGCGGCCCTTCGAGCAGGTCCAGCGCGTCGCTGAAGTCCGCGGCCGCCACGGCCGACTCTGCCGTCGCCTTGCGCTCGAGGCGCGTCAGGCGCGCAGGCGACGCCAACCGCGCCGGGCCGGCCTCGACCGACGCCACGGCCGCCACGCGCTTCAGCGTCGAACCGGCGGACTGGACGGCAGCGGCCAATTGCGTGCCGTCCGGCGCCGCCACCACCAGGCCGAGAGTGCCGACTGCGCCGAGCACCCAGCCCAGGCCCGTATCCCACTCGGCGGACAGCGCCGTGGCCTGCCACGGGCCCTCTGACAGCTTGGCCTGCACATCGCGCAACGTCACGTCGAGGCCCGGGCCCGATGCCATCACCCACACGGTCCAGAGGCGCCCGTGGGCTGCATCGACGTCCAGCGACTCCGGCACACCGTCGGCGCCCTGCATGGCCAACATGCCAGTGAGACCTTCGACTTCACGCACGGCCTGCAACCTGCGGCTCCACGCGTCGAGGGGCTCCGGCTGCGCTCCGCTGCGCGCCGCCACTGCAAACCGATACGCGGAACCGACGGCGGCCGGCAGCCACTGGTCGCCTGCACCGGCCGCCTGCACCACGTCGGGATGGCTGCGCACCGCCTGCTCGAACGCCGTCACTTCCGCCGGTGGCGTCGCCGTGCCCGCGTCGGCCAGCAACACCGTGACCGGCAAGTGGCCATTGCGCGCTTCCCGGGTGGGCTCGCCGCTGCCCTCGAGTACGGCAACCAGCAAGCCGAGCGAGGCAGGCGGCAGTTTCCCGGCATAGGCGCGCGTCACCCGCTCCGCCGAAGTATTCGTCGTCACTATGCGCAGCGCAGCGGCCGACGCGACCCCATTGAGCACACCTCCCATTGCCGCTTTCGTGGTCAGCAGGCGGTCGATGGCCTCGCGCACCGCGTGGAGCCCAACGCCCGCGTCGCGCATCGGTGGCGGCTGCAGTTCGAGCGTCAGCATCGGCCGCACGGCGCCGGCGAGATGAAAGCGAGCGATGCCATGGGGCGCGGCGGCAAACCCTGGCAGCAGCCGATCGAGCGTGGCCGTCGCGGCCGGCCGACCCGCACGCGCGACGACAAACCAAGCCGATCGCGCGCGCGCACCTCGGGCGATCGGTTCCAGCCGGGGTGCCGCAAACCCTGGCGGCGGCGCGGCGTTCCACGTCTCGGTCGTCAAGGTCAACGCCTTCGCGGCCGACGTGCCAGGAGCGAAGCGGACCGCCACACGCACCTCACCGCCGGCCGCTCGCGACAGGACCGCCTCGACGCCGTCTTGGACGTGCAAGGCCGACACCACGCTGCGCATCGTCTCGTCCGCCTGCGCGGCATCGAGGCCGGGCGCGGCAGCGAGAAGGAGCACGTCGACAGGCACCCCGTCTGGCCATGTCTCCGAGGCGGGCACGACGCCGCCGAGCCCGCGATGCAGAGGGGCCTGCGCGGCCAGGGCGTTGGGCCGAGAAGCGCCCGCGCCGGCAGATCGCTGGCCGGCGACGGGCCTTGGCCGTGCGTCGGATGCGCTGCCGGCAGGCGTCAATGGGGTCGATGCGGTGGCGGCTGATTCCGGCGGAGGTGCAGGCGTCCGATTGCACGCCGCGGTCATCGCCAACAATGCTGTCGCCGTGGGCAATACAGCAGACGCCGCGACGCATTTGGGAAACCACCGCATCATTCTAGGCAGCCTTTGCACCGGTTGCACGGGGGCCGTGCCCCCTACCGACTCCGCTCGCGAGGGAGTATGCGCGTCTGGCGGCGCGGAGCCAACGGGCCGCCCCCGATCCGCCGCCTTCGGCGCATTTCGTCGTTGCCGTCGTCGGTTGGCGGTTCGACGTACCCTTTGTACGCCTTCACCGCCAACCTCCTAGTCGCCCAGAACTGCATCTGAATTCGGCGGCCGGGGAAGCTTGGCCGGTGGATCCTGGCCGCCGCAAGCACTGGACATCCGTTCAGTCCCATCGTACCTTGCGCGCCATGCTCGACCTCGGTTCCTTTGCCGACCGCATCGTCGCCACCCGCACCCTGCCCGCGCGGCCGGCCCACGTCGTCGATTTTCCCCCAGCGCTCCATCCGGCGTTGGCCCACGCGCTGCGGGCGGTCGGCATCGCGCAGTTGTACAGCCACCAGGCCGAGGCCTTCGACGCGGCAGTCGGCGGGCGGCAGAATGTCGTCGTGACCACCGGCACCGCGAGCGGCAAGTCGCTGTGCTATTGGTTGCCCTTGCTACAGTCGATCCTGACCGACCCGACGGTGCGCGCCATCCTGCTGTTCCCGACGAAGGCGTTGGCCCAGGACCAACTGCGCGCGCTGCTCGATTTGTGCGACCTCGTCGCCACGTCGGGGCACGGTCCGCCGCGCCGCATCGAGGCGGGCGTCTACGACGGCGACACCCCACCGGCCGAGCGCACCCGCATCCGCGACCGGTGCCAACTCGTGCTGACGAACCCCGACATGCTCAACGCCGCGCTGCTGCCCAACCACGGCCGGCCCGGGTACGCGCACCTGTTCCGTCACGTGCGCTGGGTCGTCATCGACGAACTGCACAGCTATCGTGGCGCGTTCGGGGCCCATGTCGCCAACGTCGTGCGGCGACTGCTGCGGATTTGTCGCCACGCCGGCTCGCGCCCCCAGTTTCTCGGTTCGTCGGCCACCATCGCCAATGCCCAGGCGCACGCCGAGACCCTGTGCGGGGTGCCGTTTCGGCTCCTCGATGAGGACGGCTCGCCGTCTGCCGGCAAGGTCATCCACTTCTGGCGGCCGCCGCTGCAGTCGGACGACCAGCGCAAGCCCGTCACCGAGGAACTTGCGCGCCTGGTGCCGTGGCTCGTGCGCCATCGCCACCGCACGATCGCGTTCTGCCGCAGCCGCAAGGAGACGGAGATCGTGCTGAAGGAGGCCCGCGATCGGCTGCGCCACGTCGATGCGGACGGCACACGCGATGCCCGCGGCCATGATGAGACGGCACTTCTGGCGGGCTACCGCGGCGGCTACACGCCGGTCGAACGGCGCGAGGTCGAGCGTGCGCTGCAAGACGGCCGACTGCTCGGCGTCGTGACGACCAACGCGCTCGAACTCGGCATCGACATCGGCGCGCTCGAAGTCGTGGTGCAAGGTGGCTTTCCGGGCTCGCGCGCGTCCTTTTGGCAGCAGATGGGCCGGGCTGGGCGGCGTGGCAACGTGGCGCATGGCATCGTCGTGCTGGCCGTCTCGCCGATCGACGAGTACATCGCCCAGAACCCGGACTGGCTCGTGGGGCAACCCGCCGAGAGTGCCGTAGTGGACCCGGACAACCTCGCCATCCAACTCTGGCACGCGCGCGCGGCGGCGGCCGAACTGCCGCTGACCCTTGACGATGCCGCGACGTTCCCCGACCTCGGCGAGATGGTGCCGGTGCTGGCCGAACGTGGCGAAGTGCGCGACGTGCACGGCGCATGGCATTGGCAGGGCGGCCCGTTTCCGGCCGGCGAGTTCAGCCTGCGCACGCTCGATCCCGACCGCTTCAAGGTGGTCGACCGCGGCACGCAGCGCACCATCACCGAGATGGACCGCTACCAAGTCTACCGCGAGGCGCATCCGCGTGCGGTCTACCTGCACGATGGCGTGCAGTACCAAGTCGAAAAGCTCGATCTCGTCCAGCACGTCGCGACGGTCGCCGAAGTGCAGCAGAACTTCTATACGCAGCCCGATGTGCGCAGCCACATCGACGTGCTGATCACCCAAGAGCGCAAGCCGCTGGGTTCGGCCCGCACTGCAACCGGCGCGGACAGCGTGCGCGGCGAGGCCTGTCTGGGCGACGTGCGCGGCGAGGCCTGTCTGGGCGACGTGCGCGGCGAGGCCTGTCTGGGCGACGTGCGCGGCGAGGCCTGTCTGGGCGACGTGCGCGTCGA
>SHZF01000097.1 GCA_009692425.1 Myxococcales bacterium | reverse complement strand
GCAACGGCGCCGCGCCCGCCAGGCAAGCGCCCGCCGCGCAGGCGTCGCCCAGCGTGCACGCCGAGCCGTCGGAGCACGTCACCGCGTTCGGCAGGTGGATGCAGCCCTTGGACGGCTGGCAACTGTCGTCCGTGCAGCCGTTCTTGTCGTCGCAGTCCGTTGGTCCTGTGGACCCGCACGTCCCCTTGTCGCACGTCTGTTGTTGGCACAGGTCGTTGATGCATTTCGGCTGGCCGCCCCCGCACTTGCCGGCCGCGCACTGGGTATTGACTGTGCACGGATCGCCATCGTCGCACTGGCCCGAGGCCGGCGCTGTCCCGCATTTGCCCGTCGCCGCGTCGCACAGGTCGATCGTACACGCCACGCCGTCGTCGCAACTGACGGGCGCTGCAAGGCAGCCCTTGACCGCGTCACAGGAGTCCAGCGTGCAGCCGCTGCCGTCGTCACACGTCAACGTCGCCGCGCCCGCCAGGCAAGCGCCCGCCGCGCAGGCGTCGCCCAGCGTGCACACCGAGCCGTCGGAGCACATCGCAGCGATCGGCAGGTTGGCGCAGCCGCTGGCCTTGGCGCAGGCGTCGCCCGTGCATACGTTGCCGTCGTCGCAGGAAACCGCCGAGCCGGTGCATGCCTTGGCGCCGCAAAGGTCTTGGAGGGTACATGCGTCGCCATCACTGCACGTCGCCGCGTTCGGCAGGTGGATGCAGCCCTTGGACGGCTGGCAACTGTCGTCCGTGCAGCCGTTCTTGTCGTCGCAGTCCGTTGGCCCCGTGGACCCGCACGTCCCCTTGTCGCACGTCTGTTGTTGGCACGGGTCGTCGATGCATTTCGGCTGGCCGCCCCCGCACTTGCCGGCCGCGCACTGGGTATTGACTGTGCACGGATCGCCATCGTCGCACGGGCCCGAGGCCGGCGCTGTCCCGCATTTGCCCGTCGCCGCGTCGCACAGGTCGATCGTGCACGCCACGCCGTCGTCGCACGTCTTCGCGGTGCCCTTGCATGCGCCGGCGCTGCACTTGTCGTCGGTGCACAGGTTGTTGTCGTCGCACGCCGCCGTGTTGTCCGCCGTCTCGCACCCGTTGAGCCCTGAGCAGGAGTCGTTCGTGCACGGGTTGGCGTCGTCGCACACCTTGTACTTGCCGGGCGCACACGAGCCGTCCTTGCAGACGTCGGCCTGGGTACAGACGTTCGCGTCGTCGCACACAGCGGTGTTCGGCTTCTTCTGGCACGCCACCTTGAGGTCGCAGTTGTCGGTGGTGCACGGATTGTCGTCGTCACACGCCAGCGCCTTGCCCGGCTTGCACGTCCCGCCGTCGCAGGCGTCACTCTCGGTGCAGGCGTTGCCGTCGTTGCACACGCCCGGGGCGGCCGTCGACGAGCAGCCGTCGGCGCTGCCGCTGCATGCGTCCTGCGTGCACGGGTTGCCATCGTCGCAGTTGACCTGCTTGCCGGTGCAGCCTGCCGCCCCGCAGGCGTCGGCCGTCGTGCACGGGTTCGCGTCGTCGCACGCGGTGGTCGTCGCCACGTTCTGGCAGCCCTTGGCGTTGTCGCACGAATCGGTGGTGCATGGCTGGCCGTCGTCGCACCCCTTCACCTTGCCCGCGCTGCACGACGCCTCGGCGCACGTGTCGCCTTCGGTGCACGCATTGCCGTCGTTGCAAGCGACCGCAGCGAGAGGTTTGGCCAGGCAGCCGTCGGTCGGGTTGCATGTATCGAACGTGCATGCGTTGCCGTCATCGCACGAGGGTTGGCCCGAGCACTTGTCGACGTTCCGCTCCCCATCGGGCGCAACGTCGCTCGCGGTCAGGCTGGCCAGGGATTCGAGGTACGCCGGATCATCGTCATTGCAAGCCAACAGCGCCGCGACCGCCAGTGGACCCACCCGGAAGCTCCAGCGCCGCGTCCAATATGTAAGTTGCACAGCCAAGGGGTCGGCCTCCGATATTGCGCCAGTATAGCGGCACCCGTCGCGTCTGACGAGTCAGCCGCCAGCAGGCAACGTCACCGCGTCTTGCACGGCCCACTGTCCGAATCCACCAGCGCGACGCCCCTCCATTGCTTGGACGGCCGCCTCCGCCGCCGACAGCGTGGTGATCACCGCAACGCCGTGCGCCGAAGCCGCCACACGGATCGCCTTCTCGTCGAAAAAGCTCGCCCGCCCGAGCGGCGTGTTGATGACCAGGTGGACGGTGCCCGTGCCGATGAGGTCCGCCACGTTGGGCCGCCCTTCGTCGATCTTGTAGACGAGTTGGCACGGCACACCGTGATCGAACAACCACAGGGCCGTGCCGCGCGTGGCGACCAGTGCGAACCCGAGCGCGTGCAACCGGCGCGCCACCGCCAGCGCATCGGGCTTGTCGCCGTCGTTGACGCTGACGAAGACCGTGCCGCTCTCGGGCAGGCGCACGCCTGCGGCCGTGAGCGCCTTCCAGAACGCCTCGCCGGGCGTGGCCCCGACGCCCATCACTTCTCCGGTCGAGCGCATCTCCGGCCCCAACAACACATCGACGCCGGGGAATTTGCGGAACGGGAACACCGGCGCCTTCGCATACCAGCGCCCCACACCGGGGTCGTCGCGCAGCCCGATGCCAAGGAGCGACTCCCCCAGCATGAGGCGCGTCGCGTACTGCACCAGTGGCAGGCCGGTCGCCTTGGCGAGAAAGGGCACCGTGCGGCTGGCGCGCGGGTTGACCTCGAGGACGTAGAGCTGGCCCGCTTTTTCGGCGAACTGGATGTTCATCAGGCCGTGCACGCCCAGGGCCGGCCCCAAGGCGCGGGTGACGGCCTTCATCTCGGCCAGCACTGCCGGCTTGATCTTGTAGGGCGGCAACAGCGCAGTCGAATCGCCGGAGTGGACACCCGCCTCTTCGACGTGCTCCAAGATGCCCGCAATCACCGTGTGGGTTCCGTCGCACAGGGCGTCGACGTCGTACTCGAAGGCGTCTTCGAGGTAGCGGTCCACCAGCACCGGGCGATCGGACGTCGCGCGCGCGGCGCTGGCGAGCCAGGTGCGCAGGGCGGCCTCGTCGTAGGCAATCCGCATCGATTGGCCGCCGAGCACGTAGCTGGGTCGCACCAGCACCGGCCAGCCGATGCGTTCGGCCACCACCAGGGCGTCGTCGAGCGAGTGCGCCACGCCGCCTTCGGGCTGGCGGATGCCCATCTTGCGCAGCAGGTCGCCGAAGCGGCCACGGTCTTCGGCGAGATCGATGGCGTCGGGGCTCGTGCCGAGGATCGCAACGCCGGCCTGCTGCAGCCCATGCGCGAGTTGGAGCGGCGTCTGGCCACCCAGTTGGACGATCACGCCGAGCGGCTGCTCGCGCGCCACGATCGCCAGCACGTGCTCGAGCGTCAGCGGCTCGAAGTAGAGGCGGTCCGACGTGTCGTAGTCGGTGCTCACCGTCTCCGGATTGCAGTTGATCATCACCGATTCGATGTCGAGGTCCTTCAGCGCATACGCCGCGTGGACACAGCAGTAGTCGAATTCGATGCCCTGGCCGATGCGGTTGGGCCCGGAGCCCAAGATGACGACCTTGGGCCGGTCGGTCGGCGGGGCCTCGGACGCAGACTCCCACGACGAGTAGAGGTACGGCGTGTGCGCCTCGAATTCGCCCGCACACGTATCGACCTGGTGGAACGTCGGCAGCACGCCCAGCCGCAGCCGGTCGGCCCGCAGCGCGCCCTCGCTGCGGTGGGTCAGGTCGGCGAGGACGGCGTCGGTGAGGCCCTCGCGCTTCCAGCGGCGCAGCACGGCCCGCTCCAACGGCGCCCCGGCGGGCCAGGCTTGCACCTCGCGCTCGACCTCGGCCAGCAACGCGAACTGGTGCAGGAACCATGGGTCGATGCGGCTGAGCGCGTACACGTCGGCCAGCGACCGGCCGGCACGCACCGCAGCGAGCACCGCAAACAGCCGGTTGGGTGTCGGCGTCTGCAGGTCGGCGTCGGTCCATTCGCGATCCCGCGGCGGCAGCGGCGTCTCCAGCGCGGCCAGGCCCTTGCCGAGCGCCTCGCGAAACGTGCGGCCAATGGCCATCACCTCGCCGACCGACTTCATCTGCGGGCCGAGCGTGCGCGACGCGCCCTCGAACTTGGCGAAATCGAAGCGCGGGATCTTCACCACCACGTAGTCGATCGCGGGCTCGAAGCTGGCCGGCGTCGTGCGCGTGATGTCGTTGGCGATCTGGTCGAGCGTGTCGCCCAACGCGAGCCGGGCCGCGACCTTGGCGATGGGGAAGCCGGTCGCCTTGGACGCCAGCGCCGAACTGCGGCTGACGCGCGGGTTCATTTCGATGACGACCAGCCGCCCGTCGGCGGGATTGACGGCAAACTGGATGTTGCAACCACCCGTCTCGACCCCGACCGCGCGCACGATTTGGAGCGCCGCATTGCGCATGGCCTGGTATTCGCGGTCGGTCAGGGTCTGCGCCGGCGCCACCGTCACCGAATCGCCGGTGTGCACGCCCATCGGGTCGAGGTTCTCGATGCTGCACACGATGATCGCGTTGTCGGCCCGGTCGCGCACGACCTCGAGTTCGTACTCCTTCCAGCCCGCGATCGAGGCTTCGACGAGCACCTGGCGGGTCGGGCTCTCGGCCAGGCCCTTGCGCAGGGCCACGTCGAGGTCATCGAGCGTGTCGACCAACCCGCCGCCAGAGCCACCGAGCGTGAACGAAGGCCGCACGATGCACGGCACGCCGACCGTCTGACGCGCGCGATCGAAGTCGGCCTCGCCTCGCACGATGCACGAGATCGGCGTCGCCAGCCCGATGCGCGCCATGGTCTGGGCAAAGCGCTCGCGGTCTTCGGCCAATTCGATGGCCTCAGGGCTGGCGCCGATCAGCTTGACGCCCAAGCGGTCGAGCACGCCCGCGCGGTGCAACTCGAGCGCGAGGTTGAGCGCAGTCTGGCCGCCGACCGTGGGCAACAGGCTGTCGGGCCGCTCGCGCTCGAGGATCGCGGTCACAGACTCGACGGTGAGCGGCTCGATGTAGGTGCGATCGGCGACGCTGGGGTCCGTCATGATCGTCGCGGGGTTGGAATTGACCAGCACGACGAAGGCGCCGTCCTGCCGCAGCGCCCGGCAGGCTTGGGTGCCGGAGTAGTCGAATTCGCAGGCCTGGCCGATCACGATCGGACCGGAACCGATGACGAGGATGCGGCGGCCCCGGCCTCTCATGGTCGCCCCCGCTCCATCTTGGCGACGAAGCGCTGGAACAGGTGGTGGCTGTCGTGCGGCCCCGGGCTCGCCTCGGGATGGAACTGCACCGAGAACGCCGCGTGGCGTTTGTGGCGCAGGCCCTCGACCGTGTCGTCGAACAGGCTCGTGTGGCTGACCGCGACCTCGCGCCCGTCGAGTGAACTGGCGGCGACGGCAAAGCCGTGGTTTTGCGACGTGATTTCGACACGACCGGTATCGACATCGCGCACCGGATGGTTCGCCCCGCGGTGGCCGAACGGCAGCTTGTAGGTGCGCCCGCCGCATGCCAGCCCGAGCAACTGGTGACCGAGACAGATGCCAAACAGCGGCACGCGGCCCAGCAGGTCGCGCACGGTGGTCACCGCGTAGGTCAGCGGCTCGGGGTCGCCGGGGCCGTTCGACAGCAACACGCCGTCGGGCCGCAGGTCGAGGATGTCGGCCGCCGACGTCGACGCCGGCACCACCGTGACGCGGCAGCCTACCGCGACCAACTGCCGCACGATGTTGCGCTTGACGCCGAAATCCATCGCGACGACGTGCAGGCGGGCGCCGATGGCACCTGCCGTCCACGGTTGCGCACACGTCACCCGCTCGGCAAGGTCGAGCCCGGCCATCGATGGAACCGCGCGCGCCGCCGCAACGCCGGCCTCGAGCCCGAACGTTGGCCGCTCGATGTTTTCCTGGCCGCCCAGCGGCAGGTCCGCGCCGCCGCCATCCAGGGGCCGAATCACGCCGCGCAGCGCGCCCGCCGTTCTCAGGTGCAGCGTCAGCGCCCGGGTATCGAGCCCGCCCAGGCCCGGCACGCCGGCCTCGCGCAGCCAGGCGTGCAGGGCGCCGTCGGCCCGCCAAGACGAAGGTGTGGCATGGAGGTCGCGCACGAGCAGGCCCGCCGCCCGCACCCGGCCCGACTCCAAGTCCTCGGCGTTGACCCCGTAGTTGCCGATGTGCGGATACGTCAGGGTGACGATCTGGCCTTCATACGACGGGTCGGTCAGGATTTCCTGGTACCCGGTCAGGCTCGTGTTGAACACGACCTCGCCGCTGCCGTGCAGCCCCGGCGTCGCGCCAAACAGGTCGCCGCGAAAAAACCGGCCGTCTTCGAGGACGAGGACACCATCCATGCGCTAGCGATACCTCATGCCCTGACGCTGCGCCTGCTTGGCCATGCGCTTGACGTCGGGGTGGGTCTGCACGACGGCCTGCGCCAGCTTCATCAGTTCCGGATGCACCTTCTGGCCCGGCATGACGAAGCGGCCGAGCAGGTTCACGTCGTCGCCCATCAAGGCCTCGAGGTCCTTGCGGCAGCGCTCCTTCTTGCC
This sequence comes from Myxococcales bacterium, assembly GCA_009692425.1. Taxonomy (GTDB): domain Bacteria; phylum Myxococcota_A; class UBA9042; order UBA9042; family UBA9042; genus SHZF01. The sequence continues at coordinate 6,539 of SHZF01000097.1, read as the reverse complement.
ACAATGGTAGGCGGCGAACACGCGCGCGAACAGCAGCGGCCACTTGACCTGCGCGAGGTCGGCAGCGTGGGGATCGACGGGGGTGAGCAGGTCCCACGCGGCTTCGTGCTTGCCAGTGCGCGCCCATGCCTCGGCCACCATCGCGACCATCATGGCGCGCGCCGCACTCGTCTGGGCGTTCTTTAGTTGGATGTCGTCGGCCATCCCCCGCGCTTCGGGCAGGCGCCCCTTGTACAGGTAGATCTGGGCGCGCACGACGCGCACCTCGTCGGCGGCGACGGCGGGCACCTTGACGAGGTCTAGGCCTTCGAGGGTCTTGAGCGCGCGATCTGGATCGTCCTGCATCTCCAACTGAGCGCGCGCGATGCGGCTGAGCACGTCCTTGCTGCCCTGATCGCCGGCGGCGAGGCTCTCGACGGCCGCCCGCCTCGCTTCCGGCGACGCTTGGGCGCCCTGCAGGAGGTCGAGCACCCGGCGCTGGCGGGCATTCATGCGCCGCAGCCACACGTAGCCGCCAATGGCTACCACCGTGACGAGCCCGGCCAGCACAGCCAGTACGACCGACGCCAGCATCGCCGCCATCAGCCACAACACGCCGACGGCGCCGCCTGCCGTCAGCAGGGCGTTGCGCGACAGCAGGGGGTGATCCAACGCGTCGGCGGGCAGCGCCGCGGCCTGGGCGGGAGCGGACGACGACTTCTGCGATTTCGGGGCTTTCGACGCCATGGCACCCAGTCTTGTGCCGCAGGGGTCGGCAACGGGCAGAGCAGGGTGCCTTGAAAGACGGACTGAGGGCAAGCGCGCCGGCGCGGACCGGCAGCTACAGCGTGCGCAGGTAGGCCGCGAGGTCCGCCTTCTGCGTCGCCGTCAGCGTGGCCGTGTTGCCCATTTTTGCATGGTCGCTGCTCAACGTGATCAACTTCTCGATCGTGGCCATCGAGCCGTCATGGAAGTACGGCGCCGTGATCGCCAGGTTGCGCAGGCTCGGCGTATTGAACCGGACGCCAGCGGCCGCGACCGACGCCACCTTGCCGCTCGCCATCTTCATGGCCGCGTCGAACTGGCCCGCCCGCAATAGGGCGGCGGCGTTGTCGAGCAGCGTCGCCGTGCCGACGTCGTGGACCTTGCCGTCGGTGCCGGTGCCGCCCAGGTGGCACGAGCCGCAGCCGACTTCGGGGCTCAGGAACAGGTCCCGGCCGCGCGCGATGGCGCCCGCATCGATGACGGGTGCCGACGGAGGCGCGGCCGCGAGCCCTTCGAGCAGGAAGGCTTCGAGCGCGGCAAGCTCGACCGGCGGCAGGCCGAGGCCACCCATTCGGTGCATCGTGTCGGTCATGTTGTCCTGCAACTTCTGCTCGGAACCCGCCCAGTTGAAGGGAGCCGTTCCCGCCATGCGGCCGGCCAGCGCCGGCGTCTGACGTGGACCGTCCGTCACGAACCAGACCAACCGATCTTCGCCGCCGTCGAGGTGGCATGTGGCGCACGCGAACTTGTGGTCGGCGGTCACGCGCTTGTCGTACGCGCCAAAGTACAGCGTGCGGCCCAATTGGGCCGGCGCCGACAGCGGGTCCGCGGCGTAGGGGGCCGACTCGCGCAACACCGGCAGCACCGTCGCCGCAATCGGCGCCTGCAACCCGACCAAGGGCAACAGGCTGATCTCGGTCACGCGAAAGCGGTTGGCCGACACGACCCACGCCTTGCCACCCGACGGTGCGATCGCGATGCCTGTCGGGCCACTGCCCGCATCCAGCCGCGCGACGGCGAACGGCGCCATGCCCATGTCTTCGTGCAGCGCCACCACGTCGTCGCTGCCGCGGCCGACCAGGAACGCCACGCGCAATACGGGATGGTAGGCGATGTCTTCGGGCTGATCGACACGCGCGGCGAGTTCCACTCCTTCGTAGGCCAAGGGCGCCGCGCTCGCCGGGGCCGGCTTGCCGCCGGTCATCACGCGCGAGGCCGCGACTTCGATCGGGCGGTGCGGCTGGGGCACCTGACACTGCTCGCCGCTGGGGTTGCCGCTGCCTCCATACCCGTTCGACGACTTGTCGGGTGCCGAACCTGGAGCGGACAGGGCAGCCTTGTGCTGCGCGCTCGCCGCTGCCAGCAGGTTGCTGGTCGCCGACTTCACGTCGCCCGGCCGCGCAACTACGTGGGCGACGGCGAACTCCGCCCGATCAGGCGCCGCATCGACGGCCATCGCGCGCGTGGACACCGGCGTGCCACCGCCGCACCCGGCGACCAGCGACGTCGGCAGGACCGCGCTGCTGACCGGCTGCTGGAAGCCCTTTTCGCCTGCCTCTGGCTTCCAGGTCAGCTGCGTCAGCGCGCCGGACTGGTGCACCACGAGCAACCGACCGCCATCGCCCGCCGCCACCGCCATCGGGCGGGCCTGCGTCGTGTAGATTGCGATCGGCGCACCATCCTTGGCTTGCCGCGCCTGCAGTTGGCCAGAGCCGGCGCTGGTCACGAACAGGACCTTGCCGTCGTCGGACAGCGCGAGCCCGGTCGGCTCCGGGCCGACGTCGAATGGCTGGGCCGCGCCGGTTTCGAGATCGACGCGAACGACTTGGCTGCCGTTGCGCGCTGCAACCCACGCGATGCCATCCTTGGCGACCACGCGGTGCGCGGCCGGGCCCACGGCGATCGTGCGCTGCACCGTTAGCGTGGCAGCATCCAGGACAACGAGGGTGCCATTCCACGGGTCGGCCACGGCGAGGCGGTTGCCGTCGTGCGCGATGGCGTGACCGGCGCGCCACGGGCGGTGCTGTGCCGTCGCCGCGCGCTCGCGGGGAGCGACCATGTTCAGCGTGGCCGGCGGGGGCAGCGAATCGGCGGCATCGGCTGCGTCGGTCGTCATGACCGTGTCAACGAACGGTCCAGACACCATCGGTGGCTCGCTGGTGCCGACATCGCAGGCCGCAAGGACCAAGGACAGCCCGAGCAGGGCCTTCCCGAACAAGAGATTTCCGGATCGCATGCGTCCCTCCAAGCGTTCGTCCCCAAGGCTACGGGCGTCGACGGGGACTGTCGAGCACAAACGCACGGCGCTGGCGGCGATTCATAAAGCCGCGGGAGGCTGCGCAAGCACGGCAATGGCCGGCGGACGCGGCAAGGGCGGAGACGATACGCCGCACAATGCTGGACACCGCAGGAGTCACTCCTGTAGGTTCGCCCACCATGATCATCCCCATCGTGCCGCTACGGTCGGGCACGCGCGTCGGCCCCGCGCTGACGATCGAGCGCACGATCGGTGCCGGCGGAATGGGCACCGTCTACCTCGCCTACGACGACGAACTGGATCGGCGGGTCGCGCTCAAGGTGCTGCGGAGCACGGAGTTGCAGGAGTCGGCAGGGCGCACGCTGCTGGAGGCGCGCGCGGCGGCCCGCGTCGTACACCCCCACGTCGTGGCCGTGCACGGACTGGGCGACCACGGCGGCGTGCCGTACATCGTGATGGAATTCGTCGACGGCCCCTCGCTGCGCGCGTGCATCGCCCAGCGCACGCTGCCCGACCGCAGCGGGCGGATGACGTGGATCGCGCAACTCGCGGCGGCCCTGCAGTGCGCGCACGAACTCGGGGTGATGCACTGCGACGTGAAGCCGGAGAACGTGCTGATCCGGTCGAGCGGTGCGGCGGGGGGGCTCGCCAAGCTGGTGGACTTCGGGCTGGCCCGCAGCCGGCGCGACGCCACGGACCAGATGCCGCTGAGCCAGGGGACGCTCGCCTACCTGGCGCCGGAACTGCTCGATGGGCCACCGACGCCCGCCGCAGATCAGTTCTCGCTGGCCATTGTCGCCTGCGAACTGTTGGCGCGGCGCCCCGAACGACCCGACGTGCGCGGCGCAGTGGCACTGGCGCACGACGGCACCCTGCCACCCGCAGCCTGGGCGGCGCTGGCGCGCGGCGTGCACAAGGACCCGGTCCAGCGGTTTGGTTCGGTCTCCGCGTTCGCGGATGCACTGCTGCGGGGGCTCGGCCTCGCGTTGGCGCGCGGACCGCTCGTCGGCACCTCGCTGCCCGTGCTGGACCGCGACTCGACGTGGACGAGTTCGGAGATGCCGGTGCCCGCCCTCGGCCTCGTATTCGACGGCGTCGATCCGCAGCACCTGATCCTGGCGACGCTCGCATTGCTGCCGACAGGATATCCTGGGGCGCTGCGCGAAGCGTTGGGCGCAACGCCACCGCCAGACGCGCTGGCCGCGCTGGAGGCATCTGGTAAGGTGGTGGGTCGGCACGACGAGTGGCGACTGGCCGACGGGGTGGATCGCGAAGACGTACGCAACTCGCTGTCGTCGCGGCACCATCGCCATGTGTCTGCGCGCGCTGCGTGGGCGGTGGAAAACGTGGGGCCGAAACGGGAGTCGGTGCGCGAAGACGCGACCCGCCTGTACCTGGCCGCGCGGCGCCTGACCGATGCCGCGCGCCTGGCGGCCGAGAGCGCCGAGGCCGCTCACTCGGCCCGGGAGCGTGACCACCACTACGGCCGCGCGGTCGCGTTCCTGACGAATGCGTCCCGGCCGGTGCCGTGGCTGGGGGCCCTGCTGCAGCGTTGCGAGTGGGCCTCGCAGTGCGGCTGGCTCCACCTGGCGCGCGGGCCGCTGTCCGAAGCCCAAGGCGTGCTGGCCGAAGCCGGTCTGCCGCGCGACCACCTCCTGCACCTGCGCACCGCCCTGGCCACCGCCGTCGTGCGCGAGATGCACGGCGATGTGCGCGCGGCGCTCGCCCAATTGGACGTCTGGACGAGCCAGTCGCTGCCGGCTGTGGCCGAGGACACGCACGTGCTGTTGGCGCACGCCCGCCGGGTCGAAGTGCTGACGCGCAGTAACCACAGCAGCGATGCACTGGCACACGCCCACGCCGTTTTCGAGCGCCTGGGGCCGGGGGCGCGCGTCCTCGCACAAGACGCAGGCATGAAGGCCTTCGGCCTGCTGCACCTTGCCGTGGGCAATGCCGAGCGGGCAGCCGGTCGCCTGGCGCGGGCGGAGTCGGCGGTGCAGCGTTCCCTCGCCATCCAGCAGGAGCGGGGCGACGTGATCCAGACTGCCAACGCCAGAGTTGCCCGCGCCAACCTCGCTGCGGTACAGAAAGACTACCCGCGGGCTGAGCAAGGCTACCTGCTCGCAGCAGAACTGGTCGCCCCGTTGGGCGGGATCGCGCTCGCCGGCGTGATCGAGGCCAACCTGGGCGACTGCCGCCTGCGCACAGGTCGGCCGTGGGATGCCCTGCGCGGGCTGCTGCGCGCCCAGGTGTTGTTCGAGGAAATCGGCACTTCGGTGTATCTGCCCGGCGTCCTGCGGTCGCTCGCCGACACCTGGGAGGCGCTCGGCCAGGTCGATGCCGCCGCCGGGGATCGCGCGCGGGCCGCCCAACTCGATGCGCGCGGGCGTGCCCATGTATGACTGCGCCGCGCGGCGTGCGTGGGTGACCTTGGTTGCCTGGTGCCTGGCAGGGTCGGGCGGGGCCGTTCAGGCCGCGCCGGCACGCACGCACGTGCTCGTGGTGAGCCTCGACGGCCTGGGGTGGACCGGCTTCCAGGAATTGCGCGCCTCGATGCCGACACTGACGAGCCTGGCCAAGCGCGGCGGCCATGGACCCTTGACGCCGGTGTTTCCGACGATGACCTGGCCGGCGCACGTCACGCTGGTCACGGGCGCGACCCCGGCCCAGCACGGCGTGGTCGGCAACCGCTGGTGGGATCGGGCGACGCGCAAGGGGGTCGAGACGTGGCAGTTGCAGGGGCGCGATGCCGTCCGCCTGCCGACCGTGATGGACCGCGCGCACGCCGCCGGCATCGAGGTCGGTGCGCTGTTGTGGCCGGCGACGTCGAACGCGCCGTCGATTCGCTGGAACCTGCCCGAAGTCTACGGCCAGGACGAGTTCGAGGCGGCCGCCGCGCCCGAATTGCGCGAGGAACTGCGTCAGGCTGGCTTGCCGATGGACGAGTGGCGCCGCGTGGGCGCTGACGAACTGTTCCTGCTCGACTCGTTCGTGCGCGACGCGGCCGTGCACCTGATTGAAAAGCGGGCGCCGCGCCTGCTGTTGGTGCACCTCGTGTCGCACGACACCGCCCAGCACCAGTTCGGCCCGAACTCGCGGCCGGCCTTGTGGACGGCGCGCCTGGTGGATCAGGTGCTCGCCGATCTGCTCGCGGCCTACACCCGCAAGGGACTGCTCGACCAGACGGACGTCCTCGTGGTGTCAGATCACGGCTTCGTGGCGACGAACCGCTACGCTGCTCCCGCGGCGGCGCTGCGGGCGTGCGGTCTCTCCCTTGCGACGACCGGCGTGGCGATCAACGGGCACGGGCTCTTCCTCTACCTGCCGACCGCGCTGGCGCGGGACCCGAGCGCGGTCGCGGCCGCGTGCGCAAAGCACCCCGAAGTGGCGCGCGCCCTGCCCGCCGCAGACAGCCAGTTGTTCGGTCCAGCCCCATCCGGTGGTGCCAATGCTCGCGTGCCCGACATCGTCTTGGTCGCGAAGCCGGAGTTCGTGTGGTCGGCGAGCCGCGTGCGCAAGGGGCCGCCGTTGACGCGCG
>SHZF01000096.1 GCA_009692425.1 Myxococcales bacterium | reverse complement strand
GGGCGACGCGCGATCGCGCCGCCGTGATCGCGAAGGCGCAGGCCGACGACGGTCCGCCCGTGTTCCTCGTCAGCTTGAAGGCGGGTGGCGTCGGCTTGAACCTGACGGCCGCCGACGTCGTCATCCACTACGACCCGTGGTGGAATCCGGCAGTCGAGCAACAGGCGTCAGATCGCGTCCACCGCATCGGCCAGACCAAGCCGGTGCTGGTCATCCGGCTGGCGGTCGAAGACTCTGTCGAGGACCACATCCTCGTGTTGCAGCAGCGCAAACGCTTCTTGCTGCAGTCTGCGATCGAGGCGGATGCCGATGGGGTGAAGAAACTGACGCGCACCGACCTCGACGCGATCTTCGGCGGCGCCGGCAGTGGGCCGATCCTGAAGTACCGCAATGCGATCGGGCAGGCAGACGACCTCGAAGTCTTCGAGTGACTTGCGCCGTGCGATCAGGCCGGCTTGGCGGCGAAACCTGCGCAGGTACCCTTCGGCGACACCGTCCCCTTGAACAGCTTGCAGCCGCCGCACGCCGCTTCGCCCTCGGGCGCCACGAATTGCAGGCACTTTTCGCATACTTTCGTCGGGTCCGGCGCCGCATCGCTGTACTTGAGCGAGGTCCGCAGCGCCTTGGCTGCGTCATCGAGGCCCGTGGTGTCGTCGCATTTCGCCGTAGCGCCGCCCTCGGCCGCACCGGCACCCTTGCTGCACGCAGCGGTGGCACCGACAGCGATCGTACCGAGTGCGACGCCGCCAACGCCGATTCGGGTCAGGAAGTTGCGACGTGACAGGTGATTTGGATTCATGGAGATTCCTCAGGCGGTGGCAGGCACCGCGAGCAGCAGGGAGGCGCCCCGCCCAGGTGTTTGTCGCTTCGTCCGACAGACTCCCTGATTCGCGGCGAAGGTACACCAAGCGCGGTGGGCTGCAACTTCAGGCACCTGCCGAGTCGGTTGAGACGCCGGCGGCCTTCGGCGGTCGCGGCGAATCCCGAAGATTCAGCAGCACTCACCGTTGTTTCGGCGCCCATTCCTCGCGACCTCCGCAGGCGACGCCGACGACGTGTCCTGACGTGTCGGCCCAGTCACCGTCGATCGCGACGAGGTCCGCCGGAGCTCCGACTGCGATCGTGCCGACCGTCGACAGCTTCGCGAAGCCGATCACCTCGCCCAGGCCGACTGTGATGGCCCGCAGCGCCGCGTCGGCAGTCAGGGCGCCCCAGCGGATGGCGAAACCGGCCTCCCAGCGCAGGTTGCGCGCGTTGTAGGTGTCGGCCGTCGCCAACGCGAGCTTGACGCCCGCGCGGGCCAGGTCTCCCAGCGCACCTTCGGTCCACCGCCGCGCCGCGGGACCGTACGGCCGTTGCCGCACAGGTCCCACGATCACGCCAACCTCGGCCTTGGCGAGCGCCGCGGCGACAACGTGGGCCTCGGCGCCACCCGCGATCGCGAGCGGAAAGCGCACGCCAAGGCCGTCGCGCAGCCGCAACACCGCAAGGATGTCGTCGGCGCGTTGGGCGTGCACCACGAGCGGCAGCTTGCCTGCCATGACGGGGACCAGTGCCGCGACGCCGGGGTCATCGCGCAAGCGCTGCAAGGACTCCAACCCAGCGGCGTCCTTTGGCTTTTTGCCGGCGTCGGCTTCCGCAAGGCGCCTGGCCCTCTCTAGCAGGGTGCGCAGCAGGGCGATCTGCCCCGAGCGGGCGCCGACCCATGCGAGATCGGCCGTGCGTACCTCTTCGCCGAGGTTGACGTGCAGCGCCACCGGTGTCCGCAACAGCGCTGCATCGACCGTGGCGCCGCACGTCCGGAACAGCACACTCTGCCCGGCGATCAGCGAACTGCCGAGCGGCCGAGCCAGCACCGCAGTGACCCCGCCCTTGCGCGCGGCATCGACCACCCGCGAGTTCAGCCCGATGCCGTCGATCGCCTGGACGGGCGCCAGGTTCGACTCCCGCTGGGCCGCGCCATCGTGCGTGTTGTCTTCCGCATCGATCTCGATTTGGCCGATGCGCGACAAGCCCTCGACGAAGCCGGGCAGCACTGCGGTCTTGGGTCCGAGTTCACGTACGGTGGCATCGGTCGGCACGGGGCACGCCGCGCGGGTGCCCACGCACGCGACCTTGCCCGCGCCATCGACGAGGACCACGCCGTCTGGGATCGGGGCCACGCCAACGAGCAGCGGGTGGACCGTGCCGCCGACCCAGGCAAATGGTTGGGCGCCATCTGCCCACGCCGGCGCCAGGCCCAAGCCGCTGCCAAGCGCGAAGACGCACGCAGTGGTGACTCCTTTGGTACTAGTCACAGCACACCCCCCGCGCGTCGGTGCCGGGTCCGGCGCTCCACTGCGCCTGCAGGTTGCGGCCGTCGCCGACCACTTGGACACCATCGACGAACACGCGCTCGGGCACGGCGCCCACCCGCAGCGGCGAGCCGGGCCACACCGCGACATCCGCCGCCTTGCCGACCTCGAGCGTCCCCAAGCGGTCGCCGAGCCCGATCGCGCGGGCCGGATTGCGCGTCACCGCCTGCAGCGCCGCCTGCTCGGGGAGGCCGTGGTGGTGCGCCTTGGCCGCCTCAAAAATGAATTCGTGGGCGTCGATCACGGGGTGGTCCGTCTTCAGCGCGAGCACGACACCGGCCTCGTGCAGGATGCGGGGCGCGTGCACGCTGGCATCCCACGCCTCGAGCTTGAAGCCCCACAGGTCGGCGAACGTCGCGACGGCGATGCCATTGTCCTTCAGCAGTTCCGGCACCTTCCAGGCCTCCAGCGCATGGTGGATCGCCGCGACCTGGAAGCCGAACTCGCGCGCTACCCGCACCAGCGTCTCGATGTCGTGGACCTCGTAGCAGTGCACCTGCAACGAGACCTGGCCGCTGAGCAGGGCCACCAACGGCTCCAACTCCGGCTTTTGCGGGCGCGGACCCGGGCGCGCGCTGCCGTCGTCCCAGGCGCGCTGTTGCGCGAGGAGTTCGCGGGCTTCGAAAAGAGCCTTCCGCATCACCCAGCCGTGGCCCATCCGGCTCATTGGCATCGTGCCGCGGCCTCCATAGACGCGCTTGGGGTTCTCGCCCATCGCCCACTTCATCGCGCGCGGCGCACCGGGCAACTGCATCTCGCCGACCGTGCGGCCATGCAGCTTGACGTAGAGCGCCTGGCCACCCATCACGTTGCCGCTGCCGGGCAGGATCAGCGCCGTCGTCACGCCACCGGCCACCGCACGGGCGATGGCGGGATCTTCGGGGTCGAACGCGTCGATGGCGCGCACCATCGGAGTCGTCGGTTGCGTCATCTCGTTGCCGTCTGCGTGGGCCTTGCCGGGCGGCATCGGGTACACGCCCAGGTGGGAGTGCATGTCGACGAGGCCCGGCGTGACGATCTTGCCCCGGACATCGAGGATCAGGGCACCCGAAGGAGCCGCGAGGTCCTTGCCGATTGCGGCGATGCGGTTGTCGCGCAGCAGCAGGTCCGTCGCGTCGAGGACCTCTCCCGTCGCCGTCCACAGCGTGGCACCGCGCAACAGGGTGGCTGGGTGCAGGCGCGGGGCACGCACGGCGTCCGGTTGCGCAGTCGGCGGCGGCGCACCGCCCGGAAGAGACACGATGGGAGCCCCGCACGCGACCAGGAGCGCGGCGAGTACGGTGGCAATCTGGGCAGCGTAACTTCTCGATATGGTTGGCATCAGTCCATCCTGTCGGGAGGGCCACGCAGTCTACCACGGACATCGACCGTTGCACGCGCCGGGGGGTGTGCTTTGCTGTGCCGCGCGCACCCTGTGAGGGCGCGGAGGCAGCCATGACGGTCACATCCAGCCAGACCACGCTTGCGGTGCGCGGCATGACGTGCGGCCACTGCGAGGCCCGCGTCGTGCGCCAACTGAAGGCCGTGCCCGGCGTGAGCGACGCCCAGGCGAGCGCTGCGGACCAGCGGGTCCAGGTGACGCACGCGCCGGGGTTGGCGCGCACCGAACTCACCGCCGCGGTCATCGCCGCAGGCTACGAGACCGATGCCGAAGCCGCGGACGATGGCATAGGTCGGCCGGAACCGGGGCTCGCCGCTCCGGTTCCGGCGGACGCAGCCGCAGGTGTCGCGACGGGTCCAGCGACTGCTCCAGAAGCGACCGTGCAACTCGACGTGGGCGGCATGAGTTGCGCCAGTTGCGTCGCGTCGATCGAAGGCGCCCTGCTGGCGACGGCCGGTGTGCGCACGGCGAGCGTGAACCTGCTGCTGCACCGCGCCGACGTGGGCTATGACCCCCTGATCACGGCACCCGCGCACCTGGCCCGGACGGTGGATTCCCTCGGCTACCCGGCCCACGTCATGGTGTCCGGCATGGCACCGCCGCCGGGGGCGCTGCGCCATGGTGAGGCAGCCGTGAGCGCGTGGGCCATCGCCTGGACGCTGGCGGTCGGCGTCGCGACGATGGCACTCAGCATGCCCTTGATGGTCGGCGGACCCCACGCCGGCCATGGCGGCGGAGCGGGGTGGATGGCGGGGCTCAACGCCACATTGCGCAGCCTGGCGCCGGCCGTGTACGCCGTCGATCCCGGCACTTTGCGTTGGCTCCTGTTGGCTCTGTCGGTGACGATCGTGGCGGGCACCGGGCGCACGTTCTTCGTGCGCGCCTGGGTGGCAGTGCGGCGGCGCAGTCTCGACATGCACGTCTTGGTGGCCCTCGGTGTCGGTGCGGCATTCGCCTGGAGCGCATGGGTCACGTGCGCCCCCGAATGGGTCGCGGCCCAAGGCCTGCCGCTCGACGTCTGGTTCGATACGGTGCCCTGGGTCACCGGATTCGTGCTGCTCGGGCGCCGTCTGGAAGCGCAGGCGAAAGCCCGCACCACCGCCGCCCTCGACCTGCTGCTACAGCGCCGCCCGCAGCAAGCCCATGTCGTGGTGGGCGACCACACCGTCGCGACACCCTTGGCCGAGGTGTTTGCTGGCGACATTGTGCGCGTGCGCCCCGGCGCGGCCGTGCCGGTCGATGGGGTCGTGGTAGGGGGTGCGTCGGACGTTGATGAATCGTTGCTGACCGGCGAGCCGATGCCCGTTGCCAAGCGCCCCGGCGACCGCGTCACCGGCGCAACGGTCAACGCCGATGGCACGCTCGATGTGCGCGCCACCTCCGTCGGTGCCGACGCCGTGCTGGCCCGCATCATCGCACTCATGGAGGCCGCCCAGACCGCCAAGCCCGCCGTGCAGCGCAGCGCCGACCGGGTTGCGGCCGTTTTCGTGCCCTGCGTCGTGGCCGTGGCCGCGTGCGCCTGGCTGCTGTGGGCGTGGCTGGGCCCGGAGCCGGCGGTGTTGCGCGGCCTCCAGATCGCCGTTGCCGTGCTCGTTGTGGCGTGCCCGTGCGCGATGGGGCTGGCCGTGCCGGTGGCGGTGATGGTGGCGGTGGGCCAGGCCGCCCGCCACGGCCTGCTCGTGCGCTCAGGCGTCGCGCTGGAGCGCGGCCGGGCGGTCACCGTCGTCGTGTTCGACAAGACGGGCACCCTGACCCACGGGCACCCCGTCGTGACCGGCGCGTGGGCGCCCGACGGCACGCCATGGGTGGCCGAGCCGTCGTGGCGGGCCAGCGTGGCCGCCATCGAGCGCCGGTCGGAGCATCCCCTGGCACAGACCGTGGCCGCATGGGCAGACGCACACGCGCAACCCGCATCGGTCGGCGCGATCGTGGGCTGGCAAGCCGTACCCGGCGCGGGCGTCACGGCCAGCGTGGACGGCGTCCTCTGGCACATCGGGCGGCCGTCGTGGTTGGCCAGCGCGGGCATCGACCTTGCAGCAACGCAGCCCGCCCTCGCGCACGGCGACGCGCTGGGGGCGACGCTGGTCGTCGTGGCGCGCGCGGGGCGCGTCGAGGCCGTACTCGCCCTCGAAGACACGCTGCGGCCCGGCAGTGCGGCAGCCGTTGCACACTTGAAGGCCCTCGGCCTGCAGCCGCGCATCCTGAGCGGCGATCGCGCCGCGGCGGTGGCTAGGCTGGCGGCGGCAGTGGGCATCGAAAACGCGCGCGGCGACGCCACGCCAGCCGACAAGGTTGCTGAGATCCGCCGGCTCCAGGCCGATCGTTTTGTTGTGGCGATGGTCGGCGACGGGGTCAATGATGCGCCCGCGCTCGCGGTCGCCGACCTCAGCATCGCACTGGGCCACGGTGCCGACGTCGCGACGGCTGCGGCCGACGTCACCCTGCTGCGGCCCGACCTCGCAGGCGTCGCGGCGGTCGTGGAGCTTTCGCACGCGACGGTGCACGTGATTCGCCAGAACCTCGCGTGGGCGTTCGGCTACAACGCGATCGGCATCCCGGTCGCGGCGGGCCTGCTCTATCCGCTGTGGGGCGTGACACTGGCGCCGGAATTCGCAAGCCTGGCCATGGCCCTGTCGTCGGTCAGCGTCGTGATGAACGCGCTGCGGCTGCGGTCTTGGCAACCGGGGAACTATCCAAACAACAACTAGACAGTCATCAAGTCCGGGTAGTGCTCCTCCATGTCCGAACGGCTCATGGAATCCGACAGCGCCGCTGGCGACCAGACGACTTCGGCCGCGACCACCTGGTCGGCACTGGCTCCCGACAGCGAGCGGAGCAGGCTCTCGAGGTCCTGGTTGCTGCCGAGCCGCTCGGGCAGTGCCATGTTGCGCAGGGCGCAGATCAACGTCACCACGAAGAACTCTGACACGGCGATGTCGCCGTCTTCGTCGCGCAGGCCGTCGGTCTTGACCTCCTTCTCCTGGTGCCGCACCCCCGCGCCGTCGCCGCGCACCACTTCGCGGTCGTACTTCGTGCGGGCGTCGCTGGTCAGGCTGCCGAAGCGGCTCTCAGCGGCCAGAAGCTTCACGCCGGGCTCCCGCAACAGGGCGGCGTACTCGATGCGGGCCGCCACGCGCCGGAGTTCCATGGCGACTTCGCGCACCATGCGCGCCAGCCCCTCCTCGTTGCCCGTGTCGGCGGTTGTCGCCATCTTTTCCAGCCGATCCTGCAGCGCACGGGCCGACTGCTGGATGCCGAACGTCACCTGGACCACATCGCAGGCCATCGTTTTTTCGTCCGCGGCCAGGCCGACGCGCCGGCGCCACCGCACAATGAGGAAGACGACGATGGCCACGACGCCGATCACGACCAGCAGGGTCAGCAGGCCGCGCACTGAGCCGCCGCTCCCGTAGCTGTAGTGGCCCGCGCCGTAGCTGTGTCCGTAGCCGTAGCCGTAGCCGAAGCCGCCGATGGGAATCGGGATGATGTGCGTGCTCGAGTAGCTTGACGGCCGGTAGGTGGACGAACTGTAAGAAGACGGCCGCCACGACGACGAGCCAAACGAGCGCGACGATGACCCGAAGGAACTCGACGAGGAGCGCCGGAAGCCTCCGCCGAAGCTGCCGCCGGAGCGCGCCTCGGCCATGGCGGGCAGCAGCACGCTCGCGAGCGCCGCGATCGCAAGCAGCAAGGCCCTCCACTTGGTATTGGAGGGACCGGGACGGGTATTGGAGGGACCGGGACGGGCGTTGGCGTTCATGGTGCGCTCTCCAAGTGGGCTGCTGACTCGCACGATAGGTCGGGTTGGAACAAGAGGCAACGTGCGCGCATTCCAGGGTCCACCACCGCCTGCTCGTGTCACGGAACGGCAGGTGGCGGGATCACGGGCAGCGCCGGCACTTCGCTCGCCGCCTTCGGGATCGCCTGCACGATGTCACACGGCAGCTTGTCGTCGCCGTCGCGCCCACCGGCCAGGCAGTAGCGTTGCTCGATGCGCCCGTCGCCCAGCAGCACGCGCCAGATCATCTGCTGGAATTCTGGCATCCAGCGCGTCGCCAGGTGCGCGCCGTTGTCGGGGTAGGGCAGGGCGTTGCCGTAGGGGTGGGCGCCGCGCTTCGTGTCCCAGACGACGAAGGCGTGCGGACCCACGAAACCGAGTGAGGGGGCCTGCGGGCCATCCTGCCACCACGGCCCTGGCGCGGGCGTCAACACCGGTACGCCGGCTGCCCGCTGTAGCGCCGCGCTCGCGAGGTTGGGCACCTGGCTGTCGTGCAGGGCGACCGCCCACAAGGCGTGCTGTGTCGAGGTGACGGCGGCGGAAGCGAAGTGGATCGGATCGCTCAGGTCCCACATCGACTGCGACAGCGCGTACAGCACCTGGCGCTCGAAGGGGTCGGGGTAGGCACTCGCCACGATCTGGGAGAACTCCGCGAAGTTCGACGACCGGTTGAGCATCGTCGACCAGGTGCTGCCCGGCACGTTCAGCACGGCCCGGGAGAAGCCGCCCAGCGCCACGGCCGTCGTCCCCAGGATGCCGCCCAGGCTGTTGCCGCAGTAGACGGGCGCCCGGCTCGCGTCGATGAGCGGTTCAGGCCCCGCCTTGCCGGCCCGCTGCAGCATCGCATCTTTCGCCAGGTCGGCGCGGGCGACGTCGGCCAGGATGCGCGGTTGCTGCACTGCCTGCACGAGCTTGTCGGTGATGCGCCGCAGCCCGTTGAAATCGAGAGCGACCGTCGCCGCCACACCGATCTCGCCCGACGACAGCCCCCACCAGTCGGTGCCGACGACGACGGCCCCCAGCGCGTTGCCCATCCGCGGCATGTACTCGGCCTCGTGCACGGTGACACAGCCCTCGACGCACGCGCCGCGCAGGAAGCCGTGGCCGTAGACCACCACCGGCGCCGGACCCTCTGCAGCCAACAC
This sequence comes from Myxococcales bacterium, assembly GCA_009692425.1. Taxonomy (GTDB): domain Bacteria; phylum Myxococcota_A; class UBA9042; order UBA9042; family UBA9042; genus SHZF01. The sequence continues at coordinate 4,440 of SHZF01000096.1, read as the reverse complement.
GGACGGCGGCACCAGCACGACAAAGGGACGCTCCACAGTCTGCTGCACAGTGATCTTGCCGCCGGCCGGCAACATCGCAGCGCTGCCCGTCCCGTCGAGCACGAGCGGCATCTTGAAGCGGCCGCGCAGGCGCAGCGCGATGTCGGGATGCATCGCGCCGACCGTCACCTTGAGCGCGGGTCCCGCTGCGGGCACGCTGGCGAACTGCGGCTTGTACGCCGCCGCCACCTCGATCTCTTCGATCACGTAGCGGTTGCCCGTGGTCTTGCCGTGGGCGGCATCGATGGCCAGCTTGGCCGCCTGCGCCGGCCCCGTCACCCACTGGGCCGAGGCCACGCGGTACGGCCACGCCGCGAGCACGTCCTCCTTCGGCACGCCGGCCTTGGCAAGCGCGTTGAACAGAGCGGTCCAGCGGTGTTGTTGGAGGTCGATGCGCACATGCCCGGTCGTCAATCCGCCGAGGATGCGCTCCATTGCGGGAGTGCGAGCGTACGGCTGGCCTCCGGTGTCTTGCAGGTTGCGCAGCAAGGCCACGCCAACCTCGGTGCCGAACGGGATCGGCCGGTGCGGCCGCAGGATCAGGGCCCGCCGGCCTGCGTCGGCCGCGTTTTTATCGATCTCGGCCACGTGAGCGATGCGCTTGCCGGTCTTCACGTCGACGAGCACGCTCGGCGAAGCGTGCGCCAGGCTGTCGAGGGGTCGTGTTTCGTCGGCCAGCTTGCCCGGGTCAAGCGAACGTGGCAGCAGCACCACGATCGGCATCACGGGCGACCAGCCGTCGCGTTCGTTCCACGGCTCCGGCTGCAGCGCCACGCCCGCGCTCGTGCGCGGCAGCCACTGCGCGGGCAGATCGAGGCGCACGCTGCCATCGGGCTGCAGCGTCTCGAAAAACGCGCTCGGCACGCCAGACAGGCAGTGGCCACCGACCAGCGGGTTGCAGTCGGCTTGCGTCTGGCCCGCTGGCAACGCGACCCCGTCCGGCGCCACGGCACCGGCATCGGCGCGCGCCGCGAGCTTGCCGTCGCCGGGGGAGTCGGTCGCCCCACCGCATCCGTACAGGCTCCAGGCGGCCACGGCCCACGCCCCTTTTCTCCGCCATGCGCCAACGATCTGGTTGCCCTGCATCATCGTCTCGCCTCCCGCGCCGCCGCCTGTGCGCGCGGGCTTTCCCGGGTACCATCCCACCATGACCGACCTCGACCTGACCAGTCTCGCTACGCGCCACGGCCTGACGCTGCGGGCGCTCGAACTGCTGCGCGCCCACCCGGTCATCGACTTGCACGTCGATACCTACATCCCCGCGCGCCTGTGGGGTCGCGACGTGCGCGATCGCCACGGACCTGGGCTGCTGCGCGGCCATTTCTTCGGTCACCTCGACCTGCCGCGACTGCGCGATCAGGCCATCGACGCCGCGATGTGGTCGATCACGACGAACGTGCTGCGTGACCCCCAGTCACGCTGGGACACGCTCGTGACGAACCTCGGCCGCCTGCGCGCGCTCGCCGCCACCCGCGAGGCCCACGCGAGCTGCGTCCGATTGCCTGCCGCCGCCGCCGCCGCCCGCGCCGCCGGGCTGCACACGCTGCTGGTCTCGATCCAGGGCGGCAACGCGCTCGAAGCTTGCCCCGATCTCGATGCATTCCTCGGCACGGGCGACGTCTGGCGCGTCACGCCGGTCCACCTGACCGACAGCGTGTACGGCCCCACGTCGGCGCCGCTGTCGGCGGACCGCAGCGCCCGCCTGCCATGCGCCGGTCGCGCGTTGATTCGCGCGCTCGACCGTCACCGCGTCGCCGTCGATCTTGCCCACATCGCGCGAGCCGCGTTCTGGGACGCCGTCGCTGCCCACGACCCCGCCCTGCCGATTTTCTGCACCCACACCGGCGTCTGCGGCGTGCGGCCGCACTGGCGCAACCTCGACGACGCTCAGGTGCGCGCGATCGCGGCGACGGGCGGCGTGATCGGCATCATCTTCGCCAACGCCTTTCTCGCCCGGCCGGGAGGGCCGACCGATGCTGCGCGCGTCGCCGAACACCTCGAACACCTGATCGACGTCGGTGGCGAGGACTGCGCGGCCGTGGGCTCCGACTACGACGGCGCGATCGTGCCACCCGACGGCATGCGCGACGGCTACGGCTACGCACGGCTGGTAGAGGTACTGTTGGCGCGCGGCTGGCCCGAAGCCCGCATCGCCAGGGTGCTCGGCGGCAATGCGTGGCAGGCCCTCAGCCGATTGCGGCCGCCCGAATGGCAACCAGCGCAAGCGCCCGAGGATCCGGAGCCTACTTCATCTGGATCGTGAGCGTGTCGGCCGGCGCGCCCTTGGCGGGCTTGGCCCCCGGCGCCAGCGACGACTCGGCCAGCGCCTCGATGCGCTCGGACTCGACGCCGCGCTTGATCAGGAACGACTTGATGGCGTCGACGCGCGCCTGGGCCGCTGCCTGCTCGACCGTCGCCGTCGACAACTTCATCGTCACGCGCACGGACTCGTGTGCCGCCAGCGCCCCTGCCACTGCTTGCAGGGCCGTCGCCGACTTCTTCTCGTCGAGCACGCCCTTCTTGTCGAAGGCGACGCCCGTGATCGGTGCCTTGGTCAACGCGACCACTTCGGCGGGCAGTTCGTCGCGGCAGCCGTCGTCGTCGAGGAAGCCGTTCTTCGTCTCGGCCTCGTTCGGGCACTTGTCCTTGGCGTCCGGCGTGCCGTCCCCGTCGTTGTCGGTTTCGGGGCAGCCGTCTTCGTCCTGGAACATGTCGAGGTCTTCGGCGCTATTCGGGCACTTGTCCTTCGTGTCGGGGATCTTGTCGGCGTCGTTGTCGAGTTCTGGGCACCCGTCGTTGTCTTGGAACCCGTCCTTGTCCTCGGCCTGCGTCGCGCACTTGTCCTGCGGGTCGGCCACGCCGTCCTTGTCGTTGTCGGACTCGGGGCAGCCGTCGTAGTCTTCGAAACCATCCATGTCTTCGGCTTCGTTCGGACACTTGTCTTCGGTGTCGGGGACCTTGTCGCTGTCGTTGTCGATCTCCGGGCAGCCATCCTTGTCTTGGAAGCCGTCCTTGTCCTCGGCCTGGTCGATGCACGTGTCGTCGGGGTCCAGCATGCCGTCGCCGTCGCTGTCTTCGGGCTTGCCGCCCAGCGTGTACGCGAGCCCGAGCATGCCTTCGATGTTGTGCGACACGGCATCGCGCGGACAGTCCTTGCCGGCGCCCGAATTGCAGCGCGCCTCGCCGGCCACGTAGCGCACGTCGAACCGCACGCCGATGCGGTGCAGGGCCTGCCACTTGAAGCCCGCGCCGAGCAGGAATGCGCGGTCCGGGTCGCTGTCGGCCACGAAGGAGCCCTTGGCCTTGCGCGCGGCGTCGTTGTCCTTGGCGACGAAGATGTCCTGACCGACGCCAACCAGAGCGAACGGCCGCATCGGCTTGTCGGCCATCAACTGGTACAGGGCCGCCGCACGCACGCCGTAGACTGTCGCCCTCGCACCGGTTCCGCGGGCGAGGTCGGTCGGCACGAGCTTGAACTCCGCCTCGATGCCGAGACTGTCCGTGACCCACCCGGCGCCGCGCAGGCCGAACACGCCCGACGAGTTGACCGAGTCCTTCGGGTCCGGGCCATTGCCGAGATCGTTCTTTTCGCTGAAGCCGTTGAAGCCGAGGAAAAGACCGACATCCCATTTCATGGGCCAGTTCGCGGCCGCTGCGGCCGGGTCGTCGCCCGACTGGGCCCATGCGGGTGCTGCTGTCAACGGAAGCACGGCAACCACTGCGGCACTGGCCAAAACGGCGGCACGAGCAATCAAGCGACGGCGGGGACGAAACGAATGCATGGAACCTCCGTACGGGGACGCGGGCTGCGGAGAGTAGAACGCCACCGCGCGAAAAGACAACTCCCCGGCCGGCGACGAGATCACTGTCGGCGGCTAGCGTCCGGTCAGCATCCGGAACGACACCGGCGGCCGCGCCGGCGCTTTGGGATTCGGCTTGGCAGCGGGTGCAGCACTCGGCGCCACCGGCCCGACCGCAGCCGTCAAGCGACCGGCGTCGATGCCCTGTTCGACCAGCCACGCAACCACCGCCGCGGCCCGCGACCGTGCAAGTTCTGTAGCCGGCACCCCTTCGGCCTCGGTCGCCACAGTCACTTCGACGTGCAGGCCGTCGTGTTCGAGCAACAATTCGAGCAACGGCTCCAGCACGGCGCCCGCCGTCTTCTGCAGCACGGCGACCCTGAACTCGACGCCTTGCACCGGGCCTCCGAACAGCTTGGCCACGGCGTCGCCCATCTGGTCGGGGCAGCCATCGGCATCGTCCATGCCGTTCTTCGTCTCCGCCTGATTCGGGCACTTGTCCTGGCCGTCGAGCAGCCCGTCTTGGTCGTTGTCCGGTTCCGGGCACCCGTCGCTGTCTTCGAACTGGTCGCGATCTTCCTTCTGCTTCGGGCACTTGTCC
>SHZF01000025.1 GCA_009692425.1 Myxococcales bacterium | reverse complement strand
GTTTCAGCAGTTCGTCGAGTGGGAGTTGCATGGCACCGGGTTCCCGCCCGACGTGACGACTACGGCGGACCGGTTGGCGCTACGCAAAGCGGTCGGCGACAAGCTTTTCAAGCGCTGGGTCACGCTGGAACAGGTCGTAAACGTGAAGATCGGCTCTGCCGCCGTGCGCAAGGTGACCATTCGGATCAATCAGTTCTACGGTGCGGGCTCGACGGAGACACCGCACCGCCGCGCCATCCAGAAGTCCGACGTGATCCTGTACAACGGGCACAGCTACATCGGATCGGGCCCGTGGGACCCCGAGCGCTACACGACGGGTGATTTTCCCAAGAGCTACCAGCTCTTCTTCATCGACTCGTGCATCAGCTACAACTACTACAACAAGGACTATTTCGCGCTGAAGGCGAACGGCACCCGCGACATCGAGACGGTGACCAACGGCCTGGAGTCGTTCTCAGGCGGGTCGGGCGCCGGGCTCGGCCGTTTCCTCGCAAGCCTGCTGTCGGGCAAGCAGCCAAGCTACTTGGAACTCCTCAAGGTCGCTGGCACCGAAGGACCCGCATACGACTGGGGCAAGGACGCCCTGCGCGTGGTCGATGGCGAGGCGGACAACGAGTACAAGCCGAGCATCACGCCGATTGCTGTCACGGTGCCGTAGGAGTCTGGCGGTCACAGTGCGAATCGCCTCGTCGTTGGCAGTTTCACGGCAGGGCGGGCATGCGTTGACCCCCGCTGCGCGCGCGACAAAACAGGTTGAGCGTTTCGGGGCGTAGGCGTACACTCTCGGCCCCTCGCTTTGGGTGGGTCACGAGCGTGTCATGCAGAAGTGGTTGAAATGGCTGAAAGATCTCGCCGGCGGCGGCGCGCCCTACCCGGTGGCGGTCGCCCTCCTGTTGGCGTGCGCGGCCGAGCCCGTCGCCGTTTCTGCCACGTCTGAAGCGGAGTTCGGCACGATCACGGCCGAACTGACCGAATGGACGCCTCTGTACTTCGGCACGCCGGCGCAGGGCTGGGCCGCGCCCAAGGCTGAGTTCCGCTTCGAGGCGAAGCAAGGCGGGCTCTTCCAACTCAGCGTGGCGGCGTCGACGCCAATGTCGTCGGTGCAACTCAAGCTCTACAAGCTGTCGGGCTCGACGTGGAAGTACATCAAGTCGGCGGCCGCCAAATCCGGCTCGACGTTCGTGACGAATACGCCCTCAGCGACCGGCACGTACCGGGCGCTCGTCTTGACGACGGCGGTAGACGGGGGCGTCACGGCGACGCTCTCCTGCACCAAGGGCACGTGCAGCGTCGGAACCCCTCTCGGCGCGGCCTGCGGCGGTCGCGGGATGCAGTCGTGTGCAACGGGCCTGTTCTGCAACTACAAGCCCGGCGATTTGTGCGGCGCGGCCGACGCGTCCGGCACTTGTGCACAGAAGGCCCAGATTTGCCTGATGGTCTACCTGCCCGTTTGTGGGTGCAACGGCAAGACGTACAGCAACGCATGCTCGGCGTCCGGCGCAGGCGTCGGAGTCTACAACTCGGGCCCGTGCTGCACTGATGGAGCGTTTCAGGCTGCCGCGATCGGCGCGGCCGAACTTGCTTCCTGGTGGACCGACGTCACGGACGGCAAGTACGCGACGACGTACCAATTCAAGGCTGATGGTACGTTTGTACGCCAGGATGCGGTGAGCCCATGCCCCACCGGCGCGGTCTGCCTCTGGAGCGGCATCGTGACCAGCGCCGGCAGCTGGGCCATCAAGGGCACGGCGGTGCAGTTGAAGTGGACGAGCGCCCTGGGTGGCAACTTCGGTCTGCAGTTCCCTGCGTCGCTCGCCACCGCCAAGCAGTGCACGACATGGCGGCTGACGGAGACCGGGAGCGCGGGCGAGGCGTTCTCGAAGCCGTAGTTGACCCAAGTTGCGCTTTTCGGCAGCGGCGATTCGTGCGACAACCCGCGCTCGCACGGTGGCGGGCGGTCGGAGCGGCAGGTGATGGCGAGCATGGGCATGTTGATCGGAGTAGGCGTCGTCCTGGTGCTCAGCATCGTGGTCTTCGCCGTGATGATGCGGAACCGACCGCGTTCACGGCCCGCTGCGGATGCCCCTCCGCAAGGGGCGGCCACGGCGAGCGCTCCCGCGAGCCAACCGGCCACGGCGGCGTCTGGGCCGCACCAACCGGCCACGGCGGCGCCTGGGCCGCACCAACCGGCCACTGCTCCCAAGCCGCGCCAGGCAGCCACGCTGTCGATGCTGCCGCAGGTTGCCGCTGCTTCACCGAACGCCAGCGCTTCGGAACTGAAGATGGTAAGTTGCGAAGTCGATGGCAAGTTGCACGGAGCCATGCCGCCGTTCGGCCGGTTGGTCGTCGAAGACGGCGGCTTCGCCTTTGAAGCGGCCTCGCGGGTCGTCGCACTGTCCGGCGCCCTGGCCTCGGGAGACGGGGCATCGACGATGCAGTCCGTCGGCAACATCGAAATGGGCAAATTCCGCTACGACATCGCGTTGACGCAGGTTGCGGCCACTGCGTTCGAAGGTGGCCACAAGGCAGTCATCGAAGCCGAGGGGCGCCGCTACGTGTTCGAAGGCTTCGGGCCGTCGGCCAAGTTGCTGCACGACTGGCTGCGCGGCCGCGGCCTGCAGGGGTAGGCGTGGCACCGTCGGACGACACCGCGCCTGCGGACGCGCGCACGTGGGGCGAGCCCGTCACCGACGCACTCAAGCTCCGCTTGCACGACGCCATGGTGCAGGCGCGGCTCATCGAAGAGACCATGATCCGCATGATGCGGACTGGCCACGGGTATTTCTGGATTGGCGGCCCCGGCGAAGAGGCATGGGGTGTGCCGCTGGGGCTGCTCGTGCACAAGGGCACGGGCCCGGCGCATGACTTCCTGCACCTGCACTACCGGTCATCCGCGATCGTGTTGGCGATGGGAGCGCAGCCGATCGACCTGTTGCGCCAGATGCGGTCCACAGTGACTGACCCTTACAGCATGGGTCGCAACTTCGTAAACCATTTTGCGATCCGGCACTGGAACATCGTGCCGGTCACGCCGACGATTGAGACGCAGTACGTGAGCGCGCCGGGCACCGCCTGGGTGCAGCGTCGTTTCGGCGGCATCGGCGTCAGCATCGTCAATGGCGGCGATGCGGGGACCGCCGAGGGAGACTTCGCGTCGTGCCTGAACTGGAGCACGCGGCCAGGTCAGGAACTGCCGGTACTGATCCTGATCGCGCAGAATAACTGGGGAATCTCGACGCCAGCGCACCAGGTGCAGTCGAGCGCGGACCTGGCGCAACGTGCGGGCGGCTACGGAATTCCGCACCGGGTCGTCGATGGCAACGACCCGATCGCAACGTACGAGGCGCTCCGTGAGGCGCTGGCGTGGTGCCGCTACGAGCGCAAGCCGTTCTGCCTGCAGGGCAACGTCGCGCGTTTGTACGGACACTCCTCGTCGTCGGGCGCGCTGCGTCACGAGGAGCCCGACTGCGTGGCGACGTTTGAAGCGCGGTTGGTGCGCGAGAGTACGCTGACCGAGGCGACGGCGCGCGCGGTATGGGACCGCTGGCAGACGCACATTCACGCCGCCCTCGAACAGGTGAAGACGGAGCCGATGCCGGAGCGCGAACATGTGATGTTGCACGTTCTTGCTCCCGCAGGCAGCCAGAATTGACGGCTCCGCGAGCCTGCGGGGATTGAACCGGAGTACGACAGCACGATGGCCACGCAAGCCCAAGCCGTTCGCATGGCCCTTCACTACGGCGAGGAGAACCTCGGCGTCACGGACATTTTTGGCGAAGACGTCGGCGCGCCCTTGGGCGGAGTATTCACGTGCACGCAGGGCCTCAAGACCGCGTGGAATGCCCCGCTGGACGAGCGCGGCATCATCGGTACGGCACTCGGCATCGCGTATGCGGGTGGGCGGGCCGTCGCTGAAATCCAGTTCTGCGACTACATTTTCAACTGCATCGACCTGCTCAAGCTGTGCGGCAACGTTCACTGGTCGAGCGCGGGGGCCTACTGCGTGCCCTTGACCGTCATGACGCCCGTCGGCGCCGGCATCCACGGCTCGATGTACCATTCGCATTCGTTTGAATCGATGATGACCCACGTTCAGGGGTGGAAAGTCGTCATGCCATCGAATCCGCTCGACACCTACGGCATGCTGATTGCGGCGATGAAGGAGCCGAACCCGGTCATGGTGCTTTTGCCGAAGGCGTTGATGCGCACCAAGGGCGAGGAGCCGATCCCGGGCGAGCCAGACGACGAAAAGGAGTTGAACGCCCGCATCAACGCGCCCGTCGGCGTCGATCGCACGAATTGGCGCCCACGCTGGCCCGACGGCCTGACCGACTATACCGTGCCATTCGGCGTGGCGCGCGTGCGGCGCGAGGGTCGCAACGCCACGGTCGTCAGCTACGGCCGCCACCTGAACTTGTGCGTACAGGCGGCCGACGAACTCTCGGCAGAAGGACTCACGTTCGACGTGATCGATCTGCGCACGCTGTATCCCTTCGACCTGCCGACCGTAAAGGCGAGTGTCGAGAAGACAGGGCGGCTCCTCGTCGTCAATGAGGACACCGAAGTGACGAACTTTGGCGAGCACGTCCTGCGCCGTGCGATCGACGAGGCGTTCTACAGTCTCGAAGTGCCACCTCGGCTGCTGGCGGGGCTCGACGTGCCGGGGGTCGGTCTCGCGTGGGGCTACGAACAGTACAGTGTGCCGCAGGCCGCCGACGTGAAAGCGGCCATGCGCGCGATGGCCACGGCGACTACTTGACGCATGGCGATTGAGATGCGCCTGCCTTCCGCTGCGCTGCTCAGCGCCGTCGGCCTGATTGCCGCACTGGTGGGGTGGGCTCCGGTGGATGGCGCTGCGGCCCCGACCCCGCGCCGACCGCGACCGCTGCCACCACCAGCCGCTCATGGGCGACCCGGCACCGCAGTACCCGTGCTGGACCCGGCGCGGCGCGCACTGACGCCGTTTCATGCGGCATTGGCCAGGGCCGCCAAGCGCAAAGGCTTCGTGCGCATCGCAGTGTATGGCGCCTCGCACACGGCGGCCGACTTGTGGACGGGCGAGTTGCGTCGGCTGCTGCAGGCCAAGTTTGGCGAGGGCGGCCACGGCTTTGCGGTGCCCCTGCGCTGGAACCCGGGCTATCGCCACCAAGACCTGATCGTGGAATCGACGCCGGGCTGGCTCGCGCTGCGCCACCTCAAGGCAGACGGCGCCGCGGTGGGTGATTACGGCTACGGCGGCGTGGTCCTGGCGGCGCCGGCAACGGCTACGGAATTGTGGACGGAAATCCGCACGACGGTGGACAATCCGCTCGGGCGCCGCTTCGACCGGCTGGAACTGTGGGTGCGTGCGCAGCCCGGCGGAGGCGACATCGAGGTGACGATCGACGGCGCGCCGCATGTGGTGCCCACACGCGCGGACACGGAATCCGTCCAGTTCGAGACGTGGAAGCTCAAGGACAAGGCCCACGTCGTGCGCTTGCGGCCGCTCGGCACGGGAGCCGTCGTAGTCTACGGTCTGGTGACGGAACGGAGCCGCGGTGGCGCAGTTGTCGATCAGTTGGGCATCCCGGGGATGCGCGCCGAGGTCCAGTTGCACTGGGCCGAAGCCCGCTGGGCGCAACAGGTGGCGCGGCGCAGCCCCGATCTGGTGGTGCTGGCCTATGGCACGAACGACGTGGCCGACGCCGCAACACCCGACACGCTCTACCGCGAGCAGTGGCGCGAGGTGTTGGCGCGCGTTCGGCGGGCGGCGCCGCAGGCAGCGTGCGTGATTGTCGGCCCGACGGATCGGCTCGTGCGCGGACCGGACGGTCGCAAGGAGGGCCACCCGCGCACGCCGGACATCCTTGCCGTGCAGCGTGCCGCCGCGGCCGAAGCCAGTTGCGCGCACTGGGACGCGCAGGCTGCCATGGGTGGGCCGGGTGCGATGGTGCGCTGGCGGCGGCATCGGCTCGCGCCGGGTGACGACGTGCACTTGAACCGGGCCGGCTATCTCTGGCTGGCCGAGTTGTTCGCGTGGGCACTACTCAGGGATGCGGGGGCACGCTGACGGGCTGTCGCTGCGCCGCGGTCGCCTGCCACTGGCGCAGGCCTTTCATCAGGGCTCGGTACATGCCGACGCCCATGACCTGCTCTCCCTTGGGCGAAAAGTGGGAGTAGTCGGCCCAGCCGAGCCCGCTCTTGTGCCAGCGACCCATCGCGCCTTCTCCGCCCATGAACGCGAGCGTGTCGAAAAACGCGCAGCCGCTCTGGCGTGCCAGCGTACGCTGCCAACCATGGATGCGCAGCACGGCAGGGTCGCTGACGATCTGACCGCGCTGGCGGATGCCGTGGTCGCTGGGTCCCAGCACGAGGCAGGCGGTTGTGGCGCGGCCCGAGCGCAGGCGGGCAACGACCCGGGACATCCGCTCCAAGTACTTGGATTCGGAGACTTTGTCGAGTCGTTCGTTGCCGCCGTAGTTCAGGATCACGAGGTCGGGCGGGCGCTGGGCGAGCATCGCCTTCAAGTGTGCTTCGCCCGTATTCAGCCAACGGGTGCCGCGTGCACCCACTTCGCCGAGGCTGTCGTAGACGACGCCCCGGTCGCGTTCCAGCGCGGCGCCAAATACCCGCACACGGCCAGCCTTGACTGTCCAGGTGATCGTGTGCTTGCCATCGGGAAAGGCCCATGTCTCGCTGCCGTCCGTGCCGACTGGCGTGGATATCTCAACCATTTTCCGCGGCTTTCCGTCCAGGGCGACGGCAATCGTTGCGCGCCCGAGGCTGCGCCATGTCAGGGTGGCGCGGCTCGCCGTGTGGGTGCCTGCCGTGCCGAGGGTGTACGCCGCGCCTGCGCCACCATCTGCCGCAACGCCACCATAGCCATACGCGCCATCTTTGGCGTTGCCGGTCAGAAAGTTGACCAACCGCCAGCCGTCCGATGCGCTGCGCTGGACGCCCTTGTGCACATACCACTGCGTGCGCCCCTGGACGAGCGTGAAGCCGTGGCCGCCGTCGCCGAAGCGGCGCTGCAGCAGGAGTCGCGTCACGTTCGTGATGCCGTCGTTGGCGGCATGCGAGTCGCCATAGTGGGCGATGCGCACGTAACTGCGCCGTTGTCGCACCAGTTCTTCGAACCCGCGCCACAGCGGGCCAAGCGTGGCATCGGGGTCTTCGATCCACACGCTCTGGTCGCCGAGCACATCGTCCGCAACCAGGAGCGGATTGGCAGCCGTCGCGGCGCCGGGCAACGTGGCGGCCTCCGATTCCGCGCCCTCGCCGGCCGGGGGCGCCAGGGCAGGCTTCGGCACCCTGACGACCGCTGGCCCGCCGGCCAGACGATCGAGTTCGGCACCGGCCAGTTCCATCGTTTCGGCCACCAGCGGGGGTGCGACGTCTTGGGCCAGTGCCACGGTTTCGTCGGCATCCGGGGCACGCAGGGTCAACGCGCGCTCCAGCGGCGCCGCGTCGAAACGGTCCCAGTAGCGCCAGTCGACCAGCCCAGGGTGGGCATAGGGCACGAGGCTCGCACTACCGACGACGACGAGCACGGTCGCCAGGTGCGCCCATGGTGGCGCGCAGCGGGCGGGGAATTCCGACAGGGTCAATGGGTCGCTCATCGCGGGGCGAACCCTAGCACGACAGGGCCCCACGGGCGAGGTTTGGCCGGTGCCGGTGCGCCGGGCACCTCAGAACTGGAAATAGATGAACGGCACGACATCAGTCTCTGCGACGGTGGCCAGGACGACCCCGACCGCACTGAGCGCGACGCCCTGCGCCCACGCCGGCCAGGCGACGAAGCGGACACGCACGTTCTCGAGATGCGTCGGCGCGAGGAGATGAAGTCCATAGCCACCCAGCAGAATCGCCCACGTCAGGCCGTCGATGCGGCCCACTGTCCAGTCGGGGGTCCACAGCGCGCCCCACACCGCTTCGGCGCCCGTCCACTGCCGCGCGCGAAACAGGATGCGGGCCAGCACGACGAACTGCAGCGTGGCGAACAGTTTCCACGCCTGCGTCGGCCACGGGTCGGCGTCTGGGTTCCAGCCGCGCGGCTTGCGGCGGTGCAGCAAGCGGTTGACGCTGATCGCGAGGCCGTGGACGACGCCGTACACGACGAAATTCCACGACGCGCCGTGCCAGAGCCCGATGAGGATGAGCGTGATCATCGTGTTGCGGTGCGCGCGCCACGCCGGTCCCTTGGACCCTCCGAGGGGGAAAAACACATAATGCCGCAGCCATCCCGACAATGTGATGTGCCAGCGCCGCCAGAATTCCGCCACCGAGCGGGCGCGGTAGGGGCGGGCGAAGTTCTCTGGCAAGCGGTAGCCGAGCAGGCGCGCCGACCCGATGGCGATGTCGGTATAGCCGGAGAAGTCCGCATAGATTTGCAATGAATACGCGTACAACCCCACCCATACCTCAGCGGACGAATAGAGGTGCGGCTGGCTGAACACGCGGTCGACGACGTTGACGGCCAGGTAGTCGGCGATGATCACCTTCTTGGCCAAGCCCTTGCCGATGCGGAACAGCGCGTCGGAGACGTCGGCGCGGTCGACACGTGCCGGCGCCCGCAACTGGGGCATCAGCACGTGGGCGCGCGTGATCGGCCCGGCCACCATCTGCGGAAAGAACGTCGCAAACAACAGGTAGCGCGACAGGCTCTGTTCTGCGGCAATTTCGGAACGATACACGTCGATCGCGTAGGCCATCGCCTGGAACGTGAAGAACGACACGCCCACCGGCAACACGATGTCGTACACGGGCAGCACGGCCTCGATGCCGCAGGCGCGCAAGCCCTCGCCAACAGATTGGAGGAAGAAATTGGTGTACTTGAAGTAGCCCAACACGCTCAGGTTGAGCCCCAGGCTGCACGCCAGCCACGCCTTGCGCGCGCCCGGCCGTGCAACTGGGGTCGCTTCGATGCGGCGGGCCACGGCCCAGTCCCACGTGGCGGCGCCAAGCAGCAGCACGATGAAGCGCGGGTCCCACGCCATGTAGAACACGCACGACGCGAGCAGCAGCCAGAGCAGGCGCACGCCGTGCCAGCGCGCGAGCGCCCACGCCAGCGCGGTGACGGCCGCGAGAAACACGAGGTAGAGTTGGCTATTGAACAGCACGATCGCGGAACTCGTGCTACGCGGGGGCGGGCGCCGCGACCCACCGCCTCATCTCGTCGCGCACCGGCCCCCAGGCCTTCGCATCGGAACGCAGGCGCACGAAGCGGGCGTACATCTCGTCGACCATCGCCTCGAGTTCGTCGAGCAGCAGCAACCGCTCGTCGACGCGCGGGGCGTCTTCGGTCGACAGCACCGTCGGCAGCTTCACCTGGGCCAGCGTCAGCGATTCGGCGTCGAGGCCGAATTGAAACGTGCGCTCGCCGACCTCCAACACCAACCGCGCGCGCGCCACCTTCTTGCCGGTGCGCAGCGCCACCCGCGACTCCTCGACCAGGAGCGGCATCTCGGCTTGGATAGTCGACCCCTCGCGCACGTTTCCGCCGGTTTCAAGTGTCAGTCGCTGGCCAAAATCGACCCGCACCGGCCCGAAGGTCGGCGTATCGACGGCGCCCTTGTTGGTCTCCGCCTCAAACCAGAGCCAGGTCAAGAACTCCCGGCCCAGGAAGGCAAAGCGGTCGCGGGCGGCGGCATTCATGGCAAGTCCTCGTACCCGCGGCGTGCAGGCGTCACGCGGGGATCAGGTGAAAGCGCTCGGGCTCCAAGGCATCGAGCCGATCCAGTTCTTCAGGCTGAAAGCCACGCAGCCACAACACGTTGCGCAACCCGACCGGCAGGAGCTTGAGCGCGAAGGTCTTCTCGAAAAGCTCGACGAACGCGGTCGCCGTCGCCTTCGAGGTGGACAGCAGCCGCACTTCGCCAGTCTGCACGTTCCAGTCCGCTTCGACCAGTTGAAGCTTGGCCAGGCTCCGCTTGCGCAGGCGTTTCTTCACTTCGAGCTTCAGGGCATCGAGTTCGCGCTTGGTCAGGCGATCGCGGTTGGCGGCGCGGGCCCGTTCACGGCCGGCCTGCTCCGTGTAGGCCTTGAGCGTCACGGTCGGCACCTTCAGCGTATCGACGCGCATGCGCAGCAGCAGGTGCCCGGACGCCGACACCAGCGTCGTGGGGTCGAATTCGGCGGCGAACACGTCGTCCCACGCCACCCACCCGCGCGCCTGCTCGAGGTCGCCGTCGGCGTCGATGTCGCGAAAGCGCTGCTCGTGCATCGCGTCACAATAGGGCACTTCGAACGCGGCAGGCACCGTTTCGGCGAGGAAGCGCAGGTACGACAGCGTGCCGGTGGCGAGAGACATGGGACCTCACGGCGGGGGGGCGCGATCTAGCCGGGTGCGGGCGTCGAGTCAAACACCCCAGTACCGTTCGCGCGGTCGGCGTGAGCGCGGTCGACAGGTCCCACGGTCCGGCCGGCGGGCACCGTGAGGTGGCGCAGGAAATGTGCCGGCCGCGGCGAGATCGGAATCCGCTGCGGATATCGGGAGATTCGCGTCGGGGGACTCAAGCCGGAGCAGGAATCCAGCGCGGGCGCGTCGCCCCGGTCGGGGAATTTTCCCCGTCGGCCTGCAACGGGAGCGCTACATCACTTTCTGGTACGTCGGCAGGCGGAAGTGGACGCCCAGACTCGCCGTGCCGACGTGCCACAAGGCCCACGACTGCTTCGTAGCGGCACCGTCGGAGAGATCCTGCACGAGCGGAGCGCTCACGCGCAGGTCCGAACGCCACTCCAACGAGACCGAAAACGCCCACGTGAAGCGCAGCGTCAGCGCCGCGGACGCCTGGGCTCCGAGACCTACGGCGAACTGGGCGCCACCCTGCGGCGTGCCGCTGTCCAACCACGTCAGCGACGCTGTCGGCAGGCCGGCGCCGACCAGCAACTGCACGGGCGCTTCCGTGTTGCCGAGGCCGACGTGCAGGTCCAGCAGCAGCGGGTCCCACGCAATCCCGTACGCAGACGTCGGCTTGCCTTGGGTCGGCAAGGGTGGCGACAGGACGAGGTGCGTGGGCAGGTAGGTCAGCGGGGCGCGGCGCACGTGCCACTCATGCTCGAGATCGAGGCGGTCGACGAGGGCCTGGTACTTTGGTGGCACCTGAATGCGCGCCTTCAGCATCTGGACGATCTCGGGAGCGACGACGGCATAGGTGCCCACCGAGAAGCCAAGTTCGGGCACCGCGCTGCGGTACGGGGCCGGAAACCAGTGCGCGGCCGGGCCGACCCCGACGTCGATCGGAATGTACCACTTGCCGTCGTGCTCCAGCGGCCACTCGTCGTCGTCTTCTGCCCAGGCGGGCGCGGCGGCAAGGGCGACGGCTGCGGCCGCGAACAGCGCGAGGCCAGCACACGGCGGAACAAGGATGTGCATCAGGGCCGCCCACTGCGACCGGGCGGGCCGCGCGAGCCAACCTACCACAGGGCGGTTCGGGTACCAGACTCCGCGGGGGTCGGGCAGGCCTTCGAATCGGTAAGGTCATGCTACACTGCTGCGGTCTGCCGGGAGCGGGAGGGGGGATGGCAAGGAGGGCTACCGACGCGGTGTGGGCTGCGGGTGTGGCTGCAAGTCCGACCTCGACTGCGCGAAGCTGGAAGATGGCGACGCTGGGGGCCGACCTACCCTTCACTGCGTTCGGGCTGACGCAGCCGCGCGCCAACCTGGAGTGCCATGAACCACAGCCCCGAATTTCTCGCCCTGGTCGAAGACGCCAAGCATCGCGTGCCCGAGTGTACGCTGGACGAGCTGGCCCGTTGGCGCGCCGATGGCAAAGAATTCCGCTTGATCGACGTGCGCGAAGACGACGAATGGCGCGCGGGCCATGCGGAGGGCGCCGAGCACCTCGGCCGCGGCGTGCTCGAGCGCGACATTGTGGGTCAGGTGCCAGTGAAAGAGACGACCGTCGTGCTCTATTGCGGCGGCGGGTTTCGCTCGGCCCTGGCTGCGGACAACCTGCAGCGCATGGGCTACACAGCGGTGTGGTCTCTGGCGGGTGGCTGGAAGGCGTGGGTCGCCGCCGGCCTACCGCAGCGGCCTGCTTGCTGATTCGCCGCCGCAACACACTTCTTTACAGTCGGAAACGCGGGCGGTAGTCGTGATCCGCCGAGGTGCGCACGATTTCGCGCCGGTCGCCGGCCAGCAGGCGTTCTTCGATCATGCGAACGCGCCGACCAGTCCGATTCCGCCCGCAACCAGCCCGACCAGCGCGACACGAAACGGGATCCTGCGTCGCGTCGGCAGCGTTGCGACGGTCATCTGGGTGGGCTACTGGCCGCTCGCCGCATCCGGCGCCGGTAGGGTGGCATCGACCGCGGGCCCTGCATCGGCGCTGGCGCCCGCGTCCGCACCGGCGGCGGTGCCCGTGCCCACCTGGACGAGGATCTGCTTGGCCGTGATGCGCTTTTGCAGTTCGGCCAAAGTCAGCGTCGTGCCCAGGCAATCGTACGTCTGCGTCGTCGTGGGCTGCACCTTGGCGCCATAGCGCGCCGCGATCTCCTTTTCGATGGCGGCAATCCGGTCGGCAGTTGCGGGATGCGAACTGAGGAAGGGCGGCAGGCTCAGTTGGCCCTTCTGCTGGTCGAGCAGCACCTGGAAGAAGTCGCGCAAGCCATATGGGTTGTAGCCGGTCTCGAAGGTGACTTGGACGCCCACTGAATCTGACTGCCCCTCGTCCGACTGGCTGAACTGCGTGGCCTGCAAGAACTTCCATACGCCGGCCGCGACATCCTTGCCGAGGCTTTTGTCGCTGCCGAGCAAGCTGCTGAGCACTTGGGTCGCCAGCACCGACTGTTCGAGCCGCTTGACCCCGTGCTTCTTCACCACATGGCCCAATTCGTGGCTCAGCACGCCTGCAATCTCGGCGCAGGTTTTGGCCTTCAGCACGAGGCCCGTCGCGATGTAGGTGTAGCCGCCGGGGGCCGCAAAGGCGTTGACCAGTTCGTCATCGACGATGATGGCCACCTTGTAGCCCCCGAACGGCGCAGGGTCGCGAAAGCGCTTGGCGGAGTCCGCCAGCTTGCCCACCAATTGCGTGGCCCACAGCGTCACCGGGTCCGCGGGGTCGGCGATCTTGTATTCCGCCTTGATCTCGAGGTCGACGCCCTTGCCGATCTCGGCCTCCTGCTGCGGCGAGATCAGCAGGCCGCCCGCCAGCCCTCCCGTCTCTTCGTCGCACGCCGTCGCGCCTCCCAGCGCAAGGCACCAGCCCAACCCGCACGCCGACACCAGACCGACACGACATCCTACCCCACGCATAGGCTCCTCCCGCTCGGCAGACGCTGAGGGCGCCCACGCGTGCTTCCTGCACACGGGCGTCATCGGCCTCGAAATCGGCCGCCGTCATCAGCCACCGCTGATCGTGACGTCGTCGTACAGGCGCCGGAATTCCTTCCACTCCAATTGGAAAACGCCCGCCGCCTTCTCGTTGTCGCTGTCGCCCACGGCCGCCGCATCGCCGTCGCGCCGCCGCTTGCCCCAAGGGTTGCGCAGCGTGACCATCTTCTCGGTCTTGTCGCCGGCCTTCTTTTCCTCCACGCCCAGCACCGTGTAGGCGTGCCAGCCGTACACGCCGGCCTTGGGGTCCTTGTATTTCGCGTCGTCCTTGTCGCCGGAACCCGCCGTCATCGGCCTCTTCTCGGCCGAGGCCTTCTTCATCTTGGCCCACAGCGCGTCGTTCGTGCCGCCCGCCTCAGCGCCCGCAGTCGATTCCGAGGTCGAGCGCTGGCCGGTGAGCGCTTCGAGCACGTCGCCAGAATTGCCGCCGTGGCCGATCGCGTCGTAACTGCCTCCCTTCCACTGGGCGTAGGCCTTTTCGAGAATCGAGGGCCACAGTTCCATCCATGCCTTGCCGCCCTCGCCGCCTTCGGTCGACTTGGCGTAGGCGGGCGCGTCGCTGGCTTGGTCCCACGGCAGGTCTGAATCGACGGTCTCCTTCGAGACCCGCTTCTCGCCGTTCCAATCGACCTTGTAGAACCGCACGCTATAGGTGCCGTCCTTGTTGTCGATGATCGCGTTCTTGATCGCGTCCGGCCGCGCGCCCGCCACCGCAGACATCGACGCGGCAAGGAAGCAGTCGGCAATGCGCCCCTGCCGTACGTCGGAGGCCTGGATGCCGTTCTTGCCGTAGAGCTGCGCCGCGCGCTCGTTTTTCTTGTAGGCGTGGTCCTCTGGCTTCTTCGTGGCGTCGTCGGTGACTACGCTCGGGTCGGCCATGTCGCGCGGCTTGGGCTGTTCACCCGGCCGCACGGGTGCCTGGCCTGGCAGTTGCGCCTGACCCGGCTGACCCGGCTTGGGTGTCGCGGAATTGGATGCCGGCTTCGGCTTCTTGGCATGGGCGGGCATGGGGCCTCCGGGCTAGCGCCAGGTGTTGCCGCCACCGTCGCGCACGCCCTTGAGGGCGCGCCACGCGGTCGGCACTTTGCTCGATTGGATGCGAATGGCGCCCGCAATCTCCGGGCCGTTGGTGAGGCCCCCGTCGGCCTCGATGGATTGGAGTTCTACTTTTGGTTCCATTGACTTGATGCCGGAAACGAGCAGGGTCGATGTGTCCGTGTTCAGCGCCGTGTTGCCGCGAAACTCGCAGCCCTTGAACTGGACATCCACGCCTTCAATGACGCGCACGGCGCCACCAACGTCGGCAGCATTATCGGCAAACGTGCAGCGTGTGAACTCAGCCTTGACCGTGTCGAGGAGCACGGCGCCTCCCTGGCGGCCCCGGTTGCCCTCGAAGCGCGTGCGCTCGACAGTGAGCAGGCCGTAACGCGCATAGACGGCGCCGCCACCCGCCATGCCTGCCTTGTTGGCCCGCAGCACGCAGTCGACGATCGCGACCTTGCCGCGGCCACGCACGGCCAACCCGGCACCCGCATCGGCGACGCCCTTCTCGAGCGTCAGGCCTTCGAGCCGCACGAGCAGGCCATCCTTGTCGATGCGCAGCACTCCAAAGCGCCCCGGTCCGCGGATCGTGGTCTGCGCCGCGCCCGCCGTACCGACGAGCGTGACCGACTTGTCCAGCGCCAGGCCACCGGTGTGGATGCCCGGCTCCAGACACAGCCGCGCGCCGGTCGGGGCCGCCGCCAGTGCCTTCTGGAGTGCGTCGCCTCCGGCCGGCACGGCGATGCCGTCGCAAGGTGCGGGGACGCCCTGCACGGTTGCACCCGTTCCCTGGGATTTTGCGGGTGCGGCGAGGGTGCTCAAGGAATGCCTACCTTTGGAGCCTGCCCCCGCCAAGAGCAGGCCGGCGCACAAGACGAGGCCAACGGAAAGGCTGCGACGTACATGCACGACGGCCATCGGTCTCCCGCGAACCCGTCCCAAACGCTACCACGCCTGCCCCAAAAGCGCGACCGAGCGGCCCATCGCTGGACCGCCCGGTGGGGAACGCGAACCCCGCGCGCTGATCATACCAAATCCCTTGAATTCGGCTCGGTGCGCGCTCGCCCGCGACGGCTGCGGCTGCGTTGCTCAGGGTCGAAATCCTCCTGCTATTCCTTCGCCTTCGCGCCTTGCCTCGCTCGCCGCGTTCGTCGCGAGCCCTCGACCCGATTCGGCGGGCTTAGGTATTACTGGGCGAACTTGCGGGCCTCCAGTTGGGACTTCAGGGCCCTGCGCATGGCGGCATCGAACGTGTCCTTCTCCTTGCCGGTGCCCTTCTTGAGTTCGTCGGCGATGAACTTCTTGCGCTTGGCGTCGAGCGAGGTGAGCTTCGCTTGGATTTCCTCGCGGTCCTTCGACTTCTTCTCCACGAAGGCTTCGCGCTCGGACTCGCTCATCTTCCGCATCTCGGCCGGCAGTGCGGCGGGCGCCATCGACATGAGGTCGGCCTTGCCCTTCTTTTTCGCATCGACGAGGTCCCAGTCCTCGTTCTTGTAGGCCCCGGCCTTTGACTTCGCCAGCGAGCGCTCGACTGCGGTCGAACCGCCCACGGCCACCGCGTTGCTGTCTTGCACCGCCTGCCGCATCTTCGCGGACTCACCCTTGTGGCCGTAGCCGATGTAGGTGTTGTTGAGTTGCTGGCCGAGTTGCGAGATCTCCGAATCGTAAGGCGTCGCGATGTTGACCTGCTGGTCGTTTTGCTGGATCGCCATGAACGAGCCTAGGCCCAGGTCGGCACCATCGCGCCACGCACCGCGGATGCCTTCGTCGAGCCCGCCGCAGTGAATCGTGTTGACCGCGATGCCGGCCTTGCGCGCCTTGCCGATCGCGAAACGGAAATCGACGCGGCCTTGCGTGAACGGTTCGTTGCCCGCGATGAAGATCGAGCGGAAATCGTCGGACTCGCGGCTCCACTGCAAGGCGTCAACCGCCATGTCGATCGCCTGGCCGCAGTACTCGTCGCCACCGTTGGTCTGGAGGGCAAAAAGCGCCTCACTGACACGGTCCAGCTCCGCGGTGAATGGCACCACGACGCGCATGAACCCCTCGCCGGCGGGCAACGACTGTTTGCCGTATTCGACGAGCGCGACCTGCACGTCGGCCTCCTGGCCGTTCTTCTTGTAGGCTGCGATCTCGTTGACGATGCGCCACAGTTCGGCCTTGGCTTGGGCGATGAGGCCGTCCATGGAATTCGAGGTGTCGAGCAACACGGCAACCTGGATCAGCGGGCGGCGCGCGATCGAGGGACCGGGCTGGACGGGTGTAGGCTGCGGCTGCAAGGCTTGGCGAACGGTGCCGGGCGGCTCCGCGTGCGAGGGGGCGGCCGCAAATGCGCCGAGGCAGACCGCGCTGGCGGCCAGGAGGATTTGGGACGGGGTCGTACGGGCACGCATGACAGGCTCCGGGCCGCGGGTGAATTGGGGCGGCGTTCGGAAGCTGTGACGCGCGATGGGCGGGCGCGATCTGTGAGACGGCACGTTGCGGCGACGTCGCGAGAAAGGGTTCGTATCAGTTCAGGAAAAACGCGACGGCCCACCCGCCGGCGACAAAAGACGCCCCCTCGATGAAGCCGGCGCCGGCGTTCTTGTCGCGCGCGATCTCCTCGGCGAACGTGGTGCCCGGCAACAGGAATGCGTCGGCGAGCCAGCGCAGTACCGTCAGCAGCGCGAAACTGGCGGCGAGGTCGATGCCTACCGACGTCAAGTCTTCGGCCCAGCCCACGCCGTCCCCACGCAACGCGGCTTCGGTGACGATGCCGACGGCCAGGAGCATCCCGGCCAAAGGCAGCGCTGCGGCGACATTGCCTTCGGCGATCTCCTTCGCGTCGTCGTAGGGCGTCAAGCGTTGGTAGGCGAGCGCCAGCACGACGAGCGCCACCTGGCCGATCAAGGCCCACAGCGCGCGCTCGTGCAGCAGCGAATCGTGGCCGAGTGCTGCCCGAATCACCAGTGCCGCCGCGACGTTGCCGCTGCCACGCACGATGGCGACCGCGAGGTTGCGCCGCTTGTTGACCTGGTCGTCGAGGTTGACGCTGCGCAGCGCCAGGCGAATCGTCACGCGGTCGTTTACCGTCAGCATCACGATGACGAGCAGTCCGGTGACGCCGAAGTCCAGCGCCTGATCGAGTGCCGATTCCGCGTGCACGGCGATCGAGCCCAGCAGGCCGATCACGAGCGCGAGCACGAAAGCGCCCATCTCGACGGCGGCGGCGACATTGTTCTGGTGAACGATCTGCTCCGGCAGGCGGTGGTCGTTCCACAGCGCGAGCGCGTCGCGGACCAGCTTGCCCGCCACGACGACGGCGACGGAGCCCGCGAAGTACGCTGCGGGTTGCAGGAGGAGTTGCAGGTCGGCGAGCGTCATGGCGGGATCCGGTGGCGGCGCGGGCAGGGCGACGGCACCGCAGTATGGCGCAACGGCCGGCGGCGAAAAGGGGGGCTGTCCGCCCCGATCCGCCGCCTTTGGCGCATTTCGTCGTTGCCGTCGTCGGTTGGCGATTCGACGTATCCGGTGTACGCCCTCACCGCCAACCTCCTAGGCGCCTAGAACTGCATCCGAATTCGGCATTCTGGGAAGGTTGGTTGGTGGATCCTGGTCCGGCGCGGGCAGTTCTTCAGCGCGGAGGTGGGGCGCGTCTGACCGCCCGGCACCCCATTCCTAGGCTGCCGCGCTGGTCGAGTGCGTGTTAGACTAAATCCCTTGAATTTCGGCTCGGTGCTTGCTCGCCCGCGACGGCTGCGGCTGCGGCTGCGTTGCTCAAGCTCGAAATCCTCCTGGGGGCGGCACCGCACCACGCGAGTTGCTGCGGCCGTCGGACACCGCTACCCTTCGCTCACCGATTCGCGCAGGCGCGCACCTGACCCGATGGAGTCCCCCCATGCCGCTTTTGTCTACACGTGTGTCTGTTCGCTGTGCTGTTCTCGCTCTGCTCGCCTGTGTCGCGTGCGCAACCCCCATCGCCCAAGCCCCGGCCAACACGGGCGGGCTGCCAACTGGTACCGACCTCCGCATCGGAGTGGACACGGGCTCAGGCGACACAGCGGTGCCGGAATCGGGTGGCACGGCTGACTCAGCCAGCGCGGGAGAGCTCGGAGCCGACGGGGCAGTCGCAGCGCCAGATGCTGCAACAGCCGCGGGCGACGCGGTGGCGATCAGCGACACGACGGCGTCCGGCGACGGCGGCGGGGTCGACGGAACGATCGCCGATGCCAAACCCGGCGAAACGACGGCGACCGACACGGGCGTCAAGACGGACGCAGTGGTCGGACCCCCGCTCAGCACGACGGTGGTCAAGACGCCGTACGCGACCGACTTCGCGTGTGCCGGTGCGGCCGGTTGGTCGTACGACACTGCGGCGGCGGGAGTACCGGCGTGGGCCCTCGATGCGACCCCGAAGGTGCCGGGCTTCGCGTCGGCAGAGTGCTCGCTTAACTTCAACAACGGCAAAGACTTCGCGTGCCCGAAGGGAGCATTGAGCGTGGGCGGCATTGCAACGGGCCCCACGATCGACGCGAGCGCGGTCGCGGCCGGCGCGCCGTTGACCGTGAAATTCGCGTTGGCCGGCGGTTGGGAGACGGGCGACTACGACAACCTGGACCTCGAAGTCAGCGTCGACGACAAGATTTGGACGCTGGTCAAGACCTACGACATGCCGGTCGGCGGCAAGTTCACGGCCGTGTCGGAACTGCTGGACAAGTTTGCGGGCAAGAAGTTTCGCCTGCGCTTTCGGTTCTGGACGAAGGACTGCTTCGCCAACAGCGAAGTGGGCGCATTCGTAGACGACTTCAAGATCACCAACTCCCAGTGTACGGTCGACAAGGACTGCGACGATCTCAAGCCGTGCACGACCGACAAGTGTGCGGCCAGCAAGTGCGCGAACACGGTGAACACCGCGCCCTGCGACGACGACGACCCGTGCACGAAAGACGACAAGTGCCTGAATGGGACATGCGATGGCGCGGCAACGACGGCGCCGTGCGACGACGCCAACCCGTGCACGAAGGGCGACACGTGCGCCGAGGGCTTCTGCGAGGGAGTCGACGCGGAGGGGACGTGCAACGACGATGACCCGTGCACGACGGGCGATGCGTGCAAGTTCGGCTCGTGCGACGGCAAGGACAAGTGCGACGACGCCAACCCGTGCACGACCGACGCGTGCGACGGCAAGACCGGCAAGTGCACGACGACGCCGCTGAACGAGGGCGCCACGTGTTCGGACGGCAACGCGTGCACGACCGGCGACAATTGCGTTGGCTCCCAGTGCACCGCCAAGGCCAACGCGGCCGATGCAGCCACGTGCTCCGACAGCGACCCGTGCACGACGGGCGAAGCGTGCAAGGCCGGCGTTTGCGGCGGCAGCAAGCCGGTACTGTGCGACGACGGCGACCCCTGCACGGTCGATGCTTGCGAGAAGGTGACGTCATTCTCGATGAAGTGCGCGACAAAGTCGGGGGCCGATGGGGTCGCGTGCGACGACGGCCAGGTGTGCACGGCGGGCGACGCGTGCAAGGCAGGCTTGTGCACGGGCGCGCAGAATTGCTCAGCGGTGCTTTTCACTGACGCGTTCGACTGCGGCAAGGACAAGGGCTGGAAGTTGGACGCGCCCGTCGCCACAGGGACGCCGCCCGTGCCGAGCAAGGTCGGTTGGGCCATCGATGCGACGCCCGCGGTCCCCGCGCCCAAGTCGGGCGGCTGTACGCTCAACTTCAACGACGGCACGACGTACGACGTGCCGAACAAGACGGTGACCGGCAGCGCGACGTCGCCGATCATCAACGTGCCGGCCAGCACGTCCGCGGTGCTGACGTTCTGGTCCTATGCCGACATGGGCGACAAGAACTCGGCGGGGTACGACCAGCGCTTCGTCGAAGTCCTGCCGGAGGGATCCACCGTCGCGGTGGCGAGCGTGCAGTTGGTCAACACCGACAAGTCTGCCGCGTGGGCGTCGGTGGCGGTCGAGTTGTCGATGTTCGCGGGCCAGTCCGTGTCGATCCGGTTCCGCTTCGACTCGAAGGACTCGGTCAGCAACAAGAATGCGGGCTGGTTCCTCGACGACGTCCAGATCGCGACCGGGTCCGCCGTCCCCGGCGCCGGCATGGCGAAGGTCAAGACCGCGGGCAACGCGTTCGTGCCCGCCCACGTGGTCATCCCTGCGGGTGGCTCCGTGGAGTTCACGACGCCGGCGCAGCACGATGTCGTCGAAGTCTCCAATTCGACGTGGGATGCCAATGGCAAGACGGCTCTGATCAGCGGCTTCAAGGTCGGCTTCGGCGCAACCAAGGTGGTGCCGTTCAAGTCTTCGGGCGTGTACTACTACGTGTGCGAACCCCACGCAGCCAGCGGGATGAAGGGCAAGATCACGGTCAAGTAGCCGTGCCGCCCGTTCAGGGCCGCAGGTCGAAGCCGTGAAAGGCTTCGATCGGCTGGCGCTCGACGTCCACCGCGCTGACCGACGCGTGCAGCGGGCCCTTGCGGCACCAGCCGACCATGGCATTCACTTCGGGTTCGGGGCCCTGGATCACGGCTTCGACGCGTCCGTCTTCGAGGTTGCGCACCCAACCCAACAATTCACGGCGCTTCGCCTCCCGCTGGGCGATGGCGCGGAAGCCGACGCCCTGCACGACGCCGGAGACCAATACGTGGACCTGGATGCGTCGTGCGTGCATGAGGCCGCTGTAGCAGGGTCTGTGGCTCCGTGGCAACCTGCCGATGCGGCTTGGGCTTGGCTGAGCCGCACACTCCGCAGGACCGGGACCGCGCGATGCCTGTTCGCAGATCGATGGCGTTGACGTGCGCGACCGTGCTGGGCGCGTGCTTGGCGTTGGTGACCGCCCACCCGGCCGATGGCGCCGACGTGCGCGTGGCCGTGGCCGCCAACTTTGCGGCGACCCTTGCCAAGATGGCCCCTGATTTCCAGACGGCGACGGGTCACATCGTGCGCGCGACGGCCGGATCGACGGGCAAACTCGCCGCCCAGATTGGCCAAGGTGCGCCATTCGATGTGCTGATGGCCGCGGATTCAGCGAGCGTCGAACGGCTGGTGGTTGCGAAACGCGCGCTGGCCGACACACGCTGCGCGTACGCCACCGGGCGGCTGGCCCTGTACAGCGCGCAGCCGGGCTTCGTCGATGCCGCGGGCGCCGTGCTGCACACGGATGCCTTTGCCCACCTGGCCATCGCGAATCCGAAGCTGGCGCCCTACGGAGTGGCCGCCGCTGCCGTGATGAGCCGCCTCGGTTTGGCGAGCCGCCTCCGACCGCGCCTCGTGGTCGGCGAGAACGTGGCGCAGGCATTCCAGTTCGTGGCGACCGGCAACGCCGAACTGGGTTTCGTCGCGTGGGCCCAGGTCGTCGCGGCCGGCCAGCGTGGGTCCGCGTGGTTGGTCCCGGCCGCGTGGCACCCCGCGCTTCGGCAGCAGGCGGTCGTCCTGGCGGCGTCCGACCGGATCGATGCGGCGCGCGCGTTTGTTGCGTGGCTGCAGACCCCCGCGGCGGGCGCGCACGTGCGAGCTGCCGGCTACCAATGGGAGCCTCGCGCCCGATGAGCGCCGAAGATCTGGCCGCAGTCGGCGTGACGCTGCGGTTGGCGACCGTCGTCACCGGCTTGCTGCTGCTCGTGGGTACCCCGCTCGCCTGGTGGCTCGCGCGCACGCAATCGCGCTGGGAGCCGGTCGTCGCCGCCGTCGTCGCCTTGCCGTTGGTGCTGCCGCCGACCGTGATCGGGTTCTACCTGCTACTCGCACTCGGACCGGACGGCCCCGTCGGGCGCGCTACGCAATGGCTCGGCATCGGGCTGCTCCCGTTCACGTTCGGCGGGCTCGTGGTCGGTGCGCTGTGCCATTCGCTGCCGTTTGTCGTGCAACCGCTGCGCGCGGCATTCGCGGCCGTCGGCGACCGGCCGCTCGAGGTGGCGGCGACGCTCGGCGCCGGGCCGTGGGACCGCTTTTTTCGAGTTGCGGTGCCCCTGTCCGCACCGGGCATCGTTGCCGCGGTCGTGGTCGGATTTGCCCACACGATTGGAGAGTTCGGCGTCGTGTTGATGCTCGGCGGCAACATCCCCGGCGCCACGCGCGTGCTGTCGATGGCGGTCTACGACCACGTCGAGGCCCTCGAATACTCCGCCGCGCACACGCTCTCTGGCGTGCTGCTCCTGGTCTCGTTTGCCTTGCTCGTGGTGGTCTATGGCGTCGGCCGCCGCCATGCGCGGTCGCCATGACGGGCGTCCACTGCCACCTGCGCGGCGCACCGCGCGGCCTTGCGCTGTCGGTCGACTTCACGTTGCCGGCCCGCGGCATGTCGGCGCTGTTCGGGCCGTCGGGCGCCGGCAAGACGACCGTGCTGCGCGCTCTTGCGGGGCTCGATCGCGCAGAGGGGCACGTCGAGGTGCTCGGCGAGGTGTGGCAGGACGATGCGAGAGGGGTGTTCGTGCCGCCACACCGGCGTGGGGTCGGCTATGTGTTCCAGGAAGCGAACTTGTTTGCGCACCTCGATGTGCGCGCGAACCTTGCGTTTGGCTGGCAGCGCGTGGCAACGGAGCGGCGAGAGCCTTCCGAGCAGCGGCGGGTGACCTTCGACCGCAGCGTCGACCTGTTCGATCTCGGCAGCCTGCTGGCGCGCCACCCGACTACGCTGTCGGGCGGCGAGAGCCAACGCGTCGCGATCGCGCGGGCCCTGCTGGCGAGCCCGCGTCTGCTCTTGCTCGATGAGCCGCTCGCGGCGCTGGACTTGGCACGCCGAGCCGAACTGTTGCCGTACCTCGAGCGACTCCACGCCGAACTCGCGATTCCCGCCGTGCTGGTGAGCCACGCGGCGGATGAGGTGGCCCGCCTTGCGGACTACCTCGTCCTCCTCGACGGCGGCACCGTACGTGCGGCCGGTGCCCTCGACACCCTGTTGGGTCGCCTCGACATCGCCGCTGCGCTGCACGACGAGGCCGGCAGCGTGCTGCGGGCGACAGTCACGGGCTACGACGCGCAAGCGCACCTCGCGGAGCTGACGTTCGCCGGTGGGCGTCTGCTTGCTCCGGGTCGGTTGGCGAGAATCGGCGACGTGGTGCGGTGCCGGGTGTTGGCACGCGACGTCAGCGTGGCGCTGGAACGACCGGTGGCGACGAGCATCCTGAATGTCCTGCCAGCCGTCATCGCCGAGGTCGTAGCGGACGGTCCCGGCGTGCACCTGGTGCGGCTCGACCTGGGCGGTGCGGCCGTCGTGGCGCGGCTGACGACCAAGTCGGTGGACGCGCTGCACTTGGCGCCCGGCTTGCCTGTGTGGGCCCAGATCAAGGGGGTGGCGTTGCTCGCTCCCGTCGCGCTCCCCGCTACAGCCATGCACGCCCCTTGATCTCGAGGTAGCGCTGCACGAGCCGCGAAGCCAGGTCGGCCGCCGTCACTTCGAGCACCAGCACGCCGGCCTTGCGCAGCGATTCAAGGGCGCGGTCGCGCTGCAGCCGTTCGAGCGCTGCGGGGCCGCGCACCCACAGGTCGTCGTCGGAGTCGCGCGCCGCTGCACCCGCCGCCGGAACTCGGTCACAGCGCCCTCGACGTCGGACTCCACCTCCTCGGGAAACAGGTCGAAGCTGGCCTGCACGATGCGCTGTACGGCCTTCGGTCCTGCGCGCGCGCCCGACGAGGTCGGCCAGCTAGGCACCTCCGCGCTGCCAAGGGCCGGCCAGCGCCAACCGAAACGTTGCGCGCTCCGGCGTGGAGACTTGCAGCACGGTGTCGACGGGTCCCGACGCGTGCACCACGCTCCACTCCTTGGGGCACACAGGGCGCCGTTGACCAGCTGCGGCCGCCCATGCTACTCGGCGCGCGTCCGGTGACCCTTTGGACGACCCTTCGACGCAGGAGCCCCGATGCCCGCCGCCAACGTAGCTGAGATTTTCGACGCGCACATCCCACAGAAGCTCAAAGACAAGCCGAGCCTGCAGGGCCAGATCAACGCGAAGTACCTGTTCGACGTGACCGGCAATGACGGCGGCAAGTGGATCGTCGACTTGACCCAGCCCGGCGGCGTGATCTCGCAAGGTGGCGGCGAGGCTCCGTGTACGGTCACGATCTCGGCGACCGCCTTGCTCGACATCGTCAACGGCAAGCTCAAGGCGCCGATGGCGTTCATGAGCGGGAGTTTGAAGGTGAACAATGCGGGGCTCGCAGCAAAACTGTTGCCGCTACTTAGTTGAAGCGGACTCAGCAGTTGAACCGGGCTCGTCAATTGAACCGGGCGCATTCTGAGTTGAGCCGGGCACCGCGTGTGGCCAGCGGGCGTCGTCTTCGCTGACATCGTCGGTGGCCGCCGTGGAGCCAGCCCACGAACAGAAGCCGACGGCAAAAACCGGCAGCGACAGCGCGGTATATACGGTCCCGATCGCGTAGGAGATCGTGGCGTCTTGCGAGCGGGTCGTCGCTTTGCTGACGCCGAGCAACGTCAGGCCGGCCAGCAGAAAGGGGGCGGCCGCTGCTGCCAGCACGTTGCCGGGGTGGTCGATGTCGCGCACGTCGCTGCGGCGGACGCGCCAGAATCGATTCGTGTCGTCCGTCACGTACAGGTATGTGCGCGATCCCGCAGTGAGGCGCACGGCCAGATCGGGTGCTTCAACCCGATGGACCGTGGCCGTACCGCACGCGCCGCCGCCCAGCGCCACCACCAGGACCAGCGCGACTGCCGACTGCGGGCGACGCAGGTTCATCGGGTCTCCCACGGCGGAGTCACCCGTTCTTCGCGGGACACGGCGCGGGCATCCGTCGGGCACGGTACGTTCTGCAAGCGCTGCACGGAGTCGAAGTATTCGACCATGCCGAGCACGCCCGGCACCACGTACAGGAACCAGCCCCAGATGGCCCACGCCTTCGGATGGTCCACGTCGACAACGTCGGCATCTGGCACGGCGAATACCCGGCCGGCGCGGTTCTGGATGCAGATCGTGTGCGCGTCGGAACCGGCAATCCGGCCGTCGATCGCCGGCTCCTCGGCCCGGTGCAGGGTCGCAGTGCCGCAGCCCAGCCCGCTGACGAGCAACGCGCTGGCGACGGCCGGCAGGCAGCACCTCACCGCCGCAGCGCCCGCGCGATGTCGCGTTTGGCCTCGCGATCGTGGATCGCGGCCCGCTTGTCGTGGTCCTTGCGGCCGACGCCGAGGGCGAGTTCGAGCTTCACCTTGGCGCCCTTCCAGTACAGCTTCGTCACCACACATGCTGTGCCTTTTCGACGCAGTTCGACGCCGAGCTTCTCGATTTCGTGCGCATGGAGCAGCAACCGGCGCGGCCGCTCGACGGCGTGGTTGAACTGGTGCGCCCACGGGTACTCAGGGATTTGCAGACCCATCACCTGGGCCACACCACCGACCACGCGTACGTGGGCACCCGTCAGCGTGCACTTGCCGGCGCGCAACACCTTGACCTCAGAGCCTTGCAGCACGATGCCCGCCTCGAGCGTCTCCTCGATGGCGTACTCGTGCAGCGCCTTGCGGTTGGTCGCGATGACGCGCTCGGTGGGGTGCGGCTTGGCCATTTCAGTAGAACGTCGTGCGCAGCACGGGTTGGAACAGGTCCTTGCGGTGGGCGCACGTGCTGTCCAGCGGGCAGCGCGCGCACTCAGGCTCGGTCACTTCGGGGCAGCGTCGCCGGGCATTGAAGAAAAACCAGTCGACGGTACCCACGTCGCGCCCCGAGCGCGCACACAGGCGCTCGATTGCGTCGAAGCAAGCCTTGCGCACGGCCACCTCGTCGGTGGGCGGCACCAGCTTGCGCTCCGCGAGCCGCGCCGCGAGGTCGGCATCCTGAACGCGCACGAGCCCGGTGCGCAGGCACGATCGCATGAGGTGATAGTCGATGATCGGCCGCAAGGAGGCGCCGTCATGCAACTCGATGAAGCGCTCCGGGCGCTGCCCCAGCGCGACCACGAGCAGCGTCGCCTTCTTGCGAAAGGGGTCTTCGCGGTACCCCGTGATGTGGTCGAGTCGCGCCAGCAGCGTGCGCACCGGATCCGGCGCGGCGTGGGCCTCGGCGACGAGCGATTGGGGCGTCCAGCCCAGTTCCCACAAGTCGCGGCCATACCCGCGGGCCAGCGCATGGTGGTTGGCAAGCACCGGCAGCGGCACCTGGCCATCGTCGTCGCGAAACAGGCTCTCGGTGTCCTGCCAGCGCAGCGCCGCTTGCCCCTGGGGCGACAGGACGCGGGGGTCGCGCTCCAACTGCCGGCGAAAACTGGCAAAACAGTAGTCCGACCCTTTCAGCCGCTCGCCGCCGAGGGTCGCGTAGGTGGGCGCTCGCCAGGAACCGTGCCCGGGCGTCCAGAAGCCGAACTGGTGCTTGATGGCCGCAAAGAAATAATCCAAGGCGTGGGCATCGCCGACGCGGGGAAAATGCGGGCCCGTGAAGTCGAACGGGCGCACGTCGGGCAGATCGCGCAACACTGCGGCGATCCGATCGACCTGGCTGTCGTCGACGGCGCAACGGCGGTCGATCAGCGGCACCTTGCGCGCATCGACCGCCGCGCGATCGGTGTCGAGCAGTGCAGTCATGCCGGGCGCTTCAATCGCGATCGCGGCGCATGCCGTGCCGTGGCGCGCCGCATCGACCGGATGCATGCCAGCGGCCAACCCCGCCAGCATGCCGCCGCACACGGAGTCACCGGCCCCCGTCAGATCGACCGGCCGCGCCGGGCATACCGGCACGCGCGTACACCAGTCGCCCTGCCACACGTCGGCACCGTCGGAGCCGCGCGTGACCACGAGAATCTGCCCCGGGCGCACGGTCGGGGGCTGCGGTCCGAAGATCGCCTCCGCCTCGAAGGCGTTGAGGAAAAACAAGTCGACCGCGTCCATCAGCGCCCGCACCGCATCCGGGCTACGGTGCACCATGTAGCCGAACGTCCCGGCCGACAACCGAGCCCGCGACCGCCGCCGCAGCGCCGAGATGAACTTCATCTGCAGGGAAGCGTCGTGGATCGCCGCGATGTGGATGTAGCGCGCGCTTAAGAGAAAATCGGGCACCATGTCGGGGTCGAGCGTCGCCTCGTTGCCCCAGGTCGCCGTCTCCATCCGCGCGTCGCCGCCGGTGTCGTAGACGATCTCGAAGTGGGGAATGTCTTCGAGCCGCACGGGCGGCCCATGCCAAGCCACCGTTGTCGCGGCGCGCTCGAAAAGCTCGGGCAGCGGGTCCGGGCGATAGCCGAAAAACCGCACGTCTCCGCCGGCCTTGCGCGCAGCGACCGCCGTATACAAGCCGCCGCCGCCGGGCGTAGTGACGGCCCCTTCGGCGGCGCGCAGTCGGTCTACGGAGGCGCCGCCGATGACGAGGATGGGAAGGCCCTGGGGCATGGGGCGAGGATGGTGGCACCACGCCCGCCCCCGGGCAAGGCAGTGTTCCCCAAGATCCACCACCCTAGAACCTCCGCGGGCCGTCGAGACGGGTCCAGATCCTAGGCAGAGTGAGGACTTGAGTCTCTATTGAACATCAGGTCCATCGAGCACCAAGCCCGGAGCGACTACGACGGAGGTGGGCCCGTATCGGCAGATCCGGGTTCCCCGGCGGAACGCCGTGGGGTAGGGTCGGCGGCTGGCAGGAGACACCCCACGATGGACCCGACGACGACCGCCGCCAATGCCGTGCTGCAATTGCGCCAGAACATCGGGGATGTCGGCGCCTTGCCGCGCCTGCAAGCGATCTTCGGCATCGGCGTGCTGCTCGGCCTGTGCTGGCTGCTGCGCACGCGCAATCCCAGCGACCGGTTTCCCCTGCGCGCGGTGGTGACCGGCATGGTGCTGCAGGTTGCACTCGTGCTGCTGATGCTGAAGACGTCGGCCGGAGAGGCGGTCTTCGAGCAGGTCAACGCCGCGTTCGTCAAGCTGATGAATTTCTCGAACGAAGGCGCGCGCTTCCTGTTCGGCGACCTCGTCAAGGGCTCGGCACTCGTCGCCTTCTCCGTGCTGCCGACGATCATCTTCTTCAGCGCGCTGATGGCGGTCGGCTACCACTCCGGCGTGATGGTGGCGCTCGTGCGCGTGTTCTCGAAATCGATGGCGCGGCTGATGCAGGCGTCGGGCGCCGAGGCGCTGTCGGCCGTGGGCAACATCTTCGTCGGCCAGACCGAGGCGCCCTTGATGATCCGCCCGTTCCTGGCGCGCATGACGCGTTCGGAGCTGCACTGCATCATGCTCGGCGGCTTCGCGAACGTGGCCGGCGGAGTGATGGCGGCGTATGTCGCGATGCTGCAGACGAAGTTCCCCGACATCGCCGGCCACCTGCTCGCCGCGTCGGTAATGTCGGCGCCCGCCACGATCATGGTCTCCAAGCTGCTCGTGCCAGAGTCCGAAACGCCGTCCACGCGCCCCGACGCCCACATCGACGTGCCCAAGGTGCACCAGAACGTGATCGACGCCGCCGCCGCTGGAGCCAGCGAGGGGCTCACGCTCGCGCTCAATGTCGGGGCCATGCTGATTGCGTTCATCGCCTTGGTCGCGCTTGCCAACGCGGGCATCGGCTGGGTTTTCGGTCTCATGGGTTTCGACGGCGTCACCTTGCAAGGCCTCGTCGGCCTGGCGATGGCTCCCGTGGCATGGCTGATCGGCACGCCGTGGGCCGAAGCGCCGCAGGTGGGCAGTTTTCTGGGCATCAAGCTCGTGCTCAATGAGTTCGTCGCCTACCTCGATCTCGCGACGAACCTGACCAGTCCGGCGCCGTTGAGCCCGCGGGCCGCCATCATCACAGCCTATGCCCTGTGTGGTTTCGCCAACTTTTCGAGCATCGCCATCCAGATCGGCGGCATCGCGGCGATGGTGCCGGAGCGGCGCAAGGACCTCGCGTCCCTCGGCCTGCGCGCGATGCTGGGCGGTTCGGTGGTCACGTACGTGCTCGGCGCGCTGGCCGGCATCTTCGTGTGACGATCACGCGGCGGCAGGCTTGACGCACGCCAACATGGCGTACTGGTTGTTGCGGCGACCGATCACTTCGAGAACGCGGAATCCGACATCGTCGCACAGGTAGGCGAGGTCGTCGGCCGTAAACAGGCAGTGCTCGCGGAAGTGCTGCAGCAAGTCCGGCGTCAGCACCGCGCCGTTCGTGTACTGCCGCAGCGGCTGGCGCACCCAGTCGAACAGCAGAAACGCGCCGCCCGGTCGCAGCACGCGGAGGGCCTCGCGCAGGAGAGGCACCGGGAACGGCAACTCGTGCAGCACGTGCACGGCCGTCACCACGTCGGCCACATTGTCGGGCAGCGGCAACGCACCGTTCAGGTCGGCTTCGACGATCGTGGCGCCGACCTCGATGGCCAGTTCGCGCGCCGCCCGCAGCATGGCCGGCTGGACCTCGACGCCGACGATGCGGACCTCGGGCATCACCTTGCGCAGCGGAGCAAACAGCCCGCCAGGACCGCAGCCGAGGTCGATCACCAGACCGGTTGGCGGCAGCACCGGCGCCACGTATTGCTGCCACACGCCCCACCAGATCGCGCCGAAGCGGCCCGCAGACGTCTCCTGCATGAGCGCGCGAAAGTCTTCGAAGTCGCGGTGGTGGGCGAGCAGGTGGGTGAGTGTCGACGTCGGGTCAGGCATGGCCGGAACGTGCCACGCGAACACCGAGGGCACAAGCGTCGGGCTGGCGCGGCGCCGACACGCGGCCAGGCTGTTTTTGACAGGCGCGGCGGATGCGCCGACATTGGCAGGGCGGATATGGGATTCCGCGCACCCAGAGACGATGGCCCGTCCGCCGGACCGCCCAGACGAGAGCTCCGTGGAGGAGCTGGATGCGTCTTCGCTCGCCCGCATGTTGGGCCACGTCGATGCAGGTGCAGGTCATGCGAATCCGCCGGCTGCGTCAGGTGCGGACGCGCGACCAGCCGGTACGGGCAGGCCCGCTCCCAGCCAGGTGCCGCGGCCGAGCCGCGCTTCGTCGGCCCCGTTTGTGCCCTACAGCGTACGGCCCATCCGCAAGCCTCTCGTCGGACCGGTGGCGCTGGCAGTGGGCGAGGCTCTCGCCGTCTTCGCGCTGTGGGCGGGTCTTTTCCATGCGCTGATGCGGGACCCACCGATCGCGAGCGAGACCGAATTCATCGGCGGCGGCGCCATCCCGAACTACCCGTGGCTCGCCGTGTCCGGGCGTTGCTGGGAGGCTCCCGACCTCGCGCGCTACGAGCCGGCGCTGCACACGCTGAACCCGACCGGCACGGTGCAGCAGGAAGACACGCCGACGGGCCGCGTCCTGCGCGTCACCGGGGTCGTCCGGCCGGAAACAGAGGTGGCGCTGCAGACGTTTGCCGACAGCGTCCGCAATGCCTGTTTCGCGCTCGAGCGCGGCCCTGAGACGTACATGATCACGCTGCGGCCGCGCTGGTCGCGTGTGACGCCAGAGGCCACCCAGGCGGCGACGATAGCGATGAAGCGGCGCGGTATCCGAGTCCTCCGATCGGACGCGCGCGGCATGGTGCTTCTTGCCAGCGATTTCCCGGAGGCATCGCTCGAACGCCAGGTGATCGCGCGCGTTCTCGAAGCCGCCGGGCTGCATGACCCCATCGTCTCGCCAGCGACCGACGACGACGTGCCCGACGATCTGCGTGCCGAGCGCCGCCAGCACGTGCACGCGCCCCAACAAGCTCGCGCGCGCGGCATTGCCGGAATGCAGACCCTGGTCATCGTTGCCCTCGGCGCTCTGCTGTGGCTCGTCTTGCGACGCCGGGCCGACGCGCTGGCCCGTCGCCCGCCGACGGACGCGACCACGGAATGGTTCCGTGCCACGCTGGCCATCGCTGGCGGCATCGCAGTGCTCGGCATCGCGCTGCAACACCTGCACATCGACGTGAGCCTCATCCGGCGTTGGGTGCCTGTGCCCGACGCGGCGACGCGACTTGGCGTGCTCGCGTGGTGCGGCGTGCTGCTGCCGCTCGTCCACGTCGGCGTCGTGCAAGGGTTCGTGATGCGTCGCATCGCCGCGGTGGGGTCGCCCTGGACGGCCATCGTCGTCGCAACACTGCTGATGCCGGTGTGCGCGCCGTTTGCCCTGGCCTGGCAGGTGTGGTTCGTGCTCGGCGCCTTGGGCGGCGCCCTGTGGTGGACGACCGGCCATGTGCGCGCCGGCATCGCGACCGCGGTCGCCGTTCAGTCGCTAGTCGTAGGGATCGGGCTCTACGGCCGCTGACGGATCACGCGCCTACTGCCGTCCACGGATCGCGACCGCCCGTACCGCCCGCTCTACCGTGCGCCCGAACGCGTCGCGCACGGCGGCCCGGTGCTCGGGCGCGTAGTTTGCCTCGAAGTTGTCGATTTCGGCGCGGCCGCCAAACGTATACTGCTCGATCAGGGTGCCGTCTTCGCGCTCCAGCAAGGTGGCCGCGCGCACGCCTGGCACGGTGCGCATCGACGGCATGCCGGAATCGAGCAACCACTGCCGCACGCGCGGCCCCAGCACCGCAGCATCCTGGCCGGCCGCCGGCGTCGTCTCGATTTCGAGCACCAGCGGACCCCGTTTCGCCTCGGCCACCAGCGCGACCAGTTCGTCGAGGTCGTCGACGCGCAGGTCACACGTCGCCTTGTCGTCGCCGCCGGGCCGCTTCACGAAACACGTCTTCAGGCCGCGGTTGCGCGCGGGCGTCAGGTCGTAGCGCTCGAACGCCGACACGTGCATCCAGCCGTCGCGCGTCGCGGCAGACCGCGCCACACCGAGCCGCACGATGGCGTCCCAGGCGCGATCGGTCGGCTTGTAGGCCCGCACTTCCTGGGCCGTGATGAAGACATCGAGCGACGTGCGCAATGTGCCCATCACGTCGAGCGCGTGCTGGGCATCGCAATTCGACACGATGCCGACCCGCACCAGATCCTTCAGCCCCGCGATCGCTCGCACCGTGTCGGCAAAGGGCGGCGTGCGGCCGAAGTCGTCGGCGAACAGGCCCGCGATCGCGGGGCGCAACTGCGGCTTCACCTTGGCGATCGACTGCTTGAGCACATCGACATAGCGCACGAACTGGTCGCCTTCCGCGATGCGCCGCGCTTCGGCTTCGAACTTCTCGAAATCGTCGCGCCCGCGTACATCGACCTTCTCCAGCGCCGCGCGCCAGTCGAGCAGCGTGCCGAAGCAGTCAAAGGTGACAAACTGAATCTGTTCGAGCCAGGCGGGCGCGGCCATGCCACCTCTGTCGCCGGTCGCGGGCGTGCGGTCCGGGTTGCGCGGCGATTGTGCGGCAGCCGATGCGGTTTGGCTACCGCGCCCGTCAGCCCTCTGCGGTCAACCCTCTGCGGTCAACCCTCAGCGACGAGGTCTTCGCCGGTCAACTCGGGCGCCGCCTTGTCGTGCTCCCACTCCAGCAGGCCGAGTTCCGCGTAGTGGGGCCGGATGCGCGGCGACAGCAGGCCGATGCGCTTCAAGTTCGGCACAATGCGCCGGAACATGCGCTTGCGGAACGTGCCCATGAACGCCGAGCCAAGCACCATTTCATTCCACTGGCCGCGCGTCATCTTGTGGGCCCAGTACTCATCGTAGAACTCGTGAGCCAGAAAGCGGTTGCGCAGCAGCACGGCCATCTCGAAGGCCCAGTCTTCGCGTTCGCGGACTTCGGCCGGCGCGAGATCGTGCGCGTAGTGGTGCTGGAGCGCGAGCACGCCAAACGCGACGTGGCGGGCCTCGTCGAGCATCACGTAGCGCAACAACTCGCGCAGCAGGGGCTCACCGCTGGCCTGCCGCATCGTGCCAAATGCGCCGAGCGCCAGACCCTCGATCAGGATCTGCATGCCGAGGAACTTGATGTCCCAGCGACCGTCGCGCATCAACGACTCAATGACGACGTAGAGATTGTCGTTGACATCATACAACTTTTCGAGCTTTGTCGTCAGGTACCGATGGAACACCTCGACGTGGCGCCCTTCGTCGACGACCTGCGTCGAGCCGTAGAGCTTGCCGTCCATCCAACCGACCGCCTGGGTCACCTGGCACGCGGCGAACAGCGCGCCCTGCTCGCCGTGGAGGAACTGGCTCATCATCCACGCGACCAGACCGTGGCGTTGGCGCGCTTTTTCGGCCGCGGGCAGGGCGACGAAGCCGGCGATCGCCGTCAGCGGAAAGAACGCGTCCGACATCAGCGGTCGGTCGGGGCGCGCGGCATCGACTTCGATGCTCCAATCAAGCGCGGTGGCCCCATCCCACTGGCTGCGCTTGGCCTGATCGTAAAGCCGGGCCAGTTCGTCGCGGTCGCGCCGGTACTTCCAGTCGAAATGGGCGTCGCTGTCGACCTCGATCACGGTGCGGCCCGATGGCTGCTTGCCGTTCTGCAACAGGTAGCCGCGCACGGCCGGCCCGACCAGGGTGAGCAGCACCCGCGCATTGCGGCCATTGCGCAGACTGCCGACCGCGTCGCGCGTGTTGCCGAGCCGGTTCGCCAACTCGTCGAGGCGCAGGCGATCCCGCAGGTTGGCAACGTCGAGGCGCCGCGAGAGGCGCGACAGGTCGGAGGTCGGCAGATCCATGGCAATCCTGTACACGGCGGGTGCGTCCGCCGTTGCACAGGATACAGAATGGTCCAAACTCCGGGCGGCCGGAAGCCACAGGAACGAAGAGGTCGTAATGTTTGAATCCGCCGAACTGGGCCACACCATCGACAAGGAAAGGTTCGCTGCCGATGTACCAGCGTTGCGAGAGGCGCTGCTGCAGGCGCAGTTCGACCTGTCGGAGAGCAAGCGCTTCCCTGTCGTGATCGTGATCGGCGGCGTCGATGGCGCCGGCAAGGGCGAAACGGTCAACCTCCTCAACGAGTGGATGGACCCGCGCCACATCCAGACCTATGCGTTCGGTGCGGCGTCGGACGAAGAGCGGTCGCGGCCGCCCATGTGGCGGTTCTGGCGCAGCTTGCCCCCGCGCGGCAAGATTGGGATTTTCTTCGGCTCCTGGTACACCGACCCGATCATCGGCCGCGTGACCGGGGCCTGGAAGGAAGGGGTGTTCCGGCGCGAACTCGAGGAAATCCAGCGCTTCGAGAAGATGCTCGCCGACGAGGGCGTGCTTTTGCTGAAGTTCTGGTTTCACCTGTCGAAAACGGCCCAGAAGAAACGCCTCAAGAAGCTCGAGGGCGACGCCCGTACACGTTGGCGCGTCACGCCACAGGAGTGGAAGAACTTCAAGAATTACGAGGGATTCCGCAGCGTGTGCGAAGTTGCCCTGCGCGAGACCTCGACGTCGTGGGCGCCGTGGCTGATCGTCGAGGGTGCCGACGCCCGCTACCGTTCGCTCACCGTTGGGCAGACGCTGCTGGGGGCCATGCGGGCGCGCATCGATGCGCCCAAGGTCAAGGCGCTGCCCACCGTCGCCCCGCCCGTCGCCGCGCCCTCGCTCGACGGCCGCACGGTGCTCCACGCGGTCGATCTCAGTCGCAAGGCCGACCCCGCGGCGTACGGCGATCAACTGGAGGCGCTGCAGGGCCGGTTGAACCTGCTGTCGCGCAATCCGAAGTTCAAACGGCGGACGCTCCTGCTCGTGTTCGAGGGCGCGGACGCCGCGGGCAAGGGCGGTGCGATCCGCCGCATCACCGGGGCCCTCGACGCGCGTCACTACAGCATCGTGCCGATCGCGGCGCCGACCGAAGAGGAGCGTGCCCAGCCGTACCTGTGGCGCTTCTGGCGCCGGCTGCCCCCACGCGGCCACGTCGGCATCTTTGATCGCTCGTGGTACGGGCGCGTGCTGGTCGAGCGCGTCGAGGGCTTCTGTTCGGACGCGGATTGGTTGCGCGCGTATCAGGAGATCAACGACTTCGAGGAGCAACTCGCGCTCGGGCGCTTCATCGTGTGCAAGTTCTGGCTGCACTTGTCGAAAGATGAGCAACTGCGGCGGTTCGAGGAGCGGGCGGCGACGGGCTTCAAGAAATTCAAGATCACCGACGAAGACTGGCGCAACCGCGAGAAGTGGGACGCCTACGAGGGTGCCGTGTGCGACATGGTCGAGCGCACCAGCACGGACCTCGCGCCGTGGACGCTGATCTCAGCCGAAGACAAGCGGGCCGCACGCCTCGACGTGCTCCAGACGGTGTGCGCGCGCGTCGAAGCGGCGCTCTGATCCCGCGTCCCCAATCCGTCAATACGGGCCCATTTGCGCCGTTGCTGCGCCGGACCGTTCGTGGCACAACCCGCGGGCCGCCCCGCCGCGATCGCCTCCGGTCGCCGGTCCGGCCCGGACGCCCATGACGACCGCCCCGACCGCTCCGATCGCAGCGTCGCCAGCCGCGCACGCCGTCCCGCCGCCTGCCGACGACGCCCCGCAGGCCGAGCACGACCGCTGGTGGCTCGACAACGTCTACCAAGGTGACGCCCAGGCCCAACTCACCCTGCGCGCCGTCGCGACCGGATGCGTCATCGGCGGGATCATGTCGATCTCGAACCTCTACGTCGGCCTGAAAATCGGCTGGGGTCTGGGCGTCGCGATCACGTCGGCGGTGCTGGCGTTCGCGCTTTTCACGACGCTGCAAAAGGTGTTCGGCACGCCGGCGAGCCGCCATTTCACGATTCTCGAGAACAATACGATGCAGACGGCGGCGTCGGCGGCCGGCTACATGACGTCGGCGGGGCTCGTGTCGGCCGTGCCGGCGCTCTACATGAGCACCAAGCAATCGCTGAGCGTGCCGCAGATCATGGCCTGGATGACGGGCATCTCGCTGCTCGGCATCGTCGCCGCCATCCCGGTGAAACGAAAACTGATCAACCAGGAGCGCCTGCGTTTCCCGTCGGGCATCGCGTGCGCCGAGACGCTGCGCAGCTTGCACGGCACGGGCGACGAGGGCGTGGTCAAGGGCAAGGCACTCGCGCTGACCGGCATCGTGGGCGGCCTCATCGCGTTCGTGCGCGACGGCATCCATGTGCTGCCCGACAAGTTCGCGATATTCGGCAAGGCTGCCGCCATCAAGTCGGTCGCGTTCGAGCCGTCGATGGTGATGATCGCGGCCGGCGCGCTGATGGGTGTGCGCGTCACGTTCTGGATGTTCCTGGGCGGCCTGCTGTCGCGCTACGTGCTGCCGCCGTATCTGCTGCAGTGGGGCTTCATCACGTGTGCCAAGGTCCCAGCAGGTGGGGTGTGTACGGCCGACCT
Source organism: Myxococcales bacterium (assembly GCA_009692425.1). Lineage (GTDB taxonomy): Bacteria > Myxococcota_A > UBA9042 > UBA9042 > UBA9042 > SHZF01. The sequence continues at coordinate 18,401 of SHZF01000025.1, read as the reverse complement.
GCTGGCCTACGGTGAGATCAACAAGTGGACGCTGTGGCCCGGCGTCGCGCTGATGGTGTCGCACTCGCTCGTCGGCCTGGCTCTCCAGTTGCCGAAGATGCTGCGCGGCGTGGTCGCGACGGTGCAGTCCAAACAGGCAGGAGGTACCGACCCACGCATGGCGGCCCTCGAAGCACCGGCGTCGTGGTTCTGGGGCGGGCTGGCGGTCGCGGGCACGGCGTGCGTGGTCATGGCGGATGCGTTCTTCGGCATCCCGCCCCACTGGGGCGCGCTCGCCGTGGCAATGGCGCTGGCTCTCGCGTTCGTGGCCGCGCGCACGACCGGCGAAACCGACGTGAATCCGGTGGGCGCGATGGGCAAGGTGCCGCAGATGGTGTTTGGCGCCGTCATGCCGGGCTCCGTGCCGGCGAACCTGATGGCGGCGAACATCACAGCCGGGTGTGCGAGCCATTGCGGCGACCTGCTGACGGACATCAAGACGGGCTACCTGTTGGGCGCCAAGGCGCGCTTCCAGGTGATCGCCCAGGTGTTCGGCATCGCCGTCGGCGCCGTTTTTGCGACCCTGGGCTACACGCTTTTGGTGAATCCGGACGAACTCGGCAGCGAGAAGTGGCCCGCGCCGGCCGCCGTCGTCTGGCAGAAGGTGGCGGAACTGCTGGCCCAGGGTGTCAGCGCCGTAGAACCGCACAAGCTCGCCGCGATCCAGTACGCCGCGCTGGCGGGCGCGTCGTTCGCCATCATCGAATCGCTGGTGCCGGCCCGGTCCAAGCGCTGGCTGCCGTCGATTGCGGGCTTCGGCGTAGCGATGACGTTTGCGTTCTCGACGTCCGCTTCCATGTTCCTCGGCGCCTGCCTGGCGTGGTCGGTGGCACGCAGCCGGCCGGCGTTTGCCGAGCGCTTCACCGCCGTCGCCGCGTCTGGGTTCATCGCCGGCGAGACGCTGATGGCGGTTGGCATCATCGCGTGGGGCGTCTTGTTCGGAGGAAAGTAGCAGATGCCAGAACGCCCACCATCGAGCCCGCGTGGAGGCCGCTCGGGTCGCCCCGCTCGGCCACGCCCCGCTCCCAGCACTGCCGCCGGCACCGCCGAGGCGGCCGACCACGCCGACGCCGCATCCGAAGCACCGCGGCCTTTGCCGCCACCGTCGTCGGCTTTGGGCGCCGCATTTGCCGCGGCGTTGCAAGGAGGACCGGAACGAGCAGCGGCGGCGCGGCCTCCCTTGCGGTCTGGTGCCGCCGCCTTGGCAGGAGCCGATGCGGGGAGGGATCGCGTCGATGGGTACGTCGACTTCCTGCACGCGGCGCCGACACCGTTTCATGCCGTCGCCGGCGTCGTGCGGCGCCTGCAGACGGCTGGCTTCGTCGAGCGCGCGCTCGGCGCCCCGTTCGACATCGAACCCGGCGAGCGCGCCATCGTCGTGCATCCCGACGGCCGTTCCGTGATCGCCCTGCACATCGGCGAGCGCTCGCCCGTCGAAACCGGCTACGCCCTGGTTGGCGCCCACACGGACAGCCCCGACCTGCGGCTGCGACTCAATCCGGTGGCGCAGTCGGCCGGCACGGTGCTGTTGACCACGCAGTTCCACGGCGGGCTGATCCGCCGCTCGTGGCTCGACCGGCCGCTGGCGCTCGCCGGCGCCGTGCACCAGATCGTGCGCCTGCGTAACGGGCAGCCGGCGTTCCACGCAATCACCGGCCAGCCGATCGTGACCCGGCGGCTCGTGCACCTCGACGCGCCGATCGGCGTGATCCCCGACATCGCGATCCACCTCGACCGCGAGAAAAACGAGAAGGGCCCCATCAATCCCCAAGGCTGGCTCAATGCGGTGCTGGCGACGGGCGAAGGCGAGCCGGATCGGGCGCTCTCTGCGTTGTCAGAGCGCTTGGGGGTGAGCCTGGAACGACTCGACGGTTTCGACCTCCACCTCGTGCCGTGGCAGCGCCCCGTGCGCGCCGGAATCGACCGCTCGCTCGTGGTCGGGCCGCGCCACGACGATCTCGCCATGGTGTGGAGCGCCCTCGAGGGGATGATGACTGCGGTGGCGCGGGTGCCGAACCCGCTGCGTACGCGTGTGGCGGCCTTCTTCGATGCCGAAGAGACGGGTTCGCTGACGAGTTCTGGCGCCGCGTCCAGCTTCCTGCGCGACGTGCTGGTGCGCGTGGCGCGGCGTCACCCTGCGACGGCGGCGGGCCAGGACCCCGAGCAGGCGTTTGCACATACTTTTTGCATCAGCGCCGACATGGCGCACGCCTGGCACCCCAACCATCCGGAACTGCACGACAAGCAGCACGCGCCGCGCATCAACCAGGGCGTCGTCGTCAAGGCCAACGCCGCGGACCGCTATGCCACCAGCGGCGAGACGGCGGCGACATTCGTGGCGCTCTGTGAAGCTGCGGGCGCGCGCGTGCAGGACTTCGTCATCCGTCAGGACCTCGTGTGCGGCTCGACGATCGGTCCCATCACCGCAGCCCAACTGGGTGTTCGTACAGTCGATGTCGGCTGTCCGCAGTGGGCGATGCACTCGGCGTGCGAGACGTGCGGGGCTGACGATCTGGCGGCCATGGTCGACGTGCTCGGCGCTTTCTACGCGGGCGGGGCCTGATCGCGGCAGGACACAGGCTACGGCTACCAGGCTCCAGCAGCCAACCTTCCCCCGGATCCACCACCGACTCCCACCCCCGACGGCCGAATTCGGATGCAGTTCTGGGGGCCCAGGCGGTTGGTGGTCAACGCGTACACCGGGTACGTCGAATCGCCAACGGACGACGCCAACGACGAAATGCGCCGGAGGTGGCAGATCGGGGCTACACACTTTCACTGGACGTCAGGTGCCGCCTTCGCGTACTTCGGCGGATAGGGGGCACCTGCTCGCATGCACGCCCCTGCGCCGCATTGCTGCTGGCCTGAGACCGCCGTGGCCGACCTTGAGCTTCACTTTCCTGCCCGGACGCCTCTCGCCACCCAGCGCCGCTGGCGCCACGTACCGCACCGCCTGCTGTTGACGGCGCTGCAGGCCTCCGGCGCGCGCTATGCCTTGGGCGGAGAATTGGCGCTGCTCTTGTTCGGGTACGACGCCCCCAACTTGGGTGTCCGCATCGTGATGGCACCGGGCGTGACCAACACCGGGGCCGTGCTCGACGCGTTGCGGGTCGCGGGTTACGGCCCGCTGCCGACCCTAGAGGCGGCCTGCCACGCCGACGCGACGACGTTCGATCTCAAGCACGGCGCGAGTCCGGATCTGGTACTGTTGGACGTGCACCCCCGCATCGACTGGAGCGTCCTGTCTCCGCGGGTCGCGCGACGGACGCGCTCCGGCATCGCCTTGCCCCTGGTCGGGTTGCGCGACCTGTTCGAACTCGAAGGGGCGCTCGACACCGTGCAGTTGGGGTAGCCACTACTTTCGCTTGCCGGTTCTCTTCGCGGCTGTCGACTTCGCGCCCGGTCCTTTCGGTGGCTCGGGAGCGATTTCGGGAGTAGGCGTCGGTACAGGGAACGCTTCGCGAGCCTGCCGCAGCGCGCGAGCAAGCAGCACAAGCCCCGCGACGACGAAACCGACCGACAGCCACTGCCCCATCGTGAAGTGAAAGCCGACCGCCTCCTCGATGGCGTGCAACGGGCCTCCTTCGCGCAGTTGTTCGGTCTGGAACTCCTTGAAGAACTCGACACTGAATCGAAACGAGAAGTAGGTCACCAGGAACACGCCGGCGAAGAAACCGGACCCCGCCCGGCGGATGTCGCGCTTCTCCAGCACCGTCAACAGCAGATACGTCGCGACGCCCATCAGGAACTCATAGAATTGCGACGGGTGGCGCGGCAGGCACTGGGCCACCGGCACGTGCTCGATGCGGCAGTAGCGCAGGAATTGGACACCCCACGGCACGTCGGTGACGCGGCCAACGATCTCCGAGTTGAAGAAGTTGCCGATCCGCACGCCGCCCGCCGCGATAGCGATGGCCGGGGCGAGGTAGTCGGCGACCCGAAACCAGGTCACCTTGTACTTGCGCGAAAACAGCCAGAGGGCCAACACGAGGCCGAGCGCGGCACCGTGGCTGGCGAGCCCGCCTTTCCAGAATTTCACGATTTCGATGGGATTCTTGAGGTACGTCTCCGGCTCATAGAACAAGCAATGGCCGAGGCGCGCCCCGCCGACGATGGCGATGACGCCCCACCACAAGAAATCCTCTGCGAACACATGCGACTCGCCATTGCGCAGGGCCTGGCGCCGCCACACGAAGAACCCCGTGTAGATCGTCAGCGCGAACATGACGCCGTAGTAGCGAATCTGCAGCGGGCCGAGTTGGACGAGCAGCGGGTCGAGGTCCCACGTGACTCCGCCAAAGAGAGCTCCGGACAATGGACCGATCATGGGACTCCTGACGGATCAGCGGCGCGGCCAAGAGTGGCCGCGGATTTCAGAATGTGAGCACGTGCGCGATCACGTGATGGGCCGCTTCGGCAGCGCCCACGACGACGCGGTCGCCGTTCGCCACGGTCCGGTCGTGCCCGGGCTCGAGGGGGTCGGCACCGACGTGGACGGCAGGTCCGGCTGGGTGAACGCGCAACCGCAGGGTCTCCGCACCATCCTTGGCCCGCACGGCTCCGACCGCGACCCCCGCTGCCAGCAACTGCGGCTCGGTGTGGACCCGTAGGAATCCCCCGCGGTCCTTGCCCTGTTCGATCACGAGGACAGCCCGCGCCGCCAGACCGGGAGCGTGGAGGTGCAGGCTGACCGCGCGGGGCGGCACCGGCTCGCTGCCCGCCAGCTTCGTGGTGACGAGCACCCACTCGCGTCCAGCCCAACTCACCCGGGTGCCCGCCGCGGCGATCACCCAAGCGCCGGCGTACAGCCTGCGCGCGCCCGGCAGCAAGAAGGCCGTGGGGCCGTGACCGAGGCCAGCAACCCGCGTGCCGTTGTCATCCAGTGCAACCTCGACGCCGCAGTCGCGCAGTTCGTGGCGACCCGGCCCCAACGCGACATCGACGGGGCGGCGCGCGCCGACTTCGAGCACGAACAAGCGCGAAGGGTCCGTCATGGCGGCGTCCGACGCCCGGGGCGCGCCGGGCGCGCGGGTTCTACGCACAAGCGTCCCGTGGCGCAAGGGCAGCGGTTGCGGTCGTGGATTCGGGGCCGCCCCGCGCGCAGGCCCGCGCATGTGGCGTCGCGACGGCCATTCTGCCACGCCTTCAGCGCGCGGTCAGGGGCGTGACGTCCGTCGCGAGTACCGGGACCGCGCCCAGTTCCACGCACTCCCCGCCGCGCGACGCACAGAGGCCTTCGGTTCGACATACGGCAGCCCGGCGACACGCACGGTCGGAGCTTGCACGGCACTCGCCGGGCGCGGGGCCACCGAGTTCGGTCGCGCGCCGCAGGACCGGCCGTGGCGGAGGTGGAGGCGGCGCTGGCTTGGCGCGACGACGGGGTCGCACGACGGCGGCCGCGCCAAGAGTTGGCTGTACGACAGCGGCGGGCGCCACGACCGGAATGTCGCCGACCCAGCGGCACAACCCCCACAAAGCACAATCGCTGCCGCGCCGACAATCGTCCGTCGCGGCCACGACGCAGCGCCCGTCGCGCGCGGAGCACTGGCCGTGGTCGCGGCACGGCGCCGACGCCGCACAGTCGGCATCTGCGACGACGAGGCAGCGACCGCCTGCGAAGGAACACGCGCCGGTATCCGCGCAGTTCCGTGCCCTGCGACAGTCGGCGTCGCTCATGACGCGACACGTGCCTTGCTCCGGCGTACAGCGCGCCGCGTCGCCGCAGATCACGGCGCGCGCACAGTCCGCCGGGGAGCCGGCCATGCAACGGGCGACGTGGGCCGTGCAGAGCCCGTCGGTCGCACACTGGGCCGATGACCGGCAATCGGCGTCGGTCGAGGCGACGCACCGCCCATCCAGCCACGTGCACAGGCCGTTGTCGTGACAGCCCGCTTCGTCCCGGCACACGCGGTCGCTGCTGCGCACACACGCGCCGCCGCGCGCCAGACACGCCCCAGTTGCCTGGCACGAGCCTGCCGCCTGGCAGTCCGCGTCCATGGCCGCCACACACGCGCCGCCACGCGCGGAGCAGAGGCCTTCGAGCGCGCAGCCGAGCGCCGTCCGGCAGTCCGCGTCGGACACGGCGACGCACGCGCCGTCCTTGGCCACTTCGCAGCGCCCCCAGGCCGCGCACGCATTGCCGCAACGCAGCGCCGAACGCCCTCCGCGCAGGCAGCGCCCGGCTTCGGCGCGGCAGCGACCGTCGTCTCGGCACACATGAGCCTTGGCGCAGTCCTCGGAACGCTCCGCCACGCACGACGAGTGGCGTGCGAAGCAACGACCCTCCGCCGAGCACGCCGCAGCGCGCTGGCAGTCCGCGTCGGACCCGACGGCACACGTGCGGCCGCGGGCGGTACAAGCGCCGTCGTCGAGGCACGCCGGCCTCCCGATGCACGACCACGGATCGACGCAGAGTTGGTTTGTGCACCGCGTGCCGCCGGCGCACTGCCAGTGTGCGGTACAGGCGTCGCCGGCCTCGCCCGTCGCAAAGCAGCCCGGGATCGCGATGCCCAGGACCCCGGCAGATGCGACCCAGACGAGGCAGCGTGCGGCGGGTACAGGCGGGAAACCGGCGTTCACGATGGTGCCTTCTAGCCCGCCTGCCGGGCGGCGGCAACCGATGGAATGAAATTGCCAACACTTTGCTGAGAATCTCTACATCGCAATCGCTTTCGACGCCTCCGCCACGGCCCCAACCCGCGGTAGCAAGCGCCTTGCCTAGGGACGGCGACAGAAACAAGTCGATCCTTTTGCCGTTGCCGCGAGTCGCCAGCAGCTGCGGCCCGCACGAGATGCCCATGCGGACCAAGGTCTTTCGTTCGTTGCGTGGGCGGGAATCCGCGTGGGCATCTGTTCACGGGGGCGGCTCCGCTTGAGCCAACCGAAAACTCTGGTACGGTCCTTGCAATGCCAATGACCATTGCCGGACCCGCCGCACTTCGGGCGACCCCGGATGCTGGAGACCCACCGATGTCGAGTTTGACCTTCCGCGTGGGCGGCCATGCAGCCCTCCTGCTCGTGGGCGGCGCGTTGGCAGCCTGCGCATCCAGCGCCGGCACCTCGTTCAAGGCGGACTCGTCCACGTCCGGGACGCCGGCCGACGGCGCGAGCTTGGGGTGGTTCGACGTGACCGCGGTGTCCGGAGGTACCGACGCAAGAAGGGGCTCGCTCCCTGTCACCGCCAACACCGCGCTCCCCGTGCTCGGACTCAAACCAGGGGGCCCCCAGAACATCGACGGATTTCGCGCGCTGCTGGCGGGCGGCAAGGTCCCAACGCCCGACCACATTCCACTCGTCGGCTGGCTCAACGAACACGCGACCGCGCTCCCGGCGGCTGAGATTACCCGCACGGTCGACCTCGTGGCCTACGCCGGAATCGTGCAGCCCGCGCCGAACGCTCCGCTGGAGGCCGTGCTCCAACTCGGCGTGCAGGTCGGCAAAGGCAAGGGCGCCATGGCCGCGCCGGTGGCATTGACGCTCGTGCTCGATCGCTCCGGCTCGATGGCGGGCGAAAAGCTCAAGGGCGTCACCGACGGAGTCAAGAACCTGATCGGCGAACTGCCCGCGGGCAGCCGTGTCGCCGTCGTCACCTTCAGCGACGAGGCGTCCGTGTTGCTGCCCGCAACGAACCTGGACGCAGGCCTTGCTGCCCAGTTGCAGATCGTGCTGGGCGGGCTGGAGGCGGCGGGCGGCACCAATCTGCACGCGGGACTCGACCTCGGCCTGCAGCAGTGCAAGCAGGCGACGGCCTTCGCGTCCCGGCACGTGGTGCTGCTGACCGACGGGCGCGCGACCGTGGGCACGACGTCAGGCAAGGCATTGATTCAGCTTGCGAAGGATGGTTTTTCGGCGGGGTGCACGACGTCTACGATCGGTCTCGGTGCCGAGTTCGACCCCGGCTTGCTCAACCAGGTCGCCATCTTAGGGGGCGGCACTGCTTGGACCGCCCCGACGGGAACGGACACAAGGGCCATCTTTGCGGGCGACCTCGCCACCGTGCTGCAGACGGTCGCCACGGACGTCAAGATCACGCTCGACCTTGCGCTCGGCTGGTCCGTACACGACGTGCCCGGCTTTGGGTTGCACCACCTCGGCGGCTCGCGCTGGCGCGTCGGCGCGCCGATCGGAACGGCCGACAAGGCGCTAGTTCATCAGTTCGGTTCCGGAGATGCGGGCAGCGTCGCGCCGCTCGACACCGCGGAGGCCAAGTCGGTGCCGGCGCTGCACCCGTCGCTGCACAACGGCATCATGATTGTGCGCCTGACCGCATCCAAGGACTACGCTGGCGCCGATGCGCTTCAACTTGCCAAGGTCGAATGGAGCTACATGGCCGCGAGCACCCAGAAAACCGAGTCGTTCGCGACACAGGTCGCGGTTCCGGGGCTCGTGCCGATTCTCGATGGCGGGTATGCGTACTTCACGGGACCGATCGTGCAGCGGGCGTGGCTCCTGCTGCGCATCGGCATGGCGCTCCAAGGCGCGTGCGTGGCGGTTGCGGCAGGCGAAAAAGGCAAGGCGGTGGAACTGCTCGACACTACCATCCAACTCGCCAAGGCCCACGCCAAGGTCCTGCCGATCCTGACCGAAGATGGACAGTTGGTCGATCCGCCGCCGGACCTGGTCGACGCGATCGCCTTGCTGCAGAAATTGCGCAGCCTCGTCGGGGAACCGTGACCCGACCCTTGGCCCGATGGCGCGGACAAGAAGACGTACTGTCCGTAGCGGAGCCTCGTCGCGGGCCCACGGCGTAGCCGAAAATCCCGACGAGGCGACTCTGTAGCTCTAGGCGACTGTGTAGCTAGTAGTTGCGGACGACGACTTCGGCCACCGTGCCGCGCCGATCGCCCTTGCAATTGACGGCGCGGGCGGCCTGCACCGTGCGGATGTCGAAGCCTCGGTACAGCCCTCGCACGAAGTCGCAGTCCGAGTTCGACAGCATCCAGCGCACGCCGGCCCGGTCGAGCGCGCGGCACGTGTCGGCCAGTTCCGCCTGGGCAGTGGCTGCAAACGCGCCGCCGGAGTAGGCGTTGAAGGCCGACGTCACGCTCACGGGATGGTATGGTGGGTCGAGGTAGGCGAACGTGACGCCGTGGGCCCGACACAGGTTCGGCAGGCTGCGGAAGTCTGCGCGCGCCACGGTGGCCGCATCCAAGGCGCGGGCCGCGGCGCGCAGGCGGTCTTCCGGGCACAGGGTCGGCGCGTCATAGCGGCCATGGGGCGCATTGAACAGGCCTCGGCGATTTTCGCGCCACAACCCGTTAAAACACGTGCGGTTCAAGAAAACCATGCGGGCAGCCCGCTCGACCGCGTCCATCGGCACGAGCGACGGGTGCCGGTCGCGCACCGCATAGAAGTAGGCCGCCCGGGCGTCGGCATCGGCGGGCAGGTAGGCGTGGGCATGGGCACGCAGTCGGCCGACGAGCGCGTCCACGTCATCGCGCAACACGTTGCACGCATTGACGACGTCCGCTGAGGCATCCGTCAGAAGCGCAGACTCCAGCCGGCCGAGCGACCACAACCGGAAAAACATCGCGCCACCGCCAAGGAAGGGTTCCGCGTAGCGCAAGCGCCCTGTCGGCAGCAGCGGCACGAGTTGGTCGAGCAGACGCCGTTTGCCGCCAACCCATTTCAAGAACGGCTGGGCGGGCTCCGCGACGGGCTGCGGCACGATGTGCAGGCCGGCGCGCGGCACGGGGCCGGTGACACGGTTCGTGGCCGGCCCGCCTCCGTCCAAGACTCGCAAGGGCGGCAACGCCCGCGTGCTGGCGAACTGCGGGATTGGTTGACTGGAGCGAACATTCGGACTGGACATCTGCACCTCGGCGACGTGCCGCGCAGAAGCGTCGCCGAGGCAGCGGATCGGTCCAGAAAAACGCGGGTTGCGAACGATCGGTAGTGGTGCGCTGGCCTGCGCTGGTCGATCGAATCGCGATCCTGATCAACGACTTGGCGCGGCGACTGTCGACGGCAGCAAGGAGGCGGGGCGCGCCGGGTGTTCCGGTCGCGTGCGCCACATCCGTCGAAAACAACTAGTGATTATTCAGCGACTGGCCAAACCAGCGGATGCGAGGCCGCGGCAAAGTCGGGAGGCAGCGGGCTCGTCACCGTCAGCGGGCGTCCGTCGTCGGGGTGGGGCACCGTGAGCGAGCGGGCGTGCAACATCACCCGTGGCGCGAGGTCGCCCAGGGCAGCGCCGCCATACGTCGCATCGCCCAGGATCGGCAGGCCGGCGTCGGCGAGGTGGACACGGATCTGGTGGCGCCGGCCCGTGTGCGGTCGCGCTTCGACCGCCACCGTGCGGGGTCCCGCCGCCACGATGCGTACTTCGGTCAGCGCCAGCGCTCCACCGGCCCGAACCGCTCGCACCGGGGGTTGCCCGCCGCGCACCTCACGCAGGTAGTTCCGCACGCGGAAGGAATGCTCCGGCAGCTGGTCCGGTCGCCGCACCAAAGCCCAGTACACCTTGGTCGCCGCACCTGCCTCAAAGGCGCGACCGAGCGAGGCGCTGGCGCCGGACGTCCGCGCGAAACACACGACACCCGACGTATCGACGTCGAGGCGATGCACAAGCGCGAGGTAGCCGACGCCGCCGTCGCGGGCGGTCAGGTAGCGCGCCACCATGGCCACGAAGTGGTCGCGCTCGGCCGCCAGCGTTGCGTGCACGGGGACGCCGGCGGGCTTGCCCACGAGCAGCACGGCCGCGTCTTCAAACAGGAAGTCGGCCGCCCGCAATTCCACAGATCTTGCCCACTGCGCCGCAAATGTTGCCCGCTGCGCCGCGAAACTTGTCCACTGCGCCGAGAAGCTTGTCCAGTGCCCCGAGAACTTCTCGCGACATGCTGGCAAACGGCCCCCGTCTGCGGCACTCTCGCACCGTATCGGCGGGGGACAATCATGGCGAGCGGCACAATTCTGGGCAGGCTGCGAGGCCACCTCGTGCCACAGCGCGCGCTGGCGGCGTCGGTCGCTTTGCTGGCGCTGCGCCTGACCGCAGGCATCGGCCTGTACGAGGCCGGCATGGGCAAGGTCGCCAAGCTGCGCGGCGAGTGCTCTTCGGATCCGAACTCCGACTGTGAAAGGGATGCCCGCGAGAATTGCGCGGACGACACCTGTCGGGCCGGGGTCGGCACCGTCTGCGCCCGCGAACGCAAGGCCGCGTGCCAGGAGCAGGCCGACAAGACCGTGGCCTGGTTCGGCGACCTCACGATCGCGGGCCGCGCGGGATGGAAACTGCCCGGCGGCGGCAAGCTGAACTTCACCCTGGCCGCCGTCCAGGAGGTCGGCTTCGGCGTCCTCATCGGGGTCGGCGCCATGGCCCGCCTGTGTGCCGTGCCGGCGGTCCTCGTGATGGCCGTCGCCATGCTCACCGCACACTGGGACAGCTTCAACACGAAGTTCGACTTCACCTCGGAACTCGCGTTCGCCTACCTCGTGATGTTGTTGGCAGTGGCCGCGCTCGGCCCCGGCTTGTTCAGCATCGACGCACTGCTGGCGCGCGGTGCAGATGCGACTCGGGGCGGCACGAAAGGGAAAAAGCCAGCCAGCGCTTGATCTGCCGGCGCGCCTGCCGTACACCGCCAGCCGCTTTTCGGCGCGCCTCCCGCGCCACACCCATCCGTCCCCTCGCCACACCAAGGACCCGACCATGGCCGTACTCGTCAACAAGCCCGCTCCCGCCTTCACCGCCGAAGCCGTCCTGCCCGACGGCAGCTTCGCGAAACTCTCGCTCGAGCAGTACCTCGGCAAATACGTGGTGCTTTTCTTCTACCCGCTCGATTTCACGTTCGTGTGCCCGACCGAGATCATCGCATTCGACCACCGCATCGCCGAGTTCGAGCAGCGCAACACGGTCGTGCTCGGCTGTTCGGTCGACTCGAAGTTCAGCCATTGGGCCTGGCGCGAGATGAAGGTCAGGGACGGCGGCATCGGCGCGGTCCGCTACCCGCTGCTGGCCGACATCACGAAGTCGATCGCCAAGGACTACGACGTGATGGCCGACGACGCCAAGACCCTGCGCGCGTCGTTCCTGATCGACAAGAACGGCAAGGTGCAGCACCAGGTCGTGAACAACCTCGACCTCGGCCGCAACGTCGATGAGATGCTGCGCATGGTCGATGCCCTGCAGCACACCGAAACCAACGGCGAGGTCTGCCCGGCCGGCTGGACGCACGGCAAGGCCGCCATGAAGGCGAACCGCACCGGCGTCGCCGAATTCCTCGGCAAGAACGCGCGCAAGCTGTAGGCGCAAGCATCGGTCAGCGACGGTTGCGCCGCCCCGTGTTCCATGGCACCTTGCGCGCCTTTCCGCGCCGGGCCACGGTTCGCGCGGGCGGCGCAACCATTTGATGTGACTGCACTTCTCTCCTCCGCAGTCGTGCACACGAGGTACCATGTTGACCGACGTTCTCGACCTGTGGACCAAGGTCACGCTCGGCGCCAGCGTTTTTGCCCTGATCATCGCGGCCTTCTTCTACGTTCGCATCAAGGGCCTCGACGAGGGCAACGAGGCGATGAAGCGCATCGCGGGCTACATCCGCGAGGGCGCGATGGCGTTCCTGGCCGCCGAATACAAGGTGCTGGCGGTCTACGCGGTCGTGGTCGGCGGCTGCATGGCGGCCGTGCCCTCGCTCGGCCCGATCGCGGCCGGCTGGTTCCTGTGCGGCGCCTTCCTGTCGCTGCTCGCCGGCTTCATCGGCATGCGCGCAGCCACCTTTGCCAACGTCCGCACCGCCCAGGCCGCGGCCAGTGGCTCCAAGGCCAACGCATTGTTGACCGCGCTCGACGGCGGCGCCGTGATGGGGCTGTGCGTCGCCGCGCTGTCGCTGATCGGCCTGTACGGCGTGTACGCGATGTACCAGGGCACCGATCATCTGCCCACGATGCTCCATGCCTTTGCAGTCGGCGCGTCGTCGATCGCGCTGTTCGCCCGCATTGGCGGCGGCATCTACACGAAGGCCGCGGACGTCGGCGCCGACATCGCGGGCAAGGTGCTTGAGAACATTCCCGAAGACGACCCGCGCAACCCGGGCGTGGTCGCCGACAACGTGGGCGACAACGTGGGCGACGTCGCCGGCATGGGCGCCGACATCTACGAGTCACTGGTCGCCGCGATCGTCGCGACGATGGCGATCGGCCTCGCGATCAACGTCACCACGCTCGACGGCCTGTTCGCCACCGGTGCCAGCCTCGACGAGCCGACCAAGCGCGCAGTTGCCGTGGCGCTGCCGCTGATCCTGGCGGGCATCGGCCTCATTGTGTCGATCGCGGGCATCTTCATCGCGCGGGCCATGAAGAACTCAGCGCCGTCTACCGTCTTGCGCGCCGCCATGGTGCTGCCGCCGGTTGTGTTGGTCGCGATCACGTACGCGATCCTGCCCCAGTTCAAGGTCGCGCAGAGCGTGACGGTGGCGCTGGCGGGTGGTGCGCTCGGCGGCGCGCTGATCGGCCTGCTGACCGAGTACTACACCGGCCACTACGGCCCGGTGAAGGGCGTCGCCGAGGCTTCCAAGACGGGCGCCGGCACGAACGTCATCCGCGGCATGGCCGTCGGCATGGAGTCGGTGTTCGTGTGCCTGCTGCTGATCGCAGCCGTGGCCTACATCGCGAACGCCGCGATGGGCGACCTCGGCATGTACGGCATCGGCCTGTCGGCGGTGGGCATGTTGGCCGGCACCGCGATCGTGATGACGGTGGATGCCTACGGCCCGGTCGCCGACAACGCCGGCGGCATCGCAGAGATGGCAGGGCTCGACCCCAAGGTTCGCGAGATCACCGACGAACTCGACGCGGTCGGCAACACCACGGCGGCGATCGGCAAGGGCTTCGCGATCGGCTCGGCGACGCTCACGGTGATGGCGCTTTTCTCCGCCTATTCGCTCGAGGTGAACGCGACGCGCCTGCGTGCCAGCCTGCCGGCGATGGACCTCGCCATCAACAACCCCGACATCCTCATCGGCCTGCTCATTGGCGCGGTGCTACCGTTCATCGTCGCGTCGTCGACGATGCTGGCCGTCGGCAAGGCGGCGGGCGCGATCGTGGTCGAGATCGGCCGGCAGTTCAACGAAATCCCTGGCCTGCGCGAGGGCACCGCGGACCCGGAGCCGAAAGCCATCGTCGGCATCGCCACCCAAGCCGCGCTGTCGCAGATGATCTTGCCGGGCATGGTGGCGGTCGTCGGGCCGGTCGTGGTTGGCTGGGTGCTCGGACCGGCGGCGCTGGCAGGTACGTTGGCCGGGGCGCTCGCAGTCGGCGCGTCGATGTCGCTGTTCATGGCGAATTCCGGCGGCGCTTGGGACAACGCGAAGAAGTACATCGAAAAGGGCGGGCTGCCCGGCCACCCGAAGCGCTCGGACACGCACAAGGCGGCCGTCATCGGCGACACCGTGGGCGACCCTTTCAAGGACACGTCGGGCCCCGGCGTCGCGATCCTGATCAAGGTGATGAGCGTCGTCAGCCTCCTGATCGCGCCGCTCGTCGCCGGCCGCTGAGATCTTGTGAATTTCCCATGCGGTGGCTTTGAGCCAACCCGGAAATTGCCGTGACCTGGCGCCGCACGCTCGGCCTGCTTGCGGTGCTGGCGCCGGCCTACCTGTGGCTGTTCGTCTGGTCCGAGCCGACGAACAATCCCAACGAAAATGTGCGCGTCTACGCCGTTCGCGCGCTCGCGGAGCACGGCACCTACGCGATCGGCCGCCGCGACCGGAGCACTGGACAGAACGTCGACACGGGCCCGGTGTACGAGCGTTGGGGCTGGGTCAACGACAAGGCGATCCGCTGTGACGAGGCCGGAGCCAAGGGCCCGGACTGTTCAGGGTGGCTCTATCAGGGCAAGGCGCCGGGTCTGCAATTCCTCGGAGTCCCGCCCGCCTGGGTCATGCGCACCGGCTACCGGTTGCTGGGCTGGGGCGTGCCGTCGAAAGCGGCGTGGGTGTGGTGGCTGCGCGTGACGGTCGTGATCGTGCCGACGTTGCTGGCCTGGCTCCTGGTGGCCCGCCACCTCGGGCGGCGCCTCGACGACCCGGACCTCGGCCTGGCGGTCGTCTTGGCCGGCGCACTCGGTTCGCTGTCGCTGACGTACGGCCAGATGTTTGCAGGCCACCAGCCCGGTGGCCTCGCGCTGCTGGCGGCCTGGCTGCTGGTTGCGCGCGCCGCCCAGGATTCGGCGCCGGGCTGGATGATGGCGGCTGGCTGCGCGCTCGGCTGGGCGCCGGCGATCGAGTACCCGATGGCCCCGGCGGCGGCGCTCGTCGGCGGGTGGGCTCTGCTGCGTCGCCGGCGGGCGCTCGACCTGGTGTGGCTGGCCGTGGGCGCCGCCCTGCCCGTCGCGCTCACGGCACACTACCACGCGGTCGCGTTCGGCAGGCCGTGGACGTTGCCGTACGCGTTTCTCGAAAACCCCGGCTTCCAGCGCGACATCGCCCCCGGGTTCATGGGCATCCACTGGCCCGACCGCGAAAAGGTCGTCGGCTCCCTGTTGTCGCCGTATACGGGGCTGTGGTTTTTTGCGCCGTGGACCGCGCTCGTCTTCCTGGCCAGCGCCGCGCTGCGCCGCCACCGCGCAGCCGAACCTTCGGCCCAGATCGCCACCCTCGGCGCCCGCGCAGATCTCGGGCTGGCCACGACCGCCACCGCTGAACCGGCACCGGGCTTCTGGGCAGGACGCCGCGGAGAGGCGCTGGCCGCGCTGATACTCGTATTGTATTTCATATGGTTCCAGTGCAGCCACAGCTTGTGGCGCGGCGGTTGGGTGGTGGGCCCCCGCTACATCACGGCGCTGGTGCCGTTTGCGGTGATCGCGACCGCCCACGGCCTCGACGCCCTGCCCGCGCCTCGACGACTGCCGTGGCTGCCCGTGTTCGGCGGGCTTGCCCTGGCGTCGATCGCGGTCACCGGCCTGTGCAGCGCGGTATCGCAGGGGTTTCCGTTCGAGGTGTACAATCCCCTTCCCGAGATCGTCGGACCCTTGCTGTCACACGGTTGGGTCGGCAACAACGTCGCCATGGCGCGCGGCGTGCCGTCACTGTGGAGTTCTCTGCCGTATTTCGGGGCGCTCCTTGCGGGCGCTGGCTGGCTGCTTCAGGCCCTGACGCGTGTGGTGCCGGGCGCGCGCGGGTCCGTGGCATGTGCCTCCCTCGTCGTCGCGGCGGCCCTCTTTGCCTTGCAGTGGAACGTCGGCCCCGGCCGCACCGACACGGCCCTGCACACCGCAGCGTGGCTGACCGCGGGCTGGACACCGCGCCAGCCCCCCGGCGCGACACCCGTGGTGCCGTAAGGGCGCGTTCATTTTTGCACGGGCCCTACTGGGCTCCATGCGGATTTCTCTAGGGTTGGCACGCGTCGTGCATGGTCTCGCCCGGGGCCCGCTCAGTGCGCAGCCGCTGGAGCGAGACGCTCGGCAAACCCGTTCGGTGAACCCGTTCGGTGAACAAACAAGAGATTCTTGCGGTTTTCCCGCCCCACGCTACAAACGCCCGCGCAAGGGACCTCCGGCGCGCACTGGAGCAACGTCCCCGCACTGGAGCAGCGCTACTCCACCAGACCCACCTCGCCGCGTCCGCACACCTCATGGCCAAGCTTCGCATCGCCGATGTCAACGACTTCTTCAGCCTCACCGGCGGGGGCGTGCGGCGCTATCACTTGGAAAAGCTCCGCTATCTCGCGCGCCGCGAGGACATCGAGTACCACCTGCTACTGCCGTCGGACCGCGCGGGTGTCGAGGTGCACGGCACGGCCCGCATCCACCACGTGCCCGCGCTGTCGCTGGGCAAGTCGGGCTACCGCTTGATGTGGAACCCGTTCGTGCTGCGCCGCGTGTTGCGCCAGATTCGCCCGGACGTCGTCGAAGTCGGCTCACCCTTCCACACGCCGGACTGGGTGCGTTTTGCCGTGGCCGGTCTCGACACCAAGGTGGTCGGGTTCTGGCACGCGAATTTTCCCGTCACCGACGTCCGCCGCGTCCTTTCCAGGGGCGGGCACTGGCTGGGCGCGCTCGGCGAGAGGGCGGCGTGGTGGTGGGCCCGCCGCACATATGGCGCGTTCTCGGCGACGATGGCCGCGACGGAGTGCATGGTCGATCAACTGCAGCGCAATGGCGTCGCCGGTGTCGTGCCCATGCCGCTGGGCGTCGACACCCAGATGTTCGCACCGCGCCACCGTGACGAGGCGCTGCGGGCCCAATGGGGTGCGCGACCCGGCGACGTGGTTCTGGCGTATGCCGGGCGCCTGTCGGAGGAGAAGAACTTCCGCCCGCTGCTCGAAGCCTATGTACGCATCCGCGAAACGACGGCCGAGCGTCCGCTGCTGGTGATCGCCGGAAATGGCCCCGGCCAACTGGATGTCGAGGCGCTCGCGGCCCGTTATCCGGAGGTACGTTACCTCGGCTTCGTGGCTAAGCCGCGCGAAATGGCCCGGGTCCTGGCGTCCGTCGACGTAGTCGCTTGCCTGTGCCCGTACGAGACGTTCGGCCTCGCGGCAGTCGAGGCGATGGCGTCGGGCGCGGCGGTGCTCGGTTCGGCGCAGATGAGTATCGGCGAACTGCTCGGCCTGACGCGCGCAGGCATCGCGCTCGAAACAACAACGGCCGCTTCGGTCGCCGACGCCTGGCTCGACCTGCTCAAGCCCGGGCGGGCTGCTCTGCTGGGCGCCCGCGGCCGCGCGGAAGTGGAGCGGCGCTGGAGTTGGAAGGCGACGTTCGAGCGCATCGTCGGCGTGTACGAGCAGGTCATGGCGCCGCCCCCAGAGCCGCTGTCCGCCGTTGCCGCGCTCCTCGACACGGACAGCACGGTGGCGAGACCCGCACTGGCGAGCTCCGAAACTTCTGAGATCGCGCGTAGTTTCTGGCGCTTGCGTCGGACCGGGACCGCGAGTGTCGAACCTGGTCGGCAACACATTGATACTACACAACAATCGTCAACGCTGGCAGTTTCGGAGTCCGGCATGACAAGCAAATGAGAACCAACCGCATTTTCGGTTAGTCTTGCCCACGGTGGGCGAACGACGAAAATGCGGGCACTTTTGCCATTCTGGCCGAACGGAGCTAGAATGCGCGCTTCCGCACCGCAAGGCGCGGCGTCCCCGCACGGCGCGCGGGACAACCACAATCAGCCCAGGTCAACGCCTGGGCGCGAGGAGAGAGAGATGAAGACGATGAACCAAGCGCTCGCGCTCGCGGCTGTTGCCATTTTGGCGGTCGCGTGTGGCGAGGAT
This sequence comes from Myxococcales bacterium, assembly GCA_009692425.1. Taxonomy (GTDB): domain Bacteria; phylum Myxococcota_A; class UBA9042; order UBA9042; family UBA9042; genus SHZF01. The sequence continues at coordinate 158 of SHZF01000025.1, read as the reverse complement.
GCCAAGCCTGCAACGACCGCGGCGGCCGATACGACGGCGGCGAAAGACACGGTGGCCGGCGACGCGACGGCGGCGGATGGCGCCGTGGCGGTGGCCGGCGACGCGACGGCAGATACGGCCAAGGCGGACGGAGTGGCCCCGGCGGGCGATGTGTCGGC
>SHZF01000095.1 GCA_009692425.1 Myxococcales bacterium | reverse complement strand
GGGGCCGGCGACTGGAAGCCGTTGACTTCGCCAGTCGCCTCGCCTACACCGCCCGCCGCCCTGCAGTGCCTGCCCGCCGCCACCAGGAGAATGCCTATGCCCGCCAGTCTCGACGCCCCCACGTTGGCGCCCATCCTCGGTCGCCTGCACGCCGCCAACGCCGCGTTTGCTGCGCGCTATCCGGGCGAAGGCGAAGGCCGCCAGCCGGTCCACACCGTGTACGGCGGTGCGCAACTGTTCAAGGCGACGACGGCGCGCAACATCCAGAAGAACGCGATCGTGGCCATGCGCGAGTATGCCCCTGATTTCGCGGTGTTCGCCCGCGCACTCGGCCTCAAGGGCGCGGACACGCTACCGACTACGCCCGCCGCCGTCGCCGCGCTGGCCGATCGCATTGCGCGAGACCCGGTCGGCGTGCGCGCTACCAACGAAGCCGCCTGGCTGGCGTGGACCGTGCACACGCGCGTCGCGGCCAAGCTCGATCAGGAGGCCGTGGAGGATTTTCGCATCGACTTTGAAGACGGCTACGGCAACCGTCCCGACGCCGAAGAGGACAAGGACGCCGAGCGCGCGGCCCGCGAAGTGGCTGCCGGCATGCAAGATGGTGCGCTGCCGCCGTTCATCGGCATCCGCATCAAGCCGTTCACCGACGAGATGCGCGCGCGTTCGGTGCGCACCCTCGACCTGTTCGTGACCACGCTGGTGCAGGCCACGGGCGGCCGGTTGCCCGCCAACTTCTGCATCACGCTGCCGAAAATCCAGATCGCCGAACAGGCCACGGCGCTCGTCGAGTTGCTCGCCGCGCTCGAACGGGCCAATGGCATGCCGAGCGGCGCGCTGAAAATCGAGCTGATGGCCGAAGTGACCCAAGCGATCATTGGCGCGGACGGCAAGTTGGCGTTGCCGGCAATGGTGCAGGCGTGCGCGGGCCGCTGCGTGGGGGTGCATTTCGGCACGTACGACTACACGGCGTCGTGCTCGATCACGGCGGCCTACCAGACGATGGCGCACGCAGTGTGCGATTTCGCCAAGCATGTGCAGCAGGTGAGCCTGGGCGGGATGGGCATTCCGCTTTCGGACGGGGCGACGAACGTGATGCCGGTCGGCCCCCACCGCGCCCGTGACGGCGAGGCGCTGACGATCGACCAACTCATGGAAAACCGCGCGGTCGTGCACCGGGCGTGGCGGCTCGCCTACGACCACATCTGGCACAGCCTGCGCAACGGCTACTACCAGGGCTGGGACCTGCACCCGGCGCAGTTGCCGGTGCGCTACGCGGCGATGCAGGCCTTCTTCCTTGACGGCCTCGACCAGGCGGCAGCACGGATGAAGGCGTTCATCCAGAAGGCGGCCCAAGCCACGCTCGTCGGCGACGTTTTCGACGATGCCGCGACGGGCCAGGGGTTGCTCAACTACTTCTTGCGCGCGCTGAACTGCGGCGCCCTGCAACTCGGCGAGATCGAAGGGCTCACCGGGCTGACGGTGGCCGAGATTCGCGGGCGCTCTTTCCGCAAGATCGTCGAGGGGCGGCGCGGCGCGTGAGAATGCGTCCCGGTCAGCTGCCGCGATACGTCGAATAGCCAAACGGATTCAGCAGGATCGGCACGTGAAAGTGTTCCTCGACCTGCTCTGCGCGGACTTCGAACACGACTTCGACGAAAGGATAGAACGCGGCAACCCCCAGGCGTTCGAAATAAGGTCCCGTCTCGAAGCGCAGGCGGTAGGTTCCGGCCACGAGCAGGTGGTCGGCGGCCAGCAGCGTGCGGCAGCGACCGTCCGCATCCGTGACCCCGCCGCCGAGGACGACCACATTCTGTGGTGCGGTGAGCCGTTCGAGCCGCAGGGCCACGCCGCTGGCGGGGCGACCGCGTGCCGTGTCGAGGATGTGGGTGGTGATGGCGCTCATGGCAAGGCCTCCGCGGCGGTGGTGTCGAGCAGGCGGTCGAGTCGCAGCCCTGTGATTTTGCACTGTTCTGCGGCGGCGACCGCGAGTTCCGTCGGCGCGTCGTGGCAGAGGCGCTCGTGCAGGAACGCGAGCAGTTCGTCGGCCGAGCGGCCCGTCGCGCAGACCAAGTAGACGTGCCCGAAGCGCGCCTCGTAGGCCTCGTTGCCGGCGCGCAAGGCGTCGAGCGTGGTCGACGCGGCGCTGGCGGCCCCGGCCTGTTCCTGAGCGCTCCACGCTTGCGTGCCCGTGGCCGCCGCGCGCTGCAGGGAGCGCTCGCCGATGCGGGGGTGGTGGGAGAATGCGGCGAGCCAGTCCGGGCGCTCCAGTTGCGCGAACGCGGCACCGCAGCACCGGTCCAGCGCCGCGCGGTCCGGCCACGGCGCGGTGACCATGACGGCCTGCACCCAGCGCTCCGCCCCACAGCAGCGGGACAACGCCATGCGCAACTCCGGCTGCGCCAAGGCACCGAAGTCGGCTAGGGTCATGCCAACCCCTCTGGTACGCCCCACGCACGCAGCCGGCTGATGCCGCCATCGGGAAAGATCGACATGCGCAGGTGCGTCACGACGCCGAGATCGGCCAGTTCGGCTGCGAACCGATGGCGCCGGTGGGCTTCGAGCGGCGTGCGCGGCAGGAGCTCGCGCCAGGGCAGCAGCGCGCACGCCTCAACCGTCTCGGCCAGCGGCCCGTCGACCTGGGCGGCTTCGATGCGCACCGTGTCGGGGAAATTGCCCTTGAAGTGGTTCGTATCGACCTCAAGCTTGTGTACGCGGCCGGGCCGGCCGAGCTCGATCACCACCCAGTCGTGGACCTCGTCGTCGACGAACCAGTCGGCGTCGGCCCCGCCGCGGCGGCGCTTCGTCTCCCAGCCATCGCCCATGAACGACGAACGGCCCGGCACGATCAGGTTCGACTTGTGGCTGAAGAAGTCGTCGGTCGAGACCACCGCGCGCCCGCCGTTCTCCATCGCCGCGAGGTCGAACCAGCCGCGCTCGCGCTGCAGGCGCTCCCAGTCTGGCCGCACCTCGCCGTACAGGCGCAACCGGGCGACGCCGCCATCGGGATAGATGTGCAGCCGCAAATGGGTGTACGTGGCCTCATCGGCCAGTGCGAACCGGTTCGACTGCCCACCTTGGAGCAACGAACGCGGCAACACCTCGCGCCACGGCACGCCGTCCATGCGCTCGGTCGGCACGAAGTGGTCGAGGCGGACGGCATCCAGCGAGCACGCCGCCGGGTAATTGCCCAGGAAAAACGAAGTGTCGACGTCGATGCCCCTGAGCGTGCCGGGCAGTCCGAGTTCGATGATGGCGCTGTCGTGGCCCGTGCGGCCCATCGACCGACGACGCTTGCGGCGCGACTCCCAGCCGTCCATCTCCTTGCCACGCACGGTGTACCGGTCGGGGTCGAAGACTGCCTTTGCGGGTTCAAGCAGGCTCTCCTTCGGCGCGAAGAAGTCGTCGCTCGCCCACAGCACGAGGCCGCCCAGGCGCTTGCCGGCGAGGTCCGGCAGGTGCGTGAAATCGCTCATGGTCATCACCCCAGCCCGGCGCACGGGAAGCCGCGCGTTGCGGGGGAGCGAGTCTGCCTGCGCGGGCTCCGCCGTCAACCCCGAGTCGCCGCCTTGGGCCTGCGGGGAGAATTTGGCTTTGGACCCTGGTCAAGCGCCGACGGTCGCTGACGCGGCCGCGCCGTCGCCAATCCATCATGAAGATGGGCCGGTCTGCGCAGTCTTGCCAGCGACCCGCAGGGGCCAGACGCGCGCGCCATGCCAGCCCGAGTCCAGGTCGCCGCCCGCCCACACGCAGCGGCCGCGCAGCCACGTCTGCAGCACGCGGCCGCGCAGGTGGCGCCCGAGGTACGGCGTCGTCTTCCAGCGGTGCCGCAGCGTGGCGGCTTCGACGACCGTCTCCGCATCCGGGTCGAACACCACGAAGTCCGCGTCGAGCCCTGCGGCCAGGCGTCCCTTGCGGTGGGAAAGACCTGCGAGTGCGGCGGGTCGCTCACACATCCAGCGCGCCAGGTCCGCCAGCCCGAACCCGCGCGCCGCCGCGCCCGTCCACACCAGCCACGGCGACAGTTGCAGGCCAGCGATGCCGCCCCACGCGCCGAGAAAGTCGCCGGTTTCCGAGCGTTTCAGGCCCGGCACGCAGGGCGAGTGGTCCGACACGACGAGGTCGATGTCACCCACCCGCAGTGCCTGCCACAGCCGCTCGCGGTTGGCGGCCTCGCGCACCGGCGGGGCGCACTTGTACTCGGTGGCCCCGTCGGGCACGTCTTCGGCGGCCAGCGTCAAGTAGTGGGGGCACGTCTCGATCGTCAGCGGCAGGCCATCCTGGCGCACGCGGTGCGCGGCCTGCAGCGCATCGGCGGCCGACAGGTGCACGACGTGGACGGGACCGCGGTGGCGCTCGGCCAGGCGCGCGACGAGTTCCAGCGCCGCCACCTCGAAGCGGGCCGGCCGGGAGGCCAGGTACGTCGCATAGCGCCGCGGGTCGGCGGGAACGTCGACGGGCGACTCGATCTCCGCGTGGACCAGCAGCGGCACCCCAAGCTCGGCCAGGATCGGCATCGCGCGGTCGAGATCAGCCTCGGACGAGGCCGGAAAATCGTCGATGCCCGAGAAGCACAGGAAGCTCTTGAACCCGCACACGCCGGCCCCGGCCATCGCTGCCAATTGGTCGGCGTTGCCCGGTACGACGCCGCCCCAGAACGCATAGTCGACGGCGGCGTGATCGGCGACGGCTGCGGCCTTGACGTAGAGCGCTTCGAGCGTGGTGGTGACGGGGTCGGAGTTGAGCGGCATGTCGACCACGGTCGTGATGCCGCCGGCGGCGCAGGCCCGCGTCGCGGTGGCAAAGCCTTCCCACTCCGTGCGGCCTGGTTCGTTCAGGTGGGCGTGCGTATCGACGATGCCGGGCAGCAGGGCGAGGTCGCCGCAATCGTGCACGTCTTCCGTGACAGGCAGCGGCGGCGGCGGGCACACCACCTCGGCGATGCGGCCGTCTTCGACCCGCAGTGCGGCCGGCTGCAGGCGGCCGTCGACGAGGGCCCGGCGCGATGTGAACCAGCGGGGTGCAGACATGGGGCCTCCGGCGCCAGCAGGGGATCGAGACCGCGGGCGGGTTTTTTGCGGAATCAGAGCCTGTGCATCAGGAGATCCACAGTTCTCAAGGGCGCAGCGCCGCCCACGAGCGCGCCGTGGCGACCTTGAGCGCGGCCGGGCTGCCCCAGGCCCCTTGCAGCACGGTGGCGTCGCGCAGCAGGCGCTCGACGGCGAACTCCGTCGTGTAGCCGTAGCCGCCGTGCACCTGCAAGGCCCGATCGGCGCTGCGCAGCGCGGCCTCGCATGCCGCCACCTTGGCCATCTGGATGGCGGCCGCGGCAGGTCTGCCAGCATCCACCAGCCAGGCCGCGCGCTGGACGAGGGCGGCGGCGGCGGCGAGTTCGGTCGCGCTGTTGGCAATCATCCACTGGATCGGTTGGAACCTAGCGATCGCCTGACCAAACTGTTGGCGCAGGCTCGCATACCGGCAGGCCTCGGCCAGCGCAGCACGCCCCGTGCCCAGCGCGATGGCCGCCGTGCCGAGGCGAGCGGCGTCGAACAGGGCCGCCAGGTCGTGCGGCTCCAACGCCAGGCGGCAGCCACCCTCGACGGAAACGTCGCGCCAAACCAGGCCCGCCGCTTCGGCGCTGCGCAGGCCGAGTGCGTCGCTGCACGGAATGCGGTGCAGTTCTGGACCCGCCACGCCGAGATCGAGGTGGAACGCCACAAGGCCATCGGAGGTGCGCGCCGTCACGACCGCCGCGGTCGCGTCGCGGCCGCCCGGCACGGCGAGCTTCGTCGCGGTCAGGCGCCACGACCCGGCGGATTCGAGGTGGGCGTCTCCCACGCCCGCATCCAGCAAGCTGCCGGGCTCGTCGGCATCGCCAGCATGGGCAAACGCAACCACGGCCGGCGCCGCAACCTTGCGCGCAAGCTTGGCGGTGGGCTGACTTGCCAGTGCGCGGGCCGCGAGCCCGTCGTGGAGCACCCGCCACGCCACCCCGGCGTCGGCCGACGCCAAGGCCTCGAGGACGAGCACGCGCGCCGTTTCGCCGATTCCGAGGCCACCGCCACGCTCGGAGAGATACAGACCACGCAATTCCATCGCGGCGAGGCCCTTGCGCACGTCGGCGGCTGGCCCCGCGGTGGCATCGCTCGCGTGCGCTGCAGGCGCGAGTGTGCCGTCGGCAAAAGCGCGCACAGCGTCGGCGAGCATGCGGTCCTCGGCGGCAGGCAGGAAATCCATCGACGTTGCAGTCCCCTAGGCAGCAATGGCGTGTGCGGAAAGGGTCATGCGGCGGTGCTCGGACCCAGTGGCTCGATGCCCTTGGCACGCACGATGGCACGCACCTTGGTCACGATCGATTCCAACGTGGCGCCAGGAGTGAACACTTCGGCAACGCCCGCCGCGCGCAGACTCAGCAGATCGCCGTCGGGCACGATGCCACCCAGGAACACGGCGATGTCGCCCGCACCCTGGGCGCGCAGGCCTTCGATGACGCGCGGCACCAGCGTGTTGTGCGCGCCGGACAGGATCGACAGGCCAACCACATCGACGTCTTCTTGGATCGCGGTCTGCACGATCATGTCGGGCGTCTGGTGCAGGCCGGTGTAGATCACCTCGAAGCCGGCATCGCGCAGGGCGCGGGCCACGACCTTGGCCCCGCGGTCGTGGCCGTCGAGGCCGACCTTGCCGACGAGCACCCGGCCGCGGCGGGCGTCCGGTGAAGGGGCGGTGGCATCGGTCATCGGGTCTCCTGGCGGGGCTGGCGGCACGCGGACGGAAAGCGAACGAATTGCGGGAACTCAGCGCCCGACCGCAAGACTGCGGGCGATGACGAGGCGCTGGACCTCGGAAGTGCCCTCGTAGATGCGCGCCACCCGCACGTCGCGCAGGGCACGCGCCGCCACGCTGTGGCGATCGAGGGCGGCGGGGCCGATTAGCTCGACGGCGGTCCGGGCCGCGAAGCCGGCCGCCTCGGTGGCGAAGACCTTGGCCATGGCGGCCTGCGTGGTCATCTTGCGGCCCTGGTCGCGCAGCCACGCCGCACGCTGCACGAGCAGCCAGCCCGCTTCGAGCCGCGTCGCGATGTCGGCGAGGCGGAACTGCACGTTCTGCTCGGTGCCGAGTTCCCGCCAGATGTCGCGCCTGGCGGCGACGTGGCGGGTGGCCGCTTCGAGTGCGGCGCGCCCCATGCCCAACGCTTGGGCGCCGATGCCGCAGCGGCCGCCGTCGAGCGCCGTCATCGCGACCGCAAAGCCCTGCCCCAACGCGCCGAGTCGCTCGCTGTCGGGCACGAACACGCCGTCGAGGTCGAGGCCGACGGTCGAACTGCCGCGCAGCCCCAACTTGTCTTCGTGGCGCCCGACCGAAAACCCGCGCGCAGCCGGGTCGACCAGGAAGGCCGTGATGCCGCGCGCCCCCACGGTCGCGTCGGTCTTCGCCATGACGAGTACGACGCCTGCCACGTCGCCCGACGTGATCCATTGCTTCTGGCCGGTGAGCCGCCAGCCCACGACGCCGTCCAAGTCCGCGGTTTCGGCGCGCGTGCGCAGGCTGGCCGCGTCGGACCCCGCGCCGGGCTCCGACAGCGCAAACGCCCCGGCGGTGAAGTGGCCCGTCACCAGCGGTCGCAGCCAGCGCGCGTGCTGGGCGGGGGTGCCGTAGTGCCAGATCATGTCGGCGACCATGTTCGTCACGGCCATCGTCACGGCCGTCGACGGGCACACGCGCGCCACCTCGAACACCGCCGCACAATAGGCGACGTTGCCGCCGGCCAGCCCACCGAACCCCGCCGGCAGCTTGACGCCGAGCAATCCGGCGTGGCCCAGGGCCTTGAGGTTGTCGCGGGGAAAGGCTCCACGATCCGTCGCCACCGCGTGGCGCGCCAACACACCGGACGCCAACGTGCGCGCCACCCCACAGATGCGGGCCTCGTCTGCTCCGAGCGCGAAGTCGATGGCCATCTTCCCCTCTTGCCGCGCAAGGTTTGCGATTCGGTCCGGTGCCGACAGCCCGATGGCGCGGTCAGGCCGGCGCCAGTTCCTGCAACGTCGCGCGCGCAATCACCAACCGCTGGATTTCGCTCGTGCCCTCGTAGATTTCGGTGATGCGCGCGTCGCGCAGGTGACGCTCGGCGCCATAGTCCTTGACGTAGCCGTAGCCGCCGTGGATTTGTAGGGCCTTCGTGCACACCCGCGCGGCCATCTCGCTGGCGTAGAGCTTGGCCATGGCCGACAGCTTGGCGTATTTTTGGTGGGCGTCCTTGGCGGCAGCCGCATGCCAGATGAGCAGGCGCGCCGCGTCGATCTCGGTGGCCATGTCGGCCAGCATCTCCTGTATCGCACCGAAGTCTCCGATCGGATTGCCGAATGCGGAACGTTCGCGGCTGTACGCCAGCGCCTCCTCGAAAGCAATGCGCGCGATGCCGAGTGCTTGCGCCGCGATGCCGATGCGCCCGCCGTCGAGCGTGGACATGGCGACCTTGAAGCCCTCGCCTTCCGCTCCGAGCCGGTTCGCCACGGGCACCCGCACATCCTCGAACACGAGCGACGTCGTCGAACTGCCCTTGATGCCGAGTTTGTCTTCGACCTTGCCGATGCCGTACGGCGTCTCGACGCGGTCCACCACGAGCGCGCTGATGCCCTTGTGGCGCTCGGCCGGGTTCGTGTGGCAGATCAGCACACACACGTCGGCTTCCTGGCCGTTCGTGATCCAGTTCTTGGTACCGCGCACAACGTAGTGGTCGCCGTCGCGCAGGGCCGTGGTCCGCATCCCGGCTGCGTCCGAGCCGGAGCCCGGCTCCGACAGCGCAAAGCAGCCCAGCCGCTTGCCGGGCGCCAGTGCGGTCAGGAAGCGGCCTTTCTGTTCGTCGGTGCCGTAGCGTTGAATCGGGTCGCACACGAGCGAGTTGTTGACGCTCAGGATGACGCCGGTCGATGCGCAGCCGCGCGAGATTTCCTCCATCGCGATGGCGTAGCTGACGACGTCGAGGCCGGCACCGCCCCAGGCTTCGGGCACGCACATGCCGAGAAAGCCGAGGTCGGCCAGTTTCTTGATCGGGCCGTGCGGGAACTCGCCGGTCTTGTCGATTTTCGCCGCGATGGGCAGCAGTTCGGCGTCGGCGAACTGGCGCGCCGTGTCCTGGATCATCTGCTGGGTGTCGGAAAGCGCGAGGTCCATGGCGGCGGCCGGAGCGCGCGCAGGGCGGGGCGCGCGGTGGGGCGGGAGTGTAGCGGAGGTGGGGGCGGGTGGCTATTGCGGGAACGATCGAATCAACGGGGACGAGGGCCCGTGCGAGAGCGCCCTACTCTCCCAACTCGATCTTCTCCATCTCGTCCGCATCCCCCAGCACCGGCTGCGGCATCATCGCCACCAGCGCCTTCAGCGCCAAAAACGCCGGCGCCACCCACGGCTCCACCGCCGCCCCCAATTCCGCCACGTAGTGTTCGCGCAGCGCCGCCACGGTCGGCTCCGACGCAGGCCACGTCCCGCTCACGCGCCCGGTCCACGCCGGCTCCCGGTCCGAACAGCGCAGCAGTTTCGCGAGGATGCCGACGGTGACCGCGTCGCCGGAGCGCACGGCCGTCGGCGCCAACACCAGCACGCCGTCGAAGCCCGCGCAGGCCGCCGTCACGTCGATGCCGGGCGCCGCAGACTGCTGCTTCACGAGAAAATTGCGCTGCTGGTTTACGTAGCGTTTGGCCAGCAACCCCCACAGTTGTCCTTGCCCAACATCTCCATTGGGCAGTGGGGTGATCGCCACATGCAGCCGTTTCACATGGCTGGCCGGCTGGGTCGCCCAGTCGTCGCGCAGCCAACTCGTCGTCGAGGGACCGCAGCCCGCTTGCACAACGGCGACCGCTGCCACGAGCGAGAGGACGAGACTGTGGCGGCTCACGCGGACTCCTCGGCCGGCTCCGGCGGTGTCGCCAACGGGTCGCGGGCCAGAGCCGGAGTTGGGGCCGGGCCAGGCACCTGGCGGGCGCGGCGGTCGTGCATCAACTGCAGCACCGCGGGCATCACGAACAACGTCACCAGCAGGGTCGTACTCATGCCCACGCACGCCAGGATACCCATTGACTTCAGGCCCTTGTGCCCCGCCGCCAACAGCCCCGCCCAGCCCGCCAGCGTGGTCAGCGTCGAGCACAGGATCGCGTTGCCGACGGTCTTCAGCGCTTCCAGCGGACTGGCGCCCTCTTCAAAACGGTGCATCAAGTACACGCCATGCGAGATACCTGACCCCAACACGATGGGGAACACCACGATGTTCATGAAGTTCAGCGACCAGTCCATCAGAGCCATCACGCCCAACATGGCACCCATCCCTCCCAGCAACGGCACGAGCGCCACACTGGCGGCACGCGCCGACCGAAAATCGACGAGCAGGAGAATGACGAGCAACGCGATCGTCAGCCCCGACGAGAACCGCCCATCGTGGAGCACGATCTTGGCCAGGTGGGCAAACAGGATTGGCAATCCAGCGGCGCGAAACGTGGTGCCATCGGCTGTGTGGATTTCCTCGACTTCTTCGGCGAACTTCAGCATCTGCTTGCCGTCCCACAGGTCGACCACTGGGTAGATGAACGTCAGGAAGCCGCGGTTCTCGGGCCGCGCTTGCGGCAGGTGCTCGAATTGCTTGCGCACGACGTTCGGCAGTTGCTCCAGCGCGTAGGGCTTCGTGTCGAGGTAGCCGAGCAGTTGCTTGTACTTGTCCTGGATGTCGGGCGGCAGCGATTCGGCGTCGATGTCGGTCAGTTCGCCTTTCCACTCGGTCAGGATCTTCGCATTGCGGGCCTGCTGGTCGGCGGGCGGCACGAAGGTGAACATCGACACGACCTGGTCGATGGTGCTGTATTTCTTGTGGTTGAGCGGATTCAGCTCGTCGTACAGCTTCTTCGTGTCCGCCAGCGTCTTCGTGTAGACCGCGACCGGATCGGCCGAAATCTGGTAGCGCGCCGCCACCTCGTCCTGCAACCGCACCGACGGCTGGTGCTCGACCATGAGCGCCCGCGTGTTGTATTCGAAGCGCACGCCCGGCCCGAACGCCGACGTCACCACGACGGCCAGCCCCGCAACGCCCAGCAGCACGCGCGGGACCGGCACGCGCAGCGCCGCACTCGCCGGGTCATCGATGCTGCGGGAGCCCACCAGCGCCAGCGGCAGCCTGGGCCAGCGGCGCCCCAACAGCAGCAGCAGGGCCGGCGCCGCCACGAAAACGCTGGCGCCGATGATGACGGTACCCGCGCCCGCGAGCAGACCAAACTGGGAGAACCCGCGAAACTCACTGAAAAGCAAAGCAAAGAACGACGCCGCGCCCGCCATCGCCGCCACCAGCGCCGCGGTGCCTGCATGGACGACCGTCTCGCGCACCGCGGCCTCGACGGCCAAGCCCGTGCCGAGGTAGTGGCGCAGGCGGTAGACGAAGTGGATGGCGAAGTCGATGCCCATGCCCATCAGGATGGCGGCCAGGATGCTCGTCACCATGTTGAGCTGGCCGACCGTGGCCCAGGTGAAGCCAAACGTGATGGCGAGGCCTGCCATCATCGTGCCCATGATGATGAGGATGGCGCCCGGTCGGCGGCCAAGGAACGCGATCACGACGAGCAGCACGCCCGCGAACGACCACAATGACGTCGGCCCGAGCGAGGCCTTCATCTCGAACGAGTCGTCGTAGCTCGTCTTGTAGCTGCCGGTGAAGCCGAAGCCGACCTGCTTGCCGTCGAGAGCGGGCTCACGCTCGTACGATTCGGTCAACGTCGCGCCGTGTGGGTTTTTTGCGCTGTACGCGGCAAAGCGCTGGCGCAGCAGTTCGACGAGTTCACCGGTCTGGGCGAGTTGGTTGGAATCCCACATCGGCTTGACCACGATCAGCACCATAAGGCGGTCGTCGCTGATGTAGTAGTCGTCGGCGATGCTTTTCTTGCCCACGCGCTTGTACTTCTCGATGATCGGGTCGAGCGTCGGTTCGTAGGGCGGCGTCGGCTTGATCTCCAAAAAGAACGGAGAGTTGCGTCGGATCACGTCCTTGATCTTGAGCTGGCCCTGGCGGCGCACTTCGGCGAGGTCCGCGGTTTCCACGAACATCGGCGCGTTCGTCCGCACGAACGACGTGTCGATCTTGTGCACGGCGTTGCGGACATGCGCCTTGTCGGCCTTGAGCCCCGCGGCGAGGTCGTCGGCCACGGCCTTGAGCGTCGTCTCGTCGCGGCCGCGCAGGCCGATGATGAGGTGCCCGGCGCCGCCGACCATGTCGACCACACGCTTGACGTCCTTGACCGCCTGCAGGTCCTGGCTGATGAGGTCGAGCTGGTTCGTGTTGATGGTCAGTTGCGCGCCCGCCCACAGTGATGCCACGGTCAGCACCACGACGCCGAGCAGCAGAGTGCCGGGGCGACGCAGCAAGAGGCCGGCATAGGCGGCGATCGCACGTTCGACGAATTTCACGGGGGCTCCGACGCGGACGGCAACGCTACTGGGCCGCCTTGGCGCGCAGTAGTTCGAGCAGCTTGGGCCAGCCGCCTTCCTTCAAGATGGGCACGATCTGGTCCTCGCGGATGCCCCTGAGCATGGAATCGCCCAGCACGGCCACGTCGAGCACCTTCCACTCGGTGCCGGCCTTGACGAGGTGGTAGGTGAGTTTGAGTTCTTGTTTCTTCAGCGCGTGCAGGATCGTGACAACCGACTTCACCGTCGCCGTTTCCCCCGCCACCACGGGGGCGTCGTAGACGATCGACTCCAAGTGTTCGAAGTTCTTCTGTACCTTCGGCATCGCGACCTTGGCGAACACGGCGTGGAAAAGGGTCACCAACTCGGTGCGCTGAGCGTCGGTCCCCTTCTGCCAGTCGTCGCCAAGCAGCGCCTTGCCCTGGGCGACGCCGGCCATGAACTTGAGCGCGAGGGTGTGCTTGCCGAAGCGGATGGCACCGATCATCGTGCGCACGGGCTTTTCGACGGGGTTCGCCGCGGCGTCGGCTGCGGGAGCCCCCGGCACAGGGGCGGGGACAGGCGCCGGGGCGGGTGCGGGGGCGGGTGCGGGCGCGGGCGCCAACGGGTCCACGGCGGGCCGGGCCGAGCGCGCGCTGACGGGGCCTGCGCTCGAAGCGGCGATGAGCAGCGCAACGCACGCGAACACAAGAAGACGGATCGACATCGGGGCTCCCGCGCGGTGCGCCAGCAGGCGAGGGCGGGGAGCCTAGCCCGGGCACCGGACCGGTGCAAACGCGGGCGCTTCGGCTGCGATTCAGTGGGCGCGCAACCCTCCGTCGCGGCGCAATGCCCTACTTGCCGAAGAACACATCGTGCGGTGTCGCGCAGTTGACGCTCACGATGTCGAGGCGCCGTCGTTGTTGAGGTCGGCCACCAGCACGGTTGGAGCAGTTCGCACAGACCACGACGCGCGTGATTCCCGGCCACGGCGGGGTCCTGCACGACGGACCGGCCGCGACTTCCTAAGGCACCAGTTCGAACGCGCCGATGTCGCAGTGGGCACCCTGGGGGCGCGCCGTGCCGCGCTGGTCGACCTTGCTGACGGGCGCCGCCGCGCAGACTGCGTCGTCACCGGCGTCAATGGCCGGGGAGCCCACCAGCA
>SHZF01000005.1 GCA_009692425.1 Myxococcales bacterium | reverse complement strand
GTGTCCGTGGCGACCAGGCAGCAGGATTCATCTTTTACGAAGATGCACTTGCCGACGATACCGGAGAGATCGCACGTGTCTTTGGTGCATGCGTAGTCGTCGTTGCACTCGCCATTCACTTGGCAATTCGTGCACTTGTTGTTCAGGCACTGAAAGCCGTTCTTGCAGTCTGCGGTGGCAACGCAGCATCCGAGCGGGATCGGGGCGAACTGGCACTTGCCCCCTACGCACGCCGAAGTCGAACACACGTTGTCGTCTAGGCAATTGGTCTCCGAGGCGCATTGCGCGGCCACGTCCGAGAGCGCCTGGGTGACGTAGACGTGCGTCAGGACGTGCGATTCCGGATTGGCGAGCTGCTCGCCGGTCGGACTCGTGAGCCAGCATGGCACGTGGTGCATGGCCAACGCGGGACCGAGGTCCGGAAACACGATCGTCGTGCTCGCGTAGGCCGTCGGCACGCCGCCGTCGATCACGCAAACGATCTTGCCGGCGGCCGCCCCGACCGTGAAGTCGGTGACGCCGAACTTGAGCGTGAATGCGGTCTTGTTCTGCGCGGTGGAATCGTACTCGACGGTCGAGACGTTCGTCGTCGGGAACAACCGCGTCAACGTCGGCACCGTCAGCGCGAACGTCTCGATGCCGAATTCCGCATCGACTCCGCCCGCGAGGTCCGAGGCTCCCCCCGTCGGATGATCCGGGATCGATTCGCTGCAGGCCCCTCCGGCAAGCCCCACTGCGGAGAGCAACACCGCGAACAGCGCGACGCCTGTCGGGCGTGCAAGCTGCTGGTTTCGCATGACCATCCTCCTCGGCCGGGCAGGCCAGCACATAGGCCGGCCTGACTTCGGTTCGATACCACGCTGCGCAGGGGGGGCGCCGCGCTCTCGTCGGGATACTCCGGACGCTGGCGGAACACTCAGGTACGACGCAATTCGACCGGACGCGCCGGTCGCCTGTTCGGGCCTGTCGCCCCGCACACCGCTCGGCCCGCGCCGAACTGCATGCAGGACTTTCGTATTCGCTCGGCTGTCCGCTGTGCCGTCGTTGCCCGCCCGGGCTGCGAAGTCACAGGGCGTCGAGTTCCTGCTGCGAACCGAAGTCCGCAGCCGGAATCGAGAACCGCCGTGGCCACGCCAGGAGGATCAAACCCGGCGCGTGGGGGAAGAACGGCACGGAGAGCGGCGGCGCTGACGCGAAGGCGGCGCAACCCCTCCCAACGGCCAAGGCTAGCAAAGCATCGTTCGCGGCGCAACCGGATTGTCGATGCGCGTTCTTTCGATGCTCGCCGGGCCCCGGAGGGCATGGCGGAACACCCACCGAATCGCGCGGTCGGGCACCGCGCCAAGGCCCCGACCTGGCAGGAACGCGCAGGAGTGCCGGCAGGCCCGTGGAAAACCCGCGAGGCCAGGAAGGCCAGGAAGGCCAGGAATCTGGTGAGGAGGGAGCGGGAAACGGGATTTGAACCCGCGACATCGACCTTGGCAAGGTCGCGCTCTACCGCTGAGCTATTCCCGCGAACGTGCTTCGGACGGGTCGCGCCCGGGCACCGCTTCCAGGCCGACGGACCCACAAGCGGCGCGGAGACTAGAGGAGTGGGGCGAGTCTGTCAAGGTGTGCAGGCCTGAGTGTTCGTTCGCCAAGCACGCAGGTCATTCGGCGTTCATGTCGGCGCTCACGCTGGAGGAGCCGCCCGCTTTGATCGTGACCGAAACGCTCTTGGTAACAGCGCCCTTCGTCAACGTCACCGAGTGCTTGCCGGCCGGGAGCGAGAACGTCACCGGAGTCAGGCCGTAGTCCTTGCCCTTGATGGACACCTTTGCCCACGGCTTGGCGGTGACCACCACCTTGCCCGGGCTGGTCGCTGCGGGCGTCGAGGAGCCGCCACCGCCACCGCCACCGCCACCGCCACCGACCGGGGGCGCGGGCTTGTCCTTTTGCATCACGATCTTCAAGGTCTCCACAGTGGGATTCTTGATCAGGAATTCCTTCGTCTCGGTCTTGAATCCTTCTGCTTTTGCTTCGATCTTCACATTGTCGCCCAGCTTGACGTCGGGCACTTTGGCGTTGCCGTTCGTCAGCGCGAGCGGTCGCCCGTTCACCGTGAGTGTCGCGTTCGCCGGATCGACCTCGACGATGACGGTGGGCGCCGTGGCGGCCAGCTGTGGAGCCTCGACCTTCTTCTCCTCGTCGGGAAGCTTGACTTCGACAACCATGTTCTCGCGATCGAGCGTAACCTTCTCAAGTTGCTTGCGATCGCCGTTGCGTGCCAGCACGCGTAGTTCGGCGCCCTTGTCGCCTTCGTAGGCGCATTCGTCTTTGTTCGTGCAGACCAGCTCGTCGTTGACACTGATCTCGGCGGCACCTTTCGCCTTGATCGTCATCTTGAAGCGGATGGCGGGCGCGGCGATCATCGCAGCCGTCGGCTCGACGGGTCTCGGCCGCATCGCGACGAAAGCGGCCACTGCGGCGATGCCGACCACGAGGATGCCGAGGCCCACGAACAGGCCGACGTTCGACTTCTTGGGCGCCATCGCCTCCTGGCCGACCATCGTACGGCCGAAGTTCGTCGCGCCGTGTGGCCTAGACCCCAGGCCGAGTTGGTTCATGGCGTCGGGCAACGCCATCGTCCGGTCGGCATCGCCCGGCCCACTGATCTGGCCGGCTGCGTCGAGGGCCATCGTGCGTTCGTCGTCGGCGCCCGTAGATCGCAGGGCCGGTTGCGAACCCGTCTGGACCTTGCGGGTCGACGAGGAACTGCCGCCTTTGCGCATCTGGTCCATCAGTTGCGCTTCGTGGGCAGTGTCGCTGCGCAGGCGCGTGATGTCGTCGTCGAACAGGTCGTTCATGTACGTCTTGATCGCGATCGCTTCCGGGTCGGGCACGGCCGAGTAGAACCAACGCCGCAGTTCGCTCACGAATCCGCCGACATCGGCCTGGCGGTTGTCGCGCTCGCGGGCCAAAGACTTCAAGACGATCGCGTCGAGTTCTTTCGGAATTTCCGGATTGAGCTCGCTGGGCGGCGGCACTTCGGCCTTCAGCACGTTATTGAGCGTCTCGAAGTCCGACTCGCCGACGAACAGGCGCTTGCCGGTCAGCATCTCCCACAAGCACACGCCGAGCGCGAACAGGTCGGAGCGGCCGTCGAGCGGCTTGCCGCGGGCCTGTTCCGGGCTCATGTAGGCGCACTTGCCCTTCACCGTGCCCACGCGCGTCTTGGTCGATCGGCTCGCCGCCTTCGCGATGCCAAAATCCATGATCTTCACTTCGCCGTTGTACGACACCATCACATTGTGCGGACTGACGTCGCGGTGGATGATGTTGAGCGGTTGGCCTTCGACGATGCGGGTGTGCGCGTAGTGCAGGCCCTGCGAGGCCTCGATCATGATCGCGACGGACTGGGCGATCGAGAGCGGGCGCCCCTTCTTCGCGCCGACGTCGAGCACGCGCTTCAAGTCGGCGCCTTCGACGTATTCCATCGCAATGAAAAACAGCCCGTCGACTTCGTCGAAGTCGAAGATCTGGACGACGTTGGCGTGCGTGAGGTGGGCCGCGACGCGCGCTTCGTCCTGGAACATCGTCACGAAGCCTTCGTCTTCGCAGAAGTGGGGCAGGATGCGCTTGATGACGACGACTTTTTCGAAGCCTTCCGCGCCGACCGATTTGGCGCGGAAGATCTCGGCCATGCCGCCCATCGCGATCTTGCCGAGCAGGTAGTAGCGCCCGAACTGCTGCGGGAACGGTTGAGTTGCAATGCCAGTCGCCATGTGGTCGTCCGGTCGCTGGCGCGATGCGTCAGCG
Organism: Myxococcales bacterium; assembly: GCA_009692425.1. Taxonomy (GTDB): domain Bacteria; phylum Myxococcota_A; class UBA9042; order UBA9042; family UBA9042; genus SHZF01. The sequence continues at coordinate 141,822 of SHZF01000005.1, read as the reverse complement.
GCATGCGAGGCCCGAATGCGGCAGGCCGTCGAGTGCGGGCAGGGAGCCGTCGGGGCGGCTCGACGATCCTGCCCGATTGGTTGATGCTGCCCGAATCGGTGACGCGCGGTTTACGTGACTGCGTCGAACTCCGCCACCCGCCACGGAATTCGGCCACCTGCCGGTTCGCGGGCGGGCGGGAAGATACCACGCGCCGGCTGAGGCGGCAAGGGCGAGCCGCAACGGGTGGAGGCGAAACCGGGCTCGCGTGCGCCGATTGACGCGCCGAATGACGCGCTGCGTTGCCCACGGGTCGAGGGCGTGGGCGGTTCAGGCCGCTTCGACTTCCTTGAGTTCCGACATGAGGCGCGCCCAGATTTCGGAGTCGAGCAGGCCTTCCGTGTCGGCGTCGGCCGCAAAAGTCTCGCGGTTACCCGCGCCCTGCATGCACTCAAAGCAGACCATCGACTTCACGCGCAGCGCGTTGGCGTTCATGTAGTCATCCAGACAGGTCGCGAGCAAGAGGTTGCGGCTGCGCTGGTTACAACGAAAAACGTCCGTCAAGCGCCGCGGGCGCCCCGAATCGTCGAGAACACTGGCGGGTACGGTGTTGTTCACGGTCGACCTCCTGATTGTCGCGAGCCGGGCAAGGGAATCGGCGGCGGAGCATAGCGACCGGTCAAGATGGGTCAAGGGTTTTCTCGATTGTGGCATTTGCTCATCAGGTTGGGCGGGTCGCCGGAGGCCCCGCAGGCGCGGTCTTGCGCAGCCGACATGCAATGGACGCGGGCCCACGGCGCGCCTACGATTGCACCATGCGATCGCGATGCTTGGGTCTGTGGCTGTGTCTCGGGATGCTCGCCCTGTCCGCCCCGGACGGGGGCGCCTTTGAGTTGGACCGCACCGCGACCGGCAAGGTACTGCGCTTCGCGCGCATGCCGGTCCAGGTGTACCTGAAGGCGGAAGCGCCGCCGGGGCTCACGCTCGCGCAGGTTGAAGGAGCGCTGCGTGCGGCGATCGCAAGTTGGAATGCTGTGGGCGGAGCGAAGGTCCAACTCGAGTACGGCGGCCTGGTACTGGAGGATCCGCGGTTCGATGTGTACGTGGCGTTCGACGCAAAGTACGACCTGGCCAAAGGCGACGTCACCGGCCGGACCGATCGCAGCGCGGACGCAGGCGGCGTGGTCCATCGCACGGAGATTCGGCTCAATGCGCTGCATTTCAAGTGGACGACTGCCGCAAGTCCCGCGCCCGGCCAGACGCCGTGGGCCGATCTGCAGGGCGTCCTGACACACCAACTGGGGCATGCGCTCGGGCTCGGGCACAGCCGGACGCGCACGGCGACGATGTACTTCTACGGCACGCAAAGTTGGCTGCGATCGCTCGAACCGGACGACACCCGCGCAGCGCGCCTGGCGTGGCCCGGCGCCACCAAGCCCGCAGAGGGATCGCAGTGCGACGCGTGCAGCACGGACGCCGACTGCGCCCACGGTCGTTGCCTGGCGTGGCCCGACGGGTCCAGCCACTGTGCGCGGGCGTGTACCCAGCACGACGACTGCTTGCTGGGGTCGAGTTGTGGCACGTTCAACGGGGGCCAAGCGTGCCTGCCGAATGACGGGCACTGTCGGGCGGACGGCGCCCGTGTCGGCTTGGGTCAGGCGTGCGCGTCGGATCTGGCGTGCGGCGCGGGACGCTTCTGCCTGCCGTCGGGCAGCGGGGCATTCTGCACCGAGGCGTGCCCGTGCCCCGCGACGGCGCAGTGTGCGAGCCTGTCCGTCGGTTCCGTATGCATCGTCCGCGGCCCCGGCCAGTTCGGCGACGTGTGCAGTGTCGCCGCCGATTGCGCCACGACCGTCTGCGCGCCGTCGCTCGCGCAAGGCGGACGCTGCAGTTTGTCGTGCTCGACGAAGGTGCCCTGCCCGGCCGGCGCTGCGTGCGGCCCCGACAGCCTGTGCTCCACACCGGGGACCTTGGCCGTCGGCTGGCCGTGCGAGAGCGGCTTCGACTGCAAGACCGGCTTGTGCTTCCCAACTCCCGGCGGCCGGTTCGCCCGCGTCTGCGCCGCCGCGTGCAAGGTGGCGGGCGACTGTCCGGCGGGAACGGGATGTTCGAACGTGACCGCGGACACGTTCTTGTGCCTGCCGTTTGGGCTGGGGGTCGAGGACGGGCCGTGCACGCTGCCGGGTAGCTGCGAGAGCGGCCTGCTGTGCGACCCGACCTTGTTCGACGGCGTCGGCGCGTGCCGGCGATCGTGCGACCCCTACGCGGACGACCTGGAGTGCAGCAAGGGGCAACGCTGTGCGTTCGTCGGGCCGGCGTCCAAGGCCGGGGGGGCGTGCCGGCCGATCACGGCGGGCCAGGCCGCAGGCCAGTCATGCGGAGTTGGCAAGCCGTGCCAGACCGGGCTCGTGTGTGCCCAGTCCGCCGGCGTGGCCCCGACCTGCCTGCCGGACTGCGCCGTCGATACGGGCACGGGCTGCATCGGTGGCACCGGGTGCGCCGCGCTCGGCGACAGTGCGACCACCGGGCGCGGCGTCTGTGCGGAGGCGACCGCACCGTTCGTCGAGGTCGCGGCACCAGCGGCGCTGCCGAAAAACGCAGCGGCCCGCACGGTTCACTTGCCCGACGTGGTGCCGGTGGCTGCGTTCAAGCCGGCTGCCCCAGCGGCAGCGGCGTCACCCAAGGACGAGGGCTGCCAAGCCGCGAGTTCCCCGTCGGCGCCATCCATGCCGACGTGGATCGCCCTGCTTGGCGCGGCGCTGGTCGCTGGAGCATGCCGCCGCGGCTGGCGTCGGGCTGTTCGCTAGATCTTGCCGTCGAGAAGCTTCTGCACGATCTCCGTCAGCTTGCCGGGGCTCATCGGCCCGTTGTACGAGCGACCATTGATGTACAGCGCCGGCGTGCCGCGGACCTCGGCTGCTTTCGCCTCGGCCATGTCCTTTTTCAGCTTCGACTCGTGCTTCTTCGCCTTGACGAAAGCTTCGGCCTTGGCGACGTCCATGCCAGCGTCCTTGCTGTACTTCTTGAGGTTTTCTTCGAGCGCCTTGAGGCGCACGTCGAGGTCGCCGTCCGTCGGCATGAAGTTCGCCATGTTGTTGAAGACGATGTCTTCGAATTCCCAGAACTTTCCTTGGTCCTCGGCGGCAATCGACCACGCCGCCGCCAGACACGCCGCCGGATGCATGTCGCGGCCCATGTCGGGGTTGCACTGGCTCGACAGTGGGAAGTGCTTGAACACGATCGCGACCTTGCCCGTCAGGTTCTTCTCGACCTGCTTGAGCGGTTGGATGACGCGGGCGCAGAACGGGCACTGGAAGTCCTTGTACTCGACGATCTTGACCCGCGCGTTTTTCGCTCCCAGGTGCGGTGAACCGTTGTAGTCGAAATCGTTGACCTTTGCTTCGAGCGGCGGCGGCGCCACGAATTCCTTGCCGCTCTCGGTGGCCTTCGCAGCCACGTCCTTCCTGGGCGTCCCGGCCGCGACGAGCTTCTCGGCCTTGGCGAGTTCGTCGTCGATGATGGCCTTGAAGTCCTCGTACGGCTTGGCGCCCGACAGCTTGCGGCCCTGTACGTAGAACGCCGGCGTTCCGGTGGCCGTCACGCGTTCCGCCGCCGCCATGTCGGACTCGACGGCAGCCTTGTACTTGTGCTCGGTCATGCACTTCGAGAACTTGCCGGCGTCCAGGCCGACGTCTTTCGCGTGCCCGACGAGTTGCTCGGACTCGAGCGCGCTCTGGTTTTCAAAGAGTTTCTTCTCCATTTCCCAGAACTTGTCCTGATCCTTGGCACACAGCGCGGCTTCGGCAGCGCCAAACGCGTTCTTGTGAAAGTCCAACGGCATGTTCTTAAACACGATCTGGACCTTGTCGGGGTAGTTCTTCTCGACTTCGTCGAGCGACGCGCGCGCTCGGCCACAGAACGGGCACTGGAAATCCGTGAATTCGACGATCCGGACCAGCGGCTCCTTGGCACCCTTCGTCGGCTCGTCGCCGCGCAGCGACACCTTCCACACCGTGGTCGTGTCCTCCTCCTTCTTCTTGCGCGGCGCCTCGGCGGGCGCGGCGTCGGCGGGAACGGGCTCGCCCTTGAACACCCACTTGATGATCTTGTCGCCGAGTTGCGTGTTCGTTGCGACCGTCAGCTTCTCGTTGAGGTCTTCTGGCTTGGTGCCCTTGCCGAGTTCGTCGTTCGCCTTCGTGATCTGGGCCGTGATCACCTTCTCAAACTCCTCGATCGGCACGGCACCCGAGATGTTCTCGCCGTTGACGAAGAAACCCGGCGTGCCGCGGACGCCGAGCGCGTTCGCGAGTGCCTGATCCTTTTCGACGAACTTCGCAAGCTCAGGGTCGGCGAGGTCCTTGTCGAACCGGGCCAGGTCGAGGCCGAGTTCCTTGGCCCAGGTCTTGAAGTTCGCGTCCGTGAGGTCGCGTTGGTTCTCAAACAGCTTCTTTTGCATCTCCCAGAACTTGCCCTGCTTGTGGGCGGCCATCGACGCTATCGCGGCCGGCTTGGCGCGGTCGTGGAAGCCGAGCGGCTGGTTGATGAACACCATGCGCAGGTCGTCCTTGTACTTGGCCTTGAGGTCGTCGACGGTCTTGGCGGCCCGCGAACAGAACGGGCATTGGAAGTCGCTGATCTCGATGAGCGTGATCTTCGCCGTGGGCAACCCGAGCATCGGATGTTCCAGCCCGCCGGCGGCTGCGGGAGCCGGCGCGGTCGGTGCGACGGTCTCCGGTGCGGCCGCCGCAGGTGCGGGAGCCGCGGCAGGGCGAGCAGTCATACGGCCAGCGGCAAAGGCGGCGACGCCGACCACGAGCATCGCGATGATGGCGGTTTCCTTCTTCATGTGCGGATTTCCTCGGAAGGCGGCGCAGTGCGGGCGCGGCGGGGCAGCAGGGGCGGCAGGGCCGCAAAAGGGTGGGCATCCTAACGGCAGGACGTAGACGGTGCAATGTCCGGAGCGCGAAAACCCATTCCCACTGGGCGCATGGCCGCGCTTGCGGAGCCGGGAGCTTCGTGGGATGACGGCCCGCGCGGACTCCGCAGTTCCGCGCCAGGGGCAGGGTGCTGACGGCAAGCGGGCACAGGCAGTCTACGATGGCGACGCGCTCGGTGGCCCTTGCGATCGCGGCTGGCGTGCTGGCGTGGACGACCGGCGTTGCGTGCGATCGGGGCGCAGTCGAAGTTCCCGCTCAACCTGCGCACGCCACCCCAGCCCGAGAGCCACAGCGACCGACCGCACACGTGCAGGCGATCGGACCCGAGCCTGCCGCCGAAGACGAGGGGCTGCGCGTGGCGCTGCAGGCGGTCCACGACAAGTTCGCCTGCAATGCGGTGTCGGGGTGCCCCGCGCATGGGACGCTCGTTGGATTCGGCTGGGCTGCCGTGCCGCATCTGCAGGCGCTTTTCGCGCGCGCCCCGGCCCAAGCTGGCTGGCGGGCGCGCGTGGTCCACGTGCTCGCCGACCTGGGCCACCCCGGCAACGCAGCCCTTTTCGAGCAAGCGCTGGCAGACCGCGATCCGGAAGTCCGCGGGCACGCAGCGGTCGGTCTGGCGCTCCTCGACGTGGGCGCGGCGCGGCCTCGCCTGCGGGCGCTCGCGGACGACGACGCGGGGCCGTGGTTTGCGCCGGGCCGCCTCGGCGCGCTGTGGGCGCTGCACCGCCTGGGCGATGGCGACGCGGGGCGCACGTTCGTGGCCGTGCTGGGGTCGCTCGCAGATCAGAACCTGGCGAGCCACGCGATCCATTTTGGCGTCGGACTGTGCGCACGCCCCGGTGCGCCAGACTGCGCCGACGTGCTGCCGGTGCTGGCGCGGCATCCCGGTTTTCTCGGTCGGCGCGCCGTAGCGCGGGCGCTGGCAGCGGCGCCACGGCGGCAAGATGCCACGGCGCTGGTTGGTCTCGCGGCGGACCCCGTGCGCTCGATCGCTGAGGTGGCCATGACCGCGCTGGCCCGGTTGGATGGAATTCCCCGGCCCGATGCCGCGGCGTGGCAGGCGTGGTGCCGGGCCGGTGGCTGTGCCGTCGGGTTGCCGGTCGCTCCGACGCTACCGTAGCAACGCGGGCGCCGGTTCCGGGGCGCCGGGCTGCGTCGCACCGGGCAAGCGAGCGCGCCCCAACGGCAGCGTCAGGCAGCGCGGACCGCCGCGACCCCGGGACAGTTCCGCGCCGGTCAGTGCAACGACTGTGCGTTGGCCGCGCGCGATCCGGGTCGCGGCCTCTTCGCCAAACTGGGCACTGCCCACGATCTCGAACCCTGCTCGCTCCAGCGCCTGCAACGTCGCGGCATTGCGGGCGTACAGCAGCACGATGCCCGGCGCCAGGGCAAACGCATTGGCGCCGTCGGTCCACTGCTCGCGCGCGGCCGAGCGTGCATCGCTGCCGCCGCACACGACGATGTCGAGGCCCCCCAGGTGCTCGCGGACGATGGCGGGCAGGTCGGCGCCGAGCGAGACCTCGGGTGCAGCCAGATCGACCACCGTCACGCGTTCGGCCGGGTCGGCACGGCGGTCGAACGCGGGCGCGTGGGCGACGACCGCGTGCTGGTCGAGGAACGTGAACACCGTGTCGAGGTGCATGGTCGCACGCCGCTGGGGCAGGTGGACGCCGAGGACCCGCGCGCTGCCCCGCTGGCGCAAAAGCCCCGCGAGCGCGGCGGCGGCGGCTTCCGTGGTGCGTGCGCCGATGCCGATGAGCGCGAGGTCCGGCCCGGCCACCAGCACGTCGCCGCCCTCGATGCAAAGGTGGGCGCTCCCTTCGTCGGTGCCCAGCGCGCCCATGCCGGTCGCCGTCGCCCGCACGTCGAGTCGCGGCACGTCGCGCAGACGGGGATGGTGGACCAGCAGTGCGCGCGCGAGCACGCCGTCGCGCCAGCGCGCCCGCACCCGCGGCCAGCCGACGACGATCGCCGCGCCGATGCCAGCCCACAAATCGCGCGCAAACAGCCAATTCGGCGTCGGGAAGGCCAGCACGTCGACACCGTCGCGCGGGTCCAGTCCGGTCAGCAGGGCGTCGGCCAGCGCGCTTGGCGCCAGGTCCGCCAGGCGGCGCAGCCCCTCGTCGACGGCGCCTCGAAGATCGGGACGCAACTGGTGCTCCAGCCCCGCAATGTCCGCCAACAGGCTCTCCCGCGCGTCGGGCAACGCCAGGATCTCCGCAAGCCAGCCGCGCAGGTCCACGACCTCGTCCGCCACGGCCGCAATCGCACTGCACATCTCGGCGTGCTCTGTCGCCAGCAGATCGCGCAGCACGAGATCGTCAAACAGCAGCCAGTCGGGGTTCGGGACGTCGCGCCCGCCCTGCTGCCGGGTCGCCTCGATGTGGCGCGGCAGCATCGCGTCGAGTTCGGGGCCCGGCGCCATCACGGCGCACGAGCGCAGGCGGCCCATCTCGCTATCGAGGCGGAGCGACTCCGGCGCCAAAGGTCACGGCACCGTGATGTCGAGCGTCGCCTGTTTCGACCACAGGAACTCGCTCGTCACCTTCTCGTCGAGCACCTGCACCGCAGTCGCGATCGTGTACACGCCGGGCTTGTCGGGCACGAACGCCACCAAGGGGTCGTTCGAGGTCTGGCCGTCGGTCGGAATCCACGCCAGCGAGCCCTTGGGACGGTCGAAAACTGCCCAGCGGTAGTAGCGCGCGCCGTCGTAGGCGCCGACCGTGTACTTGCCGGTGACCACGATCTTCTTGCCGATCGCAGGCTTGTCGGCGGGATTGAGCAGTTCCGGCACCCAGCCCGGCTTGGCGAGGTCGACCTTGAGCGAGCCGATCAGGTTCATCGTCAGCGCCGCGAGCGGCACCTGGCACACCTTGCCGTCGAACTTGCCCGGGCAGTAGACCACGTGAAGCAACTCGTTTATTGTCAACAGCTTGTCGTTGGCGGGATGGAACTCGACCTCGAACGTCTTGATCCCCGCCGGGTCGATCATGACGCCCTGCGGCGCGCCGACCAGGCCATGGTGGGGACCCGGCGCGGCGATGCACACGTTGTCCTTGGCAGACTTGCCCGGCGTCGTGCACAACTGCTGCAGCCACAGGTGCCCGCAACCCTGGTTCGCCACCGCCACCTTGGCGACGACCTTGTCGCCCAGCTTGGCCTGCTGCCAGAGATCAGGCAGCCAGCCGATGACGGGCTCTGGATTCGTGCAATCGCCAACCAGGATCGGGATCGTGATCGCGTCGGACTGGTTCGCCTGCTGCACCTTGAGCACGACCGCCGCACCGGGAGGCACGCCTGTGTTCGGCACGGTATACGTCACCACGACATCCATGCACTTGTCGGAACCCAACGCGATCGGCGGCACGAAGGGCACCGGCTTGCCCGTGGTGAAGTCGATCTTCTGCAGTTCGGCCTTGTATACCTCCTCGGCCGCCTGCTGGTGCGACGCGACGTGGGCCTGCACCGACAGTTGGCTCTCCTGCTGCACGCTCAACGCCGCCGGCCCGAGGTTGCACACCGTGCACTTGCCCTGCTTGGCGCCCGACAGCACGCCGCGAAAGTCGTACACCAGCTCACCGGACGGCGAACTGCACTTCAACTCCCACTTGCCGAACTCCATCTTGGCCGACAGACTGACCTTGACCTCAGGCGAGCCCTTGTCCGTCGTCTTGACCACCAGCTTGATGTCGTCGTTCTGGTTGTCGCCATCGGGCGTGTAGCGCAAGCAGACCTTGAATTTCTTTGGATTGGTCTTCGGGTTGTCGGGCTCGCCCTCGGCGGCCAGCGTCGCGCCCTTGTCGGGTGTCTCGATGATGTCGAACTGCGCGTTGGCAGAATCGAACTTGGCAGAATCGAAGCTCAACGACGCCGTCCCACAGCTGCGGAACGTGAAGCACGCTTGCGGCGGGTTCGCCTTCGTCGCGTTGATGAAGACGTAGTCCGTCGTGTCGGGGCACACCTTCGCACCGACCTGGCCGATGCCGAACGGAACCTTGACCGGCGAGGCCAGCGAGTCGGGGCGCTCAAGGTCGGAGTGCTCAATGATGAGGGTGGCGACGCCGAAGTCGTCCTTCTCCGCCTCCGGCTTGTACGTCACCTCGGCCTGGACGAGCTTGCCCGGAGCGAGCGCGATCTGGGCCGCCGGGCACTTGGCTTCGTCTTTGGGTTGCGCCGACTTCCACGTGTACTTGAGCAGCGTGTTCTTGCTGTCCCACTTTACCGACTTCAGGCACAGGAACTTCGCCTCGATGCCGCCGGAACTCGTGCCGCCGTTGCGGATCGTCACCGACTTCGTGTACGTCGCCTGGCCGCGCGTCTGGTCCGGTGCGAACTCGGCAACCTTGGTGGTCGCCTTGAAGTCCCACGGCTGGTTTTCGACCGACACGGACAGCACCGCCGGCTGGTTCGTGCCGAAGTTGCCGGCCTCGCTCGTGCAGCAGGTCGCCAGCGCGAGCGCGCCCACGGCTGCGCGCGTCCATGTTGCGTGCGCTGCCTCATCCTTGCGTGTCGTCGCCATCTCGCTCCTGTCGGGCCGTGCACCGGCCGTGTCGCGCTCCCGGGCCCCGTGTCGCACAGTCTACGGGAAGCACAGCATCTTGTAGTAGATCGTCACTTTGTGGCCCTTCTGCGGCATGCAGGTGCCATTTTCGTTGAAGGTCACCGAATTCGACGCCGCGTCGTAGAGCCAGCTGTTCGCGCCCTGCGGGCACTGGCCGCCGTTGACCTTGACCACGAACGTCGAAGGGTCTGGGGTGCGCGTCAGGTAGAATTGGGCCTGCAGGCCGAACGCGACGGTGCCGATGTCTTGCAGCACCTTGGCAAAGTTGGGGTCGCAGATGCTGCCGATCTTGCCGCCCGTCGCTTTCGCCACCGCGATGTAGCGCTTGCCGGCATCGGCCTCGCCGCCCGCGCCCTTGCAGCCGCCGTTCTCGTCGCCGACGATCGCGTGCAGGTGGAACAGGTTCTTGTTGGCGAGGCCCTTGAGCGCATAGAACGCGTTGACGAAGTAGTTTGGCGTATTGCCCGACGAGTCTTCTTCGTCGCTGACGATCACGACCTCCAGGCCGATGTTCTTGCGGAGGAAAGTCCGGTTCGGACCGCCGCACATCTTGATGCCGTCGTCGGCGCCCGGCACGCACACTGCGGGCTTCTGGCAGTCGGCGTCGGTGTTGCAGGCCTTGGCCAGGTCGGTGACAAGCGGCGCGGTCAGCGCAGCCTCGGCGGCGGCCAGGCCCTGCTCGTTGCCCGACCCGTTGGTGCCCTGCTTGGCGAGCGCCTGAAAGCTGCCGGTCGGGTTCGCGCTTTTCGGTGTGATCACGCTGAGGCCACCGGCCACCTGCAGCCTGCCCGACTGGCTCGCGGCCTCCATGTCGGTGGTGACCACGCCGAGGTGGTAGTCGTTCTTCCAGATGCTGGCAATCTGAATGAAACTCTTGAAGTTGTCGACGAGGTTCTTCTGCTCTTCGCCCATCGAGCCAGAGTTGTCGATGACGAAAAGCACGTCGACCTTCTTGCCGTCGCCCTGCTCGAACACGTCGGTGAACTCGTCGTCGAGCGTGCCGACCCCCTGCAACGGCACCGTGAACAGCTGGCCCTGGCACCAGTCGCCCGCTGTCGCCTTGCAGTCGGCCGAGCTCTCGCACTGCGTGCCCAACTGCACGTTGGCCTTGTCGACGCAGGTGCCCTGCAAGCCGGTATAGACATTGACTTGGCACTGGTCCTTGCCGACGTTTTGCGGCCCGTACTGCACGCCGAACTCCAGAGGAGCCGCCTGCTTGATCGGCAGCCCCGTCTTCGGGATCGCCGGCCAGCCCTTGCCTTCGACCTCGGGCCCGCAGCCGAACAGTTCGACCTTCGTCACGTTCACTTCGGTCGTGCCGGTGTTGAAGACCTGGACCTTCTCGATCTTGGACTTGCAGCCGACCGTGACCACGCCGAAATCGACGTCGCCCGGCAGCACCTGCACCTGGCCCTTGCCCACCTTGGCGATCAGGTTCGGCGCCGCCTTGGCCACGGCGGTCGGGTCGAACACCTTGATCGGCGGGCAACTCACCACGAGTCCCGTCGCGGCGTCCTTGAAGTCCACCACCACCAGGCCGTGGAATTCGGTCAGCATGTTGGCCTTGCCGCCGCCGAACATGCCGAGCGTCTCTGGCGCGGTGAACTCGATCTGGAGTTGGCCCTGCTCGCCCGGCCCCAAGTTGAACAGCTTGGTCGCCGGAGCGAACGACTTGAATTTGTCGGTGCCCGCGGTCGTGCACTTCGGCGGCCCCGCCGGCAGCGGGAAGCCGGGCAGTGTGGACGCGGCCGAGCACTCCGTGATCTTGACCTTGTCGAACACGCAGTAGCCCGAGCCGATGTTCTTGAGGCCGAGCGGCAGCGACTTCTGCATCCCGTACGGCATCACGCCGAAGTTCAGCGTGCCGGGGATCAACATCACCTTGCACTCAGCGACGTCGGCGCGGCTGGCGATGAGCCCGAGCGGATACTTCGGCTTGTCGGCATCGTTGGATTCGATGACGAGTTCGCCCTTGACGACCTGTTGCGTCGCGCCGCCCTTGTTCGTGAACGTGACGTCGAACTCGGCCGACTTGCCGCCCTCAATGGTGCCCGCGGTCGGCGTCTTGTCCGTTGGCGCGAACGCTCCGGGCGTGATCGCGAATTCGCCGCCCGCGGCATTGGTCAACTGGATCGACTTCACCGTGAGCAGCGCGGTGCCGGCATTGAAAAGCGTCACCTTGCGCGTGGTCGTCAGGCTCTTGGCGACGATCGAAAAGTCGACGTAGTCGTCCGGCGTCACCTGGAGCTTGGGTGCGTCGGACTGGGCATAGAGCGGCACGCTCAACTGCGGCTCGCCGGGGTCGTTGCTGTGGATGACGAGGCTCGCGACCGGCCCGCCGTCGTTCTTCTTGGTCTCGGCCAGCGTCAGGCTGACCTGGACGACGATGTCCTTGACCGGGTCGATGCCGAACGGCGCCACCTGGCTGACCTTGATGCTGCCGGCCATGGCAGGCGGGATCACGTCGAACTTGGCGATCTCGAGCTTGGCGAGCCCCGTGTTGGCGATCTTGAGTGGTCGCGCGACCGTGGCCCCCTTGGCGAGCGCGCCAAACTGCAGCTTGGGCGGCACCACGACGATGTTCGGCGCGATCTCGTTGCCGAGCAGCGTCGCAATCGCCTTGATGCCCGACTTGCCCTCGACCTGCATCGTCGTCTCGTCGGAGTCGCCGCCGACCGGCTGGTAGCGCAGCACCACCTTGACGGAGCCATCGGGCGGGATCGGCTTGGCGAAATCGGGCAACTGCGCGATCGAGAACTCCCCGCTGCCCGACTTCGACAGTTGGATGCTGGCCAGATCGATCGGCACGGTGCCGTTGTTGATCACGAGCGCGGTCTGCTCGGCGCCCACGTTGGCCGCGACGTTGCCGAAATCGACGATGGCGGGCGCAATCTTCATCGACGCGCCGGCCGCCTGCACGCGCACATCGACGGCGAGCTTCTGTTTCTTGGCGTCGGCCGCGTTGTTCGGCAGCAGCAGGCGCAACACCTTGGCACCGGTGGCCGTCGGCGTGTACTTCACCGCGAGCGTCGCCGAGGCACCAGCGACCAGCGCGAGCGGCTTGAAGCCGACGACGGAGAACTCCTGGGCGGCGCTTGCCGGCGTCGATGTCGAGGTGTCCACTTCGAACGTTGCGGCCGTCACCTTCAGCGTGCCGCCCTTGCCGGTGTGGGTGACCCGCAGCGGCAGGGTCTGTTCCTTGCCCGCTTCGATGTCCGAGAACGCCAACTGGGCGGGGTCGACCGCAATCTGGCGGTCATCTTCCAGACAGAACGTCTGGCCTTGGCACTTCGACGGCTCGCTCGCGCCGCCCGTGCCGCTCGAGCCGCCGCCGTCGGTCGTGTCGGAGCATGCGACGGCCCCCGCGCACGCCCACGCGACGGCGCCCATTGCCCTGCTTGCCCGCCTCGTCGTCACGTCGACCTCCCTGGTTCGCTGGGTTGGAACGCTGCGGACACTACAGTACCGGGTGCGGATACTTGGGCGTCACGAAGAAGTCGTTGGGGTTCGGCTTGCCGGATTTCGTCTTCGCGATCACCTCGGGGTCGCTGCCCCACGCGACGGTCGCGACATACCACAGGTCGCCCTTGACGAGGTTCGGCGACGCCACTTCGAACACCTTCTGGCCGAAGACGTAGACGCGCACAGTCGCCTTCGATGGCCCCTTGCTGAAGTCGTTGTAGTAGTGCACGCCGATGGCGTACTCCTTGCCCTCTTCGGGCTCGGTCAGGTTCAGGTTCTCCGGGCCGGCGCCGTCGGTGTCGTCGCGGTCGAGACTCGGGTCGTCGTCCTTGTTCGGGTCGTAGCTGCCCCACTTCGGCTTCTTGTTGAACCAGAAGCAATCGTAAATGTCGGCGAACCACGGGTCAGCCTTGCCGTCTTTGTCGTAGTCGGGATTCGACGCGTACATGTGGGCGAAGTGCAGGTCGAGGTCGGAGCCGGCCGCGGGCCCTTCGTCGGTCTCGTCCTTGTCCCCCGGCGTCGACCACACCAACTCCACGTGGATCGCTTGGTCTGGCAGCACCTTGACGACCTTTTCGGCTGGGAAGCACGACTTCTTGCCGGCCAGATCCGTCGTCTCGAGGGTGAACTTGTAGTCGCCGGCGACGTTGGGCTGAAACGTGACGGTCGGTGCATTCGACGTCGGTTGGAAAAGCGCGACGGAGCCCTTGGGCTGGATGACCGTCCATTTCCACGCCGTGATCGCCGCACCCGACGACGCATACGACTGCTTGCCGTCGAGGTGCAGCGTGGTCTGGGGCAGCACGGCGTCGCCCTCCTGCACCACGATCACGGATGTCGGGCAGTCACCGCTGGCACCGACGCCTTCCATCGTCACGCGCGTTTCGCCCGCCGCGGTGTTCGACTTCAGCAGCAGGCGGCCGAGGTCGGGCACGGGCTGGCCGCCCTGCACAACGGACAGCTTGGCGGGCGTGTACGCAATCGCGAGCTTGGCCTCGCCGTTGAGGCCGATCTTGAAGGGCGCGTCGGCGGTCGGCGCCTTGCCGCCTGTCTCGCTGACCTTGCTCCAGTCGATCGTGAAGTCCGGCGAGTAGCCAGTCTTCGTCGTCGGGTCGTCCTTGTCGAAGGTGGCAGACGCGATCTCGACGACCTGATCGCCGCAGCTTTTCAGGCTCAGCGACACTTGCTTGCTCTGGCCGACCGCGGACGCGCCGAACACCAGGTGCTTCGGGTTTGCGAGCAGGCACGGACCGGTCGTGTTGACCTTGACTTTGATGCGCTTCCAGCCCGGCCCGCCTTCGCTCTGCAGGCCCGGGTCGTTGGTATGCAGCACGATATCGCCGACGTGGGGCTTGTCGTCCTTGGCGCGGTAGAGCAGCAGCACGTCGCGCCCGGCCGATGGCTTGATCACGAGCGGCGGGTCGTGCGCGAGCATGGCGCCGGCGGGCGATTCCTTGCCATCGAGCACGAACGTGAACAAGTCCTTCTCCAGCGTAGTCAGGTCGATCTGGCTCACCACCAGGTCGGCCGAACCGGTGTTGAGGATCTTCAGCTTCTCGGTGCGCTCCTTGCCGACGGCGACGAACGCGAAGTCGAGTTCGGTCGGCGCGACCTTGACCTTGGCGATGCCGGCGGCGGTCGTGAACGTGACGATGAAGTGGTTGGCGGTCGTGTCGTCGGACTTGTCGTTGGAAAAGATGTGCAGCACGGCCTGGCGCGTGACGGAGTCGTCGTACTTCTTGAAGCGCACCTCGAAGCCGGTCTCGGCCGGCCCCGTCTGGCCCGCGCCGGCGACGGCCGGGAATTTGAAATCCTTGCACGCTGTCGTCTTGTCGGCGCCCAGGCAGCGGAACGCCGGCCCGCCTGCTGTTTCGGCTTCACTGGCGCCGGAGTAGGCCAACTCGACCTTGGAGAGTTGCAGCGCCGCGTTGCCGGCATTGCGCACGCTGAACGCGAACGTGAGTTCAGCGCCCGGTGTCAGTTCGCCCGCCGACACGATCGAGACGACGCCGTTCTTGTAGACGTTGCCCGTCACCGCATTGGCCAGCGTGATCTGGGGTCGGCACTCCAGGCGCCCCGTGCACTTGGCGGCCGGCGTGGTCGTGCCGCCGGTGGTGCCGCTCGTGCCGCTCGTGCCGCCCGTGCCCGGGGTGCCGCCCGTGCCACCGACGTTGCCCCCCGCAGCGCCGGTGCCTCCCGCCGTGCCGCCGGCGCCGGTCGCGGTCGTGGCGTTGGGGTCCGCTGCGCAGGCAGCGAGCGCGCAGGGAACGGCGATCGCCAGGGCGGCGGCGAGGGCGAAACGGGCGCGCGGCGGGCGCTGGGCGGTCATGCAACCTCAGGCTTTCTGCGCAGCAGGCGGCGCGGACAAGGCCGAAGATGATAGCGGCAGCGCGGGGGGCTGGGCAACCGAAAAAGCCGGAGGTGAGCGCGCCTCACGCTTCGGTGTCTGGCGGGCAGCGGGCGAATTCAGTGTTTGGCGCGAAACGGGCCAAGCAACCGCTACTTCAACACCCGTTCTTTCGCCGTCTCGATCATCGCCGGCTTGAACGACTTCTTGAGCTTCAAGAGCTTGTCGAAGCGCGCCCGCGAACGGCTCTCCATGTACAAGGCCGTCGGCTTCTTGATCTCGCCGTCGATCAACTGGTCGCTGAAATCGTAGAAGCGCGCCTTGTCGTCCTTGGATTGGGCCAGCGCCAGCCCCGGCAACGCGAGGCCGGCGATCGGGGTCAGCAGGGTCAGCAGGGTCAGCAGGCGCAGGGAGCGGTTCATCTTGGGACCTCGTTCAGGGCGGTGCTGGCGCGGGGGCGCTGCGGCCAGGCTACAGGAAATCACCGGGAGCTTCGACGCGCAAGGGTCCGGTTCGATCTGTCGGGCATGTTCCAGGGTTGCCTACTTCGGCGCCGGCTGGTTCGCCTGCTGCTGCAGTTCGCGGCCCTTTTCGATCGCGTCGATGCGGCTCTGGATCGCGAGGACGGACTTCCACAGCGTCGTCTGCGCCACCTCCTTCGCCGTGAGGTCCAACTTCTGCTGCGCCCAGCCGGGCGGAGCCTTCTTCGGTGGCTTCTCCATCTTCTTCAGTTCTACGCGCAGGTTGTCGAGTTCGGCCTTGGCGGCGTCGGCGGGCGGCAGGCCCGATTCCTTGAGGTAGCGCTTCCACAACGTCAGCGCCTTGTCGTCGTCGTTGAACGGCTTGTTGCCGTAGATGATCGCCAGCCGGCACAGAATCGCGTGGCGCTCCGGCGCCTTGGCCAGCACCTTCTCGTACAGTTCCGCAGCCTTCTTCGGTTCGCGGCGCCCCTCGAGCGAGAGCGCGTAGCCCGTCAGTGCTTCGAGGTTCTGCGGTTCCAGTTGGAGCGCCACCTTGTACTGCTGCTCCGCGCCGCGGTAGTTCAGGTACTCCAGGTAGATGGCGCCGAGGTTCAGGCGCGCCGACGTGGCATTCGGGTTCAGCCGCACGCCGCGCTCGAACGCCGCCACCGCCTTGGGCAGGTCGCCGAGCCGCACGTAGGCCAGGCCCAGGTTGGCGAGCGCCTCGGGGTTGGCCGGATCGATGGCGAGCACCTTCTCTTCCAGGATCCAGCGCGCGATCTCGTTCTTGTTCGTTTTCAGGTTCAACAGGCCGCGGATGTTCAGCGCGATCGTGTCCTCCCGGTTGTTGCGCAGCGCCTGGCGCACGAACGTCTCGGCCAGTTCCAAGTGATTCGGCTGTTCGGACTCATCGACCCAGTACAGCGCAAGGGCCACGTTCGCCATCGAGTTGTCCGGGTCCTGGCCGCGGATCGACTCGCACACGCTGCGGGCCCGCTCGCGCAATTCCTTCGCCTTGCCCTTCTCGCCGGCTTCGACCAGACGGCGCGCCTCGGCCAGCCAGCCGCGCGCGATGTAGGCCTGCGCCGACAGTTGCAGGTTGCGCTCGCGGTCGTCCTTCGGTTCGATGCCCTTGGCCTCCTCGTAGGCGGCGATCGCGTCGGCGTATTTACCCAGCCGCTCGTACGACATGCCGAGGTTGAAATAGCCTTCATAGAAGCGGTCGTCTTCCTTGACCGCCGCGCGGAATGCTTCTGCCGCGCCCTGGTAGTCGGGCCCGCACTTCGCGCAGCGTCCGTCAGCCGTCATGCAGTGCGTCGGGCACTTCGATGTCGTGCATTTGCCGCTCGCGGCGTCGATGTATTCTCCAATCTTGCACGGCCCGGCCCCATCGGAACGGCCGCTTTTGAGTTCCTCGCCCGTGCACTCGCGCATGTCGAGCAAGCAGTCATCCGAGCCGGGCTTGCAGCGCACGATCACCGACACGGGCCCGCCGACGACGGGCTTGCCGGCGGCATCGACCTGCGGGGGCAGCGGGATTTCCTTGACCCAGTCGGCGCACCAGCGATCGGTGCGGCCGCCGAGTTCGTCGGGCTTGCACTCGTACGTGTCGAGTTCGCAAGTGAGGTCGCGCTTGCCATCGGGCCACGGGTTGCACGGCACGGCCACGGTCTTGACGCGGTTCTTGCCCGTGGGCTGGCCGGCGTCGTCGAGTTCGGGCACGGGCTTGCCGTCCTTGTCCTTTTCGTCCTCATGGATTTCCTTCACGAACTTCGCGCACCGGTTCAGGTTGCAGGTTTCGGGCGCATCGTACACGGCGGCCGCGCACTGCTGCGGCGCGATCGTGACGCAGGTCTTGCCGAGCGAGGCCTCGCCGAGGTTGCAGCACTCGCCGTTCTCGAGCAGGCGCTGTGGGCTGCACTTCGGCAGTTTGCGCAGGGCGGCTTCGAGGCCCTGGCGGAACGCATCCTGGGCCTTGTCGGCGATGCCTTGCAGGTACTCGGCTTCTTGGGCGCACACCGGCTGGGCCGACACTGACACGGCGAGCACGCTGGCCGCAGAGGCGAGCCCGCGCAGCATCGAGCGTGCGGGCGCGGCGGGTTCGTTGCGAATCATGGGGGACGCTCCGATCACAGGGAGGTTGGGGCCTTGGGCGCAGTCTTCGGCGCTTCTTTCGGCTTCGACTCGATCGACTTCGGCTTGTACGACACGGTGAACTTGCCGCGCCGCACCTGCGTGATGAAGGCGGCGGACGTCGCGGCATCGGTCAGCTTCGTCGCCGACACCGCAGTCACCGCCTTGGGCAGTTCGCGCCGCTCGGTCGTCGTCTCGACGGTCGGATACTGGTTCGGATTGACCTTCGCCGCATACTCGCCCGCCTCCTTCGACCACTTGTTGTAGACACCGAGGTTGTGCGCCATGTTGATCGCGTTGCCGAGCGCCGACAGCGACTGCTCCTCGATCGGCACGGCGATTTTTTCGATCTCGCGGTGGTAGGCTTCTTCCAGCTCCTGGTTGCCGGCGATCTGGGGCGGGGTCGGGGCGTTGAACAGGTCTTCCTTGAACTTGAAGTAGAGCAGGCCGATCTTGAACGCGGCTGCCGCGGCGTAGGCCCGTCCGTTGCCGGCGGACGCGGCGTCGATGACCGTGAAGTAGCCCAGCTCCGCCTTCTTGAGCGACTCCGCCTTCTTCTGCAGCATCGCCAGCAGGCCGGTCATCTTCTTGACGTCCTTCAGCGTCAGCTTGTCGAAATCGTCGAAGTCGTACTCCGCGCGGTGAAACGACGCCTGCGCCGCGAAGTAGGCCGCGCGCCCTGCCTTGCCCTTTTCGGTGTCAAAAGCCTTGAGCGCTGCCGTCGCCGCCTTGACGACCTCGGCGCGGTTCTTCGCCGGGTCGGCCATCCGCAGTTGCTCGGCGCGGCGCCCGAGCGCTTCGACGGCGAGGTCCGGTCGCGCCGGGTACTTCGTCAGCACGCTGCCGTAGACGCCTGCTGCCAGCTTGGCGCCGTCGGCCGAACCCATGCGCTCCAAGATGTGGCCCTTTTCCATCTCCGCGTCTGGGATCAACGCCTTCAAGCGCTTGGTCCCCTCGTCATCGCCCTTCAGGTTGCCGGCCACCGTGATGAACTTGTCATACGCGGCGGCGGCCTCCTTGTGCTGCTGCAGCGCGCCGAGAATCTGGCCCGCGTTGATGAGCGCTTGCGCCGCGTCGGCATTGTCGCGGAACTTCGTCATGGTCAGGAACGCGTCGGCCGCCTCTTTGAACTGCGTCATCGACTCGTAGATCATGCCGATGTTGAACGACGCCTCGGGAGCGATCTTCGCCTTGGGGAAGTCTTTGACGACGCGCTCGTACGTCGTGATCGCCTTGACGTCTTCCTTCTGCAACTCGTAGATGGCCGCCTTGTTGTACAGCGCGGTCGCTGCCAATTCGGGCTCGTCCTTGCGGAACTCGGTCAAGATGGTGTCGTACTTCTTGTGCGCGCCGTCGAAGTCCTTGCGCTCGGCCAGTTCGACCGCCTGCTCGGCCACGGAAACCGCGACGTACTTGCGCAGGTCCTTGGAATCGAACACTTCGAGCTTCGGCCGCGCCAGCATCTTGCGCGCCCACGTCTCGATGTTCACCCAGTCCTTGTGGCGAGCGTAGATGTCGATCATGGTCTTGACTGAGATCTCGGCGACCTTGTTCTTCTCGTCGTACTGGAAGGTCTTTTCGAGCCGCTCGATCGCCTTGGGATACTGGCCGCGGTCGTAGTAGGTCGTCGATGCCAGATACATGATTTCGGGAACTTTCTTGCCCTTGTCGCAGTCCTTCTTCTTCTCCCTGCAGCGCTTCTGGGCCTCGAACATCAACTCGACGTACTTGTCGGCGGCCATCACGTAGTCCTGCTCCAGCGGGTGCAGTTCTTGCGCTTTCTTGGGCACTTGTGCGGCCTTGATCTCCTCTTCGGTCAGTTCGACCTTCTCCTTGACCCGGAACTTCTTGAACTCGGTCTTCTCGCTCACCATCTCGGGCAGCAGCGTCGCCGCCGTCGGGTCATCGACCCACTTGGCGTCTTTGTAAGAGGCCCGCGTCTTGCGCATGAGTTCTTCGACCGAGTAGATGACGCCCAACGCCGCGTCTTCGACGTAATCGCCGCCCTTGTCGAGTTCGATCACCTTCTTGTAGGCGGAGTTGGCTCCGGCGAAATCCTTCAACTGGTCGAACAGGATTTCGGCGAAGTAGAACTGCACGATGTAGGCCTTGCCCGAGCGCGGGTAGCGCCGCACGAACTCGCGATAGTCGGCCGCAGCCTTGGCGTAGGCGTCACGCGTGGCGTTGGCGTCCTTGTTCTCCTCCTCGGACTTCTGCGCGTCCTGGTGGTACTTGTTCGCGACGAACAGCAGCAACGTCTCGCCCATCTTCTGCTGTTTGTCCATGTACTCCGCATTGTTGCGATTGGATGCCACCCACGGACTCGTGCGCTCGTCGGTGAATGCCAGGAACTTGCGCACGGCGCCTTCGAGGTCCGCGAAGCTCGCGATCTTCTTACGCACCGTGATGATCTGGTCGTGCCAGTCGATGCAGCGCTTGTCGGTCGGCTTGCCGTCGATGAAGTGCGTGTACAGTTCGATCGCGTTGTCGTCCTTGTCCGTCGACATGTAGATGTCGGCCAGCTTGAGCATGCGGTCGAACGCGGGACCGGCGCCCTCTTCTTTGACGAAGTACTCCTCAGCCTCGGGCCAGCCGCGATCGAGTTCGCCGAACGCTTGGACGAGGTCCTTGAGCGCCTGGTCGCGGAACTCGATCTTGCCAGCCATGCGCTCCTTGCCGATGACTTTCACGACCTCCTGGAAGGTCTCGATCGTACGTCGGAATTCCCGCAGGTTGTAGTAGACCCAGCCAAGCTTGTAGAGCGCGTAGTTGAACATCGGCGCGGTCTTGAAGTTCTGCGTGATGCGCTCGTAGTTCATCTTGGCGAGCGTCAGGTTGTTCGCCTCGAAGAAATGCTCGGCGAGCGCCAGGTGGGTTTGCGGGATGTACTTGGAGTTCTGGTGCTTCTGCACGAGTTGGTTGAGGTATTGCACGCCCTTGACGCTCAACACCTTGTCGCCGAGCGCCTTGCCCTGCTGGAGCGCCGCCTTGCCGAGCCGGAACAGCACTTCGTCGATGCGCCCGTAGTTCGGGTACTGCTGGAGCACCTTCTCGTAGTAGGTGATCGAGCGCTGGTAGTTCTCGACGGGCTCGACGGGCTTTTCCTTCAGCACGCCCTTGTCGAACTCGGTCATCTTCTTGTTGTATTCGGCACGGTCGAGCAGATAAACGTAATGCGTCTCGTCCCACCACGTCTCCGCCAGACGAAAGTAGATGTCGGCGGCATTGTCGGGCGGCTTGCGCTCGATCAGGTCCGCCATCGTCTTGATCATCGACCGGCGCGTCTTCGACTTGTCGAACTGGATGCGCTGCTGGTCTTTCGAGAAGCCCAGTTCTTCAAGGCGCTCGTAGTTGAATTCGCCCTTCTTGAGCGCGTCGTCGTCCTCTTTCTTCTTGCGCACCTCGGCCGGCTTCTCCTCTGCGATGAGCGAAGCCTTCTTCTCGACCTTCTTCGTGGCGGCGCCCGCTTCGACGTCGTCCAGGCTCTGGGCCACGGCCCACGTCGGCCACGCCAGCGCGACCACACCGCCACAGAGCAGGCGCGCGCCCAACCGGATGCGCAGGAGATTGTGATTCATCTTCAGTGTCCTTCGTCCGGGCGTGCGCTCGTGCGAGCGGCGCTTGTGGGCCCGGGTCGGCGGTGCAGAGCGGGGCGGCCAGCGGGACTCGCCCTATTTGCCATCCTCGCTGGCTGAGGGCTGCGTAACGACGCTGCCCTGACCCTCCGCTTCCTCTTCCTTGCATTGGCTTGTCAGATACGAACGGTATGCGCCGATCTCGTCCTTCCAGAACTCGCCCTCGAACGGCCACACCATCGCGTCCGAACCGGCGATGGCGATGGTGCCCTGGCGCGCGGCCGCCGCCTGGGCGTCCTGCTTCTTTTGGGCCTGCGTGTCGAGCATCTCCTTGTCGAGTCGCTGCAGCACGGCCTCCTGCAGGTCGATACGCAATTCCGCTTCCTTGTCCATGAGGTTGTCGAGTTCCTTCTGCAGGGCCCGCAGCGTCTTCTGCACGACGACGCCAGCCTCGCTGATCCGTTCGACGCGCAACTGGCCCAGACGGCCCAACAGGTCCTGGCCAAATGCGCCGAGCGCCTGCAGGTTCGCCTTGACCTGGACCTCTTCGCGCTCGATCTGCTTGATGGTCTGGTGCAGGTTGTAGAATTCGACATTCTCCAGCACCGGACTCACCAGTTTGCGGGGCAGGCTCGCGGCACTCTTGTTGTTCACGGTTTCGAGCAGCGCTGCGTAGAAGTCCTCGGGCCGCTTGTTGCGCTTCAAGAAGTCGCGCAGCGGCGGCGCCAGTACCAGCACATGGTCGTCGAACATCTTGAGCGCAAGTTCGGCTTGGTCGACCCGACAGGTGTTTACGTACAGCGCCGCTTCGAGAATCCACAGTTCAGGGTAGAAATGGTGGGCGAAGTACGGGCTGTGCAGTGCGTGAAAGGTGCCGAGCGAGCGACTGATGTCGCCCTTCAAGAAATAGGTCCAGCCCGCCTCGTAGAACGCGTTGGCGAGCTTGGGAGAGGTCTTGGAAATCTTGCGGTAGTAATAGATCGCCGCGTCATATTGCTGGTACTCGTAGGCCAGTCGCGCCAGGCTCAGGTAGCCGAGATCGACGATCGGCGCGCCATCGGGCAGCTTTTCGCCGCTGACGACCGCCTTCTGGAATGCGATCGACGAATCCGCCACCTTCTGCTGGGTCGACAGCGTGTCGTCCTGAAACGCGATCAGGCCCAACAGGTACTGCGCGCGCGGAAAGTCGGCCGAATCGCCCGTCACCTTCTCGAGGTACGGCTTGGCGTCGGTGGACAGGCCGAAGTCGTGCAAGAACTCGCCGACGAAGTAGTAGAAGCCCGACTGGAACGCCGCGTCCGTGTTCACAACCGAGAACCGTGTCAGGTCTTCCAACTCAGGCGGGCGGTAGTTGATCTTGCGGCGCAGGTCGCGCAACTGGTTGAATGCCGGAACGAAAAACACTTTTTCCGGCCCGGCGCTGACGACCTCGCGCAGCAGGTTCGCCGCCGACTGGTGCAGCCCCGCGCGTGCCAAGGCGTTCGCCATGCCGTACTTCGCCGTGTAGGCCTGATCGCTGTCAGGCGCATACGGAATGCCGCCGACGCCCTCTTGGACGAATTTCGTGAACACCTGAATCGCCTTGACCCACTCGCCGTCCGCCGCGAGCTTCTGGCCCGCTTGCAAGACGCGGTCGGCAAAGGCGTTGCGCTGGCGCTCCTCGCGTTCCTGTTGATCGCGCAGCAGCTTGGCCGACTCCTCCTTGAGCTTGGCCTCTTCGGCCGCCTGCTCCGCTGCCGAAAGTTCGCGCTTCTTCTCCTCTTTCTTGGCCCCCGACGTCGCCGCCGCCGCCACCACGCCCGCCTTCTTGGTCTGGACCATGTAGCGGATGATCTTCTCCGACACCCCCTTCTTCTTCAGGTCGAGCACGTCGGCGGGCTGCAGGTCATAGACAGAGCTGTCTTTCTGGATTTTCTTGATGATCTGGTCGTCCGGGATTTCGAGACCGACGAGCGTGATGATCTCCTCCTTGGTGAGCGCTGCAGCGGGACCCGCCAAGGCCAGCACGGCCAACATGCCGACCGCAAGCAAGCCTCGCGGGGGGCGGTTCAGATGGAGACGGAACATCGGTCCTCCGGGCAGGGGACAGGGGCGACTGGGGGCTACTTCTGGCCGGCCGTCATGTAGGTGAACGACAGGCCAACCGCGAGCGGGTGCGACACGCCGCCTGAGCCGGGGTGCTTGCCGGCCAACTTGGCATAGAAGAACTGGTGGAAGTCGAGGCGCAGCGAGAACGCATCGGTCAGGTAGAACTGCACCTGGACGCCGACGTTGCCGGCCGGGTCGATCTGCGACACCAACGGCTTGGCGAGGTCCTGTATCTTCGTGCGGACCGCGCCGACGCCGAAGGTCAGTGCGCCGTCGAACTCGATGAGCCCCGTGCCGAAGAAGCCGACCTTGCCGTGGACGAGGTTCCAGTCCAGGCCCGCCGACCCCCACGCATTCAGGGTCTGCGGCAGGCGGACGATGAGGCCGGGGCCGTAGGGGCGCGGGTCTTCCAGGCCTGCCTTGAGCGTGGTCGGCAGGTCCAACGTGTAGGCCCCGTGGACGGACAGCGCGAGGTCTTCGGAAAAGTAGTACTGCACACCGAGACCGGGCGTCACGTAGGTCCAGAAGTCGTCGTTGGGCACGACGCCGGCCAGCACAGACACGCCGAAGCGCCCTTCTTTCAGCACGGCGCGCTTCTGGATGATGCGGATTTCGCGCCGCTGAGCCCACTCGATGCGGCTGCCGAGCGGTACACCCTCGTCGGCGACGCCGTACAGGTCCATGCCGGGCGCCGCAACGTCGGGCGCCGCGCCTGCCGTCGGTTCGGTCGTCTTGGCAGCATCGCGCGTGCCCGCGTCGGCGGGTGCCGGGTCGGCCGCGGGTGCCGGGTCGGCCGCGGGTGGCGCATCGGCTGGCGCGGCGGCGTCATCCTTTGGCGGGTCGCTGGCAGCAGCGTTCGGCGCGCGGTCACCCACGGCGGCCTCGCGGGCCCACGCGGCGGGCGCAAACCCGAGCGCCGCCATGGCCAACGCGGCCAGCCAGCAGCGGCCCCTGACGCGCCGGTCCGTGCGCGCGGTGAGTTGGCGGTTCGTGTTCAGCATCTCGGGTCTCCTCCGGGCCGGGCCGCTACTTCGACAGGAACGCGACACCCAGCGTGATTTCCGCCGGGAAGGACCACAACGAATCGCCCAGCCGGCCGTCGTCCGCGTAGGTGTTGCCCGCGCGGTAGCCGGTCTGGCGGTAGTCCAGCCGCACGTTGGCCCAGCGTGTCAGGAAGAAGCGGAAACCTGCGCCCCAGTGGGCACCATAGCGCAGCGCCGGCTGCACCGTCTTTTCCCCCGGCAGGTTGGTCGCGTCGATGTCCGAAGGATCGAAGTCACCGTTGACGATGCCGAGCCCCAGGTTGAAGCCGAGATCGAAGCTCGCGACCTTTGCGGCAAAGATGCCGATCTTGCCGTGCACCGGCGTCCAGTGCGCGTTGACCGACGCCAGCCACTTCAGGTGCGGCGGCTGCTTGGCGCCCTTGGCGAGGTCGACGCACTTGACGGTCTGGGCGGCCGACTGCTTGTTCGCGCACACCAGAAAATCGCGCAGTTCGCTGCCATCCTTGTCGGCGCGGGCGTTGATCAGGTAGGAGAATCCGCCTTCGAGCGCCAGCGTGTCCGTCAAGAAGTATCCGACGCGACCGCCGGCCGAGATCGGCACGAAATACGAATCGTTGGGAAGCATTCCACCATACAGCGTCGCTTCGACGCCGCCCTTGCGTTCGTACAGCGGATTCTGCAGCGAGGGCACGGCCTGCTCGACGTTCCAGTACTTCTCCAGTTCCTTGTCGATGGGTGTCACGCTGCCGTCCGCCGCCCACGCGCTGGGCGCCAGGCCGACCATGGCTACCAGCGCCGTCCCAACCGCCCCTGTCTGTCGCACTGTTCGCATTCCGAGTCTCCCTGGCCGCACGCCGGTGCCCATCATTTCTTGCAGGCGTCGGTGCACGCGCCGGTCTTGCACTCGCCCTTGCAGCACTTGGTGCTGGCGCCCTTCGAGCACACGAGTTGGTTCGGCGCCACTTTCGCCTCGCACAAGCCGGCCTTCGTGCAGCGGTTCTTGCCGCACTCGCCGTCGCCGCCGCCGCAGTCCTTCTCGTCGAGGCACGCCCGGCGCATCAACATGCGGCGGTCTTCCTTGCCCGAAAAGCTGAACTCCCAGTCGCGTTGCTGCGTCTCGTAGACGCTCTGCAGGCTCGCGAACTCGGCGTTCTTGAAGCGCAACGACCCATCGAGCGCGACCATCGCGCCGAGCGTGACTGGCAACTGGTTGTCGGGCGCGCCCACCTTGGCTTGGCCTAAGACGTCGGCCGTGAAGGTGATGCGCCAACTGCCCGACAAAGTGAAGCGCACCCGGTTCATCGCCGTCACGATCGGCTCGAAAGACGACGCCTGCTGCGTCGGGGACTCGCGCGTGTTGACGAACTGGTACGTGCCCCCGGTGCGGCAGGCGATCTCCTGCATGCGCGGGTCGGGATTCATGTAGCCGACCGACTGGAACTGCACGACGTGCACCACCACGTTGGCCTTGTCGGTCTGGATGCGCTCCAGCAGCTTCTCGTAGCGCGCCTTGTCGAGGTCGGGCAGGTTGCACTGGAGTCGGCACTTGCCGTTCTTGCCTGCCAGGTCGGTCCAGTTGAAGTCGTCGGATTCCAGGCACGTGTCGGGGCCGTCCGCGAGCAGCACGATGTGCTTGGCGCGGCTGGCCGGTTCGCCTGCGTTGCCGTCGGCGGCCGTGCCGGTCAGGAACGTGTAGGCCTCGTGCATCGTCTGCCACACGCTGGCGCGCCCGGTTGCGGCATTCTTGACCTTCAATTCCAGACCATTCTTGTGCCAGTGGCCCTTCTCGCCGACCTTGCCGAAGCAGCGCTTCGACTGGCTGTCGAGCGAACCTTCAGCCTTGTTTGGCAGCGTCACGAAATCGTCGGTCTGGCAAGCATCCTTGCTGGTGCAGCGCACGTCCGACCGGCACGACTCGCCGGCCGCGCACGTCGACTTGTCGTGGGGCCCGGCGCACTTCTTGCCGTCGCACGCCTGGCCGTCCGGCAGGGAAGTCGGGCAGCACACGAAGGCGTCGCTGCAGGCGATGTTCCAGCCCGTCTCGTCGAAGAAATACGTGATCACCTTGTCGCGCGGATTCAGCAGATCGAGGAAGTTCGTCGCGGCCTTGATGCGCGTGCGGAACGGGTCCGACATCACTTCGGTGCGGTCGTTGGGGATGTTGGCACCGAGCACCGACTCCTGCTCTTCCAGTTTCGTGTTTGCATCGACGAGGCCCGAGATCGACCCGCTGTTGTCGACTACGAGGGCGACGTCAATCGCGGTGTCGGGCCGGATCGGGTCGCAGCGATCGGCGTGCTTCACGTAGCGGATCTCGGAGCCGACGAGCGCCTGCTTGGCAAAGGCGGACGCGCAGTCTTGTTCTTGGGACACGCGCGGTGACAGGCACTTTGCTTCCAACGTGAACATCTTTGCCGAGACGCTCTGGCCCGGCACCGTCGCCTTGACGCGCTTGAGGTCGACGAGTTCACCCTCCTTGATGGAGCGATCGAAATCGTTTTCCCCGGCTTCTTTGCATAGGTTCATGCGCCCGGTCAGTTCGCTCGACAAGAAGTTGACGGTGAGCTCGATCGCATTGGGCGCAACGTCGGCCTCTCCCTCGCGCGGCAGGCCGCACACCCGCGTCGTCTTGCGCGTCTGGGAGTCATAGTGCGCCAGGAATCCCGACACCACTTGGATGCTCGCAAACTGGCGGTCCGGCACCGTGAACTTCGCGGTCGAATCGCACGACGCGAGGCCACCGGAGATCGTCCAGACCCCGAGCGCCAGGGCCAGCAGCAGCGAGCTGGGCAGCCAGAGCCGCGAGTTGGGCAGCCAGAGCCGCGAGTTGGGCAGCCACAGTAGCGATCTGGTCAGCCACAGTAGCGATCTGGTCAGCCACAGTGCGCGGCGCCGGCCAACCGGGGCCGGCAGCGCGGGCGGACGAGACGCGATCGAAGGCACTTGCATGAGCACAACCCCCTGCGGGCACATCGGAAAACCCGGGGTTCCGCGCCGATCGGCCGGAAGTCGACCGTCCGCGCGAGGGGGCGATTCTTCCTTCGCCGTCGTCGCCAAGTCAAGCAGAACCCTTGCGCTGGCGAGGGCTGCGGGCCCCTCGCCGCTGTCGGTTCGCGGTGCTATTGGTTGACGCGTCCTGCCCTCGCTACTACAGTGATCTGTTTGGGGCTCGCGTGACCGGACCCGACCCTGAACTGAGTGAGCGTCGCTGAAAAGCTAAGTGTCCGTTCCCGTAATCCGAGGGCCCGCCCCTGAATCTGAACGTGAGGTCGCCATGCTCCGCCGCCCCCTCTACACCCTGCTGCTCTGCGCCTCCGCCGCCCACCTCTCGGCCTGCGCGGCAGAAACGCCCGGCGCGATCAGCGCAGGCGGCAGCACGGGCTCCGGCGGAGTGACTGGTGGCGGCACGGTGGGCGGCGCAACGGGAAGCGTGAAAACCTGCATCAGCGGTTCGACCCTGATCGAGTGCAGCGCCGCGCTCGAAGTGCGCGATCCGGGCACCGAGAAGGTCCTCAAGAAGGATTCGGTCATCGCGGTCGAGGTCGGCTCCGTCAAGACGGCGAAGGACACCGCGTTCACAATCCTGAACACGATCTCGGCCCTGTCGGCGGCCGACCTCGTGCTGCTCAGCGTGCGGCTCGACTACACGGCAAAGTCGCCCAAGGAAGACACCGCCCACGCGCTGGAGTGCTGGAATGCAGACGCCACCGTGAAGTGCGAAGACATGGACGGCAAGTGGAAGAAGGTGGTGCCAGGCCAGTACGCCAACGAGGCGTCGGGGCGCGCGGCCAAGGAGACGTTCCTGTTGCGTTTCACGCGATTCGACGACAAGGACCGCGAAGCCGTGCTGCGGATCCGGGTCGCCAACAACGTACCGGCGCTGGTCAGCACGAACGGCGAGTTCAAGGTGACGTTCAAGACCGTACAGGGCAAGCCGAAGATCGCAGTCGCGCCGGACACCGTCGATTTCCCGTACGTGCCGCCGAAGTCCGATGGCAAAGAAGTGTTCGCGGTGCGCAATCTCGGCGACGCGCTGTTGTCGATTGCGGGATTCAAGTGGGTGTCGGCGGCACCGACGTTCTCGGTGACGCTCGACGGTGCAGGCGGCGGCACCGTGTACAAGCCCGACGCGGCCGTCACGTTCGACCCGCCGCTTGACATCGAACCGGGCAAGCAGCGCACGTTCTCTGTCGGGTTCAAGCCGGAAGACGACAAGAAGAAGGAAGGCCAGATCGTGCTGTATTCGAACGACCCGGCGGCCCAGACGGGCACGACGGTCAGCATGCGCGCGAACACGGCGGTGCCGTGCATCCTGCTCAAGCCGGACAAGGAGGTGTCGTTCGGCGGCGTGCTGCTGCAGAACTCCGAAGTGCGCAACGTGCAGATCAAGAACTGCGGCTCGGTCGATCTGATCGTCGACAAGATCGAATTCCTCAAGGAGGGCTCGACCTCGAACGAGTTCGCCTTAGATTACGTCGAGACGAAGAAGGGCTATCCCGACGTCGACATCAAGGGGCCGTCGAAAGACAAGCCGATCAAGATCGGCATCGGCAAGGACGCCACCTTCACCGTGAAGTACGTGCCTGAAGACATCTCGAAGGACGGCGAATTCGACATCGCGATGATCGGCGTCACCTCGAACGCTTTTGAAGTGCGCAAGGTGCAGGCCAAGGGCGCGGGCGTGAAATCGACCTGCCCGCTCGCCAAGGTGTCGGTCAAGGAAGGCGAGGAGGTCATCCCGCAGACGCAACTCCACCTCAAGGGCGACCAGTCGGTCGCGCCCGGTGGCGGGACCATCAAGAAGTACAAGTGGACGGCGAAGCAGCCGGCAGGCTCGAACCAGCCGTTCATCCCGAATGCGACGTTTGCGAACCCGACCTTTCTGGCGAACGCGTCGGGCGACTACAAGTTCTGCCTCGAGGTGTGGGACCAGAACGACGCGAAGTCGTGCCAGCCGGCCTGCATCGATGTTCTGGTGGTGCCGAACAACGCGATCCACGTTGAACTGCTGTGGGCGACGCCTTCGGACCCGGACGAGACCGACTCCGGCCCGGCCGCCGGCGCGGACATGGACTTGCACTTCTCACACCCGCTGGCGTCCGGCCCCGACATCGACTGCGACAGCACGCCGGACCCGTGGTTCAACAATCCGTTCGACACGTTCTGGTTCAATCCGAACCCGAACTGGGGCAGTTCCAACCCGGCCACGCCGGACGACCCCAGCCTCGACCTCGACGATACCGACGGCGCCGGCCCGGAGAACCTGAACCTCGAGTCGCCCGAAGGCGACGTGGCAAGCCCGATCGCGTACCCGGTCGGCGTACATTACTGGCACGACCACGGCTACGGCCTGTCGTACGCGACGGTGTCGATCTACCTCGAAGGCACGCTCGCCCTGCAGATCACGAAGGTGCCGATGGACCTTCTCGACATGTGGTACGTCGGCAAGATCAACTGGCCCAATGAGCTGAAGGGCTCGAAGTTGCCGGTCTTCACGCAGTGCTACCAGACCAAGGGGGCAGTGTGCGCGGGCAACGTCGCGAACGATCCGAAGTACTGTGCGGGCAAGGCCGGTTGCGGCCAGATGTGGAAGCCGTCGGGCGACTTCTGCATCACGAAGTGCTACGAGAACAAGGCGTTCGCAGCCCAGGCGGCGGGCGCCAAGCCGGCCCAGTGCAAGGTCAAGCCCTAGTGCACGATCAAGCCCTCGGCAGGATCGAGCAACCGGCCAGGAAACGCACATGAACGAACGACGAGGACGCTGCTGCGCGGCTCGACCCGCACGGTCGCCGGGCGTACTGGTGGCTGTGCTGGTCGCCGTGCTGGTAGCCATGCTGGCGCTCGGATGCGGCGAGGGTTCGGGCGGCGCGGACGCGGGCGCCCTGGCGGACGGCGGAACGGCCCTGCCGGCCAAGTGCGGTAGCGGTGCGGCGGGCCCCGGCATCGATCGCAACGCGAAGCTCGAAGTGCGCGCCGCAGACAAGGTGCGCGCCCATGACGGCAGCGTCGAGATGACAGGGGGCTCGCTGACCGCGGGCCAGACGCTCGACGTCACGGTCGACATCCTCAACGTCGCCAACGCCGCGGCTGCCAAGGAATTGGTGATCACGGGGCTCGAACTCGCGTTCACACCGCCGGCCAACACGGCAGACGCCGGCAACCCGTTCACGTGCATCGCACAGCAGGACGGCGCCGAGGTCCCGTGCGACAAGGTGGCGTGGCCGACGCTGATCCCGCCCGGCTTCGACCCGGATTGCGCGACGGGGACGAAAAAGGCCGCCCAGCAGCAACTCAAGGTCCGCTTCAAGAAGCCGGCGGATGCCGCGCCGCGCACGGTGACGCTCGTGCTGCACACCACTGGCGACAAGGCCTACACGACGGGCGGGCAGAATCCGACGCCGACGCCCTACCGCCTGCGCTTTGTGACAGCCACGGGCAACCCGAAACTCGCGGTGCTGCCCGCCGAACTTGATTTCGGCACCGTCAAGGTCAACGGCGTGCGCGATGAGCCGTTCAAGATCCAGAACCAAGGCGACGCGGACCTCGTGGTGACGCGCATCGAACTGGCCAAGAACGACCAGAAACCGTGGTCGCTCGAACTCGAGGGCAAGACCTACAAGGGCGGCGCCGCGCTCGATCTGGACCCCAAGATCACGATCGCGAAGGACAAGGCGGTCAGTGGCAAGGTGTCGTTCGCGGCGATCGACCCGAGCCCGCACCTGACGACGCTCGACGTGTTCAGCGCCGATCAGCAGAAGAAGACGATCACGCTGAAAGCGAACCAGAATGCCGCGTGCCTGAAGGTGACGCCGTCGCCTGAGCTGAACTTCGGTTTTCAGGCGGTCGGCAAGCCCGCGGCCCGCGACGTCACGCTCAAGAATTGCGGCTCGGCTGAAGTCGAGGTCAGCGCCCTGCAGATCGCCGACGACGCAGCCGGCGTGTTTGCGGTGGCCACCGACGGCATCGCGGCACTCGGCGGCAAGGGTGTGACGGCCAGCAATCCGATCCGCATCAAGGTCAACGGCTCGGAGATCGTCAAGCTCGTGGCGACGCCGGAGTCGGAGAACAAGGGCCAGGACGGCAAGGCGCAGCCGTACACCGGCGCTCTCAAGATCGCGGACAACTCGGTGGCGCCCGACAAGCAGGTCAAGCTGCGTGTGTGGGGCACGGCGACGGCGTGTCCGACGGCCATCATCACGCTCATCGAAGGCGAGGAGGTCGTGCCGCAGACGGTGATCCACCTGAAGGCCGACCAATCCTTTGCCGCCGCCGGCCACCAGATCAAGGCGTACAAGTGGTCGCTGCTGAAGTCGCCCGAGGGGGCCGAGGGGTTGGGCTTCTTCCCCAATGCCGGCGTCGCCAATGTGGAATTCGGCGCCAAGACGATGGTGACGTCGCCGGGCAAGCCGGCCAAGGAACAGGTCCAAGTCAACGTGGCGGGCGTCTACCGCTTCCAACTCGACGTCGTCGACGACGCGGACAAGTCTGCGTGCCAGGTCGCGCAGCAGGAGTTGCTGGTAGTGCCCGACGGCGGCATCCACGTCGAGTTGCTGTGGGACACGCCGGGAGACGCGGACAAGACCGACACGGGGCCGCACAAGGGGGCCGACCTCGACCTGCATTTCGTCCACCCGAAGGCGGCGCTGGCGAAACTCTGCAAGGATCCTGCGGAAATGTGCGCAGGGAAGCCGTGCGCCTGCCAGCAGGACCTGGACAAGGACGGCAAGCCGGACCCGTGGTTCCATCCGCAGTACGACACGTTCTGGTACAACGCGCTGCCGACGTGGGGCAGTGCGGTCGACCCGGACACGAACCCGGGCCTCGACCTCGACGACACCGACGGCTGGGGCCCGGAGAACCTGAACCTCAAGACGCCCGAGGCCGGGCAGACGTACGGCGTCGGCGTCCACTACTGGGATTCGGAAACGTTTGGGTTTTCGACCGCGACCGTGCGCATCTACATCCTCGGCGCGCTCAAGGCGACGCTGCAAGCCAAGATGAACCAGTGCGACCTGTGGTGGACCAAGCGCATCGAGTGGCCGGCCGGTACGCTGGTGGAGTGGGACGGCTCGCCCGCCACGAACGGCAAGGTGACCCCCGACTACAAGGCGAAGTTCTCGGCCGTGCTGGGTGGCAAGTGCAAGTGAACGCGATCAGTAGCTGTCTCGTTGCGGTGGCGTTCGCCAGCGCATGCACGACCGAAGAGCCCGGCACCGGCAGCGTCGCCGGTTGCCCGAGCGGCAAGACGCGCATCGAGACGGCGGCAAAGCTCGAAGTGCGCGACCCGGCTGGGGCGGCGGCCAGCGCGAGCGTGGTCATCGACGGCGCGCCGATGGCGACGGGCAGTGTGCGGGAATTCGTTTTGGTCCTGTCGAATACGGCGCCGCCGATCTCGGCCAGGCCACTCACGGTAAAGTCGGTGGCGCTGGTCGAAACCGACGCCGACGGCAAGGTCGTGAGCACGGGTCCGCAGTTCACCTGCAAGGGGCCCGGCGGCAAGCCGTGCGCCGAAGCGACGTGGCCGGTGCTGGTGCCGGCAGGCCTCGACGCGGCGTGCAAGCCCAAGGATTCCGTGGCGTCTACGGCCCTGACCGTGACGTACACGCGCGGCACGGCGGCGACCCCCCGCAAGGCACGCCTCGACGTGACGGTCGAGGGCGATCCGCTGTGGAAGGACGCGCCGCGCACGCTGGAATTCAAGGTTCAGATCGGCAGCCCGAAGCTTGTGTGCGTCCCGGCCTCGGTCGACTTCGGCAAGGTCGCCAAGAACCAGGGAGCCGAGGCGCCGTTCAAGTGTACGAACGCCGGCACTGGCCAACTCGTGTTCGATTCCCTCGAGATCGTCGCGCCGTCGATGCCGGTCGAGGTCCAGGTCGCGGGCGGCCCGACCGTGACGCCGACGAAGCCGTTTGCCGGTACGCCGAAGCTCGCCCTGGCCGCCAACGAAACGCTGGAGATGACCGTGCGCCTGTTGCCGATCGCGGAGCAGGAAAAGCTGGTGGCAACCTTGCGGATCACGACGAACGACGCCGGCATCGGCACGCTGCAGGTTCCGTTGAAGGCGAACGCGACGGGCCCGTGCCTGAAGGCCTCGGCGCTGTCGGTCGAGTTCGGTGCCGTGCCCGTCGGATCCCAGGCGAAGTTGCAGGCCTCGCTGGAGTCGTGCGGCACCGAAGACGTCGCGCTGACCGGGCTGGGCCTTGAGCCTGGCTCGACCGCGGGCTTTCAGGTGGAGCCGTTCGGCTGCGTCACCGACGGCGGCGCGGCGCCGACCGTGCAGAAGCCGCTGGTGCTGCCACCGACAGCCAAGTGTACGTTCTACGTGACGTTCTCGCCGAGCCAGGTGGGGACCAAGGCGACCGGCAAGATCGTCGTACCGTGGAATGCCGGGGTCACCACGGACATCGCGCTGTCGGGCGAGGGCGTGCAGGCCGCGTGCCCGGTCGCATGCCTGACGCTGAAGAACGACGCGAACGGCCAGAAGGTACTGGCGGGCAAGGACGTGGTGCCGCAGACCCCGCTGACGCTCGACGCCGCCTGTTCGAGCGCGCCGCAGGGGCATGTCATCGACACGTGGAAGTGGTCGGTCGCGCAGCCGCAGGGATCGTTTTCGACGTTTGCGCCGTCGGCGCAGGCGAAGGTCGTGAAGTTCCAGCCGAATATTTCGGGAAAGTACACGTTCTCGCTCGACGTGACCGACGATTCGAAGGTCTCGGCGTGCAAGCCGGCCGTCTTCGAACTGAACGTGATCGCTGACGATCTCATCCACGTCGAACTGACGTGGGACACGCCCACCGACCCCAATAAGACGGATACCGGCAAGGACAAGACGGGCGCCTGGGCCGGGTCCGATGTCGATCTGCACCTCGCGCACCCCAACGCGATCAAGGCAGCCGGCCAACCGGATTTTGACAAGAACGGCGAGCCCGACCCGTGGTTCGCGCCGTGCGACGACGCCTACTGGTTCAACAAACTGCCCAAGTGGGGCGACCTGAGCGACCCAGAAGACGATCCGCGCCTCGATCTCGACGACTACGACGGCTGGGGGCCAGAGAACCTGAACATCAAGGCACCCGAGCCCGGGCTCGCGTACTTCGTCGGCGTCTACTACGCCTCGGACAACCAGTACGGATTGTCGACGCCGCGGGTGCGCGTGTACCTCGATCACAAGTCCGTCGCCGATCTCGACAAGACCGGACCGGCGATGAAGACGGGCGACCTGTGGTGCGTCGCGCGCATCTCTTGGAATCCGAACAAGATCACGCCATGCAAGGGCGCAGATGCCAAGGGCAACCTGGTGACCCCGGCGTACCCCCAGGTGCCGAAGCTCTGCAAATAGGCCCGGCGGGTCCGTCGCTTAATGTTGCGCTCCCACGCTGACTTGCCTATTGACGCCACGGGTCGTTCCGGTGTACCAACCGCCGCGTTCCAATGGCTTGTGCGCCCTTGGTACCGAATCCGCAGCCCGGGCGCAGCGCCCGTCCATCCCCGAGGTACCTTGTCATGACGAAGTCCGACCTGATTGAAGCGGTGGCCCAGAAGTCCAACTTGACCAAGGACAAGGCCGCGTCTGTGGTCAACCAGATCTTCGAGCAGATGGTTGACGCCATGAAGAAGGGAGATCGCATCGAAATCCGCAACTTCGGCAACTTCACCGTGCGCAAGTACCCGGCCTACACGGGGCGCAACCCGAAGACGGGCGACGCGGTCGCCGTGGGTCCGAAGAAGATGCCGTTCTTCAAGGTCGGCCTTGAGTTGAAGAACCGCGTCGACGGCAAGAAGTAGCTTCTGCCGAGGCGAGCTTCTTCGCGCAACGGACGGCCTCGCGCGGGCTTCGCGGTGAGGACTCTCCGTCGGCTTCGCGGTGAGGACTCTCCGTCGGCTTCGCGGTGAGGACTCTCCCGTCGCTTTGCGGTGTGGTCCTTGCCGCAGCTTCGCGGTGGGAGGGCTGCCCCGAGCGGGCGCCTGCCGGAGTGCGCATGTCACCTGTGTTGCCTCTCGCTCTGCCGGGTCTGCCGGTGGCGCGCATCGTTGAGATCGCCGCGTTCGACGGCCAGCGCGTGCAGATTCGCGGCTGGCTGTACGGCAAGCGCTCGAAGGGAAAGCTGCATTTCCTGCAGGTACGCGACGGCTCTGGTCTGATCCAGGCGGTGATGTTCAAAGGCGACGTCGACGACGCGACCTTTGCGGCCGCAGAAACCCTGCCGCAGGAATCGAGCGTGCTGGTGGGCGGCACCGTGAAGGCCGACGCGCGCGCGCCCAGCGGCTTCGAACTCGCTTGCGACACCTTGGTCGTGGTGGCGGCGGCCCAGCCCGACTATCCCATCGCGCCGAAAGAGCACGGCACCGCGTTTTTGATGGACCATCGCCACCTGTGGCTGCGGTCGCGCCGCCAGCACGCGATCCTGACGGTGCGCGCCCGCATCGTGAAGGCGATTCGGGACTTCTTCGATGGCCGCGGCTTTCTGCTGCTCGACACGCCGATCTTCACACCGAACGCGTGCGAGGGCACGTCCACGCTATTCGAGACCGACTACCACGGCCAGAAGGCGTACCTGAGCCAGTCCGGCCAACTCTACAGCGAAGCGACGGCCATGGCGTTTGGCCGTGTGTACACGTTCGGGCCGACGTTCCGCGCCGAGAAGTCGAAGACGCGCCGCCACCTGACCGAGTTCTGGATGGTGGAGCCGGAGCAGGCCTACCTCGACCTCGACGGCACGATGGAACTGGCCGAAGACCTCTTGTGCGCGATCTGTGCGGACGTGCTGCACGACTGTGGCGCGGCACTCGATACGATCGACTCCATCCGCTCCGAAGCCGAAGAGCACCGGCAGTTGCGGCCACGGCGCGAGGCGTTGGCCGCGGTACGCAAGCCGTTTCCGCGCATGCACCACCGCGACGCAATCGCCCAACTGCAGGCGCTCGGCTCCGACATCGGGGCGGGCGACGATCTGGGCGGCGACGACGAGACCGTGCTGACACAGCGCCAAGAGACGCCGATTCTGGTGCATCACTACCCCGCCGCCGTCAAGGCGTTCTACATGAAGCGGGACCCGGGCGACGCCGAGCGGAGCTTGAGCGTCGATGTGCTGGCGCCCGAAGGCTACGGTGAAATCGTCGGCGGGGGCCAACGCGAAGACGACCACGACACGCTGCAGAACGCGATCCGCCACCACGGCCTGCCCGAATCGGCGTTTGACTGGTACCTCGACCTGCGCAAGTACGGGTCGGTGCCGCACGCGGGCTTCGGGCTCGGCCTCGAGCGGACGGTCGCGTGGGTGTGCGGCCTGCCGCATGTGCGCGAGACCGCAGCTTTCCCGCGCTTGATGGATCGCCTGCGCCCCTGATCGCCGCGGGCCGCGGGGCCGTGAGGCGCGTTCGTTTGACAGCACGCGAGGCCCACTGTAGGGTCGCTCGGACTCTACGGAGCGTCCCCGCGCCGGGCTTTTTCCTCATGCCTCGACCCTCCGCAAACCCGGCTCCGAAAGCCAGTCTGGCTGCCAAAGCCAGTCCGGCTGCCAAAGCCAGTCCGGCTGCCAAAGCCAGTCCGGCTGCCAGGGCCAACTCCACTCCTCCCCCTCCGCCACCCAAGCGTGCGTCGACCCGCCACCGGTTCCGCCTGGAGGTCCATGGCCTCACGGACGTCGGACTCGTGCGCGAGGGCAACGAAGACGCCCTGATGGTGCTCGACGACGAGAGCTTGTATGTCGTCGCCGACGGCATGGGGGGCCACTCGGCGGGCGAAGTGGCTTCGGCATTTACGATCGAAGCGCTGCGTGCCTTCTACCTCTCGGCCGACATCACGAAAAAGGTCCGTGCCGCGCACCGGCGCTCGGTCAAGGCGTGGCGCGACGCCGGCGGCCTGGGGACTGCTCCGGATGCGAGCTTTCATTCCCTGCGGCTGCGCAAGGCGGTCGAGAGCGCCAACATGTCCGTCTACCGGCTCGCCCAGCAGCATGAACAGCTGCGCGACATGGGCACGACGTGCGTGGCCGTCGCGTTCGTAGGTGGCAAGGTCTTCGTCGCGAACGTGGGCGACAGTCGCGTCTACATGGTGCGTGGCGGCAAGCTGATTCGCCTGACTGAGGACCACTCGCTCTTGAACGAGTACCTCAAGATGAACTTGCTGCAGCCCGATGAGGTCGAGTCGTTCCCGTACAAGAACGTGATCGTGCGCGCCCTCGGCTTGCAGGATCAGGTCACGGTCGACATCACGACGGCCACGATGCGCTTCGGCGATCAGGTCCTGCTGTGTTCGGACGGGCTCACCGACCTCGTGCGCGACGAGGAGATCCGCGTCGTCATGGCGGAGAGCCCGTCGGCCGAATCGGCGTGCTACCGCTTGGCCGATCTGGCCAAGGCCCGCGGCGGGCATGACAACATCACGACACTTGTGGTGCGAACGCACGATCCGTGCAAACCAGTGCCGCGGCCCGTCATGGCTGGGCCGGCCGGCCCACCGCCAGCGGGTCCTCCTCCGGGACCGGCGCCCGTGTCGATTCCGCCGCCACCTCCTGGGCCCGCGCCCGGCCGCCCGCCCCTGGTCGGCGTCCCGCGCTGATGGAAGGCCCCGGCTCGCCAGTGAAGGCCCCCGGGCCGCGGCTCAAGACCTGAGGCCCCCGAGGCCGCGGACCAAAGCCTGATGTCGAATCCCCGCTCCTACCGCGTCGCCGTCCTCGGTGCAACGGGCGCCGTGGGGCGCGAGATGCTCAAGGTGATGGACGAGCGGCGTTTCCCCGCATCCGAGGTCGTCGCCTTGGCTTCGCCACGCTCGGTTGGCGAGGAAGTGGAGTGGGGCAAGCGGCTGCTCAAGGTGCGCGCCGCGGAGCCCGCCGCCTTCGATGGCATCGACATCGTGCTCGCGTCGGCGGGCGCCAAGGTGTCGCGCGAACTGCTGCCCGAAGCGGCGCGGCGCGGCTGCCTGTGCATCGACAACTCGTCGGCCTTCCGGATGAAGGCGGGCGTGCCGCTGGTGGTGCCCGAAGTCAATCCCGACGCTCTCGACGCCCACTCGGGCATCGTGGCGAACCCGAATTGCTCCACGATCCAGTTGGTCGTCGTGCTCAAGCCGCTCCACGACGCGGCCAGTCTGGTGCGCGTGGTGGTTTCCACCTACCAGTCGGTTTCCGGCGCCGGCAAGAAGGGGATGGACGAACTGTCGAACCAGACCATCGCACTGTTCAACGGCAAGCCCTTCGACGTGCACGTCCACAACGCGCGAATTGCATTCAACTGTATTCCGCACATCGGCGAATTCGCGGAACTGGGCTACACCGAAGAAGAGTGGAAGCTGGTGCATGAGAGCCGCAAGATTCTCGGCCTGCCCGAACTGCGTGTGGCGCCGACCGCGGTACGGGTCCCGGTTTTTGCCGCGCACAGCGAGTCCGTCGCCATCGAATTCGAGCGGGCGTTGACGGCCGACCAGGCGCGCGATCTGCTCGCCGCCGCGCCAGGCCTCGTGGTGATCGACGAGCCCGCCAAGAAGCGCTACCCGATGCCGATCGACGCCGCCGAGCAGGACCCGGTGTACGTCGGCCGCATCCGCCGCGACCCGAGCGTGCCGCACGGCCTGTGCCTGTGGATCGTGGCGGACAACCTGCGCAAAGGCGCGGCGACGAATGCCGTCCAGATCGCCCAACTCGCCGTCGATCGCGGCCTGGTCCACGGCGCAGGCGGCGCGACCGCCATGGCGGCAACCCCTATCCAAGCGTGACGGGAACCGCCGCCTTGCCAAAATGGCACGCGGTGTACGGTGGTGGCCAGAATCGCGTGCCGCGCCGACACGCACGCCGCAGCGCCGTGACGTCGTTGTGATGTACTCTGAACGAGTTGTCGCGCGCTCCGCTTGGCACGCCGCGTGCATGGAAATGGCTGGGGGTGAGCGCGGGTTGACGGCGAGGACCTGCGACCCGCCAGGAGAGGACACGATGACGGCAACGGCAACTCAGCGACCCGGGCGGACCCCGCGCACCAACTGGCGGGTGACACCGTTCGCGGCGCTCGCAGTCCTTGCCGTGCCCACGCCGGGGGCAGCACTGGTGGTGCAGGTCAACAGCATTCAGGCGGCGACGGGCAGCGCCGTCAAGCCGAACGAGCGACTCGGGCTGGGCGTGGGCCTCGTCAGCCCGGCCGTCAAGCACGTGATCAACGTGGCCGACTGCGAACTGTATCGCAAGAACCCGCCCGCCAAGGTCGCAGTGTCATGGACCTGGACGGATCGGGACCTCACCGTGGCGACGCCGCAGTACAGCGTCAAAGTCGCGCCGGCGGGCAAGACTTGCGAGACGGGCAACCTGTCGGAGAGTTCGAAAGACGGCGCATGCAAGCTCGTCGCTGAGAAGGTGACGTACGCAAGCCCGCCGGTCTCGACCACGGTCGACCTGGCCGACCTGATCACGGGGACCGACTGCCGGTCGGGCGCGTCGGCGACCGCGAAAATCTACTTCGTGGTCAGCGACGACCGGGCATCGAGCGGCGCCGCCAGCCAGGTCAACGGCGTCACGCTTGACGTCGCGATCCAACTCAGCGTGCCGGCCACGCCGACCCTGGCGACGCTCGCGGGCGGCGAGAGCAACTTGCACGTCACGTGGTCGTTCGCCGACAAGACGAAAATCAAGGGCGCGCGGGTCTACTGGTCCGCCAAGGTCTTCTCACCGAACGATCTCGGCGCCGTGCCCGGCCGGTCGGCGACGCTGACGACGACGTCGTACCAGATCACGGGCCTCAAGAACGGCCAGACCTACTTCGTCAGCGTGACGGCGGTCGACGACGACGAGAACGAATCGGCCGGCGCCCCGCTGAAGACGGCCGAACCGCGTGCAACGCAGGACTTCTGGCAGTACTACCAAGCCAGTGGCGGCAGCGAGGAGGGCGGCTACGCGATCTGTTCCGCCGGGCGGACGCCGGGGCCCGCGAGCGTGCTGGTGGCGCTGCTGGTCGCCGTGGCGCTCGCGCTGCTGGTGCGCAGGCGGCGTCCGGCATGGGGGCTGCGCGCAGGCGTGTCTTTGGTCGCCTGCGCCGTTCTCGGCGTGGGCAGCGTGGGTGCGCCCAGCACGGCCCGTGCGGCATCACCGCAGACGATGAGCCTCGACCTGCGCGTGGCCAAGTACCTGCCACAGATCGACCGGGAATTCGGCAAGACTGCGGGCGGCAACGGCACCGGCAAGACGCCCTTTGCCGATGTGCTGAAGTCGTCGGACTGGCAGGTGTCGCTGGCACTCGACTGGCGGGTCGCGCACGGGGTGCTGGGCGAACTGGGCCTGGGCGTTGCGGCGGGATTGTGGGACCAGGAAGGCAAGGCGCGCGCGCTCGCGGGCGGCACGACCGACGACAAGACTTCGCTGCACGTGGTGCCCGTCACCCTCGATCTCGTGTGGCGCTTCGATACGTTGGCGGAAAGGTACCGATTGTTCCTCATCCCGTACGCGCGCCTCGGGGTCGGCGCGGCGGTGTGGTGGGTCGAGAACGGCCTAGGCAACGTCGCGAC
This sequence comes from Myxococcales bacterium, assembly GCA_009692425.1. Lineage (GTDB taxonomy): Bacteria > Myxococcota_A > UBA9042 > UBA9042 > UBA9042 > SHZF01. Next base: position 100,789 of record SHZF01000005.1, on the reverse strand, counting down.
TTTTGCACGCCCCGATGGCACCTCGCGCCGCGCCGAAGGGATGACGGGCGGTCTGCACGCCACGGCCGGGCTGCGCCTGCTGCTCGACGTGTTCGAGCCCCAGGCGGCACGCGGCTTCGACATCGAGATGGGCGTGAACCACAGCTACCTGTTCCTGCAGTGGCAGCGGCTGTCGCTGACCGACTTCGGCAGCGCGAAGAGCATCGACTTGTCCGATGACCTGATCCACTTCGGCTTCGCCTTCGACCTGTGACCGCGCACGACACGGTCGCGGTGACCGCGCACGGCGAGTCGGCAGCGCGGCGCCTGCTGTTGTGGGTCCAATTCGACGGCACGGACTTCGCGGGCTTCCAGAAGCAGGCGGCCGGCGTGCGCACGGTGGCCGGCGAACTCCACACCGCGTGGCAGGCGCTGCTGGCCGAGGCGGTGGACGTCCGATCGTCGTCGCGTACGGATGCGGGAGTCCACGCGCGCCGCATGCCGGTGCTCGTCTGCACGCAGACCCACGTGCCGGCGCGCGGTGTGATGCTCGGCCTCAACTCGATGCTGCCGGCCGACCTCGCCGTGACCGACGCTGCCGACGCAGAGCCCGCCTTCGACGTGCGCGGTGATGCGACGGGCAAGCGCTACGTGTACCGCGTCATGGTCGGCGACGCCCGCCAGCCGCTGTGGCGCCGCAGCGCCTGGCACGTCCGCGGCCCGCTCGACGTGGCCGCCATGCAGGCCGCCGCCGCCAGGCTCGAAGGCGTACACGATTTCGCGACGTTCCGCTCGGTGGCGTGCGAGGCAAAGTCGACGCTGCGGCATCTGCGCGAGGTGCGGGTGGACGCCGTCGAGCCGGGTGTCGCGATCACGGTGGACGGCAACGCGTTCCTGCACAACATGGTGCGCATCCTCGCCGGCACGCTGGTCGATGTCGGGCGCGGCCGGTTTGCGCCGGACGGCATCGACGCGATGCTGGCCGCCAAGGAGCGCGCACGAGCCGGGCAGACGGCACCGGCACACGGGCTCACCCTCGACGAGGTGTTCTATGGGCCGCCCGGCGCGCGCCAAGGGTTGGATTACAAGAACCTGATCTCGCACATGGCGGCGAGCCGACCCGCAGCCCGCGCTACGCCCGCGTCATCGAGCGATACCGGATGCGGTGGGGCTGATCCGCCGCCGACCCCAGCCGTGCCTTGAGGTCCGCCTCGTACTGCGTGTAGTTGCCGTCGAACCACACCACCTTGCTGTCGCCCTCGAACGCCAAGATGTGCGTCGCGATCCGGTCCAGGAACCAGCGATCGTGGCTGATGACCACTGCGCAGCCGGCGAAGTTCTCCAGCGCCTCTTCAAGCGCCCGCATCGTGTTGACGTCGAGGTCGTTGGTCGGCTCGTCGAGCAGGATCACGTTGGCGCCCGAGCGCAGCATCTTGGCCAGGTGCACGCGGTTGCGCTCGCCGCCCGACAGTTGGCCGACCCTTTTCTGCTGGTCGCCGCCGGCAAAGTTGAAGCGCGCCACGTACGCCCGGCTGTTCATCGTGCGCGCGCCCAGTTGCAGGGTCTCTTCGCCGCCGGTGATGGCCTGCCACACGGTCTGCTCGGTGCCCAGCGCGTCGCGGCTCTGGTCGACGTAGGCGAGCTTGACGGTCGGCCCCACGCGAAACGTGCCGGCGTCGGCGGTTTCCTGCTCGGTGATGAGGCGAAACAGCGTCGTCTTGCCCGCACCGTTGGGCCCGATGACGCCGACGATGCCGCCGGGCGGCAGTGCGAACTCGACGCCGTCCATCAGCAGTCGGTCGCCATAGCCCTTCGAGACGCCTTTCGCCTCGATGACGAGGTCGCCGAGCCGCGGCCCGGGTGGCAGGTAGATTTCGAGGTCCTGGCTGCGGGCTTCAGACTCGCGCGCCACCATGTCCTCGTAGCGCGCGATGCGTGCCTTCGACTTGGCGTGGCGCCCCTTGGCCGACATGCGGATCCACTCCAGTTCGCGCTGCAGGGTCTTGGATCGGTCCGACTCCTGCTTCTCCTCGGTCGCCAGGCGCTTCTGCTTCTGCTCCAACCAGGACGAATAGTTGCCCTTCCACGGGATGCCCTGGCCGCGGTCGAGTTCAAGAATCCAGCCGGCCACGTTGTCGAGGAAATAGCGGTCGTGGGTGACAGCGATGACCGTGCCCGGATAGCGCTGCAGGTGCTGCTCCAGCCAGGCGACGGACTCGGCGTCCAAATGGTTCGTCGGCTCGTCGAGCAGCAAGATGTCGGGCGCCTGCAACAGCAGTTTGCACAGCGCCACGCGCCGCTTTTCGCCACCGGACAGCTTGTCGACGAGTGCGTCACCCGGCGGGCAGCGCAGCGCATCCATCGCCATCTCGAGCCGCGCGTCGAGGTCCCAGGCGTTGGCGTGGTCGAGCTTTTCCTGCAGGTCGCCTTGCTTGTCGATGAGCGCCATCATCGCGTCGTCGTCCATCGGCTCGGCCAGCTTCTCGCCGATCTCGTTGAACGCATTCAGCATGTCGACCGTCGCCTGGGCGCCCTGCTCGACGATCTGGCGCACGGTCTTGCCGGCTTCGAGCTTCGGCTCCTGTTCGAGCAGACCGACCGTATGGCCCGGTGCAAGCACGGTCTTGCCGGTGAACTCCGTGTCGGTGCCCGCCAGAATCCGCAGCAGCGACGACTTGCCGGAGCCGTTGAGGCCGAGCACCCCGATCTTGGCGCCGTAGAAGTAGCTGAGGTAGATGTCCTTGAGGATCGGCTTCTTGTCGTAGTGCTTGCTGACGCCGATCATCGAATAGATGATCTTGTGCGGGTCGATCGTGGCCATGTGAGTCCTTGTCCGGCGGGGCGAGTCGGGGCCGGGCGCGGCAGGGTAGGCGGGTTGGGGCGGTGGGGACAAGGGGCGGCCGGGCCGGGTGCGCCTGCGGCTCCGTGTTGCCCGTGCCCGAGGTCCCTGCCACCATCGCTGCCGCGCAGGCTTGCCGCGCAGGAGTCCCGCCGATGTCGTTCCCGTTCGCCCTCGCTGTGGTTTTTGCCGGCGGGTTCGTGGCGTTGTCGTACGAAATCGTGTGGTTTCGTGTCTACTCGTTCCTGACGGGCGGTTCGGCGCCCTCGTTCGGCGTCCTGCTGGGCGCCTACCTCGCCGGGATCGCGTTCGGTTCCTTGTGGAGCCGGCGCTTCTGCGACAGCGCCGGCGCCACGGCAGGTGACGGCGCCGCCGGGCCCGACCCGCGTCGGCTCGGTGTGCCGGCGTTGTTGGTGGCGGTGTCGTCCGTGCTCGGCTTCCTGCTCGTGCCCGCCGTCGCCCACACCGTGGTGCAGGCCAACTTCGCGTGGACGCTGCCACTCGTGGCGCTGGTCGCCGGACTGCTCGGCGCCACCTTGCCGCTCGTTGCCCACTTCGGCATCGCTCCCGACGCCCACGCCGGCCGCCGCTTGAGCCACCTCTACCTCGCCAACATCGCCGGCTCGACGCTGGGTTCGATCGTGACGGGCTTCGTCTTGCTCGATCAACTGAGCCTGGGCGCCGCGTCGCTCGTGCTCGGCGCGGTCGGAATGGCGTTGGCGGCGATCCTCGTGTGGGCCTCGCGTGCGCCGCGCCGCGTGCTCAGCCTGGCGCTGTTGGTCGTGGCCACCGTCGTCATGGCGTGGGGGCGCGGTCCCCTGTATGCGGAATCGTACGAGCGGCTGATGTTCAAGGGCAGCTACAAGCCCGGCGCCCCCTTCCTCCACACGGACGAATCGCGCCACGGCGTCGTCACGGTAACGCGCGACGAGGGCATCTTCGGCGGCGGCATGTACGATGGCCGCTTCAACACGCGGTTTCTCGACAACTCGAACCTGATCAGCCGGGCCTATGCGCTCGCCGGCATGCACCCCGGGCCCAAGCAGGTGCTGATGGTCGGCCTGTCGTCGGGCTCGTGGGCCCAGGTCGTCGCCGCGCTGCCCGGGGTCGAAAAGCTGACGGTGATCGAGATCAGCCACGGCTACCTGCGCGTGATTCCGCGCTTTGCCCAGGTGGCTTCGGTGCTGGCGAACCCGAAGATCGAGATCGTCATCGACGACGGCCGGCGCTGGCTCCAGGCCCACCCCGCGGCGAAGTTCGACCTGATCGTGCAGAACACGACGTGGCACTGGCGCGGCATGATCACGAACCTCTTGAGCGACGAGTACTTCCACGTCATCAAGCGGCACCTGAACCCCGGCGGCGTCTTCTACTACAACACCACGGAATCCGATCACGCCCAGAAGACTGGCTGCGCGGTGTTTCGCCATGGCATGCGCTACTTCAACTTCCTGGCCGTGTCCGACTCGCCCGTGCGCGTGGACCCGCAGCGCTTCGGCGCCCATGTGGTGCGCATGGCGATCGACGGGCAGCCGGCGGCCGACCCGAGCCACGGCGACGTGGCCGCGCGCATCGCGGAGTTGCAGGACCTGTTCAGCCAGCCCGGTGGGGCGGGCCAGTTGACGGAATACTGCCCGAGCATTGTTGCGCGGACGCTCGAGCTGCCGTTCATCACCGACGACAACATGGTGACGGAGTTCGGCCGCGACTGGCGCCTGATGCCGGAGCCGTGACGACTGGCGCGGGTGGGATGTCGCGCTACGTGATCCTCATCTCGGACGGCGAGGACACCTGCTACGCCCCGCAGGCGCCGAAGCTGTTGCCCGGCGTACTCGGCCAGTCGGCGGCAAAGCTGCGCGACCAGTGGAATATCCAGACGTACCCGGTCGGCTTTGGCTACGCCTCGGGCAGCGCCCAGCTGTCGGCGATCGCCCAGCCCCATGCTCGTGGAAAACCGGTGGTCTCTTGGTCGTGGACTCGAACTCGCCTTGGTAGGCGCGCGCTTGCCCCCGCCGCCGCCCCGCACTACCCTACCGACCCCATCGCGCCTGCGCCTTGCCGCGGCCGTCTAGGAGCCTGCCGCCATGCTCGAAACCATCACCCGCGGCTTCCGCAACGCGCGCCACCGCCTGCAGGGCTACCGCGAACTCGACGAGGAGACGCTCGACGAGGTGCTCGCCGACATCCGCCAGAGCTTGCTCGAAGCCGACGTCGAGATCGGCGTCGTGCGGCAGTTCCTCGAGCGTGTGAAGAGCACGGCCCTCGGCGAGGTCGTGCAGACCGCCATCACCGGCAAGGACGGCAAGACGCTCAAGGCGTCCCCGCAGGACCACTTCATCAAGATCTGCCACGACGAACTCGTGGGCCTGATGGACCCGGGCGGGGCTGAGCTCAAGCTGCAGAAGAAGGGCGTGTCGGCGCTCATGATGGTCGGCCTGCAGGGCTCCGGCAAGACGACGACTGCCGCCAAGCTCGCGAACCTGCTGCTCAAGCAGGGGCATCGCCCGCTGCTGGTGGCCGCCGACGTGTACCGCCCGGCCGCCGTCGAACAGTTACAGGTGCTGGGTGCCAAGATCGGTGTGCCGGTGTTCCACGAGGCCGGCAAGACGCCGCCCGAACTGTGCGAACTCGGCTTTCGCGAGGCCCAGAGGACCGGACGCGACGTCGTCATCTTCGACACCGCCGGTCGGCTCACCATCGACCAGGCGTTGATGGACGAACTCGCCGAAATCCGCCGCCGCGTGCCGCCCGACGACACGATCCTCGTCATCGACGCGATGATCGGCCAGGACGCCGTGCAGACCGCGCGCGCCTTCCACGAAAAGGTGGGAATCGGCGGCGTCGCGCTGACCAAGCTGGACGGCGACGCGCGCGGCGGGGCGGCCCTGTCGGTCAAGGTCGTCACCGGCGCGCCGATCCTGTTCGCCGGCATGGGCGAAGGGCTCGACAAGCTCGAGACGTTCCGGCCGGACGGCATGGCGAGCCGCATCCTCGGCATGGGCGACATCGTCGGCCTGATGACCGATTTCGAGAAGGTCGTCGACGAGAAGAAGGCCGAAGAAGACGCCAAACGCATGCTGATGGGCAAGTTCACGCTGGTGGACTTCCTGGAGCAGATCAAGATCCTCAAGAAGATGGGGAGCTTGAAGGACGTGATGGAGAAGCTGCCCTTTTTCGGGGACGCGATGGCCGACGGGGTCAAGTTCGACGACAAGCAGCTCGGGCGCATCGAGGCGATGATCCAGTCGATGACACCGGCCGAGCGCAAGAAGCCCGAGATCATCCAGGCGCGCCGGCTGGCTCGGATCGCGCGCGGCTCCGGCCACAAGGCGACCGACGTTCAAGACCTGCTGCAACGCTACAACGTGATGAAGCAGATGATGGCGCGCATCGGCCAGGCACCCGGGATGCTGGCCCAGATGCCCGGCTTCGCCCAGATGGGCAACCTCTCGAAAATGAAGGGGATGGGCCTCGAAGACTTCTTCGGCGGCATCGAGGAACTGGCGGCCGAGGCGCGCGCCGAACACGGGCTGGGCGGCGGGCGCGTGCCGATGCCGGGCATGCCGGGTGCGGGCGGCATGGACCCGCGCATGCTCGCGGCCCTCGGCCAGCGCAAGCCGGTGACCCCACCGCCGCGCAAGGTCGACCGCGACCACCGCAAGACGAAGAACAAGATGGCGGCCCACGCGCGCAAGAAAAACCGCCGCAAATAGGCCGGGTGAATCGTTGCCGGGGTGCCCGCGTTCTGTCGCCGCCGCGAGGTTCCCATGCCACTCACCGTCTGTCCGCAAGCACCTTGCCGAAACGAGGGGCGGCCGTCGCCTGACCCGTTCGTGCCGCGTCTCTGGGCTGGTTGGCTGGCGCCGTGGATCGTGGTGCTGGCGAGCGCGCCGGGGTGTGGCGATGCTGCCAAGACGCCGCAGCCGTCCGCCTCGACCGGGCAGCCGGGCAGTGCGTCGACGCCGGCGCCGGCCGCCCCCGACGCCAAGCCCCTGCACGCGCTCGGCTTGCCCCAGAGCCTTGCCGTGACTTTTGCCGTGCCGCGCGGCGACGTCGAACGGCCGACGATGGGCGCAGTCGGTTTCTCCGAGCCGATGGTCGCTCTCCACGCGCTCGATGCGCCGGCCGAAATCACGGGCGTCGTCGTGGTGCCGGCCATCGATTTGCGCTGGCAGTGGATCGGCGTCGACACGCTGGCGTTCTATCCGGTGGCAGCGCTGCCGGGCGCGTCGGCGTTCGAGGTGACCGTCGCTGCCGGCGTGCGTGCGCTGTCGGGCCACGTGCTGGAGCGGCCCTTCTCCTTCGGGTTCCGCACCGCGCCCGTCGCGCTCGTGCGCACCGAGCCCAGCGACGCCGCCAAGCAGGTGGCGCGGCAGCCCGTCGTGCTGCTCGAATTCAGCCAGCGCGTCGATGCCGTCAGCGTGCGCGCGGCGCTGCGGATAGCCGTCGGCGGCCTGCCGTTCCAGGGCTACCGGATCGAGGTGCCCGATGCCGTCCAGCTTGCTTCCGCGTTGGCCGGAGCGCCGGGTCCGGCGAATCCGCTGGGGGCCCGCGAACGCGAACCGCGCACCTTGATCAAGCAGGCCGGGCACCTCGCCGGGCGCGTCGTGCTCGTGCGACTGGCGCAGGTCCTGCCCGAGCGCGCGAGTGTGACCCTGACGTTGGGGCCCGGCATCCTGAGCCGCGAAGGCCCGCTGCCCGCACAGGCGCTGGGCTCGATGACGTTCGAGACCCACGGCCCGTTCGCGGTCGCCAAGGCGGGCTGCGACGGCGCGTGCGATCCGGGCGACTGGGCGCCGATGCGCGTCGAATTCACGAATCCCCTGCAGACCGCAGCGGACCCGGCTGCGTGGGGCTCCGGCACACTCGATGTGCCGATGAAGGTCGAGCCGGCGGTCAAGAACGCGCGCACCTCGTGTTGGCACGACCACTGTTCGGTGCACGGGGAGTTCGAACCGGACCGCGCCTACACTGTCACCGTGCCGGCCGCGACCCAGGACGTGTTCGGGCAGTCGCTGGGCGCGCCGTTCAAGTTTTCCGTCCAGATGGGGCACCGCCGGCCGTTGGTCGAACTGCGCAGCGAGGGCAGCGTGCTCGAACTGGCCGAAGCGCCGCACCGGCTCGCCATCCACTTGCGCAATGTCAGCCAGGTCGAGGCCAAGGCGGTGGTCTTGGGTGCCCAAGGGCTCGCCGACCGCGTGGCCGCGTGGCTGGGCGCCGACAGCGACGGGCCGGCCGGACTGCCGCTGGACCGCACACTCGAGGTGACCGGTACGCACAAGCCTGAACTCATCGAACGGCGCGTGGTCGATCTCGCGGCGGTGCTCGCCGGCAAGCCGGGCGTCGTGGCGCTCGACGTGTCGAGTCCCTCTCTCACAAGCTCCCAGGGCAAGGTCGAACACCAGCGCGGACTTTACCAGATCACCGACCTGCACGTGGCAGCCAAGGTCGGTGCGGCGGAGTCGGTCGTGTGGGTGACTTCGTTCCGGTCTGGGCAGCCGGTCGCCGGCGCCCGGGTCGAATTGCAGGCGGGCGACGGGCAGGTGACGTGGAGCAGTACGACGAATCCGGACGGCCTCGCGCTCGGACCGGGTGGGCTCGGCGCAGAGCCCGACACGCGGCCGGCGACCCCGGCAGACGCCGTCACCCCGCTGCTCGTCGTGCGTCACGGGGCTGACGCCGTGTTCCTGCGCCTCGACGATGCCACCCGCAACGATTGGGGCGTGGGCTGGACCGACGGCGTCGAACGCGATGCCTCGGGCAACTCCAGTCGGCTGCGCGCGCACCTGCACACGGACAAGGAGGTGTTCCGGCTCGGCGAGACGGTCCACTGCAAAGGCATCGTGCGCCAGTTGGCAGGCAAAGGCCTCGAAATGCTCGCGGCCGGTACGGTGGTCGACGTGGACCTGACCGATCCGCTCGGTCGGCCGGTCGCGACGAAACGCACGCAACTGTCTGCACTCGGCACGTTCGCGGTCGACGCCGTGATTCCGGTCGGCGGCAGCTACGGCGCGTACACGCTGCAGGCCAAGGTCGGCGGCGAGAGCTTCGCCATCGACGTGCGTGCGCTGGTGTACCGTGCACCTCGTTTCAAGGTCGAGGCCCGCATCGATGGCCTGCACGCCGTGCGCGGCGACGTGGTGAGCGGCCGGCTCGAAGCGGCGTGGTACACAGGAGGCCCGCTGCACGACGCCCCCGCGCACCTGTCGGCGTGGGGCGAATCCACCTCGTTCCAGCCCGCGGGGTGGCCCAGCTTCGCGTTCGGCCGCACGGTGTGGGACGACAGCAACAGCGCCCCGCTCCAGCACACGGCGCACGGCCGCACCGACGCCAAGGGGGTGTGGGCATTCCAGGTCCCGACCACGGCGCCCGCCCAGGAATCGCAGCGCGTCGCCCTCGACCTGCACACCGAAGACCCCAACGGCAATCCGGTGTCGGCGGACGCGAGCTTCTGGCTGCACCCGGCCGCGCTGCACGTCGGCATCGGCCTAGCCTCGTCGCTCGCGCCGGTGGGCCTGCCGGTGATGGCTTCGATCGTAGTGGTCGATGCGATCGGCACCCCGCTGCCGGCCGTGGCGGTCGAGGTGGAGTTGCAGCAGCGAGAGTGGAAGTCCGTGCGCCAGAAGACGATCGGCGGCGCGTGGACCTGGCAGACCCAACGCATCGACACGCGTGTGGGCTCGTGCGCCGTGCGTTCGACGGCGGAGGCCGCGCCGTGCGTGCTGACGCCCGTCCAGGCCGGCTACCACCTCGTCGTGGCCCAAGCACGCGACAGCAAGCACAGGCTGGCGCGCAGCGTGGTGGGGTTCCACGCGCTCGGTCCCGGTCACGTCGCGTTCTCGCCGGATGACGCCGAGCGCGGGATGCTGGTGGCCGACCGGGCCCGCTACGAAGTCGGCGACGTCGCCAAGGTGCTGGTGCGCACGCCCGTGGCGGGGATGGTGGCGATCGTCACCGAGGAGCAGCAGGGCATCCTGCGCACGCGCCGCGTGATGCTCGACACGACGGCCGAGACCATCCTGGTACCCATCGAAGCGCGCCACCGACCGAACGTGTTCGTCAGCGTGGTCGCGTTTGCCGGGCGCCACACGCCGGGCGCGCCGGCCGCCGCCGACCTGGGTGCACCGCTGCTTCAATTGGGGTACGTGCACCTGCCCGTGTCGGCCGATAGCGAGAAACTCCAGGTGACGCTGGTGCCCAAGGGGACCACGTTTGCGCCGCGCGCCGAGGTCGAAGTCGCCGTGGAGTTGCGCGACGCCGCCGGGCAGCCGCGCGCCGGCGAAGTGACGCTGTGGGCCGCCGACGAGGGGGTGCTGGCGCTGTCTGCGATGGCGACGCCCGACCCGCACGCCGCGATGTACGCCCCAGTCGCCCTCGGCGTGCGCAACCATGCACTGATCGGCGACCTCGTGCGCGAGCGCGTCGAGGAGGCCAAGGGCGACGAGGCAGGCGGCGGCGGCGACGGAGCGGCGAGCGTGCGGTCGCGCTTCGAGGACGTGCCGTTGTGGCTGCCGGCGCTGGCAGTTGGCGCAGACGGCAAGGCGACGGCGCGGTTCCGACTGCCTGACAACCTCGGCACGTTCCGGCTCATGGCGACGGCGGTTGCGGGCTCCGCTGCGTTCGGCTCTGGCGCGGCAAAGGTGATGGTCAAAAAGCCGCTGATGCTGCTGCCAGCGCTACCCAAGGCCGTCGAGCAGGGCGATCGGTTCGAGGCGGTGTGGACGGCGCGAAATCCCGGCCTGGTCCGCGTCTCGGCCGCCTGCACTGTCGCCGTGACGGGCGGGCTGAAGCTGGCAGGCGAGGCGAGCCTCTCCCTGACATTGGAGCCCGGCGAGGCGCGCGAAATCGCGGTCGCCATGGTGGCGGCGTCGGCGGGTGCGGCGAGCGTGACCCTGCGCGCGACAGGACGCGCCGCCGCCATAGCGATCGACGATGCCGTGGAGACAGTGCTGCAGGTCGACGCACCCCGTGCGCTGGAAACGGTGGCCACCCACGGCTTCGGCCGCGGCACCGTCGATGTCGCGGTGGCCAGGGCGGCCGGCGCCGACCCTGCGCTCGGCGGCCTGCAGGTCGAAGTAGCGGCTTCCGGAGTGCGCGGCCTCGGTGGCGGGCTCGAGTACCTGCTCACGTATCCTTATGGCTGCACGGAGCAACTCGCTTCGCAACTGTACGCACTGCTCCAGTTGGAGCGGCTCGGCAAGGAGCACGGGCTGCTGCCCGACCACGCGAAACAGGCGGGGCCGTTGGCCGACGCAGCCATCGTGCGGATTCTCGCCCAGCGCCACGGTGGAGGTTCCGGGGCGTTCGCCCTGTGGCCGGGCGGCGACGCCAACCTGGCGGCGACGGCGTGGGTCCTCATCGTGCTGCAGGAGGCGAGCCAGCACGGGCACGCCGTCGAGGCCGCCGTGTTGCGCGACGGCGCCACGTGGCTGCGTGCCCAGTTGGGATCGGACCAGCGGCCCGCGGGTACCAGCCCGATCGATTTCGATGCCGGGCGCGCGCTCGTGCTGGCGGCGCTGGCGGCGCTCGGCTCCCCGGCGGCAGGGTACGCCGACGACCTGCTCGCGCGGCGTGCCAGCCTGCCCCACGACGCCCAGGCCCTGCTCGGCCTGGCGCTCGCAGCTGGCGATCCGGCATCGGGAAAGGCCAAAGTCGTCGCCAACGACCTGCTGGCGGGGCTGGTCGTCGAAGGGGACCGCGCCCACCTTCCCGCGCCGCAGGGGGAGCAGGCCGGGTGGTTGTGGCCGTCGGACGTCCGCACGAACGCGCTGTTGCTCGATCTGGTCCTGCGCACCGAGCCCGACCACGCGCTGGCTCCCCGGCTGGCACGTTGGCTGGCCGATGCGCGCGGCGCCCAGCACTGGCCATCGACCCAGGACAACGCTTGGGCCTTGCGCGCGCTCCAAGCGTGGTACGCGACCGCGGAACGGGAAGTGCCCAGCCTGCAAGTCCGCGTGCTGCTGGGCGGCGCGCCCATCGGTGCCGGCGCATTGCAGGGCCGCACGGCCGAGCCGCTGGTGGTCGAGGTCGCCCAAGGGCAACTGCCCGCTGGAACCGTGCCGTTGCGGCTCGAAGCGGCGGGGGTGGGTGCGTTCCACCACTCCGTGCGCTACCGCTATGCCCTGGCCGATGTCGCGTCGCGGCCGGCGCGCAATGCCGGGTTTCTCGTGCGGCGCACGGTGCTCGACAGCCGCGGGGTGGCAGGGCGCACCGAATTCCAGCGTGGCGAGCACGTGCTGGTCGCAGTGTCAGTTCTGGCCGATGCGCGGCGCTGGAACGTCGCGGTCGTCGATCGCCTGCCCGCGGGCTTCGAACCGGTCGATTTCGCGCTCGCCACTGCGAGCCCCGCGCTGCAGGCGCAGATGGCCTCCTTGCGCGACGGCCGGTTTGGCTGGGCCGGCACGGACAACGACGAGCGCGCCAGCGGCAGTGCGGACAGCGCCGACCACCAGGAACTGGCCGGGCGCGAGGTCCGCTTCTTCGTCGATGATCTCGGCCCCGGTGTGCACACCTACAGCTACGTCGCGCGTGCAGCGGTGCGCGGCACGTTTGCGGCTGCGGGGGCGCGGGCCGAGGCGATGTACCGCCCCGAGGTGTTCGGCTCGGCCGGCGGCGTTCGCGCGACGGTGCAGTAGGGGGGACCGTGGGCCCGCACGCGCCGACCGCTGGGCCGATCGCCGGCAACACGGGGGTAGGCCATTGGCGCGGCATCAGAACGGCGGCGGCCGGGGCAGGAGCGCTGGCGCTGGCGGCGCTCGTCGGGTTGTGGGTGTCGGGCCTGTGGCGAGCCCCGCCCGACCCGGCCACGGTCCTGCGCACGCTCTACGGTTCGACACGCCTGCTCGATCGCCACGGACGGGCGCTGTCCGTGCTGACGGGCGCGCTGCATACCCAGACACGCGCCGGGCCCGGCGGCGCGGTTGCAGCGTGGCTGGTGCGCGCCACGCTGGCGGCCGAAGACCGGCGCTATTTCGACCACCCCGGCGTCGATGCGTGGGCATTGCTGCGCGCCTGTCGCCAGAATGTCGCCGCAGGGCGCATCGTGTCGGGCGCATCGACGCTGACTCAGCAGGTCGTCAAGCTGATGGCCCCGCGCGATCGGTCGGTCGCGGCCAAGGCGAAGGAGGCGCTGCAGGCCCTCGACCTCGACCGCCGGCTCGGCAAGGCCGCCGTGCTGGACCTGTACTTCGCGTACGCGCCGTATGGCCCGCTGCTGCGCGGTGCCGACGCGGCGGCGCGCGCCTATTTCGCCAAGCCCGTCGCCGACCTGACGCTCGCCGAGGCCGCCTTGCTTGCCGTGCTGCCACGGGCACCCTCGCGACTGGACCCGGCGCGCCATCTGGAGCGAGCGCAGGCGGACCAGCGCCGTCTGCTCGACCGCATGGAGGCGCTGGGCTGGGCGACGGCGGCCGAGGTCGCCAGGGCCCGCGCCCAATCGCTGGCGCTCGCGCAGACGGCCCCGCGTCCGCTGCCCGGCCACGTCGCCGATCTCGCCCGCAACCGCCTCGACGCCCTGCCGGCCACGGGCGTTGTCGCCGTGCACACGACGCTCGACGCGGCGCTGCAACAGGACCTTGAACCCTTGCTGCGGCGCCATGTCGAGCGACTGGGCGCCAGCGGCGTGTCGCAGGCAGCGCTCGTGGTGGTCGAGAACGCGTCAGGTGCGGTGCGCGCGATGCTCGGCTCGACGGGCTGGCAGCACGCCGCCGTCAATGGAGCGCTCGCGCGGCGCCAACCGGGCTCCGCACTGAAGCCGTTCGCGTATGCGGCGGCGTTCGACCGCGGCTGGACGCCGGCAAGCCTGCTCGACGATGCGCCCGCGCATTTTCCGACGCCGCAAGGCGACTGGCTGCCGCGCAACTACAGCGACAAATGGCGCGGCCGGGTGCGCGCGCGCGAGGCGTTGGCATGCTCGCTCAACGTGCCGGCGGTCCACCTGGTCGATTCCATCGGCATCGAGGCGCTGCGCACGACGCTCGCCGCGCTCGGATTGCGTTCGCTGGCGCAGTCGAGTGCCCACTACGGGCTGGGCCTCGTACTCGGTGACGGCGAGGTGACGCTGCTCGAACTGGCGGGCGCGGCGGCAACCCTAGCGCGTGGGGGCACCTTCGCGATGCCGCGCTGGATCGAGGCCGTCGACCTGGCCGATGGCGAGTCCGTCCCGCTGCCGCGAGATCCACCCCGGCGCGTGTTCTCCGCCGTCGCAGCATACCTCGCGACGGACGTGCTGGCCGACCCGGACGCACGGGCGCCCGCATTCGGCCGCGGCGGGCCGCTCGAATTGCCCTTCCCCGCCGCAGGCAAGACCGGGACGTCGAAGGGCTTTCGAGACAACTGGGCCGTACTCTGGACACCGACGTGGACGGTCGCGGCCTGGGCCGGCAACTTCGATGGTTCACCGATGCGCGACGTGTCGGGCGTGACGGGCGCGGCGCCGCTGGCCCACGATGCGCTGCTCCGACTGGTGCGCGGTCAACCCACGCCCGCGTTTGCGGTGCCCGACGGCCTCGTGCGTGGGCGGGTGTGCGCGCTCTCCGGAGGTGCGGCGACACCGCAGTGCCCGCACGCGCTCGACGAATGGCTGCCGCGGGGCGCTTCCTTGCCGCCATGCTCCCAGCATGGGCCCGTGACGGGGGTCGCCCGCGGCCCGCTGCGCATCGCCGAACCGTGGGACGGCGCCGTCTACTGGCTCGACTCGGTGCGGCCCGCCGGCGACCAGATGCTCGCCCTGCGCGCGGACGGCGGCCAACCTGGAGTGCGGCTGCGCTGGCGCGTGGATGCCGCCGACATCGCCGACGTGACAGGGCACGAACGGGCGTTCTGGAGCCTGCGCCCGGGCGCCCACCGGATCGAAGTCACCGACGGCACACAATCGGCGGCGGTACGGATCGACGTCGAAGGCGTCGGGCCGGCACAGGTCACCGAATGAGGGTGTCCGCGGCCTGCCATCGAACTGGCCTTCAGGGTCCGCCGGAGCGCCAGGCTAGCCATGCCGGCCCGGCTGCGTCAGGATGCGCCACGGCGTTGCGCGCCCGGCGTGCTCTTGCCCTGGCCCCTGCGACCCGAAGTTCGATCCGGGAATTCGGGAGACGGTTTCGTCCACGGCAAGGCACGACGACCCAGCTGTAGCAGTTCTACGGCGAGGCGGAGAAACGCCGCCATGGACGAAAACGGCCGAAGAAACCTGTGTGGCAAACTTCAGTGAACAGGTACCAGGAGACGCCCATGCCCACCGACATCCGCCTGCTCGTCGCGATGGCCGTCCTCAACTGGCTCGCACTGATGCTTTCGAGCACGCTGCGCCACCGCCTGTGGACGCCTGGAGGTTGGATCGTCGGCGCCGGCAACCGCGATGCGGTGCCTGAGCCATCGCCGGTGGCTGCGCGTGCCGACCGGGCCGCGAAGAACATGCTGGAAAACCTGCTGCTTTTCGGCGTGACCCTGCTGTCTGCCCACGCCGCTGGCGTGCACGATGACCGCCTCTTGCTGGGGACGCAGGTGTTCTGCGTCGGGCGCGTCGCCTACCTGCCGACGTACGTGCTTGGTGTGCGCTACCTGCGCACGTTGTGGTGGGCCGTGGGCGTTGTCGGGATGGGGATCGTCGCGTCTGCGCTTTTGTAGCCAAGGGGACGGTGGCCGTGGCGTGGACTACAGGCGGCCTGGACGGCGCAGGCCTCGGCGTGCAGGCGGTCTACCTCGACATGACGGGCAAGGCATTGGGCCCGCGCGTGCAGGTCAATCGGACGCGCTAGGGCGAACAGATGGCGCCGTCGATTGCGGCCGTGCCGGGGGGCGACATGGCCATGGCATGGCAGTCGCAAGGCCAAGAGTCGGCGGCCGACCCCGGCGGAGTCCACCTGCGCATCTTGACCGGCCCTTGACGTTGGGGACGCAGCACAGGCGCCCATGCCCGTCGGTATCGTGGTGCGGCAGATCAGCCCGCGTCCGCCAGCGCACCCGCGCCGCGCCCAATCCGCACGTGCGCCGTGCCGCGCGCCAGCAGCACGCCCTCGAACATGAGGAGCGCCAGCAGGATCAGCAGCGCCGCACCCCAGGCTGGTGCACGCGGCCGCGCAGGAGGCCCCGGCCGGGCGCGCGCGGTGTCCTGCAGCGGCGAACGGCCGAGCGCGGCGAGGTCGCTCTCGGTTGACGGCGGCACGGCGATCACCGTGCGCGAGGACAACGGCGCGCCGCCACGCAGTTCGGTCACCGTGTACCGCCCCGGCTCGTCGAGTCCCGCCACCTGCCATCCATGCCCGCGCTGGCTGGCCGCCGGCAGGGTCAAGCGCACGGTGCCGCGGGTGTCGCCTTCCCAGCGCACCTCGAGCATGTCGGCGCGGGCGTCGCGGGCGAGTACGGCGAGTTCACCGACCTCGACCGCCCCACGCCGCTCGAGGCCGCGATCGCCCGCGAGAGCCACCACGGTCTCGTGCAACAACGGCAGGAACGTGGGCTGGAGCGGCAGGTCCGTCCAGTCGCGGTCCAGCGTCGTGAGCCACGCGCCGACATGGCCCCGCCCGCGCGGCGCGACGAGTAAGGCGGGCGCACCGTCGGAAAAGCGCAGCACTTCCGCGGCTCGCACGGCGTCCGATGGCATCACCAGCGCATAGCGCTGCACCGCGGCGGCATGCAGGGTGTCGCCCAGCACCGCGGCCAGCGTTGCCCGCAGCCGAGCGGTCGGTCCCGCGGCTGGCCCTGGCACTGCCGGCAATGCGCCGTCGAGGTGACGCAGGCCGACGCCGCCGTTCGTCCGACGGCCGCCCGGGGCCAGGTTCGGCTCGGCGGCACTCGCAGCGTGCTGGCCATGGAGCCGCGCGGGCAACAGGCCCGGCAACCAGGCGGCAGCATCGGCGGGCAGGTTGTCGCCGACCGTTGCCAGCAGTCCCTTGCCCGCATCGACGGCCGCCTGCAGGGCCGTCAGGAGCGTCGCCGGCAATTCGCCCGGGTTGGCAAGCACGATCACATCGTAGTCGCGCAGAGCCTCGGCGCCGAGTCCCGCCAGTTGCAGCACATCGACCGCGAACTCCCCGGGCCGCGCCGCTGCCAGTTCGAGGGCGCGCGCCGCAAAGAACACCTCGTCGTCGCGAGGATTCGGCCGCGGTGCCCCGTTGACTAGGGCCACTCGCAGCGCGGACCCGCCATCGAGCCGCAGCGTGCGGCGGTTGTCGGTGTCAAGGCCATCGGGTGGCAGGTGCAGCGTCGCCGTGCCCGCCGTGGCCGGCACAAAGTAGCTCCGCCGCACTCGTTCGCCGGGCTGCAGGTGGACGAGGCTTTTCACTTCACGGTCGCCGGTGCGAATGGTCAGGTAGTCGCGAAACGCCCGCCGCCCGTAGTGAACCAGTTCGACATCGACGCGCGCCTGCCCTGGCCCTCGCTCGCTCGCAGGCGCCGCACTGGCATCGACAATCGCGGTGTTCTCGCGCGTGCCGGGCTCCAGTTTTTCGACTCGCAGCGTCACGCTGGGGCCGCTACCCGGACGCGCGTGCCAAGGCGCATCGACGTTGCGCCAGCCGGAGTCTTGCAGGTCCGTCATTACGATGACGCGCCGGTCGGCCAGTCCTGCAGCGCCGAGCAGGCGGTCTGCCAACTGCAGCGCGCGGTCGGCATCGTCGCGGCGCGGGCGGTGTTCGAGGCGGGCGAGTTCGTCGAGTACGGCGCTGCGGTCCTGCGTCAGTTGGGGCAACAACACGCGCGCTGGGAATCCCGATGCGACCGCCGACACCTGCGAGCCCTGCGGCAGCCGTTCGACCAACCGCACGGCCCGGGCGCGGGCGGCCTCGAATACCGGCTCACCGCCCGCTTCGGCAAAGGTCGACATGCTGTCGTCGATCACGAGCACCAGCGCGACAGGCCCATCGCCCGCAACCGAGCCGTCGGCCGAGCCAGAGATCGGCAGCATGGGCTTGGCGAGCGCCAGCACGATGAGGGCGACGGCAAGCGTACGCACCGCGACCAGCAGCCACTCGGACACGCGCAAGGCGCGGGCCTGCTTTGGATTGGTGGCGAGGATGAACGCCAGCGCAGCAAACGCCACGACCGGCGCGCGGCGGCGGCCAAGCAAATGCACCGCGACGGGCAGTCCGGCGAAAACGAGGCC
Source organism: Myxococcales bacterium (assembly GCA_009692425.1). Classification (GTDB taxonomy): domain Bacteria; phylum Myxococcota_A; class UBA9042; order UBA9042; family UBA9042; genus SHZF01. The sequence continues at coordinate 82,874 of SHZF01000005.1, read as the reverse complement.
GAACAACATCCAGGGGTTGGCAAATTCCACGTCAGGTCGCCTGCGTTCGGCTGCGGCGCGGGCGCCGCTCCCGATGTTCGCCGTGACCAAAGCGGCCAGCATCGCCCTGGGCACGCAGGGCGGCATCGAGGCGTTCCGCCAGCCGCGCCCATTGCGGCAGGTCGAGGGCTTCGGCGCGAATCCGCAGATCGAGACCCAGGTCGCTCAGTGCCGCGCTCGACTCGGCCGTGGCGAGGCCGCCGAGCGCGAGCGCGTTGACCAGCGTCTTGCGGCGGGCTGCGAAACCCATCGTGACCAGCCGCGAAAACCGCGGCAAGTCCGGCACGGCATGGCGCGCCTGAGCCAGCGGCGTCACCACGATGACGGCGCTGCGCACGTTGGGCGGCGGCTGGAACGCGCCGGGCTTGAGGCGCAGCAGTACGCGCACGTCGGCCATGAACTGGAGCTTGACGGAGACCTGGCCCCGCTCGGACGACGACGGCCCTGCCACGAGGCGGTCGGCCACCTCCTGCTGCACCATCACGACGATGCGGGCGGCCCGGCGCGCTGGCCACTGCGGGGCGTCGAGTTGCAGGGCCGCGAACAGGATGGGCAGCGCCGCATAATACGGCAGGTTGCCGACGACGACGGGGTGCGGCCCGAGTTCTGGCCGCGCCAGCAGCGCTGCCCAGTCGAGCGCGGCGGCGTCGGCCTCCACGACGTCGAGCGCGCCGGCGCCGAAGCGCTCTGCCAGCACCGGCGCCATGCGGCGATCCGGCTCGATGGTGACCAGGCGCCCCGTGCCGTCGAGTCGCTCCAGCAACGCGCCGGTGAGGTTGCCGGTACCCGGGCCGACCTCGACGATGCCCGAACCGACGGTGGGGCGGGCCGCGTCGGCGATCCGAGCGACGGCACCGGTATCGACCAGAAAGTGCTGGCCGAGGCTCTTTTTGGCGGGCAAGCGGTGGCTCAAGCGCTGGCTCCTGCTGGCGACCCGGCGCCGCCGGGCACCGCGCGCCGCTGGCGACCCGTTGGCGTTGCATCCAGATCGTGCGGGTCGTCGTGTAGTCCGGCATCGAGCAGGGCTTCTCCCAGACCGGCGACCATTGCGGCATTGTCGGTGCACCACGCTGGCGGCACCGGCCAGAAGCGGAACCCCGCGTCGGCACAGCCCTGGGCCAGCCCCGCGCGCAGGCCCGCATTCGCCGCGACGCCCCCGGCGACGACGACATCGCCCAAGCCGTGGCGCCGTGCCGCCCGCAGCGTCACGCGCACGAGTTGTTCGACCGCGGCGGCCTGGAATGCTGCACATACGTCGGCCCGGGTCTGGACGTCGAGCGCGTCGGCGCCGCCCAGGCCGTCGACCAACAGTCGCGCGGCCGTCTTGAGGCCCGAGAACGAAAACGCCAGATCGTCGCGCCCCGCCAGCCCGCGCGGCAGCCGAAACCGGGTGGCGTCGCCAAGCTGGGCGCAGGCGTCAAGGTGGGGTCCGCCCGGGTACGGCAAGCCCACGTGGCGCGCCACCTTGTCGAATGCCTCGCCGGCGGCGTCGTCGAGCGTGCGCCCGAGCAGTGTCATGCGGCCGGGCGCCTCGACCTGGTACAGGCTCGTATGCCCGCCCGACACGGCGAGCGCGAGGAAAGGCAGACGCGGGCGCGGCCAGTCGCGGTCGGTCGGAGCCGCCGGCGGGCACAACATCGACGCCCACACATGCGCCTCGATGTGATCGATGCCGACGACGGGGAGGCGCCAGGCCAGGGCGAGCGTCTTGGCCGTCTGCACGCCGACTAGGAGCGCGCCGACGAGCCCGGGCCGGTTCGTGACCGCCAAGCCGCGCACATCGGCCGGCGTCAGGTGGGCCTCCGCCATCACCCCTTCGAGCGTGGGCAGGATCGACAGCAGGTGGTTGCGCGCCGCAACCTCGGGCACGACGCCGCCGAAGCGGGCATGGATCGGCACCTGCGACGCGATCCGGCTCGCCAGCACCCGGCCCGCTTGTACCGCGGCGACGGCGGTCTCGTCGCACGACGTCTCGATCCCGAGGACCGGGCCGTTGGCAGGGGGCGTCATGGCGAGGAAGCGACCGCTACGAGCCACCCGGCGCGGGCGTCGCCTGGGCGGCCTGTGCTCCGGCGGGCGGGCCAAACAGGTGCTGGTGCAGGCGGCGGGCGCGGCTGCGGTGCAGTGCGTCGGGGTGGGCGATGTACTGGTCGAGGTGGGTGCGCGCCGCGTCGAAATCGCCGGCCTGGGCCTCGAGCACGGCGAGATGGATCAGCGCTTCGGCCTGGAAGTCCTGCAACTGGACGAGCGACTGCAACGTGGCGCGCGCTTCGCCCTCCTGGCCCGCGTCGATCAACGAAACGGCCCGGCGGTAGGCGCGTTGCCCGGGACTCAGACCCACTTCGGCATTCTCCGCGTGCGGAGTCGACACCGGCCACAGGACGACGGCGGCGGCTACCGCGAGCAGCGCCGCAGCCGCAAACCAGGGCAGCTTGCGCAGCGGACGCTTCGTGATGACGGAAGGCTCAGACGGCTCTTCGATCGGCTCAGCTTCGAGTCGCGCCGTCGGCATCCAACTGTAGGGGCGCACAGAACCCTGGCCGGCCGGCGCCAGCCCTTGCGACGTGCGCGCCGCTGTCGATGCGCCGCCAGTCTGGTGGAATCCCTGCGTGGTGCGCGAACCCACCGGAGCAACGACCTGCGACGCGCGTGCACCGACGGAACGCAGCGGCACGTTCTCCGCAGCGGGCACGACATCGACCACCCCCTGACCGACCGCAATGCCGAACCAGCCGGTCGACATCGCCCGGTGGCCGCCGCCAGGCTCGCCACCTTGGAGGTCGCCCGGCAGGGCCGCCGAGGTGCTCAGGCGCCGTGGCATTGCGGGTGGGCGGTTCGGGTCGGCGCTCGGATGGGTGGGCAGGCCGGGGAGATCGCGCGGGACCTCTCCCTCCACCGACACGTCGGAAATGCGGGCGTCGGCGCCCACGCGGTACAGGTGCGTCGTCGGATGGCTGCGGCGCCGCGCCGGCATCTGCGGGGCATCGACCAGCGTCATCGGCACGGCGGGGAACGCGGACGAGGGCCGGAACGGCGCAGAAATCGACTGCACCCGGGCGGAGTGGGCGTTGTCGTCGTCGGTCGCGGCACCCCCCGGGACGGCGGGCGGTGCGGACTCGATCTGGGGCAGCACGGCGCCGCGCTTGATGCGCGTTTCGAGAGCGGCGTAGGCCTCCAGTTCGTCGTCACCTTCGCCGGGCAGTGCCGCCGCGAGGACCATCCCCGACGCGATGCGTCGAAACATCGCCTCGGCCACCACCGGCAGGGGCCGTACGCGCTCCCAACGCACGGAGCAGACGCAATCGGTGTAGGGCAGGTTGTGCCGGGCTTCCTCGATGCGGCGGGCGTACTCCTGGGCCACCGCGATGAGACCCAGCGAACTGCCGGTGAGCGTCGGCGTCGGCGGCAGCCCACCCGGCTCGATGCGATAGGCCCCCTGGCGCCAGCAGCAGATGCGTTCGAGCACATGGCGGCCGGACTCCCCGTCGCACTCCGCGTGGGTCAGTTCGCCATCGACGATCGCGACCGTCGCGCGCCGACCGTGCGACTCCAGTTCGACGATCGCAGACTTACCCAGACCGGGCCGGGGCACGCGATCGACCAGGGACTGCAGGAGTTCGAGCAGCGACTCGTCGGCGAGAGACCCCGTCTTGACATGGGCATCGGACGGGGGGCGCTGGATGCGTACAGCGGTCGTGACGAGCGCCGCCATCTCTTCGGCGTTGACTGGCCGCACCGCGACACCGGACCAGCCCAACTGCTGCAAGCGTCGGTCGGCTGCGTCACGTTGACTGCGCAACACGACGGCGACAAACCCGAAGCGCGGCGTCAACTCGTGCGTCGCGTGCCAGAGTGCTTCGGACTGTTCGATATCGCGGTGCGCGGCGACCACCACGATGGCGGCCTCGGGACGCGTGCGGCTGATGTCCTCGATCTGCTGGCGCGCCGCATCATGGTCGCGCACGGCCTGCGCGGCGATGCCGCCTTGAACGACATCAAGCGCCAGCATCCCGGCTTCGATTGGGTCGTCTGCAACGACGACCACCTGAAGGTTCTGCCTTACCTGCACGCGCACATCCCGGGCGAGCGTTGCCGCGCCGTGCATGCAGGAAAACGGAAATGCGGGGACCCGTCAAGTCCCCGCGGATTTCCGGGGCGCGCCTACAGCTTGCCGAGCAGGATGAACGAGATGACCAGCGAGTAGATCGCCAGCGACTCGATGAACGCGAGCGACAGCAGCAGCGGACCCTGCAGTTCCTTGGCCGCGCCGGGGTTGCGGCCAATGCCCTCGAGGGCAGCAGCCGCCGCCGTGCCCTGACCCACCCCGCAGCCGGCCGCCGCGATGCCAAGACCGATGCCGATCGCGAGCGCGGCCATGGACTTGGTGGTGTTCTCATTGTCTCCGCCACCGTCCGCGGCGAAGGCTGTGGCCGCGAACGCGAGCATCGAGACACCGAATGCGATCGCGGATGCCATAAAACGCTTGAACTGCATGGAAGTCCTCCGAAAATGCGGGGCCATCGGCCGCGCGGGGCCGGCTGCGGCCCGGGTACGAGAAATGTCAACCTTGGCTGTGCGCCACGCGCTTGTTGCCGGGTTCGGCGCCGTGACCGCCGTCGCCATGGTCATGGCGCGCGACCGCGGTGCCAATGTAGATCGTCGTGAGCAGCACGAACACCAGCGTCTGGATGAACACGACCAGCAGTCCGAGCGCCATCAGGGGCAGCGGAAGCAGCGGGATGTGGAAGCCCAGGAAGATTTCCATCACCTTGTGGTCGCCCACCATGTTCCCGAGCAAACGCAACGACAGCGACACGGGCCGCACGAGGTGGCCGGCGATCTCGATCAAAACGATGAGCGGCGCCAGAGCGAGCATGGGACCCATGAAGTGTTTCAGGTAGTTAACGATTCCCTGGGCGCGGATACCGGAAATGTGCGTCGCAAAGAACACCGTCAGCGCCATGCCGACGTTCGTGTTCAGGTTGTCCGTGGCCGGCGCCCCGAGCGGGATCGTACCCATGAAGTTCATCACGAAGATGTAGAGCGCGAGCGTGCCTACGATCGGGAAATGGCGGCGCGCCTCGTCGACCGACATCGTCGACCGCATCAGGTTCCACAGCGCCCCGACGACCCACTCGAATACGAACAGCACGTTGAACCGGCGGGACGGGAGCACTCCCGCGTCCGGGTCCGCCTCCAGACGGCGGCGGGCGGCCAGGGCGCAGCCGACCACCACGAGAAAGGCGAACGCCGCAAAGAACACGTGCGTCAGTTGGCCTTCTTCGGAGAACTTCTTCTTTTCGAGAAACGTCTCGTGCTCGAACCTTTGCTTGAGCACCTGTGGGTCCACTCCGACGGCGTCGAGCACCAAGGTCATCCAGGTGAAGTGCTCGGCATGCCCGTGCCCGGCGGCGGCCGTGCCGTGTGTCGGCATCGCGTCACCCGCACCGGCGTGGGCGGCGCCCAGAGCGGCGGCCTCGTCGGCCCGCACGGACATAGGAGCCGAGGCCACGGCGCAGACGAGCGCGATGCTTGCGACGAGACGGGCAGGCTTCATCGGCTCCTCACGCAGCGGGGGGCGCCAGCGGGTTGACAGGTGGCGAAGACGTGGCGGACTTCGAAGACAAGCTGATGGTCACGGCAAGGCTCAACGGCGCCAAGGTCAGCCCGAGCAGCAGCGCCAGACCGTCGGGTTCGAACCACGTCAGCACGGCTCCGATGGCGCCGGCGAGGACGGCGAACTTCACCAGCAGCAGGCCGATGGCGGCATGCCGCGAGCCGTGTTCGGGGTCCATCATGCGGCCCGTCAGGAACGCCAGTGCCCGGAAATTCGCGGCGCCCAACAGCGCCCCTGTGAGGAGTCCGGTCCAGAATGCCGGCGCGGCGAACGCAAGCGCCACCGCGACCGCCGCTGCGGCAAGCCCAAGGTGGGTGCGTTCAGTCCGCGCGATCACCGAAGCGGGCGCGCGGGGTGGGTTGTAGTGCGACATCGCGGTGAGGTCAGGCTGCGTAGGGGAGACTTCGAATCGTATTGCTGAAAATGCACAGCTTTGTATTCGGCCGGCGGGAACCGGCGCAAACGCGGCGCGCTACCTAGCACGCACTGCGGGGGATGGTCAAGCAACCGCACGCCCGCTACCCTGCCGACCCGCCATGACGATCGACCCGCGCGACCTCCGCACCCTGCTGCTCCGCATCACGCTCATCACTTTTGCGGTGCGTGCGGTTGCGTTGATCGCCGTGGACGTGACGCCCAACGAGGCCGGCCTTGCGCTATGGCCGGGCGTGCCTACGCCTGAACTCGTGCCACGCCTGCTCGCTGGCTGGCTGACCGCGGTGGGTGGTGTGGGCTTTCTGCTGCGGCTGCCCGCGCTGCTCAGTGACATCGCCTTGCCGGTGCTTGCCGTGGCCTACGCGCAGGCCGCAGGCTGGGGCAGCGTCGCGGGGCTGTTGGCGGGGCTTGTCCTGGCGATGGCCCCCTTCGGCATCGAGGCCGGCCATCGGATCGACTTGGCGGCGTGGGTGTCTACGGGCGGGCTGGCCGCGCTGTGGTTGCAGCGGGTCGGCCTGCGCGATGGCGATCGGCCGCGGCTGCTCGGTTCGGCCGGCGCGCTGTTGGCGGTGGGTTGGCTGGCGCCGCCGGCCCTGCTCGTGGTGCCGGCCGGTCTGTGGCAGGGCTGGCGCGCAGTTGCCCTGCCGGCGACGCGGGCGGTCGCGATCGGCTCGTGGGTGGCCGCCACCGTGGCCGTTCTGGCCGCACGGGTCGCCTGCGTGGGCTGGCTCGCGCCCGAAGCGTCGCCGGCCGCACGCTGGTTGCTCGACCCGGCCTTGGCGGCAGACGCATCAGGCTGGGGCGTGGCGCTCGCCGGGGATGCAGCAGGGGCGGCGGCGGCAGCGGCGGGGGCGCTGGCAGCGCTGCTGCCGGGCGGGACATTCGGCGTGCTGGCGCGCCAACTCGACATGTTGGCGGTTCCGGCGTGGTCGATCGGGCTGGGCGCGTTGCTGGCGCTGCTGGCGGCCTGGGGGCTGTGGCGCGGCATCGTGCGGCCCGACCCACGCCCCGTGACCCAAGCTGACCATGCACCGCTGGGCGCCACTGCGGGCGGAGCCGGTCAAGCCGACCGCTGGCACACGCTCGGCGTGGGGCCGGTGTCCGCGCAGCCCCGGACACTGGGCGACCGCGACGTTGTACCGCATGTGCTGGTCGTGGCGGGATCCTTGGCCTACGTCGCGCAGGCCGCCTGGCGCGGACCCGCAGATGGGTTGGCCGAAGCGCTCGCTGCCGCGCGGCCGGCCGCGGCACTGCTGGTCGGCGTCGGCCTTGCGGGTTTTTTCACGGCACGCTGGGGACGGGCGGGTGCTGCCGACGCTGCCCACCGCCGCGCGTTCGTGTGGTCCTTGGCGTTGGTCGCGGCCATCGTGTTCGCCCTTGGGGCGGCGCACCTGCTCGCCCACACGAACGCACCGGAGCGCATGGCCGCCCGCAAGGTGACGCGCTTCGCCCGCGAACAGGCCGGCGACACGGGTGCGATCCTGACGCTGGGTCGGCATGGGCTGGCGATCGCGCTGCTGCTCGACCCCTGGCGGCTCGATCGCCGCGTCGCTGTGACGTCACTGGCCCCGCAGCAGGCGACGGCCCGGCTGGACCGCCTGCTCGCTACGAATCCTGCGCTGCTGGTGCTGGCCGGCGACCGCGATGCGCTCGTGGTGACGCCAGCCGGCCCACCGGCTTCGATCGACCTCGCCGCGCTGCGCACCTTTCTCGACGTGCGACTGCGTGCGGCCGGCTACGAGCCCGTCGAAGACAGCCAGCGCTACCTGGGGCCCACGGCCGTCATCGCCTATGCGCGCGAGGCAGTGCGCGACCCCCGCTCGATTCGGCCCCAACTGATGCCCGGCGTCGCACCGTGAGCGAACGACGGCAACCCTGGCCGCCGGGCGCCACACTGTGGACCCGGCGCCGATCAGTACGCGCCACGCCGCAGCAGTACAACGGGCACGGTGCGCAGCAGGATCGCGAGGTCCATGGCGAGCGTATGGTTGGCGATATAGTCGAGGTCAAGGAACGCGCGCTCGGGGTAGCCGACTTTCGAGCGGCCGCTCACCTGCCAGAAGCCGGTCAGCCCCGGACGCACCGTCAGGAACAGTTCGGCGTACGGTTCGTAGTTCTGGATTTCCGCTGGCACGATCGGTCGCGGTCCCACGAGCGACATGTCGCCGCGCAAGACGTTCCACAGCTGTGGCAGTTCGTCGAGCGACGATTTGCGCAGGAAGCGGCCCAATGCCGACACGCGCGGGTCTTCGGCTTCGGGCAGCTTGTAGCCGGCGGCGACGTAGCGAGCGAACAGGACCGGGTCGCGGCGCAACACGTCTTCAGCGTCGGCCCGCATCGAGCGGAACTTGAAGATGGCAAACGTGCGGCCCCCACGCCCCAACCGCAACTGGCGGAACAGCATGGGCCCCGGGTCGACGATGCGCAGAAGCAGCGCGACGCAGGCCATGACAGGCAACGCCGCCGCCAACAGCAGGCCGCCGCCCACGACATCGAGCGCCCGCTTGCCGGCCGCGCCGAACGGGTCTTTGGGCATCGGGCCGAACGCGATCATGGGAATGCCGGCGAATTCCGTGATGCGCCCGCGCACCCCATGGGTGCCGCCCTGCAGCGCGCTGACCAGCGACACGACGCGACCGCGCTCGATGAGTCGTTGGGCCACCGGCGCCAACGCGGCGAGTTGGGCCGCCGAACCGACCACGAAGACCTCGGACACGGGCCGCTCGACAAGCACCCGATCGAGGTCCGCGAGCGAGCCGACCACCTGGGCGCCGCCCAGTTCGAGCGGAACGTCGCCATCGGGCACGACGACGCCGACAAAATCGTAGGCCGGCACGTCGGCGGCGAGCAGGGCCTGGGTGAACCACGACGCGGGCTGGCCCGAGCCGATGACGAGCGCCGCGCGCGGCCACCGCTCGCTGCGGCGCAGGCGGTCGATCAGGGCGCGCGCCAGGCCGTCCTTGGCGACGAGAAAAACGGCGCCGGCGGCAAAGTAATAGCCGAAGAAAAGACGCGACACGACCTCGAGCTTGAACGCGAACACGGCCGCGCCCGTCGCCAGGATGGCCCACCCGAGCGCGCGCGCATGATGGCCGAGCAACAACAGCCAACTGCCCTGGTGCGTCACGGCCCACCGGTCGTGCCGGCGCAGCGCCCACACCCAGGTGGTCAGCGAGACGAGTTGCAGGAGCACGTATTCGGCGCGTACGGCCATGCCGAGTTCCCAGTCTGTGGACGGGATGTCGCCAACCAGCGGCAGCGCCACGTGCAGGGCGCGCAAGGCCAACGCCGTGCCGAACGCCGCGCCGATGCTCATGGCGTCGAGCAAGGCGTACAGGCTGCGCAGCGAGCGTTGGCGTTCGATGTACATGGGGTCGTTGCCGCGGCGGGGTGCGGCCCTGCGCGGTTGCATAGTCTAGCATGGGCCGGCGCAGTCGTCGCCTGCACCCTTGTGCCGGTCGCCATCCAGACGCAGCGCGGGTGGGAAATCGACCGCTTCGAACTCGACGAGATGCTCCCCGTCGCCCTCGAGAGCCTGTGCCGCACTCCACGAGGCAGCGCAGACGCCGCACTGCGGACGCTGCAGCGCACCGAAACAGCAAACCCGCAGACGGCAGAGCAGGCGCTCGCGGCGGCGGGTGCGGGCGGGATGGTCCTCCGGCGGCGGCGGCTCCGGGACGGGTGCTCGTCGGCTCGCTGCGCTGGCTCAATGCAATCCCGCTGGCCGGCTGGGGCGCGTCGGTCGAGAAGGTGTGGTGGGGCCCGGCGGCACGCGCCGACGAGTGGACGTTCCGTGCCGGGCTGCGCGTGGGGTTCGACCTCGACTTCGGTGCCGGTGGGCGGGATCGGGCGGCGTTTCGGGCGCGCATGCCCCCGTGATGGCGAAAAGGTGGCGCGCTACAGAGGCGCGACCCTCAGCCCGGCGGCTTCTACGCGGCCGCCGCCGCCGCCGCCGGCTTCTTCTTCGCCTTCTTGTCCGGCTCAACGGCTGCCGTCGCTGCCACTGCCGCCGTCGCCCCCTGCTTCGCCTTGGCCTCCACCAGTCCACCGGCCAGTTCCGTCAGCGCGACGAACTGCGCATTCATCTCAGCACGCAGCCCCGCGAGTTCTTCCTGCAACTTCGCGACCTGTTCAGCACTGGCAACGCCGACGGCGGTCAGCAGATCGCGGCGCACGTCGTCCGGCAGGTCGAGCCAGCCGGCCACGCCGCGCTTGTCGCCGATGCGACCGATCAACTGACCGACCACCGCCTCCCAGCGCTTCTCGACATCCTGCTTTTCTTTGGCGACGGTCTCCTTGGCCGCCGACGCGGCTCCGTGCACCGTGCTCTGCACTGTCGTCTGCACGGTGGCGACGAAGTCCTGCGCCTTCTTCTCCAGGCCGTCGATGCGCCCGCGGGCATCGTGGACCTGGGACTCGAACTGCGTGCGGGCCTGCGCGCGCGCCGCGTCGATGCGCTGCACGGCGGCCTCGACCCGGCTGGCGGCCGCTTCGCCGAGCAGGCGCTGCACCAGGCGCTGGGCGGCCTTGACGGCGGCCTGATCGGGACTTTCGTGACGCACGGCGTCGACATCGATGATTTCGGGACGGGTAGACATGGATCGCTCTCCTCGCCGCACGCGTTCTGCAGCGGCCCACGCAAGATAACGCATCGCGTCAAACTGTCAAGCCCGAAATGACGCATCGCGTCAAATCGGCGCGTGGGCGCTTGAACCTCCCGCGTTCCGCTGGTATGCACGCGCACGCTCGCCCGCCGAGCCCGGACCTGCTGATGCCGACCCGCCGCGACCGCGTGCTCGCCCGCCTCGCTGAACTCGACGCTCAGGCCCGCGACGGCGGCGGTGCGGCGCGGCAGCGGCGCCAACACGAGGGCGGCAAGCTGACAGCGCGCGAACGCATCGAGGCCCTGCTCGACAGCGGCAGTTTCCAGGAACTCGATCGCCTCGTCGTGCACCGCTGCACCGACTTCGACATGGCCGACAAGCGCGTGCCGGGCGACGGCGTGGTCACCGGCTTCGGCGAGATCGATGGCCGCACGGTGTACGTGTTCGCGCAGGATTTCACGGTATTCGGTGGGTCGCTGTCGGGGGCGTTCGCCGAAAAAATCTGCAAGGTCATGGACCTCGCGGTCAAGACCGGCAGCCCCGTCATCGGCCTGAACGACTCGGGCGGCGCGCGCATCCAGGAAGGCGTCGTCAGCCTGGCCGGCTATGCCGACATCTTCCTGCGCAACGTGATGGCATCGGGCGTCGTGCCGCAGATCAGCCTCATCTTGGGGCCGTGCGCGGGCGGCGCCGTCTACAGTCCCGCGATCACGGACTTCGTGGTGATGGCGCAGGGCACGTCGTTCATGTTCATCACGGGGCCCGACGTCATCAAGTCGGTGACCCACGAGACCGTGACGCAGGAGGACCTCGGCGGCGCGCTGCGGCACGCCTCCACATCGGGCGTCGCCCACTTCGCCTGCGACGACGAAAAGCAGGCGATCGCGACCGTGCGCGAACTGCTGGCGTTCCTGCCGTCGAACAACCTCGATGCCCCGCCGCGGCGCAATGCTACGGACCCCGCCGACCGCCGCGACCCGCGCCTGCACGACATGGTACCCGACGACCCGAGCAAGCCCTACGACATGCACGACGTGCTGCGCGCGATCGTCGACGACGGCGACTTTTTCGAGGTCCACGCGCTCTACGCACGCAACATGCTGTGCGGTTTCGCGCGCCTCGATGGCCGCCCGGTCGGCATCGTCGCCAACCAACCGGCGGTGCTGGCGGGCTGCCTCGACATCGACGCTTCGGTGAAGGCGGCGCGCTTCGTGCGGTTCTGCGACTGCTTCCACGTGCCGATCGTGACGTTCGTCGATGTGCCCGGCTTCCTGCCCGGCACCGCGCAGGAGCACGGCGGCATCATCCGGCACGGCGCCAAGCTTCTGTATGCGTTCGCCGAGGCCACCGTGCCAAAGGTGACGATCATCACGCGCAAGGCCTACGGTGGCGCGTACGACGTGATGAGCAGCAAGCACATCGGTGCCGACCTGAACTTCGCGTGGCCGACCGCCGAGATCGCCGTGATGGGGCCGGACGGCGCCGTGAACATCGTGTGGCGCGACGAGCTCAAGCGGGCGGTGGACCCGACGGCAACGCGCGCGGAACTGGTCGAGCGCTACCGGGAGTTGTTCGCGAATCCGTTCAAAGCCGCGGAATTGGGTTATATCGACGAGGTGATCCTGCCCGAGGACACGCGGCCGCGGCTGTGTGCGGCGCTCAAGGCGCTGGCAGGCAAGCGAGGCTCGAATCCTCCCAAGAAACACGGCAACATCCCCCTGTAGTGCACCGCCGTGCCAGTTGAGTCGCGGCGCGGGGATGCTGCGGGTGACAGCCGGACTGAGGACAGGCAAGCGGACGACGGCAAGCCGGAAGGGGAAGAAGACGAGGTGCATGGAGACGCCGGGCAGCCGGGCAGGCAACGGGCGGGTCAGGGTGGAGGCGACGTGGGTGCGTGGGCGATGCGGCGGGCGGCAGGGGTGAGGGCGGGACTCGTCGGGCTCGTCGGGCTCGGCGGCGGAGTCGTTGCAGCCGACGTCGCGGCCCATGAAATCGCGGCGCCGGCCGTCGATGTCGATGGGTTCAAGCCCGGTTTGCAGCGCGATGACGGGCTGGCGCTGCGGTCGGCGCGGCCGCTGTTGGAGGGCGAGACGTCGGTGCGGGCAGGGGTGCGCTACGGGCGCGGCCTGTTGCGGTTCGTCAACACGTGGCAGGGAGTCAAGCGGACGCAGACGGTTGTCGGCGACCTCGCCATCGCCGAAGTGGGCGCGGGACTCGGGCTGGCGCGCGGCTGGTCGCTGGCGTTCGGACTGCCGGTGGCGATCGTCGTGCGCGGCGGGGGACCCAACCTGACGCAGCAGCCCGAAGCGATGGGTCCGGCGCTGGGCGATCTGCGCGTCGAGGCGCGCCGCCACCTTCTCGAGCGGCCGGCTGGCGGCGGCAACCTCGACCTCGCGGCGGGCATGGGCGTGGGGCTGCCGACGGCGGACGCGGGCTCGTGGCTGGGCGGCGCCTGGGCGCTCGAACTCGAAGGGCTCTTGACGTGGCAGCGCGGGCCGTTGCGGCTCGACGCCAACCTGGGCGCGCGGCTGCGGAGCACGCAGGAACTGGCGACGCACGCCGTCGATCCCGCGACGGGAGCGGCGATCCACGCGGCCGCGGGCGCCGGCACCGGCACGGGCGGCCTGACGGCATTGCGCACCGGCTCACAGTTCCAGTTCGGCCTCGGCGCCGCGCACGACCTCGGCACTGCGTGGCGTGCCCGCGCAGAACTGCACCTGCTGCGCGCCGCACCCGGCGTGGCGGCCGTGCCCGAGGGGCAACTGGTGGTCGATCTGCTGGCCGGGGCCGACGTGCGCCTGCACCCGGCCTGGAGCCTGCAAGTCGGGCTGGGCGCCGCGCCGACCACCGGCCCCGGCTCGGCAGGCTTGCGCGCGTTTGCGGCCGTGACCTTGGAGCCTGGAGCCCTGCCCGCGGATCAGGACGCGGACCGCATCGACGACAAGGCCGACCGCTGCCCGACCGAAGCCGAGGACCTGGACGGATTCGAGGATCACGACGGGTGCCCGGAACTCGACGACGACCAGGACGGCGTGCCCGACGCCGCCGACCGCTGCCCACGCACGGCCGAAGACAAGGACGGCACCGACGACCAGGACGGCTGCCCGGAGCCCGACGACGACCGGGACGGCGTGCCCGACGTCATCGATCGCTGCCCGAAGGAGATCGAAGACATCGACGGCTTCGAAGACAAGGACGGCTGCCCGGAGCCCGACAACGACGGCGACGGCATCAAGGATGTCGACGACGTCTGCCCGCTCAGCCCCGAAAACCGCAACAGCTTCGAAGACAACGACGGCTGCCCCGACATCGCGCCGCTCAAGCGCGATGCGCCCGGTCCCGCAGCGGTCGCGCCGGCTGGAAGCACGCTTGCTCCCCCTGCGCCCGCTCCTGTGCCCGCGGCCGTGCCGGCAGTCGCGCGCAAACCACCAGCACCTTCAGCGCCGCCGGCCGCCGCCGTTCCGGTGCCCGCCGTGCCCCTGCCGCCCCGCGCGACCCCGCCGCCTCCGGTGCCGCTGCCTACGGCGCCGACACGTCTGCAAAAGTAAACTCGATGTGGACGCGGCGGCGCCGCCAACCGTGGCGTCCGCCCTTGCGGGCTGCGGTCTGGACGGCCGGGTCTCCCTGCAGGATGGCCGCCGCATAGTCGGTGGCGGCCCGGTCGATCGCGCCGAGCGACAGGCCGCTCGCGTTCAGCGCCGTCACGCCGCCGAGCAGCACTCCGGCCGCGCTGACCGAGACGTAGGGTTGGCCGTCGGCAGGGTCGTGGAAGGCGACGGCCGCCTCGGTGTCCCACGGGCTGTACGGATGCGCCGCGAGCGCACACTATTGCCTGCCCTCGGCGGGCCCGTGCGACGTGCGACTGCGTTCGTTTCCGCCCACCCAGAGGAACCCGATGCCCGTGCTCCCTCGCCTCGCCGGCCCCCTCGCGACGCTGCGCCAGCGCGCCGGTGGCCTGGCGGCCCGCGGCTTTCTCGAGGGACTCGCCCGCGCCGGCGCGCTCCACCCGCACGCCGATCCGGCCCGCCACGGCGTCGAAGTCTTGCGCGATGTGCCGTACCGCCCCGGCAGCACGGAACCGCGCCACCGCCTCGACATCTGGCGCCCCATCTTGCCCCGCGGACCGAGCCCGGCCGTGCTGTACATCCACGGCGGCGCCTTTCGCATCCTGTCGAAGGAGACCCACTGGCTGATGGCACTCGCATTCGCGCGGCGCGGCTGCACCGTGTTCAACATCGGTTATCGCCTGGCACCGCAGCACCCGTTCCCCGCCGCGATCGACGATGTGTGCCACGCCCACGCCTGGGTCGCCCAGCACGCGGCGCGCCACGGCGGGGATCTGGCGCGCTACGTTGTGGCGGGCGAATCCGCGGGCGCCAACCTCGCGACGGCGCTGGCGGTGGCGACCTGCTTTCGGCGCGCGGAACCGTTTGCACAGTTGGCCTTCGACACCGGCGTGCGACCGCGGGCGCTGGTGCCGATGTGCGGGATGCTGCAGGTCACCGATTCGGCCCGGTTCGAACGGCGCCGACCGCAGCTGTCACGCTTCATGAAGGACCGCATGCGCGAGGTGACGCAACACTACCTGCCCGGCGACACGGTGGACCCCGAACTCGAACTGGCCGACCCGCTGCGGGTGCTCGAATCGGACCGCGTGCCCGATCATGCGTGGCCGCCGACGTTTGCCGGCGTGGGCACGAAGGACCCGCTGCTCGACGACACACGGCGGCTGCGGCGGGCGTTGGAGCGGCGCGGGGTCCCGGTCGATGTGCGGTACTATCCCGGCGAGATGCACGCTTTTCATGCGCTGGTGTTCCGGCGCAATGCGGTGCGGGCGTGGGCGGACCTGTTTGCGTTCTTGCGGCTGCAGGTGGACGCGGAGTTGCGGCCGATCGGTGCTTGAGCGGCTCGGCGCCCAGTGCGCCAAGTTGATCGCGTCTCTCGACGGCGCACGGCGCGTGGGTCGCCGCGCAGAGGAAGATTGCGCGGCACCTGGCGCTGGCGCGAACGGGGTATACAGCTTAAATTTATCGGTGAAGTCAGCGGCGTCCAAGCTCGGTGGGTGATGTTATCGCCCGCCGAATCGGATCGAGGGCTCGCGACGAACGCGGTGGGCGAGGCAAGGCGCGAAGGCGAAGGAATAGTGGGAGGATTTCGAGCCTGCGCAACGCAGCCGCAGCCGCAGCCGCAGCCGCAGCCGCAGCCGCAGCCGGCGCGGGCGAGCGAGCGAGCACCGAGCCGAATTCAAGGAATTTGGGATGAGACGGGTACCGATACCGATCCGCAAGGTGAGACGGGTCACAGCGCAGCTGGAACATGTAGTTTCAGATGGTTGTGGATTGGCACGATCCTTGCATCCGGTACTTGTGCCGCGGTCGACGACAACGCAGGCAGCGTCACGCTCGGCCCGGACCTGCAACCGCTCGACCTGAGCCCCGTGGCGCCCGGCGCAATCGCTGCGAGCCGTCGAGGTCTACGTCGGCCCTGGGCTGGAGCAGCGCTTCAAGGTGGCGGCGAAGTAGGGGTCAGCCGAACAGAATCCCCCTGCATCGACTCATTCTTGCGCGGGCCCCTGCGGGCGCATCACATGCACACGCCCGACTTTCCCACCGCCGTCACCTTGCCGCACTTCAGGCCGGCCGGGCATTTCGGCAAGGGCGCGACGCTCGCGGGATCGCACGCGACGAGACACGTCGCGTTCACGCACAGCAGCCCCTTGGCGCACGAGACGTAGGCCTTGCACGGCGCGCCCTTGGCGTTCGGGCCGGGCTGCAGGCAGACGGGCACCTCGTAGCCCTCGTAGCATTGCTCGGTCGGCTTGCAGCCTTGGCCCGTGAGCGGATCGCACGGCGTCGTGCTGCACGGTCCGCAGTCGGCGGCGCACGTCTCGCACGATTCCCCCTTTTCGCAGGCCGCGTTGCCGCAGTCGGCGGGGCAGGCGCCGCAGTCGGCCGGGCAGAGGACGCAACTCTCGTCGGACGCGCAGAAGCCGTCCGGGCAAGGCGGCGGGCACGCCCCGCAATCGGCCTTGCACGTCTTGCACGACTCGTTGCCGTCGCAGCTGCCGTCGCCGCAGATGATCTTGCACTTGCCGCAGTCGTAGGGGCAGGTCTGGCAGGTCTCGGATTCGGCGCAGAACACGTCGCCGCACACGGCCGCGGCACGGCCTTTGCCGGTATCGGGCTGGCCGGCATCCTGGGTGGCGGCGGCACCCGTTTCCGCCGACGGTGCCATGTCAAGGGGCGCCGCGCCGCCTGTTTCCAGCGCGCCCGGCTTGGTTGCCGCGTCCGGGTCCGCGGGCGCGTCGGCCGCCGGCACGTCAGCGTCGGTTGGCCCCGCCCGGCCTGCCGCTGCGGCGCCGGACGTCGCGGCCGGGGCGGCAGACGTGGGCGCGGCACAGCCAGCCCCGAGCCGTGCCAGTGCCGTCAGCGCCAACGCGACGCCGACAACGCCGCGCCGTGTCGTGCCAATCGTCTCCTGGAGCTTGCGAGAATCCACGTCGGCGCCCCTCCAGGGGATCGTAGCAGGAACAACGCGCCAACCCGCATGACATGGTGAAAATGGTGTTGAAGTTGTGAGGCGGGCGGGCGTCGTGTGCGCTACCCATGACACATCAGGGCAACGCAGCGACCGGAGGCACCGGCCCCATGCGCACCCCGACTCCGACTGTTGCCAGCGGACCGCCGCCCGCAAACCACCACACACCGGCATCGACGAACCCGCCGAGCCACGACGTCGGGGGGCGCCAGTCCTGGCGCAGGCCGACGCCCGTCCCCAACGCCGATCCGTTTGAGGCAGGGCCGTTGTACAGCAGCCCGGCCGCGCGACCGAGCAGCGTCAACGTGTGGGAGTCTTGGGACCCAAGCAACTCGTAGCCACCCGACAGCGCCGCGAATGGTGCCAGTGCCGTGCCCGTGTCGGCGGCATCGAACGCCTGGGCCGAGAACTGCCACGCCCCGCCGTCGAGGCCCACGCGCCAGCCCGGCGCCGGGTGCAAGTCGATGCCGACGCCCAGGCCGATGCCCGGGCCGCCGACCCGCAGCGACCACGCGCCAGTTGCGCCGACGCGAAAACCGAAATCTGTCGACTGGTCGTGCGCCGAACGGGCCGGCGGCGGCATGCGCGGCAGGTCCTCGTAGCGCACGGGCGGCAGCGGCAGCGCGGGGCGGCCGGCCACCTGCAGGCTGAGGTCGAGTTGGCCGCGCAGCGCATCCGTCAAGGCCGCGACGAAAGCGGCGTGGACGACCGGCGGCGTCGTATGCGGGTCGAGGCGCGCGGCCGGGTCCAACTTCAGCCACGCGGCAAACGCGGCCTTGGCGACGTCGGGCTGTTCGAGGCGGGCGGCGGCGAACCCGAGCAGGCGCTGGCAAGGCGCGTCGCTCGCGCTCCCAGTGGGCGGGCGGGCCTGCAGCACGGTCACTGCACACGCGAGGTCGCCTTGCGCGTAGCAGTTTTGTGCCTGCGCCAAGGGATCCGTGCCCGGCGTGGCGGGAGCCGCTCGTGCCGGCCGGGGTGGTGCCGCTCGCGCAGCCCCGGGCGTGCACAGCAGCGCCAAGATCGCCCAGCGTGCGCCGTTCCGCCTCAACCGGGGAACTCCTCGCTGATCGTCTTTTCGAGCCGGGCGCGCACCATGCCCTTGGCCATCTTGGCGGCAAACCCGATGAGGTCGAGTTCGACCGAGACGGCGGTCTCCGTGACGCGGAACTGGCCCTTGAAATAGCGGCCACCGGCCTGGGCCGAATTGCGGTCGGCGGCCCAATCGATGCGCTCGATGAGGTCGGGCTTGGCGGCCTGGAAGCGCACGAGCAGGCGTTCGAGCCGGGCGCGGGCGTCTTCAACGGGGTAGGCATGGGAACGGGTCAGCGCGATGTCAGCCATTTGCGGGCTCCGGAACAGGGCAGGAGGAAGTGCGGGCGCAGACGCAGGCGCGGGTCAGATCGGCGTCGGGCGGGGCGCGGCAGTGGGCGCAGCCGAGGGAGGATGCGTGCCGCCGGCGTCCGCATCGAGCTTGAAGGCGCGAAAGAAGCCGACCTTCTCGGCGCCGCGGAACACGTCTCCGGTCCAGACGCCTTCGCCGACCACGCCAACGAGGCGGCGCCGATCCGAGACATCCTGGTGGGTCGCCTCGCAGCCCGGGCGGTTGGCGTCGTATTCGAGTTCGACCTTGCGCTCGTCCTGGGGGTCGACCCGCAGCGCGCACAGTTGGAAGCGCGAGTACGGCTTGCCGACTTCCTGTAGTTCAAGTCGGCCGGTCAGCGAGTCTTCGGCGACGTGGAACTCGAGCACCGGCGCGAGCACAGGGCCGAGATCGGCGGTGCCGCGCCAGCCGCCGGCGAGCGGCGAACCGCAGGCAGCGAGCAGCAGCGGGGCGGTGAACAGGGCCCGGGAGGCGAGCAGGTTCCGAGAGGCGAGCAGGGACGGCGTGGGCATGGCGAGCGCCGGCGGCGACGGCCGCGCGTGGGGCGCAGTGCGGGAGTGTGGCGGAGAATCGGGCGGACGGCCAGCGGCCCCGAGCCGCCGCCTTCGGCGCATTTTCGTCGTTGCCGTCGTCGGTTGGTGGTTCGACGTGCCCAGCGTCCGCGTTGACCGCCAACCTCCTAGGCACCTAGAACTGCATCCGAATTCGGCGACCGGGGGAGGTTGGACGTTGATCCTGATTGGACTCGGGCGTTGCCCATCATACCAATAACTGGTATTCTCAGGGGAGGAGGCACGCCGTGGACGACAGCGAATGGGCAGAACTGTGGGCCGGCGTCGAGGATGTCCAGAGCGGCTTCGAGCCCGGCGTCGTCTTCATCGGCGGCGTGGCCGTCTTCGCCCACACCCGGGCCAGCACAAGGTACGCAGACTTGATCGCATTCAGCCACGACGTGGACTTCATGATCTCGGTGGCCGACTACACCGACCTCAAGGACCTCGAACAACTGACGCCCAACCGACGGCTGCGCAAGTGCCAGTTCTTCAAGCATGGCATCGAGTTCGACGTCTATGTCGAGGGGCAGCACGACCTTGCGGTGCCCTACGACGAGGCGGGAGCGCACTCAGAACTGCGCTCCGGCATCCGGGTGGCGTGCCTGGAGCACCTGCTCGTACTCAAACTCCACGCGCTCGACGACCGGCGCGGCTCTGCCAAGGGCGACCGCGACGCCGAAGACGTGTTGAAGCTGCTGCTCCTGCTCGATGAGCGCGGCACCACGCCAGCCCGGTGCGGGCGCCTCGAAGACCGCCACGAGACCGAGTTGGGCCGCATCGTGCGCGGGGACGCTGCCGTGCGCCTGACCGACGGCAACCTGCACCGAGCCGCGACCCTGCGCAAGATGGCGACCCAAGGTGTCGAGCGCGTCAGCGAATGCCGTCGCGTGGCGGTGGGCCTGGGGAAGTGACGCGTGGACTTGATGTACCCGCCCCCGGCGTTGCGAGCCCACGCCACCGGCGTGACCGTGCCCTTCGATGCCCTGTGCGTAGCGGCGGGCGTGCGCCGGGTCGTCTCGGGGCGTTGGCCTGACGTGCGCGTGCATGGCGAGGCGCTCGACTTCAAGGCGGTGACCTGTGGCCGCGTGGTGTGCTGCCTCGGCAGGCCGCTGCTGCCCTCCGACCCTGGCCAACGGGCGCGTGTGATGCTCGACAAGCTGGCCTATCAGTTCCACGACTGGGCCGCTCGCGAAGTCATGGCGGCGGCCCGTCGATGCCGGCAACGCGAGGCGCCCGAGCGCGCGGCCTTGTTGCGCCGGGTCCTCGCGCCGACGCCGGTGCGCGTGCTGCTGTGGCTCAGGCACGCACATTGCGCCCGCACCGTCGATCTAGCGGCCGCGCTCCAACTCCCACAGCCGCATGTCAGCCGGGCCTTGAAGGTGCTGCGCGCGGCCGGCCTCCTCGTCGAAAGGCGCGCAGAGCGGGGCGTGGCATTGGCCGCGGCAGGGCGCGAGGCGCTGCGGGAGATCGAAGCGGAGCGTTGACATCCGGCACCACGCACGGCCGCCCGCGCGGGTGGGTTCTGGCCCGCCAGGATTCACCACCGACTCCGATCCCCGGCCGCCGAATTCGGATGCGCGTTGCCGGTTGGCTCGCTTGCGCTCGACAAGGCGAAGCAAGGAATCGGCGTGAAGACATGCACCCGGCACTTCGAACGCCGATTCCGCAGCGATAACGCAGAGCTGCGCCGAAGGCGGCGGATCGGGGCTTGGATCGGGGCTTGGTCCACCCGTTGCCTCCACCCCCATTGTCGCGCATCCTCCGCGCCCCGCCCGACCGCCCCGGGCGCGCGAGACACCCATGCGCGGCATCTACCAGAACGTCCTGCATGCGATCGGCGACACCCCGCTGGTCCAACTCCACAAGGTCGTCGGCCGCCACGATGCCCGCGTGCTCGCCAAGCTCGAGTTCATGAACCCGGGCGGGTCGGTCAAGGACCGCATGGCGCTGCACATCATCGAACTGGCCGAGCGGCGCGGCGACCTGAAGCCCGGCTCCGTCATCGTCGAGAACACCTCGGGCAACACCGGCGTCGGCGTGGCGATGGCGGCGGCGATCAAGGGCTACCGCTGCATCTTCACGATGCCCGACAAGATGAGCCAAGAGAAAGTGAGCCGCCTCAAGGCCTTCGGCGCCGACGTCATCGTCACGCCGACCGCCGTGCCCGCCGACCACCCCGACAGCTACTACGAGACGGCCAAGCGGGTGGCGCGCGAGACACCGAACTCCTTCATGATCAACCAGTACCACAACAAGGAGAACATCGAGGCCCACTACCGCTCGACCGGACCCGAAATCTGGGAGCAGACCGGCGGCAACTTCCACCTGCTGGTCGCGGGCCTTGGCACCGGCGGCACGCTGTCGGGCACGGCGAAGTTCTTGAAAGAGAAGAATTCGCGCATCCGCACCGTCGGCGTCGACCCCGAGGGCTCGATTTACTATGAGCAGTTCCACACCGGCGTGCCCCCGCAGCCCCACACATACAAGGTGGAGGGCATCGGCGAAGACATGGTGTGCGGCGCACTCGAGTTCACCCACATCGACGACGTCATCCAGGTCAACGACCGCGAGTGCTTCCAGATGGCGCGCCGGCTGACACGCGAAGAGGGCATTTTCGCCGGCGGCTCGTCGGGCGCTGCCGTCCACGTCGCGGCCGAGTTGGCCCGCGAGCACGGCCGCAACACCACCATCGTCGTCATCCTGCCGGACTCGGGCGCCATCTACCTGTCGAAATTCTTCAACGACGACTGGATGAAGGACAATGGCTTCTTCGAACCCGACAAGCACGAGGCCACAGTGCGCGATCTGCTGCGCGGCAAGTCGCACCACCTGCACACCGCAACCGCCGACGAGCGGCTCGGCGCGGTCATCGTGCGGCTCAAACGCGAGGGCATCAGCCAGATGCCGGTGCTGGCGGCGAGCGGCGAGCCCGTCGGCATGGTGCACGAGGTCGACATGCTCAACGCGATCGTCGACGGGCGCTCGACCCGCGACGACGCGATCGAAGGCCTCATGGAACCGCTCGAAGGCGTGATCGACCCCGACGCCAGCATCGACCAGTTGCGCTCGATTCTCGGCCAGGACAACGTCGCAGTCGTGGTGTCGGCAACCAAGGTCATCGGCATCATTACGAAGATCGACCTCATCGACTACCTCGCGCGGCGGGTCTAGCCGGACGCGCCGGAGACATTGGCCATGCGCATCATCGCCGGCACCGCGCGCGCCACCCAACTGCGCTGCCCGCCGGGCGACGCGGTGCGGCCGACGTCGGATTTCGTGCGCGGGGTGGTGGTCTCGATGCTAGGTGGCCAATTCGACGGGCGCCGCGTGCTCGACGTGTGCGCGGGCACCGGCGCCGTGGCACTCGAATGCCTGTCGCGGGGAGCCGTCGCCGCCGTCGCCATCGAATCGGCCCCGGACGCGCTCGTGGCCCTGAAGTGGAACGCCCAGCGCACCCGGTTGGCCGACCGCCTGCGGGTGCTCGACACCGATGCCGTCACCGCGCTCGATCGGCTCGGCAAGGAGCGCGCCGCCGGTCGGCTCGAACCGTTCGACCTCGTCTACGTGGACCCGCCCTACCGCAGCGGCCTGCACGCGGTGGTGCTGGCGCGACTGCTGCGGCATGGGCTGGTGCGTCCGAGCGGCGACGTGGTGGTGGAGAGCGAGGGCGGCTTGCCCACGGAAGCGCTGGCAGGCTGGACCCACCTCGACCGGCGTACGCGCGGCGCCGCGACACTGGACCGGCTGGAGCCCGCCGCCGCCGCCACCGGCGCGACCGCACCTGACCATGACACCTGACTCGGCAGATTCATTGGACCCCGTGACAGAACGCGTGGCCCGCGCGGACGACAATGACCTGGCCAGCTATGCGTTCGACTTGCCGCACGATCGCATCGCCCAGCACGCCGTCGAACCGCGTCGGTCAGCGCGCCTGTTGGGCCTGGAGCGCGCGACGGGGAGCCTGCGCCACGGCACCGTTGCAGACCTGCCCACCTGGCTGCCGCGCGGCACGCTGCTGGTCGCCAACGACACGAAGGTGGTGCCGGCCCGCCTGCTTGGGCGCAAGGACTCGGGCGGCCAGGTCGAGTTGCTGCTGACCCGGCCCTTTGGCGTGGGCGGCGGCGGGCTGCTGGGACACGCGGTGCTGGCACGCTCGTCGAAGCCGCTGCGGGCGGGGCAACGCATCGCGCTTCAGCCGGGTCCGGGCGCGACCGGTCCCGAACAATCGATGGATTCGATGGCAACGATGCAGGTGACGAATTCGGCGCAGGTGACTGGGGCGACGGGCATGACCGCCAGCGTGGTGGCTGTCGGCTCCGATGGCACGGCGACCGTGGACCTCGCCGGCGCCGCCGACCTGCACAGCCTGCTCGCGCACTGTGGCCACGTGCCGCTGCCGCCCTATATCCGCCACGGCCGCGAGACGCCCGGGCTCGACCGCGCGCGTTACCAATGTATGTTTGCCACCCAGCCCGGCGCCATCGCCGCGCCGACTGCCGGCCTGCACCTCGACGCGGTCGTGCTCGCAGGCTTGGCCGCCGCCGGCATCGAATTCGCCACCGTGACGCTGCACGTGGGACCCGGCACGTTTCTGCCCGTGCGCCAGCCCGACCTGCGCCGCCACGCCGTCCTGCCCGAGCGCTTCGAAGTGTCCGAGGCGACGGCGGCCGCGCTCGAAAAGGCCCGCCGCGACGGGCGCCCGATCGCGGCGGTGGGCACGACGACGGTGCGTACGCTGGAGACGCTGGCCCTGCGCTGTGACATCAACGCTGGCGGCCCCGTGCGCGCGCTGGCGGGCGAGGCCGACCTGACGATCCGGCCAGGCCACCGGTTTGGACTGGTGGGCGGCATGCTGACCAATTTCCATCTGCCGCAGTCGAGCCTGCTGGTGCTGGTGTGCGCGTTCGGCGGGCGGGAGCGCGTACTGGCGGCGTATGGGGAGGCGGTGCGGGCGCGGTACCGATTTTACAGCTACGGGGATGCGATGTGGGTGAGTTAATTCCAAAGCCCGCCGAATCGGATCGAGGGCTCGCGACGACTGCGAGGTCGAAATTCGAGTTTTTTGCGCGCCTCTCCGCGCACCCGGACGCCGAAAGCGGCGGATCGGAGGCACTTGACCACGTTGACCCGTCTGACTAGACTGATTCTCGTCGGCGGCGCACCTCGCCGGAGGCCGCGACGATGCACAGCTATTCTACTTACGACGCCAAGGCGCATTTCAGCGAACTGTTGCGCCGCGTCATGGCCGGCGAGTCGGTCATTGTGACACACCGTGGTCGTCAAGTGGCAGAAATCAGACCGATCGTCCAGGCCGATGAACCGTTCCAGGCCCACCTGGACCGGCTGCAACGCGACGGTTGCCTCGTGCCGGCCTGCGCGCCCGACCGCAACCTGCCGACGCTCACCCATGTGCCCGGCGCCGTGGCCCGGTTCCTCGCGGAGCGCGATTGATGCACGCGTACGTCGACACCTCCTGCTTGGTCGCGATTGCGCTGGGCGAGGCGGACGCGGACCTGTGGCGGGCGCGACTGGCAGCGTGCGACGGCCTCTGGAGCGCCGACCTGCTCAACGCCGAACTGCGCGCCACGCTGCACCGCGAAGGCGATGACCTGGAACCAGAACCGCTGTTGCAGCGCATCGGTTGGGTGCGACCGAACCGGCGTCTTGACACAGAGTTGGCCAAGGTGCTGGCCCAGGGTTACCTGCGCGGTGCGGACCTGCATCACGTCGCGACCGCGTTGTTTCTGGCGCCAAACCCGGTGAACGTGCAGTTCCTGACATGCGATGGCCAGCAGCGCAAGGTGGCTGCGAGCTTGGGTTTTGCGCCGGTGGGCTAGTTGTGGATGGAGGCTGTGCAATGCGGCGCGCTTCTTGATCTGACAGGTAGACGTGGCCGCGGGCCTGTCGAACTGGGGGCGCATGACGATCGTCGGCAAGGCCGGTCTCGCAGGCGCGAAGACCGCCACTGGCCGCGAGCGGTGCAGGATCTTCTGCAGGATCTTCTGCAGGATCGCCGCGTCCGCCGGTGCATGGGGCGCCTCAGCAGGGGCAGGGTCTTGTGCTCGGGCTCCATCGCCACCTCCAGCACACGGATGCGGGTCGCGGACCGCTCGCGCAAGCGGATTCGACGCTTCTCCCTTGCCGACCGAGCGCCGATCGCGTCTACTGCCGCCCCCGTCGCGCCCCGTCCGCGCCGCCCAGGACCGTCGCCCCCGTGCCGAAAGCCGCCGCCCCGCCACCCTCGCGCCCGTTCCGCTGCGGCCTCGTCACGCTCGCCGGCCCGCCCAACGCGGGCAAGTCCACGCTGCTCAACCGCCTGCTCGGTGAGAAGCTCGCCATCGTGAGTCCCTTGCCGCAGACGACGCGTGATCAGATTCGCGGAGTGTGGACGGCGCCGGACTGGCAGGCGATCTTCATCGACACGCCTGGCATCCACCAGGCGCGCTCGCCGCTGAACCGGGCAATGGTGGGGCTCGCGATCGAGGCGCTCGAAGCGGTCGATGCCGTCGTCGTCGTGGTCGATGCGCCCAAGGCAGTGCGCTGGCTGCAGCGCGCGGGTGTCTCGGCCCCGCTGACGGCGCCGGTGCTCGCGCCCGACAAATTGCCCGCGCCGCCCCCGGAACCGGGCGAGTTCGACGGCGATGACTCGCACTTCCCCGACGACGACGGCCTGCTCGACGCCCCGCGCCCCGGCCACGACGCAGCACCGGCCGAAGACCTGACGTGGAAGCAGCCGCTTGATGGCCGCATCGACCCCGCCGTGCGCCGCGTGCTGCGCAACGTGCTGCGCTATGGCGACCAGTTCATCGTCGCGCTCAACAAGGTCGACGCCGTCGCGAAGCCAAAGCTGCTGCCGGTCATGGAGGCGCTGGCGACCGTGCCGCGCGTCGGCGCCGTCATCCCGCTGAGCGGTCGGGCCGGCGATGGTGTGCTCCAACTGCTCGACGCGATTCGCCCGCTGCTGCCCGAGGGCGCGGCCCAGTACGGCACGGACGAACTGACGGACCGCAGCGTGCGCTTCCTGTGCGCAGAACTGGTGCGCGAACAGGTATTCCTGCAGACCCGCGAAGAAGTGCCGTACGGCGTCGCCTGCGAAATCGAGACCTTCGACGAACTGCCGGGCCTGGTGCGGCTGGCGGCCTTGGTTCACGTCGAAAAGCCGGCGCAGCGGGCGATCTTGCTGGGCAAGGGCGGCCAGCGCATGAAGGCGATGGCGACCGCGGCGCGCGGCCACATGGAGGCGCTGCTGCAGAAGAAGGTGTTCCTCGAAGTGCACGTGCGCGTCGAGCCCCGCTGGAGTGAGCGGGTCGACATGCTGCGTCACTTCGGCTACGTCCTGTAGCGCAGGCAGGGAAGCGATATGACCCCCCTCGTCGCGATCGTCGGTCGTCCCAACGTCGGCAAATCCACGGTGTTCAACCGCCTGTTCGGCCGGCGCCGCGCAATCGTGTTCGACGAGCCCGGCGTCACGCGCGACCGTCAGTACGGCGACGTCGAACTGCTCGGCCGCAAGGTGCGACTGTGCGACACCGGCGGCTTCCTGCCCACAGAGACCGAGGGCGTGTTCGCGCTGCTCAAGGACCAGGCCCGCATCGCCGTCGCCGAGGCCGACGTGCTGGTGTTCGTGGTGGACGGGCGCCAGGGGCCGACGCCGGCCGACAGCGAGGTCGCCGACGTGCTGCGGCGCTCGCGCAAGCCGGTCGTGCTGGCGGTGAACAAGGTCGACGCGGACTCCGTGCTGCCCGACGCGATGGCGTGCTATGCGCTGGGCTGCGACACCGTGGTGTTCGTGGCCGCCGAACACGGGCGCGGGTTCGACGAGTTGCGCGAAGAGATCGTGCGGAAGTTGCCGGACGCTGCGATGGACGACGACCTTGGTCTCGCCGCGGCAAGGCAAGCCGGAGACGCGCTGGCCGATGCGGGCGCGGCAGAAGACGGCAGCGATGAGGTGGAATTCGACGCAGAATCGGGCGTTGCTGCGTCGGGCGTGGCAGCGTCTGGCAACGCGGCCGGCATGCTGGAGGGAGGCGGCGCCGAACCGCCGAAGCCGCCGCGGGGTGGCGTGGTCGACCGCGTGCGCGTATGCGTCGTGGGCCGCCCCAACGTCGGCAAGTCCACACTCGTCAACAAGGTCCTCGGCGCCCCGCGAGTGGTCACCGCTGACCAGCCCGGCACGACGCGCGACGCCATCGACATCGACTTCGACGTCGACGGGCGGCCGTACACGCTCGTCGATACCGCCGGCCTGCGCCGCAAGCGTTCGGTCGACACGCCGGTCGAGCGCTACTCGGTCAGCCAAGCCGTGCGCGCCATTGAACGCTGCCACATCGCGGTCCTCGTGCTCGATGCAACTCAGGACATCGCCGACCAGGACGCCAAGATCGCACGCCTGGTCGAGGATCGTCGGCGCGCGTGCGTGGTCGCAGTCACAAAGTGGGACGTGGTCGATGGCGAAGTCAAGAAGCCTACCAACTTCGACCGCGGGCTCGACGAGGCGCTGCCGTTCCTGGTCCACACCCACCGCGTATACCTGTCGGGCCGCACCGGCCAGCGCGTGCACAAGCTGATGGAGGCGGTGCAGAAGACGTTCGAGGCGTTCGACCGGCGCATCTCGACGTCGGCATTCAACCGCTGGCTGCAAGCGATCCAACTCGAGCACCCGCCGCCGATGATGCGCGGCAAGCGCATGCGCATCTACTACGCAGCCCAGATCGCGATGCGGCCGCCGGTCTTTGCCCTGGTCACGAACGTGTCCGACGCGCCGCCACCCGCCTACGAGCGCTTTCTCATCGGTCGGATGCGCGAGAATTGGGACCTGCTCGGCACGCCCGTGCGGCTGCATTGGAAGAAGAAGCCGAACCGGCGCTCGACCCAGGCGCTCGAACGCTTGCCGGCGGCCCTGCGCGCCGGTATGGCGGCAGTCGGCGACGGCACCCTCGCGCTCGGCGACGGCGACTTGCAGGACCTGCCGGACCCGACGGCGCCCGCGTGGCCCGGCACCGAAGACTGGCTCGACGAAGTGGTGGACCTCGACGCGGCCAAAGACACCGACGACTAGCCTGCCAAGATGCTGACGACGCTGCGCATTGCCGACTTCGCCATCTTGCAGGCGGCCGAGGTGACGTTCGGGCCGGGGCTGAACGCGCTGACGGGCGAGACCGGCGCGGGCAAGTCGATCGTGCTGCACGCGCTCGATGCCGCGCTCGGCGGCAAGGCGACCGACAAGATCGTGCGCCACGGGGCCGCGCGCGCCGAGGTCGAAGCCCTGTTCGAGGCCCCGTGGCCGGCCGCGGTCGATGAACTGCTGGCCGAGATGGGCGCCGAATCCGACGACGGCACGCTCGTGCTGCGGCGCACCGTGGCGGCCGGTGGCAAGAGCCGCGCGTGGGCCAACGGCCGGCTCGTGCCGGTGGCGCAGCAGCGCGCACTGGGACGGCTGCTGTGCGACGTGTCGGCCCAGCACGCCGCACACCGGATGCTGGAACCGGCCGCCCAACGCGACGCGCTCGACCGGTTTGCCGGGCTGCAGGGCGAGAGGGCGGCGCTGGCCGCACTGCACCGCAACTGGACGGACCAGCGGGCAGCGCTGGCCGCCGTAGATGCCCGCGATCGGGCGCGCGCCGACCGACTCGATTGGCTGCGCTTCGTCCACAAGGAACTCGAGGACCTCGGCCTCAAGGCAGGAGAACTCGCCGACATCGAGGCGCGCCTGCTCCGACTGCGGGCGGCGGACCGGATCGCGCGCGCCCTGCAAGAAGCTCATGGCGGGCTCGACGGCGACGGCGGGGCGGCCGCAACGCTGCACAAGGCCGGGCGGTCGCTCCAGAAGTTGGCCGGCGCCGGCCGGGACATCGAGGAGTTCGCGGTTCGCTGTCGTGAACTGCACGATCTGGCGCGCGATCTCGCCCACGACCTCGCCGTGGCGGCGCGCGCGGTGCACAAGGACGACCGCGAACTGGGGCGGCTGTCGGAGCGGCAGGACCAGTTGCAACGCGCGCTGAAGAAACATGGCGGCAGCGAAGCCGCGGCGTTGACAAAGCTCATTGACATCACCGCAGAACTTGACGCCGACGCCGACGAGCAGCGCCGCGCCGAACTGGAGCACCGGCTGGCGGCGTTGCAGAAGTCGCTCGACGCCCACGCCACGCGGTTGTCAGACGCCCGCCACGCCGCGGCGGGGCCGCTCGGCCAGCAGGTCTCGGCGTTGCTGCACGACCTTGGCATGCCGGCGGCCGAACTGCGGACTGACGTGCTCACGGCGGACGGCGCCGACTCGGGTCCGACGGGCCGCGACACCGTGACCCTGTGGCTGCGCGCCAACCGCGGGGAGGCGGGCGGCGCGTTGCAGGCCGTGGCGTCGGGCGGCGAATTGGCGCGCGTGCTGCTGGCCGTGCAGCGGGCGTGTGCCGGGCGTGATGGGCCCGCCGCAGGGGTTGCCACGGGGGCCGCGGGAACCGAGTTGGCCGCGCCACCGGATGCCGCGCCGGTCGCGGTGTTCGACGAGGTGGACGCCGGCTTGTCGGGCTCTGTCGGCTTGAAGCTCGGCCGCTTCCTGCGCGGAATCGCCGCGCAGCAGCAGGTCATCGTGGTGTCGCACCTGCCTCAGGTGGCTGCGGCCGCCAACGTGCACCTGCAGGCGTGCAAGGCCGAAGCGGCGGGGCGCACGCGCAGTGTCATCGCGTCGCTCGACGTGCCGGGCCGTGAGCGGGAACTGGCGCGGATGCTCGGCGAAGCGGGCCAGGGTGAGACGGCGCTGCAGCACGCGCGGGAACTGATCGCGGCACAGCGCGACAGTCAGTCGGGCGACACGACGATTGCCGCCATGTAGCGCCGCACCGTGCTGCGGTCCGCGGCGACTCGTTCCGCGCTAGCCAGGCAGCCCTTTCTCATCAGCTAGATACACAACACGCCTTACGCAACGACTCCGGCTCAAGCCCCTACTTCAATCCGTCGCCCCCACCCACGGCGGCCGCCGGCCGGCTCCAGCCCCGCGCAGCATCCCACATGCCCCAGCCCGCCAGCGCCCAGAACACCCCGCCTGTGGTCAACTGGACCACATCGCCCGTGCGGTCGCGCACGCCCGTCTGCAGTCCCGTGTCGCGGTTGCGCACGTAGAAACCGACCGACACCGCGGCGAGCACCGTCTCGGCCAGCAAGAACGCCGCACCCTTGGCCGGTTCACGGTTGGCGAACTGGCCGACCCCGAACGGAAAGAACATCAGCGCGTACGGCGGCGGCTCGACGCGCACGGGCGGCGTGTCGGGTGGGCGCGGGGCCTGGTCGGGTTGGATGACGCCGAGGCGCACGAGGTTGAGGCGCTGCCCCTCAAAGTCGGCCACCATCTTGGGCGGGTACACCGCCGGGTCGAGCCGCGTCGGCGGGTTGCGCACGAGCAGGGCCGTGAACTCGTCGAGTGCGGCGCGGTTCTCGCCCTGCCACCACAGCGCGGCACCCAGGTACTCGCGCGCGCGCCACTCGGCCTTCTGTTCGAGCGCGGTAGTCGGGTAGAGCAGCGCCTTGAGCTTGGGGATCGCGTTGTCGAAGTCCTGATACTTGAAGGTGTTCACTGCGTCGTCAAACGCCGAGATCGACGCGGCCACGACTTCGCCTGCGGGCGCGGCAGCCGGGGCCGCAAGGGCCACGCGGGCGCCGAACGAGGAGCCGATCAGCCACAGCACGGCCACGCGGGCAAGCACGCCGCACCTCGGCGGCGGCTGCGTGTGCGTCGCTGGGCGGCGATGTCCCGTCGTCGGCATGGCCGCGATGCTAATCGCCCGACCGCAGAACGGCTACCCCCGCCGCGCCATCCAGTGCCTCGCGGAGCCGCTCCGCCAGTTCCGGCGCCCCGGCGGCGGCCCGGGACAGTCGCGTCAACTGGCGCGCCAGCACCGGGTCGGCCACCTCGGGCTCGAGTCCGGCACACATCGGCAGCACGGTGGCATCGAGGTCCACGCGCGACGCCGCCACGAGCACTGGCAGGGCCGCCCGTTCCGCGCGCAGCAGCGGTCGCTCCGACGCATAGCCGCGCACGAGCCCGCAAAACGCCGCGTCGCGCACCTCGACCGGCAAGCCCGCTTCGGCGGGCCAGCGCACGGTCCACAGGTCCAGACAGCGCGCGAGATCGAACACGACCACGTCGAGATCGCACAGGTCCCAATCAACGACGCCGAGGCCACCCAGGCCGCCGGCCGCGCCCGAACGGGCATCGCCGTCGAGGCGGATGATGTTGCCCGGCCCGAGGTCGCCGTGCACCAGCCCGGGCACGCACCCCGGCAGCACCCCGCGCAGCCGCCGGGCGGTCGCTTGCAGCAGCGGCAGCAGGCGCGGACCGAGCGGATGGCGATCGAACAGCGCGAGACTTACCGGGTCCGCCGCCAGCGCCTGGCGCCACGCGGCGGCGGGGTCGGCGGCCCGCAGCGTGCGCGTGCCCGTGCGCAGTCCGGCGCGCGGCCGCGGACCCAGCGCGAGGTGGGCCGTGCCGCGGTGCATCCGCCCCAGCCACGCCCCGATGCGCTCGGCCAGGCCGACGTCAAGGTCATGCTCCGCCACGGGGACGCCGCCCAGGTCCGTGTACAGGCACAACAGGTCGCCCGCAAACGGCAGCGCGTCGGCTCCGGCGGCGTCGTGCAGCGGCAAGCCGGTGGGCAGACCGAGGGCTTGCACGCACTGCGCGGCACGATGGGTGTACGCGACGCTCGCGGGCGGACGCGACGCGCCATGCCAGCGCTTGCCCCAGGTGACATGGCGGCCACCGTCGCCGACCGTCGCCGACTCGATGCGTGCGGTTGGCCCGTGGGCGCCAAGCGCCACCCAGCGCACGGACTGCACCGCGCCCAGTCCGCCGACGCGGGTGTACACGAGGGCCTCGAACGCGTGCGCGGTCACGTCGAGGTGCTTGAGTTCGAGCCCCCACAGGCGCTGGTCGGGCGCAATGGCCTGCAGGCGCTGTTCGGCTCGAAACGCGAGATCGAGCGCACCGATCTGAAGCGCGCGGCCGATCGCGCCGTGCCACACCCAGTCGGTTTGCCGGCGCTGCTGCAGCACGGCTTCGAGGTCGGCGCGTTCGGCGGCATCCCACGCAGGATCGTCAAAGCGGACGCGCTCAACGGGCGCGGGTCGCACCACGCTGCGCTGGGGTGCGGCGCGAAACCAGCGCACGGCCGGGCTGTCGCCGACGCGGACCTGCAACGCTGCGACACACGCCGCCGCGTCCTCGTTCGCCAGGGCAGCGCAGGCCAGCGCGAGCCACGGGGCGTCCGGGTGGCGGTCGGTCAGGGTGGCGAGGTCGTGGCGCGCGCCCGCCAAGTCACCGGTCGCCAACGCCAGCACGGCGAGGTCGACGCGGGCGCGATCGGCATCGGGCTCCCCAGCGAGCGCCGCACGCCAGCAGCGCGCGGCCCGCTCGGGCTCGCCGCGGTCCAGTTGCACTGCGCCCAGCGCCCACCACGCGGCGCCGGAGTCGGGCACCCAGCGCAGGGCCAGCTTCAAGTGGCGTTCGGCCACGCCCAGTTGTCCGGCCGCGTGCGCCGCCTGCCCGCGCCGAAACGCTTGAACCCCGGCAATGGGCTCAGATTCCCCGGTGGCATCGACGCTGCCCGCGGGATTGCCACGGCGAGCCTGCAGCAGCACGTCTGGCGCCAGCCCGCGTGCGCCCTGCAGACGGGTCCACGCCAGTTCCGCGCCCGCCAGGTCGGCGCCGTCGAGCCGGGCACCACGCAGGTCCGCGCCCGACAGGTCTGCCCCCGACAAGTCTGCGCCGCGCAAGTCTGCGCCCTCGAGCAACGCCAGGGTCAGATCGGCCCGCCGCAACCGGGCACCGCGCAGCACGGCACCGCGCAGGTCGGCCGCGGCGAGCGTGGCGTGGCTCAGATCGGCATCGGCGAGGTCGGCGCCCGCGAACAGGCCATCGCGCAGGTCGAGCTCCTGCAATCGCAACGGCGGCTCGTCGGGGAGCGGCGCGTCGAGCGGCGCGGCGCCTACAGACAGATCACGTTGAACTGACACTTCTTTCCCGCCGGGCACGTGCCGCCAGCGCCGCACAGCGTGATGCCCCCGCCGCCAGGTAGCCCGCCCGGGATCGGCACGCACGCCGTCGCCAGGCAACTCGCCCCGTCCTTGCAGTCCTTGTCCGTCGCGCACTGGCCGGGCGCGGGCACCTGCTGGTTCTTGGCCGTGCAGAATCCGAACGTGCAGGCCTGCTCGGGCTTGCAGTCGGCCGCCGTTGAGCACCCCTTGGGCAGGCACACCGCAACCAGACACTGCTGGCCCGCTTTGCAGTCGGTGTCGATCGTGCACAGCTTGACCGGAATCTGCGGCAGGTCGGGCACGCAGGTGCCCGCGGCGCACACGAGCGTCACCTTGCCAAGACCAGGAATGTTCAGGTTTTTCGGGCAGTCCGCGTTTGACTTGCACTCCAGCGTCGGGATGAGCGAGGGGATGCAGATGCCATTCCAGCACTTCGTGTCGCCCTTGCACTCCGTGTCGGCCTTGCAGCCCGCTGGGATGCAGATGCCGTTCAGGCACTGCTGCTTCGCGCCACACTGCTCGCTGTACTGGCAGCCGCTCACGGGCAACTGGCCGCTGACGCACTCACCGAGCACGCACTTCAAGTTCTTCGGGCACTGTGCGTCGATTTTGCACTTCTCGGGCGTGCAGGTCGACAACTGGCACACGAACCCGGTCGGGCACTGCGCGTCCTTCGCACAGAAGCCCGCGGGAACCACCTGCGGCGGCACGCACAACCCCTTGTAACAGAACGTACCCGGCGCGCAGATGCCGCTCGCGTCGCATGCCTTGGGCGACAGGCACAGCGGCTCGAAGCACTCCGTCCCCGCCGGGCACGCGGGCTGCTTGGAGCCACACAGTTTCTCGTCGTCGCAGGCGTCGCCCTTGCCATCGCCGTCGGAGTCCTTTTGATTCGCGTTGACCACGGCCACACAGTTGTCGAAGCCATTCACCTTGCCGTCGCCGTCGAGGTCCGGGTCGCACACGTCGCCCTTCTTGTCGCCGTCCAGGTCCTTCTGGTCGGGGTTGGGCGCGAACTTGCAGTTGTCGGCGGTGTTCTTCACGCCGTCCTTGTCGTCGTCGTCGCCGGCGTCGCAGGCATCGCCGATGCCGTTCTTGTCGTCGTCGAGTTGGTTGGCGTTCTTGACCTGCGGGCAGTTGTCCTTGCCGTTGCCGACGCCGTCGCCGTCGAGGTCGCCATCGCACGCATCGCCCGTGCCGTCCTGGTCGAGGTCCTGCTGGCCGGGGTTCGGCGAGGCCGGGCAGTTGTCCTTGGCATCCTGGACGCCGTCCTGGTCACCGTCGGCGCCGGACTGCACGTCGCACGCGTCGCCGAGCCCGTCGCCATCGACGTCGGACTGGTTGGTGTTGCCGACCCACGGACAGTTGTCCTTGTCGTTCATGACCTTGTCGCCGTCGAGATCCTTGTCGCAGGCGTCGCCGATCTTGTCGGCGTCGATGTCGGCCTGGCTGGCGTTGGCGATGCCGTCGCAGTTGTCGTTTTCGTCGGGAATGCCGTCGCCGTCGTTGTCCTTGTCGCACTTGTCGCCCACGCCGTCGTTGTCCTTGTCGGCCTGGTTCGGGTTGTGGTGCGACGCGCAGTTGTCGAACACGTCGGGCACGCCGTCCTTGTCGGAGTCGAGCGTCACGTCGGCGTCGGCAGGCAGCACGAACGTGTCGATGTCGGGCGGGCCGGAGTCGGCAGGCGCAACATCGACGGCTACGACGTCGGGTGCGGGGCGCGCGCCGGCGTCGGGTCCACGCCCGCCGCCATCGGGCACTTGCGCCGCAGTGGGCTGCAGGTACGGGTGGCCCTCGGGTAGATCGCCAGGCTTGAGCACGGCAAACGTCAAGAACTTCGTGGGCGGCTCCGCCTGGTGCGGGTACAGGGCCACGCGCCGCGCCGCGCCCGTCGATCGGTTGGCCGCCCAAGCGAAGTAGCGCACCTTCGTGCCAGCCTTCTGCGCCGGGATCGAGGCCTCCCACGTGCCCCCGCCGAGTTCGTGCATGTCGAGCGCGGTGAAGCTCGCATCGTCGAGTCGCGCCCAATACAGCCGCACCGCGCCGATGCCGGTGCCGCCGTCGCGCACGGTCGCCCATACGGAGTACGGCAGGACGTCGACGAAGGTGTCGGCCAACTGGCTCACGTGCTCGATGCGCGGGGCGCCGTCGTCGGGCAGGGCCGTGCAGCCGCCGACCAGGTGGGAACAGGCCACGAGGGCGACGAGCACGAGGGGTTGCCATGCCGGCGGACGGCGACGGGCGACGGGAGCAGCGGCGAGGGCGGCGGCAGTGGCGGTGGACATGGCGGCCCAGGCCCCGCGACAGAGCGGGGCTTGCAGTGTAGCACGGACCTTGCGCGGGCGAAGCGGGGTTGTGCTACGACATGCTCCGTGCGCCTGACCCTATGAAGCAATGCGCGAACCCTGCGCCGGCGCGCCTGGGCGATCTCGGCGAGGCCGCGTTGGTGGTCGATGGCGTTGGCGGCCAGACGCTGGCTTTTGCCGATGCCGTAATGAACAACGCCCACGGCACGGGCCTCTGGTGGCGGCTGTACCGCCTGACCGATTCGACCGGCGGGCCGCGCGTCTTCAAGTCCGTGGCCGTAGCGGACAAGCCCGCACTGCGCGCCCACCTCCTGCGCTTGGCGGCGCTGCCGGGGCTGGCCCGGCTGATCCCGTGCCATGGGGACATCCTGACTGGGGCCGACGCGGCGGCGGGGTTGCGGCGGGCGGCGCAGTGTCTGCGGTAGGCGACGCGCAGGCACCGTTCCATTGACCTACACGATCGACGTCCGGAGAGAGTCAGCCGGTGGCTCCTGGCTGCCCGCGTCTCCTTGTGCCCCGCAACCGCACCCGGCATGATCCGCTCTGGCCTCCTGAGGGCCGGCACCGATGACCGAGACCGACTACACCTTGTGCAACACGCCGGCCGCCGTCGCTGCCGCCGTCGCCGCCATCGAGGGTGCCGACACCGTCGCCTTCGACACGGAATTCCACAGCGAGCGCACCTATGTGCCCCGCCTCATGCTGCTGCAGGTCGCGACGGCTGCGGGCATCTGGCTCGTCGATCCGATCGCCGGCATCGACCTCGGCCCGCTCTACGCCGCGCTGACCGGCCCCGGCCGCCGCGTCGTCGGCCACGCGTTGAAGAACGACCTGCGCATCGTGTGGATGTTGACCGGCCGCACGCCGCCACGCGCCTGGGACACGCAGACGGCCGCCGCCTTTCTCGGGCACGGCCTGCAAATTGGCCTGTCGACTTTGCTGCACAGCGTGCTCGGCGTGCACCAGCCCAAGGGCGACCAGATGGCGGACTGGAGCCAGCGCCCGCTGCCTGACCGGATGCTCGGCTACGCGGCCGGCGACGTGCGCAACCTGCTAGAACTCTACCGCCTCCAGCGCGCGGAACTGATGCGGCGCGATCGGCTGGCTTGGGTCGAAGAGGAGTGCGCGGAACTGACCGAACCCACCCGCTACGTGCGCGACCCCGACAACGCGTTCCTCAAGCTGCAGGGCGGGCGCCGGCTCGATGCGCGCGAGGCCGGCGTGCTGCGCGCGCTCGCCGAAGAGCGCGAGGCCTTGGCGCAGGAACAGGACTTGGTGCCGCACTTCCTGATCCCCGACGAAGTCGTCCACCTGCTCGCCCGCCACGCGCCGCGCGCCCGCAAGGACCTCGACGGAGACCGCCGCATGCAGCACCGCGCCGTGCACCGTCACGCGGACCGTTGGCTTGCCGCCATTGCGCGCGGGCTGGCTGCCCCGCACCACCGCGAACCGGGCCGCTCGCCGCCGCCGCCGGAGCTCGAAGCGGTGGCGGCACTTGTCATGCTCGGCGTGCAAGATCTCGCCTATCGTCTTGATATCGCTCCGCAATTGCTATCGAAGCGCGACATCCTGGTTCAGGCCCTGCGCGAGGCACCCCGCACGCGTGACGCGCTCGCCGACGCCGCCCAGTTGCGCGGCTGGCGGCGCGATGTCCTGGGCGCCACCTTGTGGGACCTCGTCGATGGCCGGCTGCACGCGGTGTGTCGACCGGGCGGTCCGGCGGGCGTGCGCGTTGCATTCGAGAGTCCCGCCGCATGAAACCCCTTGCTGTAGCGTGCTTCGTCCTGCTGGCCGCGTGTGCGGTCAACCCGGTGCCGACGCCGGCAGCGCGCGGCGGCGCATTCTCGTTTGGCGGCGGCGGCTTCGACGCGGCCTCCCAGGCCGACACGGCAGGCACTCCACTCGCAGACAGCGCCGCCGGCGACACCGTGGACCCGCGCACGGCGGGCGACTCCGCAGCGACAGCCGATGCGACTGGCCCGCCGGAAGACGCCGCGGGGCTTGCAGACGCCGAGCCGGGCGATGGCGTATCCCGCGTCGAGGACACCGTCACCGACGTGGCACCCGCAGACTCGGGCGGCGGGTTGAAGGACGCCAAAAGCGACGCCGCGCCCGATGTCCTGTTCGACGCGAAGTCCGACACGAAGGCAGATGCGAAACCTGACGCCAAGGCCGATGGCGTGGTCGCGGCGCCGACGTTTGGCGCGGTCTACACGGGCGTCATCAAGAAGTACGGCTGTGCGGCCACCTTGTGCCATGGACCGAAGGGGCAGCCCTACCTGTTTGCGGACCAGGCGGTCTCCTACCAACACCTCGTCGGCATCGGCGCCGGCGCGACGTACGCGTGTTCCGGTGCCACGCTCGTGGTGCCGGGCGACGCCAAGACCAGCCTGCTGTGGCAAAAGGTCGCTCCAGGGACGACGGCGTGCGGCGACAAGATGCCGGTCGTGGTCGGCGGCGACGGCATCGAACCGGAAGACGCCGCGCTCGTCGAGGCGTGGATTCAGGCGGGCGCGAAGCCGTAGCGATCATACCGAAATCCCTTGAATTTCGGCTCGGTGCTCGCTCGCCCGCGATGGCTGCGGCTGCGTTGCTCAGGCTCAAAATCGTCCTGCGGTTCATGCGCCTTCGCGCTTTGCTTGACTTTGCCGGGTCCGTCGGCGATGCAGCCTGAACGGGGCCACCCAGGCCGCTAGGAGTCGCCCAGATGGAATACCGCCCGCTGGGCCGCTCCGGCCTGAAGGTCTCGACACTGTGCCTCGGCACGATGACGTTCGGCGACCCCGACGCGACCTCGTTCATGCACGGGGCCGGCTGCGACTGGGAGACGTCGCACGCCATCCTGGACGCGGCGCTCGCGGCAGGCGTCAATTTCATCGACACCGCCGACGTCTATGGGCAGGACGGCCTGGCCGAACGCGTCGTCGGCGCCTGGTTCGCACGGTCAGGGCGCCGCGACGAGGTCGTGCTCGCGACGAAGTTCCGCTTTCGTATGGGCAAGGGGCCGAACGGCAACGGGGCATCGCGGGGGCGGATGGTCCGCTGCGTCGAAGACAGCCTGCGCCGGCTCCAGACCGACCGCATCGACCTGTACCAGATCCACGCCCAGGACCTCGACGTGCCCGAAGACGAGACGCTGCGTGCGTTCGACGACCTGCAGCGCCAGGGCAAGATCCTGCACTTCGGTTGCTCGAACTACGCTGCCTACCGACTGGTCGAGAGCCTGTACACGTCCGACCGACTTCGACTGGACAAGTACGTGACGCTGCAGGCCCAGTACAGCCTCGCCGTGCGCGATGTCGAGCGCGAACTCGTGCCGCTGTGCCGCCGCCACGGCCTGGGCCTGCTGCCGTGGTCGCCGTTGGAGGCGGGCTTCCTGACCGGCAAGTTCCGCAAGGACCAGCCGCCACCGCCGGGTTCGCGGTTGGAGCGCTGGAAGGAACGACTGGCCCAATCGGACACGCCGCGCAACTGGCGTACGCTTGCCGAACTCGACGCCGTCGCTGCCGAAACCGGCGCCTCGCTCGCGGCCGTCGCCCTGCGCTGGCTGGTGCAGAAGCCTGCGGTGACGTCGGTCATCTACGGCGCCCGCACGCTCGCCCAGCAGGCCGAGTGCCTGCAGGCCGCCGGGCTCGTGCTGACGGCCGGGCAGATGGAGCGGCTCGACACGGCGTCGGCGTTCGAACTGGGATATCCGTACGAGTTCCTGCGGCGGGTGCAGAAGGGGTGGTAGCCAAGGGTGGCAGGTGGCCCGCGCCACCGACCGCAGTCAGCCACGCCGCAACACCACCGCCCGCCGCCTGGCCAGCCCGCGCTGGCACGCCCACGCGCCAACGCACCCGGCCAACGCCAGCAACCACCCCATCCCCGCC
This sequence comes from Myxococcales bacterium, assembly GCA_009692425.1. Classification (GTDB taxonomy): domain Bacteria; phylum Myxococcota_A; class UBA9042; order UBA9042; family UBA9042; genus SHZF01. Next base: position 43,504 of record SHZF01000005.1, on the reverse strand, counting down.
GCGCCTCGGCTGGTCCGGCATGTCGTGTTTGGAGTCGTGGGCTTGGACGGGGGTGTAGACTTCTCCGGCGAGCCCAGCCTCGGTGCCAACCGCAGCCAGTAAGGTGGACACAGCAAGCCTGCCGGCGTCGCGTCGGGGCACGCCTGCGGCTCGACGTGGGCGCGCTGGAGCCGCGGCGTCCACGTCGCGCCGGCGTCGGTCGAACGGCCGAGCGTAAACGGCGTGGTCAGTTCGGATCCGCACGCGAACAGGCCGGCCGGCCCCCAGCCGAGGCACAATGCTTGCAGGGCGGCCACCTTGGCGAACTGGAGGTCTGGACCCGCGCGGTAGACGCCGCCCGGACCTTCCCCAGCGACCCCGACGAGCGTCGTCTTGCCGTCCGGCGAGCGCGCAAAGCCCGTCATCGCGCCGCCGACGTCGAGCGCAGTCATCCACGTCGCGCCGTCGTCGTCCGACACGAGCAAGGTGTCGCCCGGTTCGCCGTCCACGCGCACGAAGATGCGCAGTGGTCCCGGTGCGCTGCTGGCAGCGACCGCCGACACGTACGCGCCGAGCCCGTCCGCGCGCGGCACGATCCGGGGCGACCACGTCTTGCCGTTGTCGTCCGTGCGCAGCAGGCCGAGTTGCTGGTGGCCTGGTCCGGTGCGCCCGCTGGCGACGAGCCGCAGCGGCAGGCCGGGTCCCGCGGGCGCGGCGGCTTCCAAGGCAAGGGCGAGAAACCCCGCCGGCATCGGCACCCCGAACGGCTGCCAACTGGCACCGTCGTCGAGCGTCGCGGCCACCGCATAGGGCGCATCGGTCTGTGTACCTGTCCGGTACAGGGCCACGGCCGCGTGCGCGTTCGCCGGATGTGCGGCGAGGTCGACGTGGAGTTCGGCCGTCGCCGCGCCGGCGGGCTGGTTCCACGAGCAGGCGCCGTCGACGGACCGGCGCAGGCCCGCCGCCGTCGCTAGCAGCAGCGCACTCGACGCGGTCACCAGCACGAAGGGGTCTTCGTTGCCGGTCGTGTCGAGCACGCGCTCGCACACCCACCCCCAGCTCTTGCCGGCATCGCGCGTCTGCAGCAGGCCGAACGTCGCGCGCACCACCCAATGGTTCGGGTCCGTCGGGTGGAACGCGACCTGCCCCGCACTTGGAAAGCGGCCGTTGGCCCGCGCGTCGGGCACGCTGCCCACCGCCACGGCGAGCGCGCACAGGTGGGCGGCGCAGCCTCGGGCCGCGCCCGGCGGGCGGCCACGCTGCGTCATGGCCCGACCGTGAACGTGACGGGTGAGGCCACCCACGGCCCGCCGCCCGGCGCGACGCGATCCGCTTCAAATACGGCGCTCGTCAGGCGGGCCGTGATGGGTCCGCGCGTCGCCGCGACGATGGCCCACACGTCGGCCGGTGGCGTCCATGACCCGTTCGCCGTGAAGACCCGCACCAACGCGGGCTTGCCGGAAGCGCCGAGCTCGAGAAAGTGGGCGGTCCCGTTCAGTGACGCGCCGTGCGCCCACGCAGCCTGCACGGGGGCGAGGGCGCGCACCAGCCGGCCCAGCGGCCGCAGCCAGGCCACCTGAGCGCCAGGAGGCACACTGCGCTGTGGGCCGCGCGCCTGCGGACCCCGATGCCAGCGGAACGTCGGCGTCAGGGACTTCGGCAGCACGGCATTCGGCGTCGGCGCGTCCCAGGCGGGCCCCTGGGTCGGGTCCGTCGTGGCGGGCGCGTCGAGCAAGGCCGCCAGCGCCTCGTCGGTGGTGCCGGCCTGAAACAACACGTCGGCCAGGCTCGCCGGGACTGGTGTTTCGTCGTCGCACGTCGTCAGGATCAGGACGGTTGCGGCGGCTGCAGCGGACACACCGCGGCTACACGACGGCGCTTGCACCCGCCAGAACGAACCTTCCATCAGAGGAACCTCGCGTCGCCTGTTCGCTGCACAAGGGACCCGGGCAGCGTACGGCCGCGCCTCGCATCTTGCCAGTTGGCGAGCGGGCCGTACCGGCGTGGCAGGCCGCGCCGAGGCACTGGGCGTCGGCGGCAGAAACCGCCAGACTGCGACCATGGTCCGGCCGCGCGCACGATTCTGCATCCTGGGCCTGTTGCTGGCGTGCCGGTGCGGGCCGGCCGAGCCGGTCGAGAACTGGACCTACGCAGCGTGGGACGGTGGGCCCGCCTGGGACTTGCCGCGCCCCCTGCTCCCGCTGCCGGCGGGCGACCTTGGCCTGACATCGGACACACTGGGCGACACCGTGACGTTCTACGACCTCGCGGCGCGCAAGGTGCTCGCGCGCCTGCCCGTGGGACGCAACCCGATCGACATCGACGGGCCGCATCACCTCGGCCTGGACCGCGCACGCGGCCTGCTCTACGTGGCGCTGTCGTATCCTGCGCCGACCCTTGCCGCCGGGCCCCACGCGCGGCACGGCGCTTCGCAGCGGGCCGGCTGGGTGCAGCAGTGGAGCCTGCGACCATTCGCGTGGCTGGCAGAGTCGTTCGTGGCGCCGAACCCGGGCGACATCGTGGTGAGTGAGGACGGTGGGCGCGTCGTGGTCACCCATTTCGATCTGGCGCGCGTCCTGCGGGCGAAAACCCTCGTGGAGATGCGCGCCCCACTCGCGCTGTTCGAGCCGCAAGGACCCGCCCAGCTCGGCGCAGCGCGCGAGGTGCCGATGTGCGTGGCGCCCCACGGCGTCGTGCTCGACGGGCCGTCGGCTTCAAGGGCGTGGGTGGCCTGCTATGGCGAAGACGCAGTGGCCGTGGTCGACCTGGCCGGCACGCTGGCGGTCGAACGCGTCCCCTTGGCTGCAGTCGTCGGCCCGGCCGGCGCGCCGCTGTTCGGACCATACGCATTGCAGCGCTCGGCCAGCGGCGATCGGCTCGCCGTCGCGTGTTCCGTCAGCAAGGACGTGCGGGTTTTCGACACTAGCGCGCGCAAGATGCAGCCGGGCGCCGTGCCGGTGGGGGGAGTGCCCCTGTTCCCCGCCTGGGCCCAGGCAGGGGACCGGCTGTGGGTCCCTGTCCAGGCGCCCGATTCGCTCCAGGTCATCGACATGACCGGGCGGACCATCGCGAAGCAGCGCACGTTTGCCGCGGGCCAGTGCCCGGCGCCGCACGAGGTCGTCTGGTCGAGCGACCGCACCACGCTGTGGCTGGTGTGCGAAGGCGACCACGTCGCGCCGGGCAAGCTGCTCGCCATCGATCCGGAGTCGCTGGCGACGCTCGGCGAGATCGAAGCCGGCATCTACCCCGATCGGTTGCTGGTCATGCCCGCGCTGGCGAGCACTCCATGACGCGCCGCGCCCACGCCGCGCCCTGGCTGGGTGCGCTGTTCGCTGCGTGCGCGGTGCAGGGCCCGGCGCCCCTGCACCTCGGCGACGCCCGACTCCACGGGGAGCACCTGTACGACGGCATGGCCCACGCCTCTCCGTCCAAGCTCAACCTCTACGCCTGCAAGTCCTGCCACGTGGCGCGCGCCGCCGATGCCGCGAGTCGCGTGCTGCCGGGCGCACCGCTGGCGGGCGTCGTGCAACGCCCGGCGTGGTGGGGCGGCTCCGAGACGGAGTTGTTGCGGGCCGTCAACCAGTGCCGCACCCAGTTCATGCACGCGCCCACAGCTTGGCGGGCGGAAGACGTCGAAGCCCGCGCACTGTGGGCCTGGCTCGTCGCGCTACCAGCCGACGTGACGCAGGCGTGGCCCTTTGGCGTCGTGCCGGTCGCCGCCGACCTGCCCAAAGGCGACGCCCAGCAAGGTGGGGTCGTCTACCTCGCGGCATGCCGGTCGTGCCACGGGGCAGCCCAGACCGGTGTCGGAAAGCTCGCCGCGCGCATCCCGACCCTGCCCGGAGCGGTCGTGCAGGCCCACCAGCGCGGGTACACGAAGGTGCAGCGGCGCGTCGTATTCGTCGAAAAGGTGCGCCACGGCGGCTTTCTCGGCTACGGTGGCGACATGCCCCCGTTCAGCCGCGAGGTGCTGCCCGACGCCGACCTGGCGGCGCTGCTGGCGTGGTTCGGCCTGTACGAGTAGACGGTCCTGGCGCGTGACGACCCCCAGCAACCACCACGGGAACCTCGCCGGCTGCGTGCACGAATCCCCCAGGATCCACCGTCGACACCCTTGCGCGCCGCCACTCGCCTCCTAATCTTTTTTTGCTGCCGCGGCACCCACCGCCGCCCAGGACCTGCCCCATGCCCACGCTCGACGACACCGGCCTCGATCTCCTTTTCCGCGCCGCCCGCACATACAAGGGCTGGCAGGAGCGCGCAGTCGATGGCGCCACCTTGCAGCGGCTCTACGAACTCGCGCGCATGCCGCCGACCTCGGCCAACACGCAACCGATGCGGCTCGTGTTCGTGGCGAGCGCGGACGGCAAGGCGCGCCTCAAGCCGTGCCTCGACGGCGGCAACGTGGCCCAGACGATGGCGGCACCCGTGACAGCGATCGTTGCGTATGATGCGGAGTTCTACACGAAATCGGCGCGCCTTTTCCCGGCGTGGCCGGCCATCCAGGATCTGTACGCGGGCCTGCCGGAGCCGGAGCAGTTCCGGCTGGCGCTGCAGGGCGGATCGCTACAAGGCGCCTACCTGATGCTGGCGGCGCGCGCGCTCGGGCTCGACTGCGGCCCAATGAATGGGTTCGATCGCGCCAAGGTCGATGCGGAGTTTCTCGCGGGCACCGCGTGGCAGTCGAACTTCCTGCTCAACCTCGGCTACGGCGACCCGGCCAAGCTGTACCCACGCGGGCCGCGGCTGGCGTTCGACGAGGCTTGTCAGGTGGTGTAGACGACCCACCGGGCACCGCGGAGGGTTTCCCGACGGTCAACTCCGCCACAGGGGCTCGGGCCGCAACCAGCGCATGGATCGGCGGCAGGTTGTTCGCCACCGTAACCCAGCGGTCGCCGCGCGACCCGCTCCTTCAACCCACCACCACTACGTGCAATCAGCCCGCCACCACGAAGTCGTCGCGGTGCACCAGTTCCGTCGCCGGCAGCCAGCCGAGCACCGCGGCAATCCGATCGGAGCGCAGCCCTGCCACCTTGCGCGCGTCGTCCGCCCCGTAGCGCACGCGCCCACGGCCAATGGGCTGACCGTCGCCATCGATGACGGCCACCACGTCGCCGACGCCAAAAGAGCCATCGACGCACACGACGCCGATCGGCAGCAGCGAGGCGCCGCCACTGCGCAGGGCCCGGGCGGCGCCGGCATCAACCTGCAGCGTGCCCTTGGGCCGGGCCGACGTCGCGATCCATGAGCGGCGCCCAGTGAGGCCGTGGGCGGCCGGTCGAAACACGGTGCCTTCCGCAGCACCCGCCAGCACCCGGCCCAGCATACCTGCCAGTTTGCCTGCCGCCACGACCGTCACGACGCCGACAGCCGCAGCCTTGCGGGCGGCAAGGACCTTGCTGTGCATGCCGCCCGTGCCGAAATGCGAGGTGCCCGCGCCCGCGCCTGCCAGCACCGCATCGTGGCGCGGATCGGCCGCGGCATAGCGGCGCGCGCGGCCATCGGTGCGGGGGTCGGCCGTGTAGAGCGCATCCACCTCGGTCAGCAGCACGAGCGCGTCGGCTCCGACGACGTGGGCCACCATCGCGGCGAGTTGGTCGTTGTCGCCGAAGCCCAACTCCTCGACCGCGACGGTGTCGTTCTCGTTGACGATGGGCAGCACGCCGGCATCGAGCAGTTCGGCCATCACGCGGCGGGCGTGCAGGAAGCGGCCGCGGTGGCCGAGATCGGCATGGGTCAACAGGATTTGGGCGACTTGCGTCGCGTGGACTTCGAACGCGTCTTGCCAGCGCGCCATGAGCAGGGGCTGGCCGAGCGCCGCCAGGGCCTGCTTGCCCATGCCGTCGCCCGCAGGGGTCCCGGCCAGACCACGCGCCCGGCGGCCGCGCCCGAGCGCCACTGCACCCGAACTCACCAGCACGATCTGGCGCCCGTCCGCCCGCGCGGCCGCCACGTCGGCGCTCAGCCCCGTGACGACGGCGGCATCGACCGCGCCATTGGGCTGGCACAGCACCTGCGAGCCGACCTTGACAACGACGCGCCGCGCCGCCTGGAGTCGCTCCCGCAGCGGTCCGGCGGCGACTTCTCCCGGCAAGAGGTCCGCGCCGCTCTTCACCCCTCCTCCTCCCGGACGATGCGCGCGCCGAGTTGGAGCAGTTTCTGCTCGATGCGGTCGTAGCCACGGTCGATCTGGCGGATGTTGGCGATGCGGCTCGTGCCCTTGGCGCACAACGCAGCGATCAGCAACGCCATGCCAGCGCGAACGTCGGGGCTCGACACGCGGCCGCCGTAGAGTTGCGATGGCCCGACCACGACCACCCGGTGAGGGTCGCACAAGATGATCTGCGCGCCGAGTTGGATGAGCGAATCGACGAAGAACATGCGCCCTTCGAACATCTTTTCGAAAAACAGCACCGTTCCACGCGCTTGTGTCGCCGTCGTGATCGCGATCGACATCAAGTCGGTCGGAAACTGCGGCCACGGCGCGTCATCGACCTTGGGAATGCCGGCGCCGAGGTCGCGCTTGACCTCGAGTGTCTGGCCGCCGGGCACCAGGATGTCGGCGCCATCGACCACGGTGTGGACGCCGAGCCGCGCAAATGTGGCCCGGATCATGCGCAAGTGCTGCGGCGCCGCGTCCTCGATGCGCAGTTCGCTGCCCGTGACCGCGGCCAGGCCGATGAAGGAGCCGGTCTCCATGTAGTCGGGCCCGACCGTGTGTTCGGCCCCGTGCAGGCGGTCGACGCCCGCTATCGTCAATTGGTGGGTGCCGACGCCGCCGATGTCGGCGCCCATCGCCTGGAGCAGCGCGGCAAGCCCTTGCACGTGCGGCTCGCAGGCGCCGTTCTGGATGGTCGTGGTGCCGCGCGCCAGGCTGGCCGCCATCAGCAGGTTCTCTGTCGCGGTGACCGAGGCCTCGTCGAGGAACAGGTCGGCGCCACGCAGGCCCTGGGGCGCGTCCAAGCGCAGTTCGGCGCCCAAGGTGAGCAAGGCGCCCATCGCCACGAGACCGTCCATGTGGGTGTCGAGGCGGCGCCGGCCGATGACATCGCCACCGGGCGGCGGCAGTTCGCAACGCCCGGCGCGCGCGAGCAAGGGACCGGCAAACAAGATCGACGCCCGCACCCGCTCGCCGAGGCGCACCGGGATGGCAGTCGTGCGCAGTTCTTTGCAGCAGATGCGCACGGTGCCCGGCTGCGGCGTTGCCACGTCGGCCCCGAGCGCCACCAGGATGTCGAGCATCACCTGGACATCGACGATGGCGGGCACATTGTGCAACGTGACCGGCTCATCGGTCAGCAAGGCCGCGGCCACGGCCGGCAGCGCCTCGTTCTTGTTGCCGGACACCCGCACGCGGCCATGTAGCGGCGCGCCTCCTTCGATGCGAAACAGGCTCATAGCTCCTCCACGGGCACAACTGGCCCGGGTGCTGGCGCGGCATAGGCTGCAGACTGGGCCAGGGCGGCAGGGTCGCCAAGGGCCGCAGGCTGGACGATGGGAGCAGGCTCGGCGATGGGAGCAGGCTCGGCTCCAGCAGGGCGCCCCGCCACCGCGCCCGCCGTCAAGTGGCCCGCCGCGATGTGGAACACCTGCTGCGGCGCCAGGATGGCCAGACTGGTGGGCTGTGAGGTCGAAACGACGACCTGGCCACCAAGTTCGTCGAGGTAGCTCATGAGCGCTCGGTTGCGCGCGGCGTCGAGTTCGGAACTGACGTCGTCGAGCAGCAGCACGGGCGCCTCGCCGAGTGCCACTTCGAGGCTGCGGAGTTCGGCAATCTTGAGCGCCAGCACGAGCGCACGGCACTGCCCCTGGCTGGCGTGGCTGGCGACGGGGCGACCCTGCAGCGTCCAACGCACGTCGTCCCGGTGCGGGCCGCGCGTCGTCGAGCCCTGCTGGAGGTCGCGGTCGCGCCGCAGCCGCAACGAACCGGCCAACGCCGCGGTCGCGCTCGCCACGTCGGCATAGGCCAACGGATCGCAACCGCGCACCTCCAACTGCACATCGATGGCGAGCCCGCTTGCGGCGATGCGCCCGAACACCTCTTGCAGCAGGGGACGCAGGCGGTCGAGCACGGCCGCCCGCCGCACGGCGACCTGGGCCCCACTGCGCGCCAACACGGCGTCGAAGGCGTCGAGGGTCTCGGCATCGGCCGGCGCGCGCTGCGCTGCCTTGAGCAAGGCGTTGCGGCTCAGCAGGGCCCGCTCGAACGCGCGCACGGCGTCGAGGTGGGCCGGCTCGTGGTGAAAGGCGGCGCGGTCGAGCCAGCGCCGCCGCGCGTCGGGGGCATCGGTGGGCAGTCGCAAGTCGTCGGGCGCAAACGGCACGGCCACCAAGCGCCCGAGGAATTGGGCCGCGCTGGGCGCTGGCTTGCCGTCGAGGAAAAGCCGCCGCGTGCCCGCGCCCACCTCGACACCCAGGTCGGTCGCTACGCCGTGCCGCACGACACGGGCGCCCAACACCGCGCGCGCACTGGTATTTCCCGCAGGGTCTCCAAACGCGACACACTCGTGCAGGCGCGCCGTCCGAAAGCTGCGCAGCCCGGCCAGTACCGCGACGGCTTCCAGCACGTTCGTCTTGCCCGCGCCGTTGGGGCCGACAAGGATGTTGAAGTGGCGATGCGGGAACCAGACGAAGCCACGACCCGACCCGTCGCCAGCACCCGACCCGTCGCCAGCACCCGACCCGTCGCCAGCACCCGACCCGTCGCCAGCACCCGACCCGTCGCCTACTCCCCGCGCGTCGTCAACTCCCGACCCCACGCCACGACCCGCCCCGTCGCCGAGGTTGCGGAAGCGTGCGGCATACAGGCGCTCGATGTGCACAGGCGGGTACGTGCTCGCGGAAGGTTGCGCCGACAGTCGTGCGGCGTGGCAGGCGACGGCCTACAGGCGCATCGGCATGATCACGAACACCGAACCTGGGTCCTCTTCGCTGTGCACCAGGCACGGCGAGAACTGGTCCGACAGTTCAAGGCTGACGTTGTCGGTCGCGAGCACCTGGCACACGTCGAGCAGGTACCGCGGGTTGAAGCCGACCTTCTGGTGGCCGCCGCGGTAGCTTGCCGGCTCGATCTCCTCATGCGCTTCGCCGAGGTCCTGGTGGTTCATCTCAAGCACGATGCGGCCGTCGGTGAGTTCAAAGCGCAACGTGGCATCCTTCGACGCCGACACCGCCCCCACGCGCCGGATCGCGCCGACCAGTTCGGGCAGCGGCAGCGACACTGAGATGTCGCCTTTCTCGGGAATCACGCGCCCGTAGTCGGGGAAGGTCTCGTCGATCTGCTTGACCTGCAGGCGCGCCTTGTCGGATGCAAAGACGACATTGCGGCCCGCGAACCCGATGTGCACCGATGGGTCCGAACCCTCCAAGATGCGCTGAAGCTCGGTCGCGCCGCGGCGGTGCACGATGCAGCGGTGGCTCGCCCCGTCGTAGCTCGAACAAGCGACTACACGCTCCGACTTCGACAGGCGATGACCGTCCGTCGACACCATGCGGATGAGCACCTGACCGTCGGCGACGGGCTCGATCTCGAGCAACACACCGTTGAGCGCGGGCCGTGTGTCGTCCTGCGAGACGGAGAACAGGGTGCGCCGCAGCATCGCGTCGATGTGGCCCTTGTCGCAATACAGGCCGAGGCGAGGCTGGGCTTCGATGGAACCGCCTGGAAACTCCGCCGGGTCCAGCCCGTTGAGGTGGTAGGTCGAGCGGCCCGCGACGATGCGGAGGCGGTGATTCGGTTCGCCGGTCAGTTCGACCATGCTGCCTTCAGGCAAGGCGCGCACGATCTCGAAAAGCGCGCGACCGTTGACGAGCACGGCCCCCGGCTCCAGCACGTCGGCCGCCACCGATGCGGTCATGGTCACGTCGTAGTCGGTCGCCGACAGCACCAACCCGTCGTCGCCGGCGGCCACGTGCACGCACGCAATGACGTTCGTGGTCGCCTTGCGATCGACCACGCCCTGGGCACGATAGAGCGGTACGGTGAGTGCGGCCTTGTCGATGCGGACTTTCATGGCGCGTTTCCTCGGACCGGGGCCGGAAACAGGCACGGCGCAACGGTCAGTCGGGGGCGAACTTGTAGCAGGGCGAGGGCGCAGTGGGAAGAGGGTCGGGGATGGAAGCCGGTGGTGGACCCTGGGCCGGATGCCAGCCACTTGGGTATTTGGATCTGATCCTATAGAGAGCGGAATCGCGGGGGCTGTGGACGCCTGTGGGCAAGTGAACGATCTTAATAAGATCGAAGCGTTCTGGGCGATCGGCCTGTGGAGGAAACCGGTAGATCGGTGGGGACTGGCTCCTTATCGTCCCCAGGGCGACTCGACCCTGTGGAGAAGGGGCGCACTTGTCCCCAGACATTCCACAACCCGTCCACAGGGCCGGGCCGGTCGATGCGACAGGCGGCGGCATCCGACGGAGCGGGTGCGGCGAAGACCTGAAGTTGGGGAAATAAAACCTTGAGTCGCCACATGGTTGCGTGGCTTGCCGAACCCCGTCGTGCATCGTCCACGATGCGTCGCAACGCGCACGGCAATGCGAGCAACGCGCCGAAGGCGGCGGATCGGGGCGGGCAACGTCGGCTACTTGCCCAACAAGGTCTCGATTGCCGCCGCCGCCGTCTGCACGGCAAGGTCGGTCTGCAGCAGCCATTCGACGCGGTGGAACGCATGGATGATCGTCGAGTGGTCGCGCCCGCCAAAGGCCCGTCCGATCTCCGGATAGCTCGCGCCCGTGTGCTTGCGCGTCAGGTACACCGCCACCATGCGCGGCACGACGACACTGCGGTGGCGCTTGTCGCCCTTAAGGTCGGTGAGCTTGAGTCCGTAGTGCTGGGCCGTCACGCGCTGGATGACCTCGGCTGTCACGTTGCGCGACGGCAATTCGAGGGTCGGCCCCAGCACGCTGCGCGCGAATGCGAGGTCGGGCGCCCGGTTGCCGAGGCGCGCGTGGGCGGCGAGCTTGAGCAGGGCGCCCTCGAGTTCGCGCACGTTGTTCCGCAGGTGGTCCGCAAGGTAGTAGATGACGTCGGGCGCCAGCAGCAGGCCCATGTCGATAGACTTGCGGCGCAGGATGGCCACACGCAGGTCGCGCTCCGGTGGAGTCAGTTCGGCGACGAGGCCGCATTCGAAGCGCGAACGCAGCCGATCGTGGAAGTCCTGGAGTTCCGAAGGGAACCGGTCACACGTGATGACAATTTGACGGCCCGCATGATATAGCGCGTTGAATACGTGGAAGAATTCTTCCTGGAAGCGCTCACGCTGCTGCAGGAATTGGATGTCATCGACGAGCAGCAGGTCGACTCCGCTGCGGTAATGGTTGCGCACGTCGGCCTTCGTCGCCGGGTCCTTGATGCGCCACGCGGTGAAGGTGTCGTCGATGAACGTCGCGGTCGGCACGTAGCGCACGCGCAGGTTCGGGTCGCGCAACCGGGCCGCGTTGCCGATAGCGTGCAGCAGGTGCGTCTTGCCGATGCCGACGCCGCCATAGATGAACAACGGATTGAACACCTTGCCGGGCGCGTCGGCGACCGCCTGGGCCGCCGTGGCGGCGAGTTGATTCGACTGGCCGATGATGAACTGGTCGAACGTCTGGCGCGGGGCGAGCCCGTCGAAGGGATCCGGCGTCGGGTCGTGCGGGCGGCTGGCCGGCTCCGGCTGGGCGGGCAGGTCGAGTCCGTGCAGGGCGGGCTGCCGCGCCCCACGCCGGTGCGAGCGCGCGCCCAGGGCAGTGCCCCACGCGGGCGCAGTCCCCGACCGCATCGATGACGTCGTTTCCGCCGAAGACATCGCTTCTGCGGATGACCTCGCTTCTGCCGAAGACATCCCTTCCGGCGCAAACATCGCCTCTGGTAGAGACGTCGTGTCTGGCGGCAACCCCCGCAACGCGGTCGCGAACGGGTCGGTGGTCGCCAGGTCCGGCGGAGCGAAACCGGTCGGTGGCCGTACAATGAGCGCAACGGCGACCGGCCGCGCGGTGAGTGCTTGCAGGCACGCGCGGATGTCGTCGAGGTAGTGCGCTTCGACGAAGTCGCGGAAGTGCGGGTCGGGCACTGCGAGGCGCACTTCGACGTCGGTTGAGTCGATGAGCTCAATGAGTTCGATGCGTTCGAGCCACGGATCGGCTGCTGCGCGCCGAGTTGCGGTGCGCAGTTGTCCCATCGCCTGTGTCCAAAGGTCTTGCATCGTCGCCGATCCGAAAGGTCATCGATCCGCAGGGTCAGGAAGGCCGGCAGGACTGCCGGCGCACAAGCGACGCGGTCCTGATTTTTGGGCGAGCCCTGCTTTTGGGCAGGCCCTGCTCTTGGGCGAGCAACGCGACGGCAACCTGCCGCAGCAACGGGTCAGTAGCCTCGACAGAATTACCCCTGCGTTTGCCTTGCAGCAAGTGGGGTCCGGCCGCCGCCCGGCAAGTCTTGCAATCGTCAAGAGTTGTCCACCGCACAGCGCCAGGCGGGCACGCCTGCGGCGGTACGTCCGCGCGCAACCCGGCACCGAGCGGGCGGAAAACGTCCCGGTCTCATGCAGCGTCGCGGATTTTCGGCACAATCCATAATCCACTTCCTGAATCATGAGTTGTGTTGGTCGTGACGGGCAGATCGCGCCACCGGCGGCGTCGTAGGGTCGGGGACCGCAGTCAAACCACTGGACCACGAATGCCCAGTCAATCTCTCGAAACAACGGATGAACCTCCAATCGATGCAGACCATGATCGCGGCGCGGGCGCAAATCTTTTCCACGCCGCGAAATCGGGTAGCCTTGGCCGGGTGCGGGGGTTGCGATCGCGCACATGCTGGAGCCGCTTGCACCCCGATCCTGGCAAACTGGACTGGCGCAGCGACGCGGGCGGCACGTGCGCACACCGTCGCTCCGTGTCCCACTTGCAGCGCTCTGCCCGCATCTTCGCCGCCGCCGCCGCTGTTTGCGTCACGACGACCCTGGCCATGGGCGCGCTGGCGACGTCGATCCGGGCCGCGCCTGCGCCTGTGCCCGCACCTGTGGCCGCAACTTCCGGTCTGCCCGAAGCCGACGTCAGCGCACCGCCCACTGCAGCGGAACTGCGCGAAATCCTGGTGGGTGTGCCGGGCAAGCCCATCGCGACCGCCCTCATCGTCGATCTCGCGTCGGGTGCCGTTGTCATGGACGTCGATGCCGGCCGCGTCGTCTTTCCGGCGTCGGTCGAGAAGATGTTCACCACTGCCGCTGTGCTGCGCAGCCTGCCCCACGACCGCCGGCTGGCGACCGTCGTGCGCGGGACACTCGATGGCCGCGGCAAGGTGGCCGTGTTGGCACTGGTCGGCGGCGGCGACCCGACGATGGCCGTCGGCGACTGGACACGCCTGGCCGACGCGACGGCCAAGGCCGGCGTGCGCAGCGTCGGGCGACTCGTCGTCGACAGCACGCTGTTCGATGACGCCAACCCGCGCGGCTTCGACGAAAAAACCACCGATGCCGCCTTTCGTGCACCGGTCGGTGCGCTGACATGCGATGGGGCGACCTTGCAGGTGACCGTGCGCCCGGGACCCGCGGGCGCGCCGCCAACTGTGACCGTGACACCGGACGCGGCCGACGCCGTCGTCGTGCGCAACGAGGCCGAGACGGTCAAGAAGGGTCGTTCGAGCCTGGCCGTCGTGGCGCGCGCTCTCGGCCGCCGCACCGAGGTCGTCGTCACCGGCCGGATGCCGCGCAGCCAGAAAACCGTCGGCACGGGTCGCCGGCGCGTGGCGGACGCCAGCTACTTTGCGGCCGGCGTGTTCCGTGCGCTGCTGCAGAAGCGCGGGATTGCGGTCGAAGGGTCCACGGCATTCCAGCGCGCGCCGGCCGACCTGCCGCTGCTCGCACAGCACAATTCCCCGACCTTGCTCGAAATCGTGCGCACGACGAACAAGACGTCACACAACGGCTATGCCGAGACGCTGTACAAATTGGCGGCCGCCCTGCACGGCCAGGTGCCCGCGACGGCCGAGCGTGCCGAAGTGGCCGTGCGCCAGGCGTTTGACGGCCTCGCTGTGCGCTGGGCCGGCGTCCAGTTGGGCAATGGCTCCGGCCTGTACCACGCCAGCAAGGTGACGTGCGAAGCGGTCGTAGATCTCGTGGGCACCATGGCCCAGGACCCCGCCGGTGCTGCGTGGCGCGCTTCGCTGGCCGTCGGCGGCATCGACGGCACCCTGCGCGGGCGCCTGCACCACGTCGTTACGAAGGGGCGGGTGCACGCCAAGACCGGCACGCTCGACGACGTGGTCGGGCTCGCTGGCTATGCGGCGGCACTGGATGGCCGCACGTATGCGTTTGCGTTCTTCTACAACGGCGTGCGCGCCGCCCCCGGGCCGTACCGGGCGGCGCACGACAAGGTGCTGCGCAGGCTGCTGGGTGGCACTTGACCCGCCTCGCGCCGTGCCGTGCGTTGCGTCCCGCGCCGGCGCGGCTACACTCGATCGTTCGGCCGGTACGCCGGTGACCGGATGCGAGTTCCGTACCGATGACCCTGTTCTTCTGCCGCGCGTTCCAGTGCCTGCCTCGGCGCGTGCCGCACAACGTCCGCGTTGCCCGGGCGTCAACCGGCGGCGTTGCCGTGTCGGCCTGCTCGCTCGCCCTGCTGACCGGCACGCTGGCTTGCTCGCTCTCGCCGACGGACGGCGCGGCGGCCGGCAGCGGCGGCACTTCGCCGTGGGGCTTCGGATTCGACGCGACAACTGCTGCCGACGCGAAGGCTGACCCCAGCGCGGCCGGACCGAAGGACGTCGTCGATGCCAAGACCGACGCCCCGGTCGATGCCGCCAAGGACGCCGCCAAGGACGCCACCCCGACCGACGCAAAGCCCACCGACGCCGCGGGTTCCGACGCGACGCCCGACGGCTTCGACGCGGCCGCTCCCGCCGACGGCAATCTTGGCGACGTTGCCATCGGCCCGGATGCCGACGCGTGTACGCCCAATCCCTGTCAGGAGCCGTTCAAGACCGCGTGCGCCATCGTCGACGGCGCGCCGGTGTGCAGTTGCGATCCCGGTACGTTCGCCAAACCCGACGGCGGCTGCACCAACATGTGCGACCCGCCGAAGACGCCGCCGTCGCCGCAGAAGCTGGCCAAGGGCAACCTCGTCATCACGGAGTTGCTCGTCGACCCGGTCGGCGACCCCAAGGACACGGTGCTCGACGCCGACGGCGAGTGGTTCGAGGTCAAGAACGTCACAGTGAAGACCATCGACCTCAACGGGCTGACGATCTCCGATGAGAAGGGTCAGGACGAGCACGTCATCAACCACTGCCTGCCGCTGCTGCTCAAGCCGGGCGAGGTCATGGTATTCGGCAACGGCGCCGACCCGAAGTGGAACGGTGGCTACAAGCCCGCGTACGTGTACGACAACGTCGCGTTCGCGAACCTGCAGGACAGCCTCGTGCTCAAGGCCATCTACCCGGGTGCGGGCGCGGCCGCCAAGGTCGAACTCGACAAGGTGGTGTGGAAGCTGCCGGGCTGGGCAATGGCCGACTACAAGGGCAAGGCGCTGGCGCTCGACGCGACGCACACGTCGGCCGAAGACAACGACGACCCGTCGTACTGGTGTGCATCCCTCGCACCGCTGCCCGGCGGCGACACCGGTACGCCCGGCAAGGTCAATCCGCCGTGCCCCGCACCGCCCGACACCGACAAGGACGGCGTGCTCGATGCCGACGACAACTGCGTCGCCGTGGCCAATCCGCCCGACCTCGACGGCAAGCAGCTCGACACCGACGGCGACAAGGCCGGCGACGCATGCGACAACTGCAAGGACGTGCCCAACGAGGCCCAGCAGGACGCCGACCAGGATGGCAAGGGCGATGCCTGCGACCCGGCCGTGTGCGGCGACGGCGACCTCGACGTGGGCGAGACGTGCGACGACGGCAACAAGATGAAAAACGACGGCTGCGCCGCGTGCGTCAAGGGTCCCATCGGACCGGGCAAGCTGGCCGTGTCCGAGTTCCTGCAGACGACCACCAACGTCGAAGTCGCGTTCGGCCAGTGGTTCGAACTGCACAATCCCGGGTTGCAACCGGTCGAGTTGAAGGGCTGGCAGGTCGTGTTCAAGAAGACGACGGCAGGCCAAGGGGCGAGCTTCACGATCGACGCCGATGTGACCGTGCCGCCCAAGGGCAACGTCGTGCTGGCGGCAAGCGCCGACAAGTCGAAGAACGGAGGCCTGCCGGTCACGTGGGCATGGAACAAGGCGGGGCCGGCGCCCGTGCTGTTGGCCGCGGTCGATGAGATCCGCCTGATCGATGTCGCGGGCTCCGCGCTGGTCGATGTGCTCGCGATCGGTGGCGATGGCTTCAGCCCCAACGCCAACGAGGCGCTGCAACTCGACCCCGGCCATCTGAACGGCCTCGACAACGACAAGGCGCTGTTCTGGTGCGCGGCCGACAAGCCGGGGCCCGCCGGCAACCTCGGCACGCCGGGCAGCACGAACTCGACGTGCCTGCCGCCCGGCAAGGACCTCGACCTGGACGGGTTGCCGAACGAGGTCGACAACTGTCCGTTCGCCACCAACCTCGACCAGGCCGACAAGGACGACGACAAGCTCGGCGATGCGTGTGACAACTGCGCGGCGACGAAGAACCTGGGCCAGTCCGACGGCGACGGCGACGGTGCGGGCGACCTCTGCGACAACTGCCCCGGCATCGGCAACGCCGACCAGATGGACGGCGACGGCGACGGCTACGGAGATGCGTGCGACGGCCCCGGCTGCGGCGACGGCAAGCCCGGCGCGGCGGAGACCTGTGACGACGGCAACGAGTTGCCCGGTGACGGCTGCAGCGCGAACTGCCAAAAGGAGGCGTTCGGGGCCGGCAGCGTCGTGGTGACCGAACTGCTGGTCGACCCGGCGGCGACGGCGGACGGCGACGGTCCGTGGATCGAGCTGTTCAATCCCGGCGACCTGCCGATCGACCTGCGCGGCTGGAGCTTGCGCGACCAGTCGGGGCTGGCGGGCGTCAAGATCGCGGCGGCCAAGCCGGTGTGGGTGCCGCCGAAGGGCTTTGCGGTTTTGGCCGCCAATGTCGATTTCAAGGTCAACGGCAGCGTCGTGGCGGCGTGGGCGTGGACCGAAGTCGGCAAGCCGACGCTGTTCCAGATGGCGAAGAAGGCCAAGGACGACGTGGTGCTGGAGTGGAACAAGGTCGTCATCGACGCCGTGACCTACGCGCCCGACGCGGGCTGGGCCATCGTCGAAGGCAAGGCGCTGCAACTCGACCCCGAGCAGACGAGCGCGACCAAGAACGACGACGGCGGGCAGTGGTGCCTGGCCAAGACGGCGTGGGCGGGCGGCGATCTGGGCAGCCCGGGCGCGGCGAACCACACCTGCTTCGACCCGTGCAAGGGCAAGGCCGAGGGCGCCGCGTGCGGGGCGCAACTGACGTGCCAGGGCGGTCTGTGCGTGGCGGCGCCCAAGTGCGGCGACGGCAAGGTCAACGTGGCGGGCGAGGAGTGCGATGATGGCAATCCGTTCGACAACGACGGGTGCTCAGCGGCTTGCAAGAAGGAGCCGGTGCTGCCCGGCACGCTCATCGTCAGCGAACTGATGCCGAACCCGGACGCGGTGCCCGACGACAAGGGCGAGTGGTTCGAGGTGTACAATCCGACCGGCGCGGCCATCAACTTCGCGGGCTGGAAGATCAAGAGCGGCACGTTTACCCACACCGTGACGGCCGCAGGTCCGTGGCTGGACAAGCCGCTGTCGATCCCCGCGAAGGCGTGGGTGACCGTGGTCGCGCTCGCCGACCCCGCCGCCAACAACCAGATCGGCGCGTTCTATTCGTGGAAGGACGTGCCCGAAGGCGGCTCGTTCCAACTCGGCAACGGCACGGACCTGTCGATCAAGCTTGTGAGCCCGGCGGGCAAGGTCACCGACGAGGTCGCCTACGGCAAGCTGCCGTGGTTGGCGGGCGGTGCGGCGCTGTTGCAGCCGCTTTGCCTGACGCCGCTGGACAACGACAAGCCGGAATGCTGGGCGCCGGCGACGCTGGCGTGTACGTATGGGCTGTTCATCGGGCTGGCGACGTTCGACTGGGCCACGATGAGTTGCAAGGTCGATGCCGACTGCAAGGGCAAATTCGAGCAGTGCCTCGCACTGGTCCAGGTCGTTGCGGACGGCAAGACGACCGTCAAGCTGCAGGAGGGCGGCCAGACGAAGTGCGGCACGCGGGACCGCGGCACGCCAAACAAGGAAAACGTGTGCAAGTGAGCGAGTGCTGGGGCTCGTTCGGTCGAACGCCGGCGTCCGCGGTCGTCGCGCTGGCTGCCTGGTTGGCTGGTCTGGCGTCGAGGCTGGGCGGTCTGGCGGTCTGCGCGTGTGGCTTGGCCGCGCTCGCCGGGTGCGCCGGGGCCGCTCCGCCTGCAACCTCGCCTGCAACCTCGCCTGCAACCTCGGCGGCGACCGTCCGCTCTGGCACCAGCCCCCGCTCGTCAGGCGCCGATGTCGGCCAGGCCACGGACAGCGCGGCCCCCGCCGACGCGGCCCCCGCCGTGCCCCGTGCCATCGACGCGGGTCCCGTTGCCGTTGCCGAATTCGGCGATCCGGCCACCCGCACGTTCATCGTCGTCGCCGGGCCGCAGCACGGGCTGGCGGGGCCCCGCGACCTGGCATTCCAGCCGGGCGTAGGCGACGCGCCGGTGCGCCTGTGGGTGGCGGACGCGGGCACCCACGGCGTGCTGATCCTGACCCACCCCGGCACGCCACAGCAGGTGCACGAAGCGCGCGTGGACCGCTACGGCGAGCATTTCATGGACACCGTGTCGAGCCTCGCCTTTGCTGGCCCCGACCGTTTCGCCAGTTGCCAGGAGTCGCGCGACGACTGGAACGACGCGCCGCAGCCCGAAGACGATTTCATGGGGCCGACGCTGTGGCCCGCGGACCTCGCGCTGTTTGCCAAGGTCGGCCAGGAGTTTCCGTGGAAGGAGGGCATGAAGGAGGGCAGCCACCTCGACATGCTGCACGAGAGCCCCTTGTGCATGGGCATCGCGCACGACCAGGCCAACGTGTTCTGGGCGTTCGACGGGCTGCACGGTTACCTGGTGCGCTACGATTTTGCCCAGGACCACGGCCCCGGCGGCGGCGACCACGGGGATGGCTCGGTACGGCGCTGCGTCGATGCCAAGGTGACGCGCGTGGCCGGCGTGCCGGGGCACATGATCCTCGACGCCGGGGCGCGCCACCTCTACGTCGCCGACACGGGCGGCGGGCGCGTGCTGCGGGTGCACATCGACGCTGGCACGTTCGCGGCCAAGAAGGGGTCCAAGGATGGGCTGAAGGAATTCGGCGACGTCACGGGCGTACCGAGCAGCGTAGTGGTCGGGGGCTTGGCGCAGCCGAGCGGCCTGGCGCTGCACCAGGGGCGCTTGTTCGTGGGGCTGCACGGCACGGGCGAGGTGGTGGCGTACGATGTGGGCGGCAAGGAACGCGGGCGGCTGGCGACCGGAGCCAAGGGCCTGATGGGGCTGGCCATCGGGCCGGACAGCCGGCTGTGGTTCGTGGACGGGGTGGCGCGGACGGTGGTGAAGGTGGGGCCGTAGGCCCTACACATGATTCATCAAGACCTCGCGCGGCTTGTTCGGCCCCCGACTCGGCCCGACCACACCGCGCCGCTCCATCAGGTCCACCATCTTCGCCGACCTGCCATAGCCGATGCCCAGCTTGCGCTGCAAGAAGCTCACCGAAGCCTGGTTCGCCTCGACCACACAGCGCACCGCCTGGTCGTACAGCGCGTCCTGGGCCTGGTCGTCGTCGTCGTCCCCCTTGCCCTCTGATTCGGGGTCGTGCAGGACGTCCATGTCGAAAGACGGCGCACCCTGAACCTTCCAGTGCTTGGCCAGCGCCAGGACCTCCTCGTCGGTGATCCAGGTGCCGTGGCAGCGCCGCAGCATCCCCTCGCCGGGCGGCAGGTACAGCATGTCGCCCTTGCCGAGCAGCATCTCGGCGCCGCCGCGGTCGAGGACCACCTTGGAGTCGATCTGCGACGCCACCTGGAAGCTGACGCGCGTGGCGAAGTTCGACTTGATGACGCCCGTGATGACGTCGGTCGACGGCCGCTGCGTGGCCAGGATGACGTGCATACCGGCGGCGCGCGCCTTCTGGGCCAGGCGGGCGACCGGCATCTCGACTTCCTTGCCGGCCTGCATGATGAGGTCCGCGAACTCGTCGATCACAATCACGATGTGTGGCATGTCTTCGGGCACGTCGATCGTGTCGAGGTCGGTGGTGTTCCCCTCGCTGTCAGGCTCCAGCGCCTTGGCGCGACGGCGCAGGGCCTCGGCCTTGAGCTCTGGCAACTTCTGCTTGTAGCCCGCAAGGTTCTTGACTTGGCTCTCTTGCATGACCTTGAAGCGGCGGTCCATCTCGCCGACCGCCCACTTCAGCGCCAGTTCGGCCTTGCGCACCTCGGTCACGACGGGCACGAGCAGGTGGGGGATGCCCTCAAACATCGAGAGTTCGACCATCTTGGGGTCGATGAAGATGAACTTGACCTGGTCGGGCGAGGCCTTGCACAGCATCGAGCAGATGAAGCTGTTGATGCCGACGGACTTGCCCGTGCCCGTCGAGCCCGCGACGAGCAGGTGGGGCGCCTTCTGCAGGTCCATCACGACCGGGCGGCCTTCGAGGTCCTTGCCCATCGCGAGCGTGAGCACGCTGGGGGAGTCCTTGAATACGGCCGCTTCGACGATCTCGCGAAAGTAGACGAACTGGCGTTTCTGGTTGGGCACCTCGATGCCGGCGACGTCGCGGCCGGGGATCGGCGCCACGACACGCACGCGCAAGGCGGCCAGCGACATCATCAGGTCTTCTGCGCGGTTGGCGATGCGCTTGGCCTGCACGCCGGGCGCCGGGCGAAACTCGTAGGTGGTCACGACAGGGCCGGGGCGCACATCGACAACTTCTCCGGCGATGTTGAAATCGGCCAATTTCTGCTGGAGGATCATCGCGTTTTCGCGCAGCACGGCCTCGTCGCATTCGACGACGCGGCGCGGCGGGTCCTGGAAGATCGTGGCGGGCGGCAGCGTCCACGCCTTGCCGACGTTGATGGCGAGCGCGCCCTGCTGGCCGTCCGCGGGCGAGCGCGCACCGTGCGGCCGCATGGCTTCGGTCTCGATGAGGCGCGGGCCCTTGACGGCTTCAAGCAGCGAGAGCGCGCCAGCCGCCGCGGGCACGCCGGTGATGGGTGCCGGCGGGGCGAACGTCTCGTCAGACGGCGGCAGCACGAACACGGCTTCTGCGGGCAGTTCGTCGTCGTCGAGGCCGGCGAGTTCGTCGTGGGCGCGGCGGATGTCGGCCACGTCCATCTCGAGAGTGCTGCCGCCTTCGTGCAGGACAGCCGCAGCCGGTCTGCCGAGGTACGCAGCCGGCCTGATTCCGACATACGCAGCCGGCGCGCCCAGCATCGCGGCCAGCGACGTCGCCGACGCCACGCTGCCGACGACCGGAGCCGGCACGGGTCCCGGCACGGTGGGGCGGCGCGGTTCCATAGCGGCGGGCACATCGCCTGGCCGCCGCAGGGCCACCGCAGTCGCGAGCGGGTCGGGCAGCGCGTCGGGCAGCGTCGCCACGGGATTCTCGCGTGGCCCCGGCGCCACCGGGGCCAGCGGTGGCGACGGCAGTGGGCGCGCGGCGGCGGCGGGCTCGGCGGGGCGGCCGTCGAGGTCTGCCACGCGGAGTTCGATCGCGAGCGTGCCGTCGTCACGGGCGGGCCCACCATCCATCGCATCGTCATCGAGTTGGAAGCGCGGCTTGCCGAGCGAGCCCCGCAGCGACGACCAACCGGAACGCGCAGCATCGACCGACACGCCAGCGGCGCCCGCGACGGCCGGCTTGGCGCGACCGCCGGCCCACTGCAGCGCGGCCCCCAACAGCGACCGGTTGGCGAGTGCCGCCAGCGACGCCAAGGCCAGGATGCCCGCGAACAGCGCCGTGCCGGTCGTCGACACCAGGGCCTTGCACAGCACCGCGGCGGCGCCGGGAAGCAGGCCGGCCGGGTCCTTGCCGAATGGCCGCACGCCGAGCGGCGTCAGGGTCAGGTGCGTGGCGATCAGTACGGCAAACGAAAAGCCGAGCAGTCCAAGGCCGACGCGCCACGATGGCGCACGCGCCCGGCCCATCAACGTGTGCACGCCGAGCAGCAGCACGAGGCCGTCGAGCAGCAGCGCGCCCACGCCCAACAGGTGCAACAGCAAATCGGCGATGCGCGCGCCGACGGGGCCGATCGCGTTCTGCACGCCGTCCGCGGCCGAGCGGCCCGCAGCAATCACATCCATGTCGCGCGGATCGAACGTCAGGAGAGCGCACGCAAACGTGACGCCGCAGCCCAACAAGACGATCCCGACGAACTCCTGCCGCAGTTCGGCGGCGCGCACTTGGGTGGCGCCCGGGCGGTCGTTGGCCTTGCTCGCTGTCGGCGGGCTGGCTGCACCGGCCTCGTCAGCACGTGCGGCCAGCGGCGCGGCCTTGGTTGACTTCTTCGGGCGCTCGTCAGCCATGGAACCCTCGACTTTCGTTGTCGATATTTCGTAACGATCGGGGGCGTTTGCGAATGCGCGCGGCCCGGCCCGAACGTAGCACTGGGGTGCCGCGGCGCCAGAAAATCCGTTTTTTTGTACACCACCCAATCGCAGACCCGCGCGTCGAATGGAGTGCGCGTGGCCCGCGTTAGCCTTGCGCCAGTTGAGCGTGCCGGCCACCGCGCCGATACTGCGCGCCCTGCCCGAACGACCGGAGCCCCGATGCCACATCGCCCCGCCAGTCCCTGCACCCTTTTGGCCTCGCTCGGAATGACCGCGCTGCTGGTGGTGAGCCCCGCGTTTGCCGCGAAGAAGCCAGCCAGGCCCGCCAAGACCAAGCCGGCGCCGACGCTGATGGAGCCGGCCACACAGGCCCCGGCGCTGCCGCCCGCACCTGCGCCGTTGCCGACAATGGGCCAGCCTGCCGCGCCCGTTGGGTCGACGCCTGCGATTGCCGCCACCAAGGCTGCCGCCGGGCCGCTCGCTCCCGCCGACGTCGCCGCGCGCGTGCAGGTCTTCTACGAGAAGCAACCCGGATTCGCGGCCCAGTTCACACAGGTCGTCAAGAAGATGGGCATGCCCAAAGGCATCGAGCGCTCCGGCTCAATGTGGTTGCAAAAGGGCGACGCCAAGGCCGGTCGTGCCGGCAAGATGCGCTGGGACTACCCGAACGAGGAGATTTTCTACTTCTCCGATGGCGAGGTCCTGTGGTCGTACGAACGGCGCGAGCGCCTGGCGGTGCGCGTCCCCGTCCAGCAGTCCCAACTCTACGAGGCGACGAGTTGGCTGATGGGGGCCGGCCAACTCGCCAAGGACTTCACGCTCGCGCTCGTGCCCAGCCCGCTGCCCGACGCCTGGGCCCTCGAACTCACGCCAAAGGGCGGCCAACAGGTGATGCGCACGCTGACGCTGGTGGTCGACAAGGCCACGGGCGCGGTCCGCGGCACCGTGCTGGTCGATCCGCTGGGGGATTCGACGACGCTGCTGTGGCGCGATCCCAAGCACGAAGCGATCGCCGATACGGTGTTCCAGTGGTCGCCGCCCGCTGGCGTCCAGGTCAAGGACCTGGCCAAGGGCGCGGGCAGCCGCTGATGCTAGGCGGGCGGCGCCGGTGCAGCCCTACTTCTTGTCGTTCGTCGAGCACAGGTACTTCGACGTGGAGTAGCTGCAACTGCCGTCGTTGAACTGGATGTCGCCGGGGTCGAACTTGTACATGCTCAGCCAGCAATTCGCCTCGTAGTCACCGTTGGGCTCGCTGTAGGTGGCATCGCGCATCCACCAGCGGCCGTTGTCGGGCACGCGCCAGTCGCCGCAACTGTTGGCGCCGTACGACGCCGGGTGGCGCATGATGCAGCCCGTGTAGTTGCCGCCACCGCCCGGCTTCGTCACGCCCGGGATCGTCGCGAAGTAGCTGTCGCCGTACTTGGCGAGCACCGCCGTCCACTGCTCCTTGCTGCGCGGGTAGAAGATGTCGAGGCCATAGTCCTTGCACGTGTTGTCGTCGGTCGAGCGCGATGTCGACTTGCCGCTCGGCACGGCGAAGTACGTGTAGCCGCCGCCCTCGGAATCCATGTCGCACCACACCTGCAGCACCTGGCCCTTGGGCGCCTTGACCCAGAAGTCGCCGGTCTTGATCTTGTCGTTGGAGATTTTCGCAGCGTCGATAATGTTCAGGCAACTCGCTGCAGGCTTGCCTTTCGTGAAGCCGAGCGCCGCCACGCACGTCGTGCTACAACCGTCGCCCGTCGTGTTGTTGCCGTCGTCGCACTCCTCAGTCGGGTCGACGATGCCGTTGCCACACGTGTCGGCGAGGTTACGCCAGGAGGTGCCGTCGCAGTAGCGCACCGCCTTCGTCACGCTGTCGAAGTACAGCGAGCCGGCCACGCTCGGCCCGCACGGATAGGGCGGGTCCTTGGCGTTGAGCAGGATGAGGCCACCTTGCACGCCGACCTTCTTGGTCGACGCGATCTTGACTTGGATGCTCCACCCTTTGAGCGCCCCGTCGGTCTTGTTGTCGAGAAAACCGATGTCGACCACATTGAGCTGCCACTTGCCCTTGGGGTTCTTGCCGAACCACGTGCTGAGGTCTCCGCTGACCTGTTTGTCGGGCGCCGGGTACTTTGCGTCCAGCGCCTTGCCGGGCCCGTTCTTGTCGTACAGCGCGTGCTTGCCGCCGGCGGGATCGACGAGCAGCACGCGCACCGTGGCGAGGTCGCTGTTGTCGACCTGGACGTGCACGGTCAGGGCCTGGGCGGTGCCGAAGTCGGGCACGTCGATCTCGTCCGTGATGCCGCCGGGGTTGTTGTCGAGCAGCGGGATCGGCACCTTCGCCGTCGTCGCCACCTCGTTGAACTCCGTCGTCAGCAGGCCGCCCGAAATCTCGTCGAGGCCGTCCTGGGGCAGGCCGCTGGGATCGACGCCGCCGGCCACGCAGTCGTAGCTGCCGTTGGCCTTGATGCCCTTCATCACGAGGCCGCTGCCGCACGCGGCGTCGAGCTTGGCGGCGGGCGGGATGCCGGTCAGGTCCTTGTATTGGCCGGTCAGCGCGACGGGGGAGAGTTCCTTCTTCGAGGCGTAGTGCGTCAGGTCGGGACCGCCCTGCAGATCGCCGTACTCGCCGCTCAGGGCGACTTTCGACAGGTCGGCGGTCTTCGCGAATCCGGCCAGCACGGCAGCGTCCAAATGAGACAGCTTGACGCATCCCGAGCAGTCGAGCCCCTCGGCCAAGGTGGCCCGCAACGCGAACGGCACCGACAGCAGGCGGCGGCGCGGCAGTTCGGGGTCGCCCTGCAACTGGATGCCGAGCCACACCTCGGCTGCGCCCGTGAACAGCGCCGGGTCGAGCGCCTTCTTCACACCGAGCACATGCTGGAACAGGCCCGCCTTGACCACGAAGGTCTGCGTGCCCTCCTGCCACAGCTCCTTGCCGTTGAACTCCGCGTCGTACAATCGGAACACGCCATCGTAGCCGCCATCGGGCGCGGCGCCGCCGGCGGTTGCGTAGATCACGCCTTGCACGGAGAACTGGGCCGGCACGGTGGCGTGGGCGCGGCCGGCGACGGTCAACCCGGCTGCGAGCACCGCGATCGACATCAACGAGGAAGGCAAGGGGGCAAGCGGACGAAACATGGCGACTCTGGCGGCGAACGGCGCTGCGGCGTGCAGGGTACGCTTGGCGCAGGCAGTCTGCAATTCGCGCTACTTGCACACCCCCGCGGACCACGGGCGCCCCATTGACCGGCCCCGCCTCGCTCGCACCGACCAGTTCGGCTGCGCTGGCGTCCGTGCCCGCCCCGGGCGGTGGCCTCCGTTCCACATGCGGTGGCCGCGACCACCGTCGCCACTGCCATCCAGGTCGGCCGCATCGGCATCGTTCACCCGTCCAGGTGCATCTGCGCCCAACTCTCGAGCATGAACAGGCGCTGCAGCGGGGGCGGCATCGGCCCGTCCGTCGCAAGAAAACGGCCGGTCAAGTCCGCGACGACCCCTGCATCGTACCAGCCGCGCCGCGCCAGCACCGCCGGCGCCAACGTGCGCAGGAAGCGCGCCCGCAGAGGTTCGCGCAGCCAGCGCGCGCTCGGCACGGGAAACCCCATCTTGTCCCGTCGTTGCCACACGATGTCGGGCACGAGGCCTGGCAGGATGCGGCGCAACAGGAACTTGTTCATGCCGTCGCGACGGAGCAGCGACGCGGGAGCGACGCGGGCGAGCGCAACCACGGTCGGGTCCAGGAACGGGAGCCGCGCCTCGATGGAATACGCAGACGAGTTCGTGTCCTCAACGCGCAGGTAGAGCGGCAACGGGAAGCGCCGGAACTGGTTCTCGAGTGCCAGCGGCAACCCTTCGCCCCGTGCAGGCTCGTCGTCGCCGCGTGCGGCCAACGGGCCTGTCCTCGCGATAAGGTCTGGCCCCTCTTTGGCCGCGGCGAGCGACACCAGCGCGCGTGTGCGTCTGGCGAGCGCTGGCGGCAGGTGTGCCGCGAGGCCCGCGCTGGCGGCACGGGCCAGCAAGCGTGCGCCGGCCAGCACCGAACCCCCCTCGGCCACGGCCTGGCCGGCGGCATAGACCAGGCCGTCTCTGTGCAGCACGGAACGCAGGTAAGATCCCGTGGAGGAGGGATAACCGGCCAGCAACTCGTCGGAGCCTTGGCCATTGAGCAGCACCTTGACGCCCTCCCGGCGTGCCAGCGCCATCACGAGGTAGCCCGCGAACGCCCCCAGGGTGTGGACGGGCTCGTCGTGGGCGCGGAAGAACCCCTCGATTTCGGCGGCAACCTGGCCGTCGTCCGCCACGGTGGTGTGCCAACTCGCGTGGGATTGGTCGACCACGGCCTTGATGTAGCGCCGTTCGTCGTATTCGGGAATCAGGGCGGTGAAGGCGTGGCGACAATGCTGGGTGCGGTCCGACGGCAGGAACCGCGCTGCCGCGCACGCGATGGCCGTCGAATCCAGGCCGCCCGAGAGGCAGGTGCCCACCGCTACGTCCGACCGCAGCCGAATCCTCACCGCCGCCAAGAATGCCGCGCGGAACCGCTCCACGAACTCCTGTTCCCCTGCCGAGGAGCGGGCGAAAGGTGTGGCATCGACGCGCCAGGCGTCCGTGTCGATGGTGTGCCTGCGGGGCGCCGCTCCGGCGCGATACAGGTAGACCTGGCCAGGCTCCAGGCGCTCGACGTTGCGGTAGAGTGTGCGCGTTCCCGTATCGAGTTCGCCGACGTCGAGAAATGCGCGCGCGGCCACCATGTTGGGTGTGCCCAGGTCGACGCCCATGGCGCGCATGGCTTTGATCTCACTGGCAAAAAATAGAGTGTCGCCTGTCTTGGACGCGTACAGCGGCTTGATGCCCCACGGATCGCGGCAGGCGAGCAAAGTCTGCGTCGAGCGCTGCCACGCCAGCACGGCCCACATGCCATTGAAGCGACCGAAGGCGGCGAGGCCCCAGTGCTCCAACGCCTCGACCAACACCTCCGTGTCCGTTGCGCTGCGGAAGCGGACGCCGACGTCTTCCAATTCACGCCGCAACTCAATGAAGTTGTAGATTTCTCCGTTGAAGACGATGATCCAATCGCCCCTCGCTGACGCCATCGGCTGGTGGCCCAGCGGGCTCAGGTCCAAGATGGCCAGGCGCCGAAAGCCCAACGCCACGGGGCCGTCGCAGTACGCACCGGAATCGTCGGGCCCACGGTGGGCGATCGCATCGGCGCCGCGGGCGAGGCGGTCGGTCAGGCCGCGCGCGTCGCCGCTCCCTGCGAATGCACCCACCAACCCGCACATGGCTTGCCTTGCCCCAGCGCCGTTGCCCGAGCGGGCACAGTACGAGAGCGCGGGTTGGTGTCAAGGCCGTCTCCGGCATCTTCTGCCTCGCTCGTCGCGTTCGTCGCGAGGCCTCGATCCGATTCGGCGGGCTTCGGTATCACACCGCCGCGCGCGGGGTCAAAAATGCAGGCGCAGGGCGGCACCGGCCGGCGGGCCACCGTGGCTCGCTCGCCCCCGCCGGCAGCGCCCACAGCCACGCCACGCCCAGCAGCGCCCCACTGCGACGGTTCAGAACTGCCATGCCACCCACACCTGCCTCGCCTCGATTGCCACGCTGGGAGCCGCAGACGCAAGCAGCCAACTCCCCACGCCGAGCCCGACCGCACCCATGGCAACCAGACCCATGCCCAGGCCGCGCCGCAGGTTCGCCTCATCTTGCATGGTTGTGGCATCTTCGCGCGGGATTCCGGTGATCTTGCCGGCCCCGTCCTTCGCGTTGAGCTTGCTCTGCAAGGCGTCGAAATCCGCGTTCGCCCCCAGCCACAGCGCCACGCCGCCCCCAGCCGCCGCGACGCCCCCGGCCACTGCGAGCCATGCGACCGTGCGGTGGCCCGACGACATCGCCGCAGCCTGCTGGCGCGCCGTCTCTGCCGCAGCGGCTTGCCTGCGCTCGGCTTCGGCGGCCGATTCTGCCGCTGCCTCGCTCTTGCGCAGGGCTGCCGCTTCGCTCGCCTTGCGGGCTTCGGCGGTCCGGAGCGCTTCGGCAACCTTGCCGTCGGCCTCGGTCTTGCGTGCCTCTGCTTGCCGGCGCGATTCTTCAATCTGGCTTGCGCTCGCTGCCTGGGCCTCGGCAGCGCGGGCTTCGGCGAGGCGCGGCGCCACCTCGGCCAGGTACTCGACGGCCTTGGCGCGCGCGGCGTCGACGGCGGGCGCCGTCTCGAGAAAGCGGCGGTACTCGCGGTCGGCCGCCTCCCAGGCGCTTGCCTTGTGGAAGCAGCGCGCGGCGCTGTACAGGTAGCCCGCGACGGCGGCGTTCATCCGGTGGGCCTGCAGGTACATGTCGGCGGCGAGCGCGAGTTCGCCGCCGTCGGCCTTGGCGCGGGCGACGATGGACAGCGCGGCGGCCTCATCGGCCCGAGACGGGACCGGCGCCGACTGGGCCCACGCGGAGCGGATGGCAAGGGTCGCGGAGCCCATGGCAAGGAACGGGGAGCCGAGGGCAAGGCACACGGCGGCACGCGCGCTGCCCGACAGGACCCGGAATGCTGGCGGCTGCCTCGTCTTCATTCCATCAACCTCGGTTGGAGCAGGCGCCGTCCGGCGCCCTGGAGTTTGTCGGTTCGGCGCCGTTCGGCGCCGCCGGGAGCACGTGGACCGCGTGGCGCCGGCGGCACCGGCTTGCCGCGCGCCGACCCGGCCCCGTCAGGCGTCGATGCCGGATGTTCGGCGGCGCCCGAACCCGCCGAACCCGCCGCAGGCGCCGGAGGGACCGGCACGGTTGCCGCACCGGCAACGGGTTCGGCGTTTGCGGCCACCGTAGGTGCGGTCGGAGCCGGTCTCGGAGCGACTGCCGCACCGTCGAGCAGCGGGTGCGGCCGTTCGGGTGCCGGGCTCGTGGCGGGCGATTCATCGGGCGGTGGGCGGCCGGCGGGTTGCTGCACCGGACCGCGTAGCACGGCGCCGAGCAGGAGTCCGACGCCAACTGCCGCCGCCGCGCCAATCACCCACCACACGTGGCGCCGCGCGGCCGCGGGTCGAGCCGGCCCTGCGACGCCAGCGGACGCAAAGGGAGGTTCTGCGGCGTCGAGTGCAGGCACCGTCGGCCCCGGCTGGCCAGGGGAGGCCGAGCCTGACGCGGGTGGCACGCTGTCGTCTGGCACCTGCGCAGACCCCGCCGCGCGCAGCCCGGGCGCGGCCACGACCGCCGAAGTCCTCACAATCCGGGGGATCGCCAGCCCAGGAACCGCTACGTCGAGCGGAGCGACCGCGCCACTGGGACCCCGACTGTGCGGCCGCGCGACGACGGTCGGCCCGTCCAAGACCGCCGTGGCGGCACCTTGGGAAGTGGCGGCCGCGGAGGCTGCGGTCGCTTCGGCCGGAGCCGGCTCTGCGGCGGCGTAGGCGGCGTAGGCGGCGTAGGCATCGGTGCGCGGTTGCACCGCCGTCGAGGGCCCGCGCACAGCGGCAGGCCTCGCGTCGCCGACCGCGCGCACGATGCCGCTGAGCAGCAGGCCACTCTCGCCGTCGGTCCCGGCCAGTTCACTGCGTGGCAGCATCCGCCGCACGTCATCGAGCGACCTGCGGAATTCGTCGGCGCTTGCTGGGCGGTCCGCCGGTTCCTTGGCGAGCGCCTGCAGCAACACGCGGCGAAACGCGGGCGTCAACGGCCGCGCCAGGCCCGCATCGGGGTCTGGCACCGCCTCGTGGGCCGTGCGAAACAACAGCGTCATCGCGTCCGTGTCGGGGAACGGCGGGTGCCCCGTCACGCACCGGTACAGCATGACGGCGACGGAGTACAAGTCGCTGCGCGCATCGACTTCCTGGCCGCGGCATTGCTCGGGGCTCATGTAGCCGGGCGTGCCCATGATCAAGCCATCGCGCGTCAGCGTGGAGCCGGCCGTATGCGTGCAGCCGAAGTCGAGCACCTTGACGACCGGTGGGCAGCCCGGCACCTCGGCCAACATCACGTTGGCGGGCTTGAGGTCGCGGTGCACGAGGCCGGCCGCGTGGGCCTCGCCGAGGCTGCGCAGCACGCCGACCACGACTTCGATGCCCTCCGCTTCCGTCAACGTGCGCTGCTGGGTGGCCAGTGTCGCCAGCGCAGCTTCGAGCGTCGGTCCGCGCAAGAGTTCCATTGCCAAGAACAAGGCGCCGTCGCCGTCCTGCCCGACATCGAACACGCGCACGGTGTTGGGGTGCTGCAGCTTGGCGGTCGTGCGGGCCTCGCGCTGGAACCGATCGATCGCATTCGCCTCTGCGCGGTTGCTGCCATCTTGGAGCGCGACGGACAACATCTTGATGGCGACCGGCTGCTCCGTGCCGAGGTGCTCGGCCGCATACACGGCTGCAAAACCACCGCGCCCGAGCACGCCCGTGATGCGGTAGCGTCCTGCGACCACGTCGTCGGGAAAGTAGGCGAGTGCATCCTTGCCTGCCCCTGCCATGCGATCCGCCTCTCGTTGCCCGGGCCACTTTCTCACTGCGGCGGCCCGCAGGCAATCGCCGCCCGCCGCCGTGCGCGCCCTGCGCCGGGGCTAGGGACAGAAAAGCTTGCCATCGAGGTCGAATCGCTGGAGCCAGCCGTCCGGCTCCTTCTTGCCCACGCGCGTCGCCGTGCCGACCGCCACCAGCGTGGTGCCGATCTGGGCGACCCCAGCCAGCCGACCGTTCGTTCCCGGCACCAGCAACTTCTGCCAAGCGGCGACACCCGCCACGTCGAACTGGACCGCATACCCCGCACTCGCGCTGCCGTCGCCGATCTTGAGCGCCGAGGTCCCGACGCCGACGAGCATTCCGACGCCGACCTCCGCGACGCCGTATAGGCCCTGGTTTAGCGGGCTCAGCCCCTTCCATTCGCTCGTCACGGTGCCCGCCGCATCAAGACGCACCCACCACGGCCGCACGACGCCCGCGACGGTCGTCTGCCCGACGGCGACGGCACCACCGTCGGGAACTGCCACGACCGCGTCGAACTGGTCGGCCCCGCCGCCGCCGAGCAGGGTCTGGGCTGCGGCCTTCCCGGCAGCATCGAGGCGGACGACCCAGCCATCTTGCGACCCGGCGCCCTCGGCCCGCCCGACGGCGATCGGCGCAAAGATGACGGCACCCGGCAGCGCCGCCACCGCAGTCAACCGTGCCGTCGTTCCCCCCGCCACGGCGATCGCCTGGTTCTGTCCGATCTTGCCGGTTGAATCGCCGATGACGGCCCACCCGTCGTCCCCCTTCTGCCCGACGGCCAGCCACGCCCCGTTCGGCAACGCCAGCACGCCGTCGAGGCGATCGGTGTCCTTGCCGCCCAGCGTCGCTTGCCACGCCACGCTGCCGTCGGCGCCGACCGCCACCGCCCAACCTTGCACGCCATCGGTTGCGCTCGCCGTCTGGCCGACCGCGACGGCAAAGGAACCTGCCGCTGCCACGCCGAAGAAGCGTTGCTCGCCAACGCCACCGATCGATTTCGTCCACACGACGGTTCCTGCCACGTTGTAGCGCACGGCGAAACCGTCCGGTTCCTCCATCGGCGCCACGGCGCGGTGGCCCACGGCGAGCACATCGCTCAGGCTCACGGCAGCCAGGCCGACGAGCGCCTCGATGCCCCCCTGGACGTCGATGAACGAGGCGCCGTACGCGCAGCCTCCGCCACAGCTGCCTGCCTTGCACGTGCCGGTCGGGCACGACCCGGCGTCGAGTCCAGTCGCCACACAGCCGAAATTCTCCACACAACTATCCAGCGTACATGGGTTTTTGTCGTCGCACGCCAACTTTGGATTGCCCAGCGGCGAGCAGCCCTGCGCCGGGTCGCACACATCGCTCGTGCAGGGGTCGCTATCGGGGCACTGTAGCGGCGACCCCGTACACGCGCCCATGACGCATGTGTCGCCCTGGGTACACGTGTTGCCGTCGTTGCACCCGGCCAGGAGTCCGGTCAGTTGCAGGACGCAACCCTTGGGGCCGCACGCCTCGACCGTGCACGGGTTGCCGTCGTCGCACTGCGTCACATCGCCCGCGCACTGGGCGGCCTGGCATTTGTCGCCCAGCGAACACGGGTTGCCGTCGTCGCATGGCAGGCCGTCGAGCAGTTGCGTGCCGCAACCGAGCGCCGCGTCACACACCGCCTTCGTGCACGGGCCCAGGTCGGTGCACGGCAGGGGACCGCCCTGGCACCCGAGCTTGGAGCACGCGTCGCCGGTCGTGCACAGATTGCCGTCGTCGCAAGGCACGCCCGGCGTGGGCGTCGCCACGCAGCCGAGCGCGGGCTCGCACTTGTCCACCGTGCACCCGTCGAGGTCATTGCAGTCCTTCGTGTCGGCGGGCGCGCACTCGCTGCCCTGGCACGTCGTCAGCAGCGTGCACGTGTCGTCGTCGTCGCACGCCTTGCCCTGCTTGTCGGGGTGCGGCGTCTTCAGGCACAGGCCGGTCTTGGGGTCGCACGCCGAGGTCGCACACTCGGCCTGGCTTGGCGGACACGTCACCACCTTGCCGGTCGGCTTGCACTTGTGGGGCAGCACGACCACGTCGCACACCATCGTGCCGTTGCACGCATTGCCGTCGTCGTACAGGTTGCAGTCGGTGTCGGTCGCGCACGCGCACAGGTTCACGCCGGCCACGCACGCCCCCTGCTGACACTTGTCGCCGACCGTGCACGGATTCGCATCGCTGCACCCCGCGCCGGCGGCCACGGGCACCGGCTGGCAACTGCCCGTGGCGGGCTGGCAGACGTTGGCCATGCAGGATGCGGACGGCAACGCTGGGCACGCGACGACCGTCGCCGGGTTGACACCGCACACGAACGGCGCCTTCGACTTGTCGCAGAACATCTTGCCATTGCACAGGTTCGCGTCGTCGAGCGCCGTGCAGTCCGCGTCGCCCTGGCACGCGCACGTGTTCGGCCCCGCCGCGCACTTGCCGGCCTGGCACAGGTCCGCTTTCGTGCACACGTTGTCGTCTGCGTTGCAGGCGCCGCCCGTGTTGATCGGCACGGGCTTGCACGATCCGTCTTTCGGCTGGCATTGGTTGGCGAGGCAGGCCGTGTCGTCCACGCTGGGGCACACCAGCAGCGTCGCCGGATTGATCTCGCAGGCGAACGGTTGCTGGGTCTTGTCGCAGTAGAGCAGGCCGTTGCACACATCGCCGTCTTCGAACTTGCCGCAGTCGCTGTCCTGCTCGCACACGCAGATGTTCGTGCCGGCGATGCACGCGCCCTCCAGGCAGGTGTCGCCCACGGTGCAGCCGTAGCCATCGGCATCGCAGGCACCGTCGTCGTTGACTGCGGTCGGCGCACACAGCCCCGTGGCAGGGATGCACTTGTTTTTCAGACACGGCGTGTCCGCACCACCGGGGCAGCCGACGACCGTCTTCGGGTTCACCTTGCACTGGAATGGCGCGGCCGACTTGTCGCAATACAGCAGGCCGTTGCAAAGGTTGCCGTCTTCGGCCTTGGCACAGTCGGCGTCCTGCTGGCATTGACAGGTATTCGTGCCGGCCACGCATTGCCCTGCGGCGCAATGGTCGCCCTCGGTGCACAGCTTGCCGTCGTCGCACGGCTCCAACTCCGCGACGTTCTTGACCTTGCATGCGCCGGACGCCGGATCGCAGGCGTGGAGCGCGCAGGCCGTATCGCCGACGCTCGGGCACGTGACTTTGGTGGCGGGATTGACCTGGCAGCCAGGCACCTGGAGCGCCACGTTGCAGAACAGGGTGCCGTTGCAGCCGTTGCCATCCTCGAACTTCGCGCACCCGGGGGTGTCGAGGCACGGGCAGGTGTTCGCGCCGCCTTTGCACTTGCCGGCCAGGCAGTGGTCGTCGGCGCTGCACTTGTCGCCGTCGTCACATGGCGTCGGGTCGGGCGCGAGCGTGACGGCGCACTTGCCCGTCTTCTTCTGGCAGGTGTTCTTTGCGCACGCGGTGTCGAGCGCACCGGGGCACTTGACGAGCGTGGCCGAATTCACCTTGCACGCGAACGGAAACACCTTCGTGTCGCAGTACAGCGTGCCATTGCACAGGTCGCCGTCGTCGAGCGCGCTGCAGTCCGCACTGGTCTTGCACTGGCAGATCGCCTTGCCGCCGGCGCATCCGCCTTGCTGGCACGTGTCGTCGACGCTGCAGGCGATGCCATCGTCGCACGCGGCGCCGTCGAGTTTGCTGTGGGTCGCACACTTGCCGGTGGCCAGGTCGCAGGTCGTCTGCTTGCATGGGCCGTCGTCCGCGGTCGCACACGCCACGACGCTCGCTGGATTCACCTTGCAGACGGACGGTTGCGCCGTCGCGTCGCAGTACAGCGTGCCGTTGCAGGCGTTGCCGTCTTCGAGCTTGGCGCAATCGGCACTGGTCGTGCAGTGGCACGCGGGCTTGCCTCCCGTGCACGCGCCGGCCTGGCAGGCCTCGCCCGCCGTACACGCGTCGCCATCGTTGCAGGCGCTGCCATCGCTGGCCACGAACACCGCACAGTAGCCGTCGCTGCGGCACTTGCCTTGCTGGCACGGCTGGACCGGCAACGCGCAGTCGGCATCGGCGCTGCACGGCGTTGGCAGCATGACGGCAGGCGCCACGGCGGCGTCGGGAGCAGGGCTGGCGGTTTCGCTGTCGCTGACCTCTGCCTCGGCCGGCGTCGTCGCATCGGCCGCGCTGTCGCTCAGGCCGCGCCCGTTGTCGATGGCGTTGGAATCGGCCGCCACGCCCGCGTCCACACCGGCCGGCACCTCCTCGGCGCACGCGGCCAGCGCGAGCAGTGCGAGCAGTGCGAGCAGTGCGCCCACCGCGTGCGCGCAATCGTGGGTGCGCAGGTGGGTTCGGCGGCGCAGCGACATCGGGTCCTCGGTTGGTCGCACGCGGGGCCGTCATGCTGCCGCGCGCGCCTGCCCATGATGGCGGGGTCGCGCCGATCTGCAAGGAAATTGGCCGCCCACGTCAACCATGCGAGGGCCCGCGATGCGAGCGGCTGGCCCTGGCCACCCGCCGGTGGCAAGCTGGCGGCTCCCATCGAGGTCGCCCATGCCCGACGCCCGCCTCTCCCTCGACGTGCTGCTCGACCTGACCAGGCGACTGGCCGAGGACCAGCCCCTCGAAGCATCGCTACAGGCCGTCGCCGACGCCGCCCTGCGCCTGCTGCCCGGCGATCACGCCAGCATCCGCCTGCTCGATGACAGCCGCACCGAACTGTTGTGTGGGGCGCGCGCGGGTCACGCGGCGTCGCAGCAGGCCGTCCAGTTTCGGCCGGGCGAGGGCGTCATCGGCTGGGTGGTCGAGCACGGCGCGCCTGCCCGCATCGACGACGTGGCGGCCGACCCGCGCTTCTTGCGCAAGGCCGGACAGGGCTTCGACATCCGCTCCATTCTTGCCGTGCCGCTGGGTGCGGGCGAGCGCGTGCTGGGCGTCCTGTCGATGACGTCTGGCACGGTCGCAGCGTTCACGCCCGACGACCTCGCGCTCGCGCAATTGCTCGCCAACTGCACCGTGCCGCCGATCGACCGGGCGCGCCTGAAGCGTCTGGCCATCACCGACCCCCAGACGCTCGCGCTGACCCAGGCCTGCCTCGCGCCGCGCCTGCAAGAAGAGGTGGACCGCGCCCGCAAGGACATCACGCCCGTGTCGGTGTTCGCGCTCAAGCCGGACCAATTCGACGACGTGAACACGCGGTTTGGACCCCAGGCCGGCGACCAGGCCCTGCGCGTGTTCGCGTCGCGACTGCGTTCGTGCATGCGCAAGCGCGACGTGCTCGTGCGGCGCGGCGGTGTCGCCTTCTGTGTGCTGCTGCCCGAGACGTCGGCGACGACCGCGCGCGCCCTTGGTGAGCGGATGCGCCTTGCGGTGAGCGAGCGGCCCGTGCCCGTGCCGGGCGGCACAGCGCCGTTGACCGTCAGTGTCGGCGCCGCAACATGGGACGGTCGCGAATCGGCCGACCACGTGCTGGAGCGGGCGACGACGGCGTACGAAGCGGCACGCAGCCAGGGGCGCAATCGGGTCGTCGGCGACCGGTAGCCAGAATCACCCGCGCCGGCCGTGCTTGACCACCTTGCGCAGCATCGCCGCCATCTCGCCGACCGTGTAGGGCTTGGCGACCACGCCCGCGAAGCCGTGGGCCGCCCAGTTCGTCATCACCGGGTCGTCGGAGTAGCCGCTGGACACGATCGCGCACACGCGCGGGTCCAAGGCCAGCAGCGCCACCATGGCCTCGCGTCCACCCATGCCGCCGGGCACCGTCAGGTCCAGCAACACGGCATCGAAACGCTCGCCCGCTGCCAGCGCCTCACGATAGCGCTCCACCACGGCGGTACCATCGGCGACCGCTTCGCTGGCATAGCCGAGCACGCCGACGACCGCACATGCCGTTTCGCGCATCAGCGCGTCGTCGTCCATCACGAGCACGCTCCCGTGGCCCGTTTCCGCGGTGTCGGCGGGCGGCGGCGGCGGCGCCCGCTCCGCGCTCGCGGGCAGCCAGACCGTGAACACCGTGTGTCCGGGGCGCGAGGCCACGCTGATCCAGCCGCCGTGCCGCTGGACGATGGCGTACGAAGTCGACAGGCCGAGGCCGCTGCCGTGCGGACGCATCGTGAAGAACGGGTCGAAGACGTGGGCGACGTGCTCCGGCGCAATCCCGTGGCCGGTGTCCGCAACATCGACGCACACATAGGCCCCTTTGGGCAGGGGCACGCCCGCGCGCACCCCGTCGATGCGGCCGGCACTGACACGCACGCTCACAGTGCCGTGCCCCGCCATCGCCTGGCCCGCGTTCAGGACGAGGTTCTGGACGACCTGCCCCAACTGGCCCGGGTCGGCTTCCGCGGCCGGCGGTGAGTCTTCGACGACCAGTTCGAGTCGCGTCTCGGAGCCGGCCAGCGCGAACGACGCAGACTCGCGCACCAGTTGCACGACATCGACGGACTGGCGCCCGGGGTCGCCGCCGCGCGCAAACGCGAGAATCTGGTGGGTGAGGTCGCGCGCGCGCAATGTCGCCTTTTCGGCCTCGACCAGCCGGTTGTAGCCCGGCGAGCCGTCGTCTTGGGCCAGTCGGGCGAGCGTCAGGTTGGCCAGCACGGCGGTCATCAGGTTGTTAAAGTCGTGCGTGATGCCGCCGGCAAGCAGGGCCAACGACTCCAGTTTGCGCACCCGCAGCAACTCGGCCTCGGCGTGCTTCCGGTCGGTTACGTCGCGGATCACGACCTGCATGACCGGATTCGTCCCGTCCAGATAAGGAAAGCTCGCCACCTCGACATCGATCACGCGCCCATCGACGCCGACTAACTTCTCGTCGGCGACGGGCTGCGCCACGCGGTCCTGGGCCGCACCGCGAATGCGTTCGGCCGCGAGCGCCCGATAGTTGGGGTGCACGAACGGCAACACCGCCTGCCCGATCATCTGTTCGGGCTGCGTGGCGCCCATCATCCGCATGCCGGCCGGGTTCACGTACAGGATCGTCTTGCCGTCGTGGACGCAGATCGCATCGGGGCACTGCTCGACGAGTTGGCGGTACTTGAACTCGCTGGCAGTAAGCGATGCCTGCAGGTCACGCTCGGCGGTGACGTTGCGAAACGTCAGGGCCGCGCTGTCGACTTCGCCCGTTGCGTTGTACAACGGACAGGTGGAGACGAGGGAAGTTCGGTGGTGTCCCTCGGGGGTGACATGGCGCACGACGTGGCCGCGCACCGTCTCGCCGCGCAGCGCCCGGGCCAGCGCCCGCTGGGGGCGCGCAATGTTGTTTCCCGCCTCGTCGAGGATCCGGCAGGCGTCGGTCAGCGCATCGAAGTCCACCTGGGCCAATTCCGCCACGGTCGCGAACCCCATCTGCTCGAGAGCCACTCGGTTCGCGTAGATTGCGCGCTGGTCGCGGTCGACGACGACGACGCCCGAGTCGAGCAGATCCAGCACCGCACTCTGGTGGTGGGGAGCGATCTGGTGTTCAGGCGCGAACTCGCGTTCGGGCGCAATGGGGGCGGCGCGACGCTTGGCAGATTCGGCCATGAGGCTCCGTGGACTTGTCGATTCTTGTTCGGCGCGGCGAGCCTACACCTTATCGATGGCCACGCGCCAGCGGGCACGCGCGGCGGCGACAGCACTTGCCGGACCTGGCAAGAAGCGCGCCTGTTCGCGCCACGCAGACCGCGCGTCGGCGAGCGAGGCGAACCAGCCGATCCCGACGCCGGCCAGTACGGCGGCGCCCAGCGCGGTGGTCTCGACGACTTCGGGCCGCACGACAGTGGCCTGCACGAGATCGGCCTGCATCTGCATCAACAGGTCGTTGGCCGCCGCGCCCCCATCGACGCGCAACTCGGTCAGCGGGTGACCCAGATCGGCGGCCATGGCGTCGAGCAGGTCGGCACACGAATGCGCGATGCCATCCAGCGCCGCCCGCGCGATGTGCGCCCGCGTGGTGCCGCGTGTCAGCCCGGTCAGGGTCCCGCGCGCGTCGGGTCGCCACCACGGCGCGCCGAGGCCGGCGAGCGCGGGCACGAACTGCACGCCGCCCGCGTCGGGCACACTGCGCGCCAACGCTTCGATCTCGCTGGCAGACTGGATGATGCCGAGGCCGTCGCGCAGCCACTGCACCGCCGCGCCCGCAACGAACACGCTGCCTTCGAGCGCGTACCGAAAATCGTCGCCGACCTGCCATGCCACGGTCGTCAGCAGGCCATGGCGGCTCGCCACGCGCTGGCGACCGGTCTGCATGAGCAGGAAGGCGCCGGTGCCGTACGTACACTTCGCGGCACCCGGCTCCAGGCAGAGTTGCCCGCACAGCGCCGCTTGCTGGTCGCCCGCCATGCCCGCGATCGGGATGCCGTCGGGCAACCCTGCCACGCCGCGCGTGTGGCCGTAGACTCCCGCGCTCGGGCGTACGGCGGGCAGCAGCGCCCGGGGTACGCGCAACAGCGCACAGAGTTCGTCGCTCCAGGCGCGCGTGTCGAGGTCGTACAGCATCGTGCGCGATGCATTCGACGGGTCGGTGACGTGCACGGCGCCCGCGCCCGCCGTGCCGCCAGTCAAGCGCCACACGAGCAGGGAGTCGACCGTGCCAAACGCGAGATCGCCGGCAGTGGCGCGCGCGCGGGCTCCGGGCACGTGATCGAGCAACCACGCCGCCTTCGTTCCCGAGAAGTACGCATCGAGCGCCAGCCCCGTGCGCGCCCGCACGAAGTCGGCATGGCCGGCGTCGGTCAGTTCCTGGCATACCCGCGCGGTGCGGCGGCATTGCCACACGATCGCATTGTGGATCGGGTGCCCCGACGCCCGCTCCCAGATCGTGGTCGTCTCGCGCTGGTTCGTAATGCCGATTGCCGCAATCGCGGTCGCCGCCGTCCCGGTAGCCGCCAGCACCTTGTCGATGGCCTGCAGCACGGACGCCCAGATCGCCTCCGGATCGTGTTCGACCCAGCCGGGCCGCGGGTAGATTTGCGGATACTCGACGTTGACCTTGCCGAGCACCTGCAGGCTGCGGTCGATCAGCAGCGCGGTGGTGCCGGTGGTACCTTGGTCGATGGCGAGCAGGACGGGGGGCATGGCGGGCCTCAGCGGTTGGCCAAGGTTCTAGCGGATCAGGGTCTGGCGAACAACGGTTGACGAGATCGTCCGACTCGGCCACGGTCCCCCTTGTCAAGGACTCCAGTGCCCCTGTCTTTTTCGCTGGCCGCCCACTTCGTCCGCGCGGAGACTGCGCTCGGCGCCGTGCAATACCGCGCCATCCAAAGTGCCATGGAGCGGTTGACGGGGGCGCGCCACGCGGTCGTGCGCGTCGGCGACCTCGACATCCCCATCCTGCGCGCCGGCCGCGGCCCGGTGCTGCTGGCGCTGCATGGCTTTTCGGATCGCAAGGAAACCTGGCTGACGGCGCTGCCGTGGCTCGCGCGCGCGTTTGACGTGATCGCGCCGGACCTGCCCGGCTTTGGCGCGGCACCGGCCGTCGCACCCGATCGCGCCACGGTGGTCGCCCAGGTGGCGACGCTGCTCGGCTTGCTCGACGCCCTCGGCCTCCAGAGGGTTCACGTGGCCGGCAATTCGA
The DNA here is from genome assembly GCA_009692425.1 of Myxococcales bacterium. GTDB lineage: Bacteria > Myxococcota_A > UBA9042 > UBA9042 > UBA9042 > SHZF01. Next base: position 3,053 of record SHZF01000005.1, on the reverse strand, counting down.
TGGGCGGCGGCATCGCGGCCCGGCTCGCCCACGACCACCCGGAGCGCGTGCGGTCGGTCGCGCTGCTGGCGGCGGCGGGGCCGGCGGGATTCCACCCGATCACGCAGGCCCGCCTCGATGCCGGCCACAACCCGCTGCTGCCGACGTCGTTCGCCGACTTTCTCGAACTGATCACGCTCAGCTACGCGCACCGCCCGCCGTGGCCGCGCCCGCTGCTGCGCCACGTCGCCGGCGTGTGGATGGCGCGCCACGCCGAGCACCGCGCCCACTTCGAGCGGATGATCGCGCCGCAGAACGGCGAAGGCGTACCCGAGACGATGCGGCGGCCCGGCGTGCCCGCGCTCGTCGTGTATGGGCGCGAAGAGCGGATCGTGCACCCGCGCAACCGCGAGCTCTTTCTAGATGGCCTCGGGGCGGGCTCGCTGGTGCTGTCCGATGTGGGCCACGCGCCGCACCTGGAGGCGCCGCGCAAGGTGGTGGCGGCGATGGTGGAACTGGCGGGGTTGGCAAGGTAGGAGCATCACTGTCGCAGCGCGAGACCGTGTGGGTCCGCGACTTTCGGCGCGGCAACGACACGAATGTCACCCCACCGTACCCCACGTTGCACCACCGTCGGCAAGCGCGCATCGTACCCGCGCCATTCTCACGGAGGACTCCCATGCAACCCGTCTTCTCCCCGCAGCTCGACAACGCCCTTGGCCGCGCACTGCGCTGCGCCTGCCTGCTCGCCCTGCTCACCGCGTCGGCGTGCGCGTCCCAGACCACCGGCGATCTCGGCAACCTGCGCTTCTGGTACCTCGCCGACGACAAGATCGCCGATTTCAACAAGGCCATCGCCGTCGGCGCCCGCATCGACCTACACGTGGCGACCGCGACCACGCCCGAGCAACTCGTGACGGTACTCGCGGCGACGTCAGACAAGCCCGAAGCGCTCAAGATCGTAGAATTCAAGGGCGACGTCGTCACGCTCGAAGGCACGGGCGACGGACCCGCCACGATCGACGTCAAGGGGAAGAAAGCGAACGCCCAGGAGGTCCCCGACAAGGTCCACATGCGCGCCGCCAAGGTGCAGAAGACGGCGCTGCGCCACACGTGCACGGCGGATCCCGAGGGCCTCTACCTCGTCAACCAGGACATCTACGTGCCGTTCGACCTCAAGCATGCGAACAACGAGCCCGCGATCGGCTACGGTTACCGGCCGTTCACCAACGAACCGGCGGGCGTGCTGACGCTCGACACCGCGTCGAAGGATCAACAATTCCTGCACTTCACGACCGCGGCCGCCAAGGGAGTGGCGACGCTGAAGTCGACCGTCGATGCCACGACGGCGTCGGTCAAGCTGGTCGACATCGACGATGTCGATGGCGCGGCGCTGGGCGGCACGTACTTCGTCGCGGTCGGGTTGCTGGAAGTCCCCGTGCTCGTGCGTCCGACGATCGGCGGCAAGCCCGTGTGCCAGGCCAAGACCGAGGTCAAGGCGACGACGACCACGCCCGACACCTGCTCCGTCAAGGTGCTCGGCTCCACGGCGGTCGGTGCCAGCGCAGCGACGGCGGACACGTACGGCCTCGTCAAGGTCAAGGGGCTCAAGGCGGGCAAGTGCACGCTGGCGGTCGAGTTCTCCAAGGCCAAGGGTGGCGCGGGCGTCAAGGCTGAACTGAGCGTCGACGTGGGCCCCCCGGTCAAGCCGGCCGGTTCGTAGCTTTTCGCCTATCCTCGCTGCTTGAGGCTGGCCAGGACCGCACCGAGCCGTGCCTGGGCGTCGGCGCCGACCCACGCAGCTGCAAACGCCGCACGCCGCGGTGCCCCTTCGCGATCGACCCGCTCCAGGTGGTCCGCCCGCAGCGCGCGCTTGACGTGGCCCGTGGCAGATCCCGGTGCCGTCGCCAGTTCGTGGGCGCGCGCCGTAGCCACTTCGAGCAAGCGCTCGGGCGGCACGAGGCGGTGCAGCCAGCCGCGCCGCATCCCTTCGGTCTTGTCGACGATGTCGCCTGTGAGCATCGCGTGGGCGCCCCACATCGGCCCCAACCCCGCCAGCAGGGCCTCGCGTGCGGTGGCCGGGAACGGAATGCCGAGCCGTACCTCGTTGGCCCCGACGCGCCCGGTATCGTCTGCCCCGATGCGGTCGTCGCCGCACGCCAACAACACGGCGCCGCCTGCCACCGCGCTGCCGGCGACGGCCATCACGATCGGGCGGTCGAACGCGATCAGGTCGCGAAAAGTCGCGTCGAAAAGTTCGAGGAAGGCGAGCATTGCGGCCTCGCCGAGCGGCACGACCTCGGCAAGGTCGAGGCCGCCCGAAAACACCTTGGCGCGTCCGCACACCAACAAGGTGCTCGCGCCGTGGGCTCCGGCCAGCGCCTGGCGCAGTGCGAGGAGCATGGCCGACCCCAGCGTGTTGCCGCGCCCGTCGTCGAGCGTCAGCACGGCGAGGTTGCCATCGGCGCGCAGGGTGAGCGGTGTAGGCATGGGAGCCTCCGGGAACTGCAGCAAGTGCGGCGCGCAGCATCGGCGAGGTGCCGGCATGGGGCAAGTGCCGTCCGCCTCCGGACGTGGTTACAATGCGGCGCCGCCCATCGTCGGGCGTTGCGAGGCCGCCATGCTCCGGTCCCCTTTCGCTGCCTGCATCCTGGCCATGGCCAGCGCCACCGGATGCTCCGACTCCGGCCCCGCCACCATCTATGCGGCGGCGGCCACGGGCGCCCCCGACCTGTTCACGGCCGCCGACTTCGCGGCTGCGCTGGACGCCAGCGCACCTGACGCCAGCGCCGAGGTGCCCGCTCCCACGGCCGATGCGACACCTGTGGCCGATGCGACACCTGTTGCTGACGCGGCGCCTGTTGCCGACGCGACGCCTGTTGCCGACGCGGCGCCTGTTGCCGACGCGACGCCTGTTGCTGACGCGGCGCCTGTTGCTGACGCGACGCCTGTTGCCGACGCGGCGCCTGTTGCCGACGCGGCGCCTGTTGCTGACGCGGCGCCTGTTGCTGACGCGACGCCTGTTGCTGACGCTGGGCCGCTGCCGGACTCCACCGCCGCGCCGGACGCCGGGA
>SHZF01000024.1 GCA_009692425.1 Myxococcales bacterium | reverse complement strand
GGATTCGTCGAGGCGCCACCGGGATTCGTCGAGGCGCCACCGGGATTCGTCGAGGCGCCACCGGGATTCGTCGAGGCGCCACCGGGATTCGTCGAGGCGCCACCGGGATTCGTCGAGGCGCCACTGGGATTCGTCGAGGCGCCGACCGCACGCCGAACCGTTCACTTGGGCGCGAGCGATGTTGCAGCACCCGGGGCGCTGACGCGGTCGTGGGTCGTCCAGCCGGGCGAGGGCCTGACCGCAGCGCTGGGTCGGCTCTACCTGACGCCGTCCGTCGCACGGGCGGTCGTCGATGCCTACGCAACCGTGCGCGCACCGACGAAACTGCAGGCGGGCTGGCGCCTGTGGGGCCGCTTCGACGGCGCGGGCGTGATGGACGCGGGCGGGCTCGCAACCCTCGTCGTAGCGCCGCAGCATGGCGAGGGCGTGACGGTCGAGCGCGCGCCGGGTGGCGGCTACGAGGCCCGCGAAGGCGGCCTGCCCGGCACGTTGGTGCGGACGGCGCTGCGGTGCGGCGTGATCGGTTCGCTCGAAAGCTCGCTGCGGCGGTGTGGCGAGGGCGACGGACTGGCGCTCGCGGTGGGTGCCGTGCTGGGTGAGCGACTGGCGGAAGAAATCGCACCGCGCACCGGCGATGAACTGCGTCTTGTCGTCGACAAGCTCATGGATGGCGAGCAACTGCTGCGCTACCACCGCCTCGTGGCATTGCAATGGCGTGCCGCCGTGGCAGGCGACCGGGTGACAGCCTTCTGGTTCGCCCCGACGCACTCGACGGCGGCGGCAGGCGGCGCAGGCACGCCCGGCCCGACAAGGGGCGCCTACTTCGCGGCCGATGGCCAGTCGCTCGAGAGCCTGTTCTTGCGCCAGCCCCTGCGCAGTGGCCACACGACATCGACGTTCGGGATGCGCCTGCACCCGATCCTGCACAAGTTGAAAGCGCACTACGGGGTCGACTTCGGCGCAGCGCGGGGCACACCGGTGTTCGCAGCGGCCGACGGTGTGTTGACTGCGGTGGGGCGTGCGGGCGCAGCGGGCAATCTCGTGCGCTTGCGCCACGACAGCGGCTGGGCCACGGAGTACATGCACTTGCAGAAGTTCGCCCTCGGCGTGCGGGCCGGCGAGCGGGTCGGCAAGGGCGAAACGATCGGATTCGTGGGGACGACTGGACGCTCGACGGGCCCGCACCTGCACTTTGGCGTGAGGCGCAACGGCCGCTACGTCGATCCGCAGTCGGTCGAGGACGAGTTGCGCGCGCCAGTGCCCGCCCACGATCGCCGCGAATTCGACCGCCTCACGCACTCGCTTGGCGCGTTGATCGACGGCCTGGACCGCGAGCCGGGCTCAGGCTCGTAGCCCACGCTGGCGGTCGTAGCCAGGGTACCGAGACAGGTTGCCAGCATACCGACAACCGGGTCGCCCCGGTCGGCGCTACTTCTTGGCCGCCGTTACTTTTTGGCCGCCGCCTTCTCCTTCTTCTTCTTCTGCTTTTCTGCCGTCGACAGCTTTGGCTTGTTGTTCTTGGGTGCTTTCTGTTCGCCCTTGGGCATCTTGGCCTCCTCAACGCCGCCAGTCTCAGCGCGGCGCCGACTGCAGAGGATAGGCAGCGTGCCGTGCGCCGGCAAGATTTCCGGGCTCGCTACGGGCAGGCCCCGACCACGCCATCCAGGTACTTGTTGCGGTCCACCACGTATTTCTTGAGGCTCGCATACGCCGCATCGAGTTCCGCCGCCGTCGCCTTCCCGGCGGGGTCGCCGTAGACATCGGGCTTCAGCAGCGCCCGGTAGTTGTCGATGACCGCGTTGAACGTCGCCGTCGCAAACGGACCGCAACGCAAGAACTTCAGTTTTTCCAGCAGCTTGGCCTGCAAGCCCGGTGTCGCCACGATGCGCGTGAAGAATTGGTCGACGCGGCCGTTGCACCACGAGTTCGGCGGCCCCCACGGCTTCCACACGTCGTACCAGGCGCCGCTCGTTCCCATCACGAGGTCCTGGCCGGTGGGGATGAACTCCAGCTTGTTCGTGTCGAGGTTGTGGTAGATTGTGAAGTTCTGCCCGGCCGCCGCGAGGCTGTCGATGTCGCTGCTCACCGCCTCCCAGGCGTATTCGGCCAGCAGCGACTCGAAGTTGACCAGTCCGTCCGCTTCTTGGGCCCACGAGGCGTCTGGGCTCAGCTTGCCGACCTTGGCGAGCGCGACGACATCCTTCGCGTCGCCGGGGTCACCCAGGTAGTAGCCCGCGAGCGCGTCGCAGCCGGCCGGCGGGCAGTTCAGCCCCATGCACGTCGTCTTGCGCTGGTATTCGTTGCCGTCGTCATTGTCGAAGTTGGCGTGGTAGAACTTCTTGTCGACGTGCTCGAACAACTGGTACAGGCCCTTCGGCTGCCCGTTGACCCACACGCGCACCCATGAAAACCGCGGAGCGTAGCCGCCGTTGAGCTGCACCAGCATCTGGCTAAGCGGCTGCTTCAGGTACGTGCGATCCTGGCCCGATGACTTGAACCGCACGCTGTGCAGGCCGTCGGGCCCCTGCTTGCCTGCGACAAACGCGTCGAACTTGACGCGGATGTTCGGCTTGTTCGGGTTGTAGAACAGGCTGCCGTAGCCGAACGTGCGGATGCCGACCTGACCGTACGCAACGCCGTCGATCGTGACATCGGCGGGAAAGAACGTGTTCGTCTGCTTCTTCGACGCCACGAGTTCGAGGTACTTCGTCCAGTCGTCGGGTGCCACGGTCACGTACGCAGTATGCACACCCACCGGGTCGTACATCGTCTGCGCGGGCCCGAGCGTCTTGGGAAAGATCGGCGGCCAGATTTCGCGCCCCTTCTTGACCGGGCAGTGCGAGGCCGGGGTGGTGCACTTGCCCGCGCCGCACGTGCCGTTCGCGTTGCAGGCGCCGGGCGGCGGGCAGGCCTTGCCCTCCATCGCAGCCGCCGACACCGAGCACATGCCGCCCGGGATGCAAGCGTCGAGCGTGCACGCGACACCGTCGTCGCAAACCTTGGGCGACCCCTTGCACGCGCCCGCGGCACAGGTGTCGGTCACTGAGCAAGCGTCGTCGTCGTCGCAAGTGGCCACGTTTTGCGCGTGGGTGCACCCGGTCGCCTTGGTGCAGTTGTCGTCTGTACACGAGTTGCCGTCGCCGCACGGCGTCGGGCCGCCGGGCTTGCAGGCGCCAATCGCGCAGCCGTCGCCGGTCGTACACGGGTTGCCATCGCTACACGCGGCAGCGTTAGCCGCGTGAGAGCAGCCCTGACCGCTGATGCAACTGTCGTCGGTGCACGGGTTGCCGTCGTTGCACGGGTTCGCGCCGATCCCGACACACACGCCAGCCGCACACGCGGCGGGGCCGCACGCCCCCGCGCCGGAGCCGCACACCTTGCCCTCGAACGGCTTGGCGTCGTGCGTGCAGCCGGTCGCCGGCGCACAACCATCCAGCGTACATGCCGAATTGTCAGCGCAGACCTGGGCGGGGCCGGGCACGCACGCAGCGCCCGCGCAGGTGTCGCCGGCAGTGCACGCGTTGCCGTCGTTGCAGGGCCCCGTCATCGGCGTATGGGCGCATCCCTTCAGCTTGTCGCAGGCATCGACCGTGCACGGCAGTCCATCGCTGCACGCTGCCGCCGTGCCCACGCACTTGGCACCCGCGTCGCATTTTTCGGTTGCCGTGCACGCATCCCCGTCGTCGCAGCCAGCGCCCACCGCCAGCGTTTGCTTGGCGCACGCCCCGCTGACGGGGTTGCAGACGCCCACGGTGCACGGTCCGCCGGCGGGGCACACGGGCGCCGAGCCGGGGACGACCACGCACTTCGGCGGGCTCGCCTTGGTGTCACACTGAAACGCCCCCGCGCACGGATTCTTGTTCTGCGTGGCGAGACAGTCGGCCACTGTCGCGCAGGTACAGTTGTTGGTGCCCGCCTTGCATTGCCCGGCCGCACATGTGTCGCCGATCGTGCACGGGCTGCCGTCTTCGCACGCCTGGGTCGTGAACTCGTGCGTGCACCCGCTTTGGGCCGCACAACCATCGGCCGTGCATGGATTGCTGTCGCTGCAGGCCTTGGCCGCCCCGCCCTGGCACGCCCCCGCCTGGCACGTTTCGGCAACCGTGCAGGCGTTGCCGTCGTCGCACACGGCGCCGTCGATCCCGGGCTTCGCCGTGCAGCCGCCGGTCTTCGCGTCGCACCCGTCGACCGTGCACGGCAGTCCGTCGCTGCACGGTTTGACCGGGCCGGCCTGGCACACGCCTTGCTTGCACGCATCGGCGCCCGTACACGCGTTGCCGTCGTCGCACGGGCCGACCTGGGGCAGGTGGCTGCATCCCGTCGCACCGCACGCATCGTGGCTGCACGGATTGCCGTCGTCGCACGACACCGCTGCGCCAGGCTTGCATTTCCCCTCCTGGCAACTGTCGCCCGCGGTGCACGCGCTGGCATCGGCGTCACACGGCGTGCCGTCGGCTTGGGGCTTGGCCTTGCACTGGCCGCTCGTCGGCTCGCACGCCGGGCTCGCGCACGCCGTGGCCTTCGTCAGGTCGCACGACACCGCGCTGCCGGGCACGACCTTGCACGCCCACGGAAGCGTCGATTTGTCGCAGATCGCTTTGCCCTGGCACAGGTTCGCGAGACCGCACTCCGCGTCCGCGTGGCACGCGCACAAATCCGGGCCCGCCTTACACGTGCCAGCGACGCATGCCGCACCCTGCGTGCACGGGTTGCCTTCGTCGCACAAGCCCGCTGGGTCGCCTTCGTCGGTCTGGCCGTCGCAGTCGTCGTCCTTGCCGTTGCAGGACTCGGGCGCCGGCTTGGGCGCATCGCAGCCGCCGCCAGCGCACGACCAGGTACCGGCGCAGTTGCCCACGACGAGGCCTGCGGCGTCGATCGCTGGCTGGAAGCACGGCGTCGTCCAGCCCGCCGCCTTGGCCAGGGCGCCACAGCCGCACGCATCGGCGGTGGGGATGCAGACGTTGGCGTTGGCACCCTCGGCGGTCGTCCGCGTCTCGCAGGCGCTGCCGGCCGGGCAGGAGCCGTCGGGGCCGCACGCCCCCATGCAGAAGAAGCCCGCCGAGCCGGCTGGCGTGCCGACCGCAACGCACGCTGCGGCCGCGTCCTGGCACTGGGCGCTGGCGCTGCACGGGTCGCAGGTGGCCCGGTCGCCCGGCGGGGCGTCGGGCGCCGAAGCACCGTCGGGGGCAGTGCGGTCGGGGGAGCCGACGTCTGTGCCGCGCCCGACTGCCAGGTCCGCTGCCACTTCGTCCGGCGCGATGCCGACGTCTGCCCCGGGGGCCGCATCGACGGCAGTTCCCACGTCGGGTTGCGGCGCCGCGTCGGTGTCTGCCTGCGCCGCCGCGGCCGCAACCACGGCGTCCGGGTTGCCGCAACCGCACACCGCCACGATGGTCCCTACCGCTCCTGCCAGCGCCCAAGCCTTCATCCTGCCCCCGGTCGCCGTTGAAGCCTGGGTGTGCGCCCGCGCGACTGCGTCGGACGAAATCCAACGCGGGCGCGGTGGCTCTACCGAACCATCACATAGCCAAAGGCCTTCGTCGCCTTGCCGCCATTGTCCGCGCCCCAGTTGCCGTCCGCAAAGTTGCCTGCCGCGAAGCCGCCCGCGCAGCCGATGCCGAGCCACGAGTCGGGCGTGTTGCAGTCGTTTTCGTTGTTGCCGACGATGCCGATGCGGCAACGCAGCGTGTTGAAGCCCTCCTGGTTGCAGAAGGTCTGCAGCGAGCCGGTACCGAACAGGCCCTTCCACGCTTCGCGGCCCGCCTTCGTCGCGACGACCTTGCCCTGGCCGATCAGGTAACCGAGAGAGGTGGCGCCGATCGACAGCACCAGGAACTTCGGGTCGGCCGCGCCCTCCTTCATGCCCACGCGCACCTCGGAGAACGCCACGCTGCCGTAGCCCGGTAGGCGTGCCTCGTTCAGATCGAAGTCGGGGGCACCCCCGTTCAAGACCGCGCTCGTATCCCACAGCGGCGACGCGTGACCGAATGTCACATTCTGGCCGTTGACCTTCAACACCAACGTCCAACCGCCGCCGTCGCCGGTCATGTCGCACCACGCCTGAAACTTGTCGTTGGCTCCGCTGGCACCGTCCGGGTCGAGCCAGTACAGCCCCGACGGCACCTTGCCCGCCACGGCGAGGACCTGCTTGCACGACTCCGCAGGATGCGTCGGCGTCCCGAACAGACACTTACCGGCGTTGCACGCTCCGGGCCCGCAACTGGCACCCCCGGGCGCATTCGGCGCGACACAACCCAGCAGCGGCTTGCAGGCGTCCGCGGTGCACGGATTGCCGTCGTCGCACCCGATCGCCGCACCCACGCACACGCCGTCCTGGCACGCGTCGCTGTGGGTGCACTTGTTTCCGTCGGAGCACACGCCCGCCGCCGGCACACCGACGCACCCCTTGGCGGCATCGCACACGTCGGTCGTGCAGACGTTGCTGTCGTTGCACTCGACCGCCGCCCCGGCACAGGAGCCGGTCTTGCAGGCGTCGGCGCTCGTGCACGCGTTCTTGTCGTTGCACGGCACGGAGTTGAACGCGGTGATGCAGCCGACCTTGGCATCGCAAGCGTCGTCGGTACACGCGTTGCCGTCCTGGCAGACGGTGGCCTTGCCCGCCAAGCACTTGCCTCCGGAACAACTGTCGCCCAACGTGCACACGTTGCCGTCGTCGCACGCAAACGCGACGGCCTGGCTCGCACACCCTTTCGCCGCGTCGCACAGGTCGAGCGTGCACGCGTTGCCGTCGTTGCACACGGTCGCCGCGCCGGGCGCGCAGGCGCCGCCCTGGCACGCGTCGGCCGCGGTGCACACGTTGCTGTCGCTGCAGGCCGCGGTGTTGTTCGCCGCCGTACAGCCCGCGCCGGCCTTGCACGCGTCGGTCGTGCACGGGTTGCCGTCGGAACAGGCGACGCCGACGCCCGCCTTGCAGGTGCCGCCCGAGCAGACGTCGTCGGCTGAGCACGGGTCGCCATCGCTGCAAGCCGCCGCGACGAACGTCGCCTTGCAGCCGGCCGTCGCCCCGCACCCGTCGAGCGTGCACAGGTTGCCGTCGTCGCACGCCAGCGGCGCGCCGGGCACACACGCACCGTCGAGGCAGGTGTCGTTCGTCGTGCACACTGAGCCGTCAGAGCACGCGCCGCTCAAGGGCAAGTTCTGGCAGCCGACGTCGGCCTTGCACGAGTCGGCCGTGCACGGGTTGCCGTCTGCGCATGCGACCAGCTTGCCGCCCTTGCAGCCATTCGCCAGGCACGCCTCTCCGATCGTGCACGGGTCGCCGTCATCGCACGCCTGGCTCGACGCTGCGTGCTGGCACCCGAGCTTGCCGTCGCAGCCATCGACCGTGCACGCCTTGCCATCGTCGCAATCGAGCCCAGGCCCACCCACGCATGCTGCTTGGGCGCACTGGTCACCGAGCGTGCACGCGTTGCCGTCGGTGCACGGTCCGCCGCTGTTGCCCCAGACGCAGCCGCTCGCCGGCAGGCAGCCGTCGGTCGTGCACGCGTTGCCATCGATGCACGCGAGCGCTGTGCCGGCCGCGCACAGGCCGCCGCTGCACTGATCGCCGACCGTACAGGCGTCGCCATCCGAACACGCGTTGCTGGTCGCCCCGTGCAGGCAGCCCGCTGTCGGGTCACAGGCGTCGGCCGTGCACGGGTTGCCGTCGTCGCAGGCGGTCGGGGCGCCGGGCAGGCAGACGCCGCCGCTGCATCCGTCGCCGAGGCTACAGACGCTGCCGTCTTCGCAGGGCGCCGTCATGGCGGTAAAGACGCAGCTGAGCTTCGGGTCGCAGCCGTCTGCCGTACACGCATTGCCGTCGGCGCACAGCTTGCTCTTGCCGGTCGCACATGCGCCGGCCTGGCATGAGTCGCCGTCGCTGCACGCATTGCCGTCAGAGCAAGGCAAGAGGTTCGCTTCGTGGGTGCAGCCGAGCGTGGCGTGGCAAGTGTCGGTCGTGCACGGGTTGGCGTCGTCGCACACAGCCGTCGCCTGGGTCACGCAGGCAGCCAGGATGGTCGGCGCCGCGTCTGGTCCGCCCCCCCTGGCAGCATCGCCGTCGTCGACAGACAGCTTGGCGTCGGCGGCCGCGCGGGAGTCGGCAGGTGTGCGCGCACTCGCGTCGGTGCCGGGCGCGTCGGAGTCCGTGTCGAGTCCGCTCGCGTCGGCACCCGCTGCGTCACCTGGCGGAGCCATGGCATCTTGGGCAGCGGCCGCGTCGGAGGTACGGGCACCTGCATCGACGGCCCCCTCGACGCTCGCATCGGCACTGCAACCAAACGCCCACAATGACGCGAGCGCCCAGGCAATGCTTGACCGACCCTGATGGTGGGTGCGCGTCGTTTCGGACCCCCGGTGCGTCCTGCGTCCGCGGTCGCATCGTGCCAGACTCCTGGCAGCGCAGGGGTGAGCTTTTGTGCGGGTCATTCGCGCCAGATGAACTTCCATGGATGCCGCTTGAGGTCCTTCAGCAGCAGTTTCAGGTCCATGAACAGTTCGTTGTCCATGAGCAGGCCACCGACCGTGCCGCGGCCGTCGCGCGCGTTCTTCGTGACCGCCTTGACGTCGTCGACCGCGCCCTCGGCCTTGTCGACCGCGCCGCCGATCTTGTCGACCATCGCCAGCACCTTGGCGTGCCCCTTGTTGCCGAGCAGCACCTCGACGGTCGGCTCGTCGCGCAGGCGTTCGCTGAGGCCCTTGGCGTTGCGGGCGACGGCACGCACGTCCTTGAGCAGCGGCCCCGTGTTCGCGTCCACTTCGGCGGCGACGGCTTCGGCGTGGGCGATCGTGCGGCGGATGGCCTTGCCGTCTCCGACCGCCCCTTGCAGCGCCGCCGCCAGTTTCTCGGCCCGATCTGCAGCGAGTTGCAGCTTCGCAAGCGTGTCGGCCACGGTGTCGCGGTTGTCCACGATGAGCTTGTCGGCATCTTCGAGCGTCTTCTTGCCGGTCAGCACGGCTTCGTCGGCGTGCAGGAGGATTTCGCCGATCGTCTTCTCGTTCGATTCGAGCAGGCGCGACACGGCCCCGGCGACCTTGCTCAACTGCTGGCCGAGCACTTCAAGCCGCAGTGGTGGAACGCCGTGGACGACGGCGCCGGGCTTGAGCGCCGGCCGCTCGTAGTTGCCGGGATCGACCTCGATGTACTTCTCGCCCAGGATGCCTTGGGTGGAGATGAAGAACTGCGCGTCGTCGTGCAGCGTCTGCCCCTTGCCCGGGTCGACGTCGAGGAGGATGCGCACGGTGACGCGTTGCCCCGACTTCGGGTCCTTGCGGCCGCCCCAGTACTCGATGCCGATGACCCGGCCCGCCGTCACGCCGGCGATCTTGACCGGCGCACCGGGCTTGATGTCGCTGGCCGTGGGGAAGTCGGCGAACACGGGAAAGCCGCCCCCGCCGCCCATGTCGCCCAGCACGATAATGAACGCGACGAGCAACGCCGTGCACAGGAGCACGAGCGCGCCGACCTTCACCTCGATGGACTTCTCCTTCACGGGCCGTCACGTCTGGACCGGAAGGCGAGGTTCCGGGCGGCCACAGTGTGGCTTGCATGCGGGTGTGGGGCAAGATCGCGGCAGGTCTTGCGGTCGGTCAGATCACCATAGGACCTTCGGCGAGACCCCGAATGAATTGACGCACCACCCCGTCGTCGGTGTTGCGGAACTGCTCCGGCGTGCCGTCCATCCGCACCTCGCCCTGGTAGATCATCGCGATGCGGTCGGCGACGGAGAAGATCGAGCGCAGATCGTGACTGACGACGATGCTGGTCACGCCCTGCACGTCCGACAGTTCGCGGATCAACTGGTCCACGTTGGCCGCTGCGAGCGGATCGAGACCGGTGGTCGGCTCGTCGAAAATCACGAAGTCGGGTCCCAAGGTCAGGGCCCGCGCGATCGCCACGCGCTTGCGCAGGCCGTCGCCAATGTCGGACGGAAACCGGTCGGCGAGGTGGTCCATGTGCACGCGGCGCAAGAACTCCAGCGCCGCCTCGCGCGCCGGTGCACCGACCAGGCCCTTGTGCTTGCGCAGCGGCAGCATCACGTTCTCGATCAGCGACATCGAGTCGAAGAGTGTGGAATGCTGGAACACCATCGCGCAGCGCATCCGCACCGGATAAAACTCCTTTTCGCTCAGGCGCGTGATGTCGCGGCCGTCGAGCAGCACCGTGCCCTTGTCGGGCCGCAGCAGGCCGACGAGGTGTTTCACGAGCACGGACTTGCCCGCGCCCGACGAGCCGACGATGAACAGGATCGAGCCCTTCTCGACCGTCAGCGACACGTCCTTGAGTACGTGCTTGTTGCCGAAGGACTTGTGGATGTTGCGGAACTCGATCATGACCGTGTGCGCCCGCCCGCGCTGGCGTCCGACGGCGCCCAGTGTACGCTGCGACCTCCCCGCCGGCGAGCGGGTGGAGCCGCCGATGACGCCGCCGCGCCGCCTCAACCACCTCGGCATCGCCGTCGCTTCGCTCGATGAGGGCCTGAAGGTGTGGCGCGATCAGCTTGGCCTCGCCGTCCACGAAGTCGTCGAACTGCCAGAGCGAGGCCTGCGCATCGCGTTCCTGCCGTGCGGCGAGACGATGATCGAGTTGCTGGCGCCGTTGCGCGACGACTCCGAGGTCAGCGCATTCCTGGCCAAGCGTGGGCCGGGCATCCACCACGTGTGCGTCGAAGTCGTGGACCTGGCTGCCGCGACCGGGCACGCCGAAGCCGCGGGCACCAAGATGCTGGGAGCCGGGCCGTCGATTGGTGCGGAGGGTTTTCCTGTGCGGTTCGCGCACCCGAAGTCGACGGCGGGCGTGCTGGTGGAGTTGTTGGAGAAGGCGTAGGCAGCGCGATCAGTGCGCGTCCGCCCAGTTCGGCCCAGTCCCCACGTCGACCTGCAACGGCACCTTCAGGTCTGCCACCCCGGCCATCGCCGCCCGCACCAAGGCCGTCACGTCGTCAATCTCGGCGTGCGGCACTTCAAGCACCAGTTCGTCGTGGACCTGCAGCAGCAACCGCGCCCGCAGCCCCGCCCGGCCCAGGTCGCGGTGCACGGCCAGCATCGCGCGCTTGATGAGGTCGGCCGCCGTCCCCTGCACGGGCGTATTGACGGCCACCCGCTCAGCCGCTGCCCGCTCGGCCGGCGCGTTCGACACCAGCCCCGGCACCGGCCGGCGGCGGCCAAACAGCGTGCGCACTTCGCCCGTACGGCGCGCCGTTTCGAGGGTGCCCTCGATCCAGGCGTTCACGGCCGGAAACCGCTCGAAATACCGGTCGATGAACGCCTTGGCTTCCTTCAGCGACACATTGATCTCGCGCCCCAACCGCTGGGGGCCCATGCCGTACAGCACGCCGAAGTTGATCGTCTTGGCGGCGGCACGCTGCTCGGTCGTCACCAGCGCCGGCATCACGCCGAAAATCTGCGCGGCGGTCTGGCGGTGGATGTCGTGGCCGCTGCGGAATGCACCGATGAGCCCGGGGTCGTCGGCCAAGTGGGCCATCACGCGCAGTTCGATCTGGCTGTAGTCGGCGCTCATCAGAGCATGACCTGGCGGCGCCACGAAGGCCGAACGAATGCGCCGACCCTCCGGCGTCCGGATCGGGATGTTCTGCAGGTTCGGGTCCGTCGAGGCCAGCCGCCCCGTCGCGGCGACCGCCTGCTGGAAGCACGTGTGCAGCCGCCCGGTCTGCGGGTGCACGAGCGCAGGCAGCGCGTCGGTGTACGTACCTTTCAGCTTGCTCAGTTGGCGCCAGCGCAGCACGCGTGCACAGATCGGGTGGGCGTCGTGCAACGCTTCAAGCACGCTCTGGTCGGTGGACCAGCCGGTCTGCGTGCGCTTCTTCGCCGGCAGCTTCAACTCCTCGAAGAGCACGACGCCCAACTGCTGCGGCGAGCCGATCGAGAACGCGCGGCCGGCGAGTTGGTGGATGGCGCGCTCCTCGACCGCGGCCTCTTGCTCCAGCCAAAGGCTCTGCTCGGCGAGTTGGCCGACGTCGATCGCGATGCCGGCCCATTCGCAGTCGGCCAGCACGGTTGCGAGCGGCACTTCGAGGTCGTCGTACAGCGCGCGCGTGCCGGCGGCGTCGAGCACGCTGCGCAGCGCCCGCTCGCACTTGCCCGCCAGCGCGGCGCGTTCGGCCACGTGGTCGGCGGCCTTGTGCAGGTCGAGCGCACCCCACTGCACCTGTGCCTTGCCCCGGCCCAGGACATCCGCGTCGTCGGCGAGTTGCACCCCGAGCGTGTGGAACGCGATGTTGCGCAGCGAATGCGTGAATTTCTCCGGCTCGCACAGGTAGCTGGCCAGCATCGGATCGCCCGCCCAGCCGCGCACCCGCACGCCGTGGCGCCGCAGCACGAGGTCGTCATACTTCGCGTGGTGCGACACCTTTGCGATGCCCGCGTCTTCGAGCACCGCCGCCAGCGCCGTCAGCACCGGCGAACGCGCGGGCGGCTGCGGGGCTGCGAACAGGTCCAGTGTCGCTGGCGTCGACGGGCCGGGCGCCCACAGCGGCGCGGTGGTCGGGCCAGGCCGCAAGGGCAGGTACGCCGTGTGGAGCGGCGACCACTGCAGGCCGACGCCGACGAGGTCGCCCCACATCGGCAGCACGCGCTCGGGGTCCGCGCGGTTCGTCACGGTGCACAGCGCGACGCAGCGGCTGGCGCGAATCTGCTCGGCGATGCCCTGCATCTCGAGGGCGTCGGTCACCACGCTGTGGTGCACGGCGGCGGTCGGCGCGGCGCCGTGGTCCTGTTGATCCTTCAACAACCGCTTGAAGCCGAGCTGGGCAAAACGCTCGACGAGCGCCGGCCGATCGGGTTCGCGCGGCGCCAGATCATCGAGCGTCCACGGCACCGCAGCGTCGGTCACCAGCGCGACGACCTGGCGGGCCGTGCGGGCAGCCTGGGCGCTCTGCTGCAGAAGCTCGCGGGTGCGCGGCGACTCGACCTCGTCGAGGCGGGCGTAGATCGCATCGAGCGAGCCGAATTGCTGCAGCAGCTTGACCGCACCCTTCTCACCCACGCCCTTGACGCCGGGCACATTGTCCGAGGCATCGCCCATGATCGCGAGCAGATCGCCCACACGGTCGGGCGGCACGCCCCATTTCGCCGTCACGCCCGCCGCGTCGAAGATCGTCTCCTTCTGGTCATCGAGTTGGGCGATGCGCGGGCCACCGTCCTGGGCATCGACGACGAGTTGCATGAGGTCCTTGTCCGAGGAGACGACAAGAACGTCCCAACCGGCGGCATGGGCGCGCACGGCGAGCGTCGCAATCAGGTCGTCGGCCTCGAGCCCGTCCTGGACGAGCAGCGGCAGCCCAAGTTCCTTGACGAGTTCGAGCGCGATGGGCCACTGCGCCGCCAGGTCCTCGGGCATCGCGGGCCGGTTCGCCTTGTACGTCGGCAGCAGGTGGTGGCGAAACGTCGGGGCCGCGGTGTCGAAGCACACGGCGAGTCGCGTCGGCGCCCGTTCGCGCTGGATTTTCATCAACATCGACACGAAGCCGAACAGCGCACCGGTGGGCCGTCCGTCGGGTGCCGTCAGCCCGCGCACCGCGAAGTAGGCGCGAAACACGGCGTGCGAGCCGTCGATGAGCGCGAGCAGGGGACGCTTGTCGGCCACCGCAGTCCCCCGCTTGCTGCCCTACGGACAGAACTGCTTCTTGTCGTCGCAGCAGTCGCCCTGTGCTTCGCAGAGGCCGTCGCACCAGCAGACGCTACCGTTGGCGTTTTTGCTCGACTTGCCGCACTTGCTCTGGCAGCCGGCGCAGTCGGCCGGGCAGGTCTGGAAGGTCTCCTTGGGGTCGTCGCACTGGCCGTCGCCACACACGCACGCCCCGCAATCCTGGTCGCAGGTCTTGCAGTTCTCGTTTGGTGCCGAGCACTTGGCGTCACCGCACTTCGCGCAATCCTTCGGGCAGGTCTCCAGGGTTTCGGTGCCATTGCACTTCGCATCGCCGCACTCGGGCGGGCACTCACCGCAGTCCTTCAGGCACGTCTTGCACGTCTCGATGCCCGCCGAACACACGCTGTCGCCGCACTTCGCGCAGTCCTTCGCGCACGTCGTCAGGTTCTCGACCGGCGCGGTGCACGTGAAGTCGCCACACGTCGGCGGGCACGGACCGCAGTCCGCCGCGCAACTGGAGCATTTCTCGTTCGCGTCGCAGGAGCCGTCGCCGCACGTCGGCTTGGGGCAAGCGCCCCCGGCGCAGTTGGCGCAGGCGTTCTGGCACGTGGAGTCGTAGGCCGTCTTGCAGCAGTAGGGGTCGGCCGCGCACACGCAGGCCACATCGCCGCACGCGCCACAATCCTGCGGACACGACCCGCAGTGCTCCTTGCCGTCGCATTTGCCATTGCCGCACGTCGGCGCCGTGGGTCCGCTCGTGCAGAACCCGCAGTCGACGGTGCATTTGTCGCAGCTCTCGGGCGCGGTGCACTTGCCGTCGCCACACTTGCCGGTCGCACAGTCGTTCGGGCATGTCGTGGCGTCTTCCACACCCGGCTCACAGTCGTCGTCGCCGCAGAAGCCGCCCGCGCCACACTTGGGCCCGCCGCACTTCGTCTCGCAGGCGCCGACGCACAGCGAGTCCCACGCGGTGTTGCAACAATAGCCATCTTGGGCACACACGCACTTTTCGCACGCGCAGCCGGTGCAGCCCTTGGCATCGGGGTCCGCGGGCTTCTTCTGCTTGCACTCCGTCGGACACGCGCCGCAGTCCTTGTCGCAGTCGGTGCAGTTTTCGCCCGACGCGAGGTCGCACTTGCCGTCGCCGCACACGCTGCACGCGCCGCAGTCTTTCATGCAGGTCGAGCATTTCTCGTTCGGCGCGCAGACCTTGTCGCCGCACACGTCGGTGACCGTGCAACTGACGGACAGGGTCACGGAGCCGACCGCGCCCTTCAGCGTCTCGACGTACACCGCGCGCCCGGGGCTGCCGCTTACACCGAACACGAGTTTCTTGCCGACGGCATCGCATTGCGTCGGGTTGCACTGGCCCGCTGTAGGTCCGGGGCCGACGCTGGGTCCGGGGATGCTGACAACCATGGCCGACGGCGTGCCGTCCTGCGCGAGTTCGACCTTGACCGTCCCTGTGGCGTCCAGCGGCAGCAGGTAGCCCTTTTCGCCGCCCTCCCAGTCGATGCCGGAGCAGAGCCACACCTTGAACTTGGACGCGCCGAGCGTGGCGAGGTCGATCTTTACGGTGTCCCCGCACTTGATCGGGGCAGGCTCGCACGCCGCCGGCGCGCAACTAGCGGTCGTGACCTTGCACGCACCCGCCGCACACGTGCCTGGGCCGCCGCACAACCCTTTGACCGTGCACACCGCGTCGTCCGCGGCCTTGGCCAGTTCGCAACTGCCGCTGTTGGCGTTGCATTTCGGCGTCCAGCAGGCGCCCATCGCGACACCCTTGCAGTCGGTATCGGACAAGCACTTCCACCCGGCGGCGCTGTCGATCACGGTGTCCTTGGCGGTGTCCGTGACGGTCGTGTCCTTGGCGGCGTCGGTGGCCACGCCATCGGGCGCGGTGTCGTGGAGGCCGGTGTCAGCGACCGCGTCACCCATCAGGTCGTCTGCGGCGGTCGTGTCCCCCGCACCTCCGTCGCCGGTCGTAGCCGTGGCGTCGCCGCTCTCCGCGACGTCGACGTCGCCCAAGACATCGACGGAGATCGTATCGACGCCGGCGCCCGCCGCATCGCCCGTACCACCGGCGCCATCGCCGCTCGCGTCGCCACCCACGCTTGCGTCAGCCTTCTCCGTGCCGCCACCGGCGCCCGGCACCTGCGCGGCGGGCGGTTCGACGGAGCACCCGAGTGCGAGGACTCCGCAGATGAACAAGGCACCAGCGAACCGGGGAGCGCGGAACATGCAATGCCTCGGTCGCGCCCGCGTTGGCAGCAGCGAGAAGGGGCCGAAATCGAGCGCGGAACCCATGCGGCAGTGGTCGACCGACCCACCCCCCGCAATCGAACGCAGCAGTTTAGCGGCCGACTTGCGCGCAAGCAAGCGCTGCTGCACCCCGTTTCACGGCCCGGCGAGGCGTACAATCGACGGCGAGGACGGCAGATTCGCCATGTCGAGCGCGACCTGCGGACCCACCACCGGCCAGCCCAGCGCACCAAGGAACGGCTCGACGGCGGCGAGCGGCAGGTCGATGCGCGCGTCGCGGTAGTGCACGGGGACGACGACCTGGGGCTGCACGGCGCGGCACAGTGCCGCGGCGCCCTCGGCATCGAGCGTGTAGGTGCCGCCTACCGGCACGACGAGGACGTCGCAGCCCGCCAGCCACGCGACGTCGGCGCCATCGAAGTGGCCCAGGTCGCCGGCGTGCACCAGCCGGGTGTTGCCGTCGCTCACGGCAATCATGCGGACGAGGCCCATGCGCAGGCCGCCCTCGGCGTCGTGCAGCGCGGGCCGCGCCGTCAGTTCCAGGCCACCGATGCGACACGGCGGATCAAGCCGGAGCGTGGTGCCGAGCGCCGGCGTCCAGCCTGCATGGTCCTCGTGAAAGTGGGTAGAGACCAGCGCGTCAAACGGTCCTTGGATTTCGGGCAGTTGGAACCGGCCTCCCAGCGCCCCCGGCCGGTGCGGGTCGATGCACAGCCGCACGCCGCCCCAGCGCACGTCGAGGGCCGCGTGGCCGAGCCAGCGCAGGTTCGCAGGGGACATGACGCTCAGCCCGCGGTGTCGAAGTGCATGACACCGATGTACGGCAGGTTGCGGTAGCGCTCGTCGAAGTCGAGGCCGTAGCCCACCACAAACACGTCGTCGATGGTGAAGCCGACCTGATCGAGCGACACATCGACGCGCTTGCGGGCGGGCTTGTGCAGCAGCGTGCACACGCGCAGGGAGTGGGGTCCGCGCTGGGCGAGCAGACCGACGAGGTAGCCCATGGTCAAGCCGGTGTCGACGATGTCCTCGACCACGATCACGTCGCGCCCAGCGATGTCGATGGTGAGGTCGTGGGTCAGCCGCACGGCGCCCGACGTCTCCAAGGCCCCAGCGTAGCTCGAGACGCCGAGGAAGACGAGATTGGTCGGCTGGCGGATGTGGCGCACGAGGTCGGCAAAAAAGATCACCGACCCTTTGAGCACGCACACGACGACCAACGGCTGATCGCTGCAGCCGCGCGCGCTGATCTCCGCGCCCAATTCTGCCACCCTCGCGGCAATGCGGCCCGCGTCGAGGTAGGACTCCACGCGCTCCACGGTCGCCGTGCCGCCTGCCGTTGCCGTCATGACCCTGCCTCCCGTCGCTGTGCCGTCACGCTGGCGCCGTCACGACAGCGCGTTGTTCATGATCTCGCCCATGCCGCCCGCACCCGGCACGATGTACTGGTGGTCGGTCAGGCCGCGCTCGCGCAGCCAATCCGCGCCCGGCATCTTCTGCAAGACGTCGGGGTCACTCAGGCCGCGGTCGAGCCGATAGGCGTAGATGCTGACGAGGCCGGGGAATTCATTCGTCAGCCGGCGCACAAACTCCGGCGTCACCATCAAGTTCAACGCGTACACGTGCCGCGGGGCGCCGTCGAGCTCGCGCAGGTAAAACCGGATGGCCTCGGTCAGTGAGCCGCCCGTGGCGCCCATCGGATCGGGAAACAGCAGGAAGCGCCCCGCCACCGGCCCCGCGATCTTGCTGCCCAGCATGCCGGCGCCGGTGACCTGGGCGCGCTCGTCGACGAGCCGGTTCATCATCAGGTGGTCTTGCCGGACACGGGTCGGGTCGAGGATTTCGCACAGCGACTCGAAGCACACCATCGACGGCAGGATGCCGGCGCGCGCGATGTCGACGGTCGTCACCTCTGTCGCTGGGTCGACGATGAGCCCCTCGTAGTGGCCGTGCTCGGTGTGCTCGCGCATTCGCGTCTCGCTGCGCACGATGCGGCGTGGGAACTCGCGATTGATGACTTCGCGCACCAGACCCCGGTACAACTGGCCGATGATGCGGTTGACCTCAGGCTGCACGCAGGCGGGGTGGCACAGGCGTGCGAGCCACGTCAGCGCCAGCGGATCATGGAGCAGGTGCACGTGGGCACCGTAGCCGTGACCCATCTCGCCGCCGGTGACGTCAACGTGGTGGTAACAGGTTTCGCCCATCTCGATCGGCTCCTCCGGCGCACCCAGTTCGCGAACGGGCCCGGAGCGAACCACCCGGCTCCGACCGCGTCAAGGCCGGAGGTTGGCCTTGCTTGCAACGATTGTGCGACACGGTTGGCCGCGATCAGGCGCGCGGACCAAAGATCGCGGTCCCCACGCGCACATGCGTCGCGCCTTCGGCGATCGCGACCTCGAAATCGCCGCTCATGCCCATCGAAAGCCACCAGTCGTGCGGTGGCGGCACGCCAGGGCGACCGGCCAGCGTCCGCGCCAGGCGATCGCGCAGGGTCCGCAGCCGGGCAAACCAGGGGCGCGCGAACTCCGCGGCGTCCCGCGGCGGCGGCAGTGTCATCAGCCCGCGCAGGCGCAGGCCGGGGCTGCGCAGCAAGACATCGCAGAACAACTCGGCATCGTCGGCGGTACAGCCGCGCTTCGAGGTCTCTTCGGCCAGGTTGATCTGCAGGCACACATCTTGCGCGACGTGGGCCTCGTGGGCGGCGCGAGCCAGCGCATCGATGCCGACCATGTCGTCGACGGAGTGCAGTACGGCGACGCGGCCGAGCACAAGCTTGCCCTTGTTGCGCTGCAGGTGGCCGAGAAAGTGCCAGCGCAGGTCGGGCAGGTGGGCGAGCGCGGCGGCCTTGGCCTGCCACTCCTGCACGTAGTTCTCGCCGAAGTCGCGTTGGCCAGCCGTCCACGCCGCCTCGATCGCCGCGACAGGTTGGCCCTTGGATACGGCGATCAGCCTCACGTCTGCCGGCGCGCGCCCGTGGTCGGTGGCCGCTGCGGCGATGCGGGCCTGCACGTCGGCAAGCCGATCCGGCAGGGCCGCGGCGTGCTCGGATGCGGGACCTCGCGGGCCGGGCTGCGTCACGGCTCGCGGACTCCCCACGGCAGGACTTCGCGCGCGCCCATTTCTTCCATCATCTCGATAACCTGACACAGCGGCAACCCGACGACGTTGGTGTACGATCCGCGCACATACTCCACCAGGTAGGAGCCGACGCCCTGCACCGCATAGGCGCCGGCCTTGTCGAGACTCTCGCCGACGGAGACGTACTGGTCGATCTCGGTGCGGGTCAGCTCCTTGAACTTGACCACGGTCGTCACCGCCTGCAGCCCTTCGCGGTTGCGGCGCAGGTCGAAGAGGCAGAAGCCTGAGATCACGAGGTGCTCGCGGCCCGACAGGCGCACCAGCATCTCGCGCGCCTCCTGCGGGTCGGCCGGCTTGCCAAAGATCACGTCGTCGACGACCACCACCGTGTCGGCGCCCACCACCCAGCGCACCGGTTCGTCGCCGCGGCCGACGGTGCCGGCGCCGAGGCCGAACGAGCCCTGCGCAAAATGGCGGCGCGCCTCCTGTTCAGTCGTATACAGCGTCGCCTGCAGCCGCTTGACCGCAGCGAGCACCTTCTGGCGCGCGACACGCTTGGCGTAGTCTTCGGGCAGTTCGCCCGGCAGTTGCGACTCATCGATATTCGACGGCACCACGCGCACGGTCAGACCAAGGCGCTCGAGCAGTTCCTTGCGGCGCGGGGAGCTGGAGGCGAGGGCGAGCGGTGCGGCCATGATTGGCGGTCCTTGGAAAGCGCGGGCGGTCCTTGGCGGGCGATGCGGTCCGCGGCCTAGCGACGGAGCCCTTTCCCTGCGGCCTTCGCGGCCTTGGCGGCCCGTTTCGCGTCGCGCCGCTGCTGTCGCACCGCCCGTACCTCGAGCCTGCGCAGGGCACGTGCATGCTTCCAACGCTCCAGCAACGGGTCCTCGCCGAGAAACAGCCCCCCGAGCAGGTTGCCGATCGCCGGCAGCAGCGCACCCAACAGGCACGTCGACGTCGCGAGCGCCACGACGCCCCATTCGACGGCGGTGACCTGCGCGAGGAAGTCGATCACAGCCGCCCCTTCGGCCTACAAACCCTTGATCTTCGTGAGACCCTCGAGCTTGCCGGGCATCTCAGACAACGCCTTGACCTTGTCGCCGACGCCCTTGATCTTGTTGCCCGTCATCTCGACGCGGCTCTTCATGCCCTCGACGTTCGACACGACACGGTTGGGCGTATCGACGACCTTGTTGACCTGGTTGATCGCCGCCTCGGGCTTGGCCAGGGTCTTGTTCTGCGACTTGCGCGCGTCCGCCATGGCTTCATCGACGTTGGCGGGGCCCTCGGAGTCGGCCTTGCCCGTCTCCTTGTTCACCTTCGAGCCCCACTTCACGATGATGTCGTACTTCGACTCGCCGCTCATCGGATCGAGGCGCGTCTGCGTGTTGCCGAGGATTTCCGCGATCAGCGCGACCTGCGCCTTGCTGTGGCCCTTGAACACGATGACCGGCGCCTCGAGCAACTTGTCCTCTTCGGTGTGGTCGGGCTTGCGGTGGCCGATGCCGACCAAGACCTTCTCGATGTTCTCGACGCCCTTTTCGCCCGACTTGCCCAGCGTGTTCACGATCTGGATGCGGGCGTAGCCGGTGATCCGCTTGAACTCCGACTCGTCGCGCACGTCTTCAAAGTCCAGGTCGGTGCGCGCCTTGATGAGCCGTTCGGCACTCGCGTCGGTGCCGAGATCGGCCATGTTTTGGAGGTGCTCGAACGCCTTCGGCTTCTTGCCGTCGATGTGCGCCTCGGCGCAGGCAATGTTGTAGAGCGCGAATTCGCTGCGCCCGTCCTTCTGCAGCGCCTTTTCCAACGACCCGATCGCGGCGCCGAACTTCTTGGCCTTGATTTGCTTGACGCCGTCCTTTGCCAGCTTGTCGCACTCGGCCCGGTCGGCACTTTTTGCCTCCTGCGGGTCGTAGCGCTTGCGCTCGGAGGGTGCCGATTCCTTGGCCCCACCGCCGTCGCGGTTGGCCCGCACCGGCACGCGGACGTCGAGCCGGAACAGGCCTTCGCGCGCCCGCCTCGCCGCGACATCGGAGCCGTTGTCGTACATGTAGCGCAGGCCCGTCTCGATTGACTTCTTCTCGCCGCCCGACAGTTTCTCGATGCCGGCTTCGGCGCTAAACAGGTCCGCGCACGCCAACAGCTTCTTGTCGTCGGCCTTAGCGGGCTCGGCGAAGCTGGCGAGGCAGTCCTTTTGGCGGTCGTCCCATTCGCCGGCGTGCCCCGTGGTCGGGATCGCGACGACACCGGCAACGGCGCCCATCACGAGGACGGCGACGCGAGACGTAGAGCGGGTCAACGAGCGGGCAAAGCGGGTCTGGCGCATGGCCGACGTCTCCTGTTGCGGCCTGACCGGCGGGCGGTCGATACTACGCGGGCCGCGAGCGCAGGGTCAATCGCGCGCGCCGGAACAGCCCGGGAGCAGCGCGCACGTGAAGGTTTCCGGTACGCATCTCCTGACCTGGCTCGCGACCATCGCGGCGATCGGCGCAGGCACGCTCGTGGGCTTGGACGCATGGTCGCGCCGTTCGGTGCCTGCACAGGGCCGGCCCACACCGGAGGCAGGTCTGCAACGGCCGGACGTCGCCGACGCCAAGGCGGCCGCAGCGTCTGGCACCGATGCGGTGACGACACCTACCGAAGTCTCGGCCACGCGAGCCGGCGGGTCGGCGGGCGTCTCAACTGGCGACAACGTGGCGGCGGCGACAGCGATTCGATCGGGCCCGGCCGAGCCGGCCTTCCGCATCGTGGCCGAGCCTGCGCTGTTGCGCGTTTGGGACAACACGCGGGTGCGCCTGTACATCGAGCCCGGCGCCGTGGCGTTCGAACGCTTCGTCTGGCATTTCGAAGACGGCAGCCCACCCGCCACCGCGCCGGCCGTCGAGCACGTGTTTGCCGAGAGCGTGCGGGACCGCCATGTCACCGTCGAAGCGTTTGCTGCGGCGGGACCGCCGATCGTCGTCTCCCTGCGGTTGCCGGTGGAGCGCCTCGACATCGCGCACGTCGAGGGCGCACGTGCCGAAGCGACTGCGCTGGGGCCGGCGCATGACGGCCTGCGCTTGCTGTGTGCGGGCAACGACGCGGGCGATGCGGAACTCCTGGTGTCGGTAGCGCAGCGGATTGGGGCGGGCGCCGTGGTGGTTGCGAGCGGGCGCCCCGTCGCATGGGAAGTGGCACGCCGTCTGGAAGGGCGAGGCTCGGACACCGCGGTGATCCACGCGCCGACGACGCTCGACGGTGGCCTGCCGGCGCTTGCGCTGATCCGGCCAGGTGGGTTCGTCGAAATCGAGCGATCGGGGCAGGCGGCAGGCATCTGGGCGTGGAACGATGTCGCCATTGTCAGCCTTGACACCCGCGCCGACGCCATCGATGAAGCGGCGCTCAAGCGCCTGCGCACGGCGTTGCAAGTGGCGACGGCGTATCCGAGCGTCGTCCTGTGGACCGCGCGTCCGCTGGCCGTGCTGCGAGACGGCGAACTCATTGCAGACCGCGCCTACCGCATCTACGAGCATGCCATGCGGGCGTCGGTTTCGGTGGTGGTGTCGGCCGCGTCGGGCGTCGCGTTCGACGGGCGATTCGGCGGTGTGCGGCTGGCTTCGATCGGTCTCACCAGCGACGCGGGCTGCGTGCACCTGGCCGGCGACGGGCGTTGCCAGCCCGCCACGCTGACGGCGATCGACATCGGAGCGCGCGGCCGTGTGACCGTGCACACGCTCGCGGGTCCGACCTTCGAGCGCGCCGTGCCGCCGGGTACGTTGCCGGCAGAAGTGGGCAAGGTGCGGCGGTGACCCCCTCATGCTGGTCGGTCTACGTGCACTTTCCGTACTGCGCCAAGCGCTGCGCATACTGCGATTTCGCTACGGCCGCCGTCCGCGACATTCCGCGCGATCGCTACACACGGGCCATCCTGCGGGAACTGGCGCTGCGCACCGCAACGCTCGAGCCGGCCCCGATCGCGACGGTCTTTTTCGGCGGGGGAACTCCGTCGCTGTGGGGACCTGCCCATGTCGGCACGGTGCTGCGTTGGCTCGACGATTGGGGCGGCCTCGCGGCAGATGCCGAGGTCACGCTCGAAGCGAACCCGGGCGTGCTCGAGGCGGGTGATCTCGATGGGTATGCTGCCGCGGGCATCCATCGCGTGTCGGTCGGCATTCAGTCTCTCGACGCCGGGCGCCTGCGGTGGCTCGATCGCGTGCACGATGTGGCCGCCGCACGCGCCACGTTGGCGGACCTGGGTCGGTTGCTGGCACGTGGGCGCTTGCGCAGCGCGAGTGCCGACCTGATGTTCGGCGTGCCGGGGCAGACCGCCGCAGACCTCGCCCACGACGTGGCGGGCGTGCTCGACAGCGGCGTGCCGCACCTGTCGGCCTACGCGCTGACGGTCGAGGCGGGCACGCCCTTGCAGGTGCGCGTCGAGCGCGGGCTCACCGCTCGGCCGGACGAGGACGCGCAGGCCGATCAACTCGACGCGCTGCCCGGCTTGGTCGCGCCCTGGGGCCTGCAACGCTACGAGGTGTCGAATTTTGCCCGGATCGGCCACGAGGGGCGCCACAACCTCGCATACTGGCGAGGCAATTTCTGGCTCGCGGTCGGCATGGGCGCCCACGGCTTCGTGCCCGCTTCCACGCACGACCCGCGCCACGCCGGCACTCGCTACGGCAACGTCCGCGACCACGAGGCGTGGCTCGACGCGCTCGAAGGTGGGCGCGTAGCGGAAGCGCTGCATGAGGACATCGACCTCGACGCGCACCTGACCGAGCGAGTGATGACGGGCCTGCGGCTGTCTGAGGGCGTCGATCTGGTGGCACTGGCCGACCGCGTGGGGCTGGCGCGGGTAGACGCCCTGCGCGCCCGGGTGGTGTTGGCGCAAGCGCGGCGTGTGCCGGTCGAACTCGCCGGCGATCGCCTCCAAGTGGCCCCAAGCGCCGTACGGTTGCTCGATGCCGTCGTGCGGGCGGTCGCGTAGACTTCTGCGCGTCTGCGCACGGGCCGGGCTGATTTGACCTCGCGCGGGGCTCGCGCGATGCTGCAATGCGATGAACTGGCCCCGATCGCCCCGCCTCCTCGCCTTGGTCTGCGCCGGTACTTCGGCGATCGCGATCGCGAGTGTTCCACGCCATGCGATCGCGGCGGGGAGCGCGGAAGCCACAGCCGGGACACCGCACGACAAGGAGGCCCTGGCTCTCGCCACCGCAGCGCACGCGCGGGCCCGCTGGGACGTCAAGGACTACCTCGGAGCGGCTTCCCTGTTCATGGAGGCCTACGCGCAAGTACCTGAGCCGACATTACTGTTCAATGCGGCGCGCGCCTACCAAGAGGGCGGCCGTCTGCGCGAGGCGGTACCCCTTTTCGAGCTCTACCTGCGCCTCGACACGTTCGACGACTCCGACTCGGTGGCGGGCCGGCGCGACGCGGAGCGCCATCTTGCTGCAATCCGCACAGAACTCGAGCGCGCCCAGCGCGCGGTCCAGCACCCCGTGCCGAACCCGGTCGTGGCCGCAGCGCCGGCCGACACGAAGCCGCCTCTTGCCAAGCCACCTCTCGCCGCTCCGACGCCCACGGCAACCGCTGCCGACGCCCCGGCTGAGCGCCCCACCGTGCGGCGCCCGGGCCTGTTCGCGCGGGTGCGCACCCCCGACGGCACCGCCAGTTCGGTGGCGGCCCTCACGTGCCTGGGCGGTGGCGGCGCGCTGGTGCTGGCGGGCATCGCGCTGCATGTCGTGGCCGGCAGCGGACGGGCCGACTTCGACGACCGCCTCACGGCCAGTCGCAAAGTGAGCGCGGCGGGCACCACGGGCTACCTCGATGTGACCCAGCGCGACGCCGATGCCGCGTTGACTGCGCACGACACACGCCGCGCCTGGGGCACGGGCCTGCTCGTCGTCGGCGCCGGAGCCGCTACAGTCGGGGCGTGGCTGTGGCTGGGCCGCTCCGAACCCGAGATGCCGCGCGCTGCCGTGGTCCCGAGCTACGATGGGTCCAGCGGCCGCGTGCTGTGGGAGGTCGCGTGGCGCTGGTAAGGATGCGTGCAAAAACAAGTCGATCGCCTTCGTGTTGCCGTGAGTCGGCTTCAGCCGCGAACTCGGCGGCCCAACCAGCGACAAGGGACCGTGTCGAAATTCTTTCCGGATTCAACTCGCAGAAAGCCGTCGAGTCGGTAATTCTTGCTCGGGCCCTAACCCGCGCAGGCGGGTGGACATGGACGGCAGTCGCGGTGACGGCTTGCGGGTGGGCCTGCAGCGACGGTCGCACCGCGCACGACGCAAACGCGCGTTATGGTTGCGCCACGGCGGCGGATTGCCTCGAAGGCTTCGCGTGCGTATGCGGGCTGTGCTCTTCCGCCGGCTCCCCACCCATCTGTGCCGATGCGGCCCCGGCGGACAGCGCCCCGGGCACGGATGCGGCGCCACTCGTCGATTCGGTCGATGTGCCCGATGCGCCCAAGCCGGGCGATACACAACCCATGGATGCGGCGGCTGCCGACCTCGACGCCGGACCCACACTGCACACGGGAGCCTGCAACCTTGCCGACTGGAAGCCCTGCGTCGGCGCGCGCGGCTGCTACTACGCCGTGTCGACGAAGGTGACGTTCTGTGCCAAACATGGCGGGGTCAGCGAGGGCGCACCCTGTGACCCTGACCCCGCAGCCGCGCCGGTTTGTGGCCGCGCGATCGACAGCACCCCCTTGGTCTGCGACACGCAAGACAAGAAGTGCTACCGCACCTGCACGTGCAAGCCCGTATCCGCGACGGCGTGCCCCCAAGGCCTGCAGTGCTACTGTCTGACGGCGACCAGTAGGGTGAGTTTCCCGAACGACGCTGGCATCTGCGCGCCGTGAGCGGGGAGCGCCGTCGGACGGGCGATCACACTACGGCAGGCCGGGAATCCGAACGATCTGCAAGACGTGCAGGACCGCGAGCACGACGACGGCGGCGCCGACCACTGCCACGGCGACTTTTGCCGCGGGCCCTGAGGCCGCCGTTGCCGTCGCCGCCGGTTGGGCGCGGCGCGAGGGCGACGTCGCGGGGCCGAGCGCCTTGCCGCCACCGGTCGAGGAGCCATGGGTGGGTGCCGTGGAGGCGGCGCGCGCTGCGGCCCCGATCGATGGCATCCGACCTGTCGGTGTCGCAGGAACCGCTTCCCCACCGGCCAGAGCCTTGTCGTCCAATCCCGGTGGCAGCGGCGACCGCGGCGCGCCGCCCTTGGCGGGCTCGTTCGGGGCTGCAGCGGCCTTCATCGTCCCCGTTGCCCGCCCCACTGCCGCCTTCGCGGCCGAGGAGGCCGCGGCAGCCGGGACCGCACTCGCATCGGCGGCGCCTTCGAACGCCTTGCCTGCCGGCACGCCAGAGCGGTACGCCTCGAAGAACGTCGCAAAGTCGCGCCACACGACGCCATCATTAGACATCGCCAGCGATTGTCCGACCTTGTTCGTCGCCCACCCGATCAACGCGTCCAGTCCATGGAAATTGTAGGTGAGGCCCATTGCCTTGAGTTTCCAGTCGCGCAACTCGAGGGTCGCGTCTTCGACTTCGTCGGCGCCGGGCAGGACCTCCGCACCGCCGACAATGGCCGCTTCGGCTCCCGCGGCGCCGGCCAACGTCGCGGCAAGGGGGGCACCATCGCGGCCGACGACGACCCCCGCATCGCCCAAGGACGGCGACGCTGGGGGCGGCTTCATGCCGAACGCGGCAGCCAAGTCGGCAAACTCCTGTTCAAGACTGTCGTGCGGCGTGTCGTGGCTGAGCGCAGGGGACAAACTGGCGGCGACGTCTGCCGCCGCGGCCGTCGGGCGACGCTCGCGCACCATGGGACCGTCGAGGTCGCCATCGGTCGGGTTGAATCGGCCCACGATGCGGTTACCTTTGCTGTCGAAGTCCGTCTCGAGGGGCGTTTTTTCTTGCGTGTCTGCGCCCAGTTCCTCGCCGACCAAGAAGCCCTCAGAGCCGCCAGAGAACCCAGACGAGTCGGCGCCGGACGAGTCGAGCGTCAGCGTGGGAACGGACGACGGCGCGCGCACGACCCTGTCCATCAGGGTCCGGAAATCTCTATCGGGACCAACGACGGGTCCGTCGAACGAGAACCCGGCCGAATCGTCGCTTTCCCCCATCACGAATCCTGCCTGTTCGCTGCCTGCCGCGGGCCAGTCGGTCAGAACGTCGGCGTCCAGTTCAGGAAAGCCCTCGTTCGTCTCCGGGATTTGGGATACTCCGTAGTTGTCGGAGTCCCGGTCGGGTGTGGTGGCCGCGGCCATGACGGTGGCGGCAAGGCCTTCCTGCGCGACCCCCACCGGCAACTTGTGACTGCAATGGGGACAGATGAGCAAGTTCCCGCGTTGGACGCCGGGATCGCTGCGACTGAACGAATTCCAGCAGTTGCTGCAGACGTAATCGGTGATGTTCGTGATGGGCCGAGCGTCCGACAAACGCCTTCCTCCGCGGGCAGCGCCCCGCATCGGTCCGTTGCTGCGTCGGGTCCCGCGCCGTGAGGCGGACCGGGAGGCCATCGCGCCGGGCGAGAATACGCATGGTCCGCAACCGCGGTCAACGCACCAGCGCACTCGCAGACGCCCACACTGCGTCGTGAAACCGTGGTCTCATGTCGCGAATGCGCGCGACGTCCAGCCGGGAGGGATGGACGCGGTTGGTGACCAGGACGGCACACGTGTCGGCGCTGGGTGCCATCCAGATGCTTGTCCCTGTGAACCCGAGGTGGCCGATCGCGTCCGTCGGGGCCGTCGCTCCGGCCGTCGAGCCGGGCTGCGAGGGCGTGTCCCATCCGAGGCGCCAGGACGTACTCGATGCGGCCGATGTCGCGACAAAGTGCCGCGCGACGGCAGGGTCGATGCCCAAGGGCCCGGCCAGCCGACCGGGTGGTGCGCGCAACAGGTGGAGCCACGCCTGCGCCCAGGTCAGGACATCGCCGGCGGACCCGAAGAGTCCAGCGTGGCCTGCCACTCCGCCGAGCGCGGCGGCATTCGAATCGTGCACTTCGCCCCGCAGGGCGCGGCCGTCCGGGCGGCGCGAAGGGTCAATCTCCGTGGCGGCGATTCCTCCCGGCGGTTCTTGCAGCGCCGCAGTGCGACGCCGGAAGTGGAGGTGCAAACCCAGCGGGGCGGCGATCTCGGCGGCGAACTGGTCGTCGAGCGGCCGGCCGTCTAGCGCCTCGAGCGCGAACCCGAGGGCAAGGTAGCCGACATCGCTGTAGACGGCCTTGGCCCCGGCCGGTCGGTCGAGCGGCGTGGCGAGCACTGCCTTGCGCACGCGGTCGGCTCGCTCCGGCGGGGTCAAGGAAGCGATTGCCGACCAGAAATCCAACCAGGCTGGCGCCCCCGACGCGTGGCCGAGCAAGTGGTGCAACGTCGAGGCGCCGAGCGGTGTTCCGCGTGCGTCGGGCAGCACGTCGTCGAGCGCCGCGTCGAGCCGCAGGTCAGCGCCCCGGCGCGACAGGACCTGCGCCCAGCGCGTCACGGTGGCGATCGGCTTGGTCAGCGACGCGAGGTCGAAAGCGGTCGTCGCGTCGATCGGCCGCCCGGGACTCGGTTGGACGCGCGCCGACGGCCCGACACCCAGCACCTGCCGCTCGCGTTCAGTGCGCCCCGCGTGGGCCTGCCATTTGTGCTCCCCGATGCTAACGGCGGCCTGCGCGGCGGAACCCAGCCGATTGGCCACCGCGCCCCGCAGCAAGCGCTCCGCAACCGCGAAGGGGCGCGGCGTCAGCCACCCGTGGGTCATCCGACGCAGGTCAACCAGGTGTGGCGGTGCGGACGCGGTCGGCGCGGTCGAGCCGGTCGAGCAGGTCGCGGTGTTGGTTGCGCAGGGCATCGACATCGGTGCGCAAGGCGTCCACCTGCCGCCCGGCGCCAAGGCCAGCACGAACCGTGGCCATCGACTCGCGGGCGCGCCGCTTGACGCGCCCATCGACCGCACGCTCGGCCACGGCTTCGAGCAGGGGCAGCGCGCGCGCATCGCCGAGGCCCCCGAGTGCCTGGGCGACGTTGAGGCCAAATCGGAAGTTCGGGTCGGCCGTCCACGGCTGCAGGGCATCGACCACGCGGGCCGGCTCGCCGACGAAAGCGCACAGGGCCCGCACGGCGCCACAGCGCAACAAGGTGGGGTGGTGGCGCGCCAGCAGCGGGCGCATCAGGTCGATCGCTGCGGGGTCCTGCAGCGCGGCGAGGCCATCGAGAGCCCCGATCCGCACGGTCTCGTTCCAACTGGGCCGATCGAGGGCCTGCTTGAGCGCCGGCAGGGCGCCGCCCCAGCGGGTGCGTCCCAAGGCGGCGCACGCCTCGGCTTCGGCGAGGTACGAGGGGTCGCCGCGCGCCACGATGTCGGCCAGCAAGCGCCCCGCCGTGTCGGACGGGAACGCTCCAAGCGCTGCGATGACCGCCCGCCGCGCCTTGGGATGCGGTACGGCTGCGGCGCCGGCCAGGTGATCGAACGCCCGTTGGCTGCCCACCTTGCCCAACACCCGCGCGACCTCGGCTTGGACGCACCAACAACTGTCGTGCAGCAAGGCCGTCCCCAAGGCGTCGAGGTTCTGCGCCGACGGCCGACGCCCGAGCGCGATGGCCGCCTGGACACGGGCAAAGCCCTGCGGCGCGTGCGCCAGCGTGGCCCGCAGCATCGGGTCACCGAAATCCCACTCAGCGGTCGCCAGCACATCTCCGCGGGGGTCGACGAGCACCAGCGTCGGCGCGACCGGCAAATCGAACCACCACGTCTGCTGCTTGCGGTCGAAAGCCAAGGTCCGGCGCAGCGGATCGCGCCCGGCGACGTGGATTTCCATCGGCACCTGCAAGGCGAACAAGGGCGCGTGCGCGGTGTCCTGCTTTTGTTCGAGCGTGAGCTTCCACTGCTTGTCGTCGCCGTCCCAACCGCCCGACACCTTGAGCTCGGGATGGCCCTTGCCAACCTCCAACCACTGGCTGAAGAAGCGGCCCAGATCGACGCCACTGAACACTTCGAGCGTGCGGCGCAGGTCGGGCGTCTCGGCGGTACCGTCACCGTGCGTTTGCAAATAGCTGCGCAGCCCGCCAAAAAACGTCGCATCGCCGAGCTGCCGCCGCAGCATGTGCAGCACCGCACCGGCCTTGTCGTACAGGTGGGCGTCGAACACGTCGATCGGCTCCTGCCACCGGTTCGTGACGATGGCACGCCGATAGCGGCCGGCGTCTTCGGCCAGGTAGGCGCGCCGCGACAGCAGCCGGTGGTGGTCGAACTCGTCGGATGAATGC
This sequence comes from Myxococcales bacterium, assembly GCA_009692425.1. Taxonomy (GTDB): domain Bacteria; phylum Myxococcota_A; class UBA9042; order UBA9042; family UBA9042; genus SHZF01. The sequence goes on along the minus strand of SHZF01000024.1, from coordinate 26,827 downwards.
GTGTGCTCGCTCCACAACTGCTCAAAATACGTTGCAAACCCTTCGTTGAGCCAGCCGTGCGCCCAGGTGCGACACGTGACGAGATCGCCGAACCACTGGTGGGCGAGTTCGTGGGCGACGAGCGGGTCTGACGAGAAATCGAGGTGCGCGCGCTCGTCGTGCAGGGTCAGGTCGGTCTGCGTGGTCATCGACGCGTTTTCCATGCCCCCGAACACGAATTCCTGCACGGCGACCTGGGCATATTTCTCGAACGGATAGGGCACCCCGAGCAGCCCCTCGAAGTGGCGGATCATGGCTGGCGTGGCGCCAAACGATCGTTCGCCGTCGGCTTCGCGGCCCGGCAACACCCAATAGCTGACCGGCACCGGCTCTTCCTGCTGGCGGACCTCGACGAAAGGCCCGACGGCGAGCGTCAGCAGGTACGTCGGTACCGGGCGCGCGAGTTGCCAGTCATAGATGCGCTTGCCCGGGTCGGCGGCGCGGAAGATGTCGCGCAGCACGCCGTTGGACAACACGACGAGGCCGTCGGGCACGGTCGCCACCACATGCAGCCGCAGTTTCTGGTTGGGGCTGTCGTGGCAGGGGAACCAGAAGCGCGAGTCTTCGTCCTGGCCTTGGGTCCACGCGTGCATCGGCCGGCCCGGATGGTCGGAATCGGGCAACAGGAAGTAGATGCCGGCCCGCGGTTCGCGCGTGTCAAAATCGAGTGCCACGCGGAGCGCGTCGCCCCGCCGTGCGGTGCCGCTGAGCTCGACGTACAGTGCGCGCCCGTCGTGTTCAAATGCCAGCGCCCGGCCCCCGCCGTCGAACGCGCGCCCGATCGTGATCGCGTCGGCGTCGAAGCGCAGGCGTGCCACCTCGTCGCGGCGCACCGTCCCTTCATACGTTGCGGTACCCCACACGCGCCGCGCCTCCAGGTCGAGTTCGACGACGAGCGTGAGATCGGTCCAATCCACCGGCACATCGGGCGGGAACTGCTCGGGCGTGTCGACGCCGGCAAAGTCGCGGGGTGCGCGCAAAAGGTGGCGCAGGCTGACTGCCTCGACCGCGCAGATGCCCTCGAAACCTCGCTCGCAGCACGACATGGACGCTCCTCGGCGCGCCGATGCCGCGCGCCCATGCACGGGGCGGCAAGGTAGGGCAACGCGCGCGAATTCGCCAGCCCTGCTGCGCGCAGCCAATTCAGGCGAGTCCCCAGCGCCGACGCAAGACCCATTCGGCCCCGAGCAGCGCCACGAGGACGGTGAGCACCGCCGGATGGCTCCACAAGTCGGTGTGGATGCGTTCGCCACCATCGGCCAACTCCGCCGTAGCAATCGGCACACCGGTGCGCGGCGGCACCCAGGGCCACACCTTGCCGCCCGCAGCACGGGCCACAGCAGCCAAGGCGCGGTCGTCGGGAATGCAGCGGGCCCGTTCGCGACCGCTGGCATCGACACCCAAGGGAGCGGTGGCACGCACCGGCTGACCGGCGATGGACGCTTCGACTGTCAGCAGCCAAAGCCCCGCGCCGGGCGGTTGGATGCGCAGGTCGGCATCGCCCTGCTCGTTCGTCGTCAGCGGCGGGCTCCATTGCGCGGGTTCCACCTGCGGTTCGTGCAGCGGCGCCAATCCGTAGCGCAGCAGCACGTTGGGCAGTACGGCGCCATCGCCGCCGCGCACCTGCACGCGCACAAGAGCCGCGCTGCCGAGGTCGACCGGGTCGACGGGCACCTCAATCCTGACACGGTCGAGGTCCGGGTCGTGCAGCAGCCACGCCGTGAGTTGGTCCAGCAAGCGGTGGTAGTGTGTGCGCGTCTCATCGCGCGCCTCGGACCCGGCCGTCGGCGGAAAGGCCCACGTCCACAGCGAGTCCGTGCCGATGACCGCGCTGCGTCCCTCGCCGACTTCGCCGACCGCGATGACAGGGTGACCCCCCTGATCGGTGACCAGCACGCTGCCCCCCTCACCGGCAGCCAGCGCCGTATTGCGACCGGCCAGCGTGCGGCGCGTCCAAGCGGCCGCATTGGCGTCGACCCCGGACTCCAGCGCCGTGACCGGATGGTGCTGGCCGGCAGGAGTCAGGGCCAGGGACGTCGCGGCATCGACATAGCCGACGTCGTCACCGGCCAGGGAGGCCAGTCGCACGGGGAGCCACTGGGCGAGCGGCGTGCCATAGTACCCGCCCGCTGCGAGAGCCTGGCGCCCTCCGACGACGAGGAATGCACCCCCGCCCACGACGTACTCCCGCAACTGCGGCAGGTATTGTTCGACTTGGAACGGGCCGAGCGGAAAGTCCTGGAAGATCACGAGGTCGAAGCTCGTCAGCGACTCCTCGAAGATCTCGCGGTTGGGAAAGGGAATCAGCGTCGTGTCGTCCGCAGAGACGTAGGCCCCGGCGCCCTGCCCGACCATCACGTAGAACGACACCAGATCGACCGCCGGGCTGCCGCGCAGGTGTAGCCGCAGAAAGCGGGTGTCCCACGACGGGTGCCCGGCAAGATGCAGCACGCGCAGGCGGTCGCGCACGACGCGCAGACCGGCCCAGGCGTGATTGTTGGCCGCGGTCGCTTCGTCGGGCAGCGCGGCGATGGTCGCCTCGATGACATGGACGCCCACGTGCAACGGCTGAAATTCAAAGGACACCGTGCGTCGCGGCGGACCGTCGAGCGGCACCTCGCGCGTCAGCACCGGCCGGCCGTTGTCGGCCACGGTGACTGTCAGCGCCTCGCGCCGGCCCCCATAGCCGGAGACTTCGATGTCGACGTCCAACGGCATGAACGTGCGGGTGAAGCCGAACGGTGCAGCGCGCGCAGCAACGACGGCGACGTCGCGCACCGGAGCGCGGTCGCCGATGAAGACGGCGTGCACGGGCACCCGGAGTCGCTCGATCAGCGCCGTCACCGCGGAATCGAGCGGCGGCGCTTCGCCGGAACCGCTGACGGCAAGTTGTTCGGTGTCCAAGCCATCGCTGATCACGACGGCGGCGGCGATTCCCCGCGGTCCTCGCGTATCGACCAGGCTCCCCAACGCAGCCACCAGATCGGTGTGCGCCTGGTCGGGCAGCACGCCTTGCAACCCGGCCAGGGCGCCGACGTGCTCGGTGCGGGTGCCAAAAGTGTGGACATCGACGGGGTGCAAGCGGGCCAGTTCGGTCACGGCACGCGCCGCGGCATCCCACCGCCGGGCTCCGGCCGAGACCTGCGCCATGGAAGCGGACGCATCGACGAGCACGGCCACACGCCGACCGCCGGCGTGCTCAACCTTGCTGACCCACGTCGGCTGTGCAATCACGAGGCCCAACGCGGCTGCAGTGGCGAGCCGGAGGCCGAGCAGCGCCGCCCGCCGCCGTTTCGAAGCCAGCGTGCGTACGTTCCATGCGGCGAGCGCGACCGTTGCCGCCAACATGACGACAACGGCGATGCGGCCGCCCCACCCGAATGCGACCGCCCACTCCACGTGGTCCGCCGCTGCCGCAAGGTCAGGGCGCATTGGTCACCGGCGTGACCGGGGCGCGGGTGCTGCGCCGATGCCGCAACAGGTGCATGACGTGCGTGTGATCGTCTTTGTAGTCTAGGCACAGGGCATAGACGACGGTGTTGATCGCGAAGCGCATGGCGTGCTCGCGTTGGGCCTCGCCGCCCGGCACCACCGGCAGCGCAAAGCCACCCAGTGGCAGACGCAGCAAGGCACCAGCGAGGTCGTTGCGCGTGTAGATCACGGCGTAGTGGTCGCCGACGCGCACGCCCTCGGCATCGTGCGTGTCGGCGCGGCGTCCCACCGCGCGGTCCAGCCGGTAGAACGAGCGGAACAGGACATGGTTGGCGGGCACGCGCTGCAACGATTGCGGAAACACGCGGAGCAGTTCGCGGCGGACGGACTGATCAAAGGCCTGCGACGCTTCGGCGCGACCCGTATTGTCGATGATCAAGCTGCCGCCCGTCGCAAGGTGGTGGCGCAACTGGACGACGGCAAGGTCGGTCAGCGCGGGAGCGGCACGGTCGCCGGCCCAGTACAAGAGCGGATACGCAAACAGGGCCGGCTCGTCGGGGCGAACGCTCGGCGCCGCCGCGACGACTTCGATGCTTGTGCGCAGGCGCAGTTCTTGCGCCCAGGATGCAACCGCGCTGGCGACATCGGGCCCGGCGCTGCCGACTCGCAGTACGGCGATGTGCACGCCGCCGCTGAGTGGTTCGGCCGCGCGCGCTCCGCCGGGCCACGCCCCCGCCGACAGGAGGCCGACCAGCCAGGCCCAGCGCCAGATGCGAAAATCGGTGTGACGGGGACGAGGGCACGACATGGGGACCGCGCACTGTACACCATCGCGCCCCACCCGGGCAGCCGCGTCGACGTGCGCGCGGCAGCCCCTTGGAGCATCGGCTCCGTCGGTGGCACACTGCACGCGCCGGCCCGAGAGTCGGCGGGCCGAGGAGTGCCATGCGATCGAGTGCCCAGACAGCCTTGGTGGAGGTCGTTCGCCCGACGGGTCCGGTCTGCACCGCATTCGTCCTGCTCGCGCTGACCGCCCCGACGGAGGCGTGCTCCCGTCAGACGCAGCCCGCCGCCTTGCCGCCGCCGCCCACCGCGAACGCGAACGCGAACGCCCCCGTTGCGCCGACCCCGCCGCCGCCGCCGCCTGACCTCGGCATGCCGCTCGATGCGTTTCTGGCGGGGCGCACCTTGGAGCGATGTGCGCTGGCCAATGGCGAGGCCGTCCCGGTCGCTCGCGCTTTGGGCGTCGCTCGCAGCCACGGCCAGGCGGTCCCAGACGCGGCGGAACTGGCGGCAACCGGCACGACGGCCGACGCGCCGGCTCCCCTCGACCCGCTGGCGGCCGAAGCGTGGCAGGCCACCGTTGCGCTCGGCGAGGCACACACGCCGACCGCGGTGAGGTTGGACACGGCGACGCACGACTGCTTGTATGCGCCCGCTGTGGGAATCCTGACAGCGGACTTGCTGGAGCGCTACCAGCAGGCGTTCGTTGCCATTGCGTGCCTGCAGCGACAGTTGGCAGGCCCTGACGGCAAGCTCGATGTCGTCGCGCATGCTCACGCGGCGGGCAAGGTCTTCACCGAAAAGGGGTTCAAGGCAAGCGGTTTTGCGCGCATCGGCGTCGCGCTCGGCAACTTCCCCGCCGTGCAGTCGCGCATTCACGCGGCGAAGGCTGAGTCGTGCCCCGATCCGCGCATCGCCGAGGCCGCACGCGCCGGGACCGGCGCATTTAACGGCTCGCTGTCTGGCGACCGCAACGCCACGTTGCAACTCACGGCGGCGGCGGGTGCGCTCACAGGCGGGCTGCAGTGGTTGGGAGCGACCGCGCGCAAGGCCAACGGCCAACCCGAGCAGGCCGCCCTCCCGTTGGCGGGCCAGATTGCCGGCGACACCGTGTCGTTGTTCGGGCAGGCGGGCGACGATTGGGCACGGCTTGAGGGCAAGCGCCTTCCGACAGGCCTGACGGGCACTTGGAAGGCAGAGTTCAACTTTCGCAAGCTCAAGGGAACCTGGCGCGCCGAGCGCGTCGAACCCACGGCAGCACCTGGCATCGCGACGCCCACTGCGCCCTAGTACCTGCCCGAGGCGGAGCCGAGTCACCTGACTGGTCTCGGACGCCGACGGCTGATTCCGAACTTGCACCGAGAGCGCCGAGGCCACGCATGACCCTGCCCGCTGCCGACATCGCCACGTTCGCCACACACGACGGCCTGCAACTGGAGTACCGCGTCTCAAGTCCAGCCGGGGTGCCGCGCGCCGGCGTTCTCATTGTGCACGGCTTTGCGGAACACGGACTGCGCTACCGCCACCTCGTCGACGGCCTCGTGCCGGCGGGGTACGCGTGCATGACCTATGATGCGCGCGGCCACGGTCGCAGTGCCGGGCGCCGCGTGTTCGTCGAGCGCTTCGATGAGTACGTCGCGGATCTGGCGGCCGCGATCGCGGTGGCCCGGCGGCGCGTGGCGGCGCCTGAACAGAATCCAGAGCGTCGCCTCGCGGCGCCCCTCTTCGTGTTCGCCCACTCGATGGGTGGCCTCGTCGCCATCCGCCTGTTGCAGGGCACGGCTCCAGCGCTCGACGGCGTCGTGTTCTCAAATCCGTCGCTGACGGCCAAGGTCGCCGTGCCGCCGTGGAAGGTGGCGCTCGCCAAGGTCGCCTCGCGTGCGGCGCCGGGTCTGGCGGTTCCGACCGGGCTGCCGGCAGAGCACATCAGCCGCGACCAGGCCGAAGTCGCGGCATATCGCGACGACCCGCTCGTATCGAAGGTGGCGACGGCGCGTTGGTACACCGAATTCCTCAGGGCCCAGGTCGCTGCGCTCTCCCAGCCGACCGCGTTGGCGGGCCTGCCGGTTCTCGCTTTGATCGGTGACGGCGACCAGGTGATCGACCCTGCCGTCGGGTTGGCGTTCTTCGAGCGCGTCGGTGGCAGTGCTTGCACGATTCGGCGCTATCCGGGCTACTACCATGAACTGCTCAACGAGCCGGAAGCGGAGCGCCGCTTGGTGATCGCCGACATCATCGCGTGGTTTGATGCGCGCTCGCCCCAGCCCGCTTGAGCGTGATCGTGCAGCGCGAACTCGGCCGATACCGCCTGCTGCGCCATCTCGCTTCGGGAGGCATGGGCGAGGTGTTTCTCGCCGAAGCGCCGGGCGCAGCCGGGTTTGCCAAGCGCGTCGTCATCAAGACCGTTCGCGAGGAACTCGCCCGCGACCCCGATCTCGTGCGCCAGTTCATCGACGAAGGGCGCCTGCTCGAAGCGCTGGACCACCCGAACATCGCGCAGATTCTCGACCTCGGGCACGCCGACGGCACGTATTTTCTCGCGATGGAACTCGTCGAGGGGTTCGACTTGCGGGCCCTGCAGCGCGCAGTGCCGACGGGCATGGGCGATCGACAGCGGCTCGGTGAGGCGTCGGTGCTCTACATTGTGGCGTGTGTCGCCCACGCGCTGGACCACGCACAGTCGCGCCGCGGACCGGATGGCCGCCCGCTGCGGATCGTCCACCACGACGTGTCACCGTCGAACATCATGGTACGGCGCGACGGCCACGTGAAGTTGGTCGACTTCGGCGTCGCCCATTCGGCCCTGCTCGGGCGCCTCGCACCGGGTGCGTTGCGGGGCAAGCTTTCGTACCTGAGTCCGGAGCACGTGGCGCACGGCCGCATCGATGGGCGCGCGGATCTGTTCGCGTTGGGCCTCGTGGCGTTCGAACTGCTCAGCGGGCAGCGCGCGCTCGACATCGGGGAGGTCGACGCGCTGCAGGCGGCGCACGCCCGGCTGCCGGCGCGCCTCGACGCCGTGGCGGAAGCGGCGCGGCTGGGCCCTGGCTGCGTGGCACTCCTGCACGACATGATGGCGGCCGAGCGCGATCGACGTCCCGACGGAGCCGAGGCTGTCGCCGCACGCGCCCAACAGTTGCTGGTGGGGCTCGGCGAGGCGAGTCCGGCGCGAGCGCTCGCGGCAGAACTGGCCGGCGCCTTCGACGCACTGGAGGCGAAGTCACGCAGTTTCGACCAGACGTTGGCGCAGATGATCGGTGTCGCGGGTACGGCGCCGCAGGACGCTACGGGAACGCTCAGCTTGCCCGGCGCGGAAGCCGTCGCGATTGCAGCAGAGAGCGCACGGGCGGAGCCGCAGCCCGTCGTCGCGCCGGAGCGGCGACTGCGCAAGCGGGTCGTGACGGCGGCGGTGGCGCTGCTTGTGCTGAGTGGCGTCGGCGGCTGGTGGCTGGGGGCACGCGGGACCGCTGAGGAAGCGGCGCTGGCTTCCCTGCAACCTGCTTCGTCTGCGCCGGTGCCGCAGGCCGTAGCGCGACCCGCCGCTCCCTCCACCGTCGCGCCGCCAGGAGTGCCGTCCGCGCGGCTTCCCGACCCGGCGGTGCTCGTCGCTGGACCAAGCAAGCCGCACGCGCCGTGGCCAGCGCCGCCTCCAAGTGGGCTGCCCCGCAACGCGACGCCCGTCGCTGCCGCAGCGAGCGAGGCGGAATCGGCGACTCCAGCAACCGACGTCGATTCCCTGCGGGAGCCTGCGGCGCGCAAGAACCATGAGCCGCGCTCCGCCACCGTCACCTTCCGCGTGCAGCCCGTCGATTGCAGCGTTCGCATCGACGGACAGTTGCAGCGTCCCGGCGCTGGCAGTGCCTACGTCGTCAGGCTGGCGCCGGGCGACCATGAACTGGTGGTGCGCGACCCGATGTCGGGACTGACCAAGCGCGTAAGGCTTGACGGCTTGCGCGAGGGCGAGGTGCGGCCGCTGCTGGGCGGCGTATGCCTGGGGAGCGACTGCTTGTAGTGCGCTCGGGGTGCGCTCGGGGTTGCGCCAGTTTTCATCCGCGCTCCGCACCGCTATCGTCCCGTCGCATGCAATCGGCTACCCGCACCTTGACCGCCGCAACCTTCGCCGAACGCTACACGCTGCCGAAGTACCGCCTGCGCGTCACCGCGGGTCCGAGCGCCGGGCTCGAGCGCGTGTTCGACCGGCGCCTCGTGTACATCGGGTCGGCGCCCGACAACGACCTCGTTCTTGACGATCCGTCCGTGTCACGCAACCACATGAAAATCGATGGGGAGCGCACCGGCTACCGCATTAAGGACCTCGAATCGAAGAACGGCACGTGGTTCGCGGGTGCACGGCTGGTGGAAGCCGTACTCGGCACGCAGGCCGTGCTGCGTCTGGGCCAGACGGAACTGCACTTCGAACACCTGCCGGAGTTGCATGAGGTCGCGTTGGCGCGCGAACCACAGTTCGGAGACCTGCTCGGAACCTCGCCAGAAATGCGTGAGATTTTTGCTATTTTGGCGCGCGCTGCCCCGGCGGAAGCGACCGTGCTCGTCGATGGCGAGTCGGGCACCGGCAAGGAACTCGTGGCCGAGGCGCTGCACCAGCACAGCCGGCGCGCCCAGGGGCCGTTCGTCGTGTTCGATTGCTCGGCGGTGCAGCGCGACCTCGTCGAGTCGGAACTGTTCGGCCACGTGAAGGGCGCGTTCACCGGGGCGCTCGCGACCCGGCGCGGTGCCATGGCCGATGCCCAAGGGGGCACGCTGTTCCTCGACGAGATCGGCGAACTCGAGCTCGATGTGCAGCCCAAATTGCTGCGGGCGCTCGAAAAGCGGGAGATCAAGCCGGTCGGGTCCAACGAGCGGGTGCCCGTCGATGTCCGCATCGTCGCAGCGACGAACCGGGACCTGCAGCAAATGGTCCGCGAGGGCAGTTTTCGCGAGGATCTGTACTACCGCCTGGCCGTGTTGCGCGTGCAGTTGCCGCCGCTGCGCCGGCGACGCACGGACATCCCTTTGCTGGTCAATCACTTCCTGGAGTCGGCCCAGGTGCGCAGCGGGCGTGCCGGTCCGATGACGGTGTCGTTCGACACGATGCAGCAGCTCCAGAGCTATGCGTGGCCCGGCAACGTCCGCGAACTCCGCAACCACATCGAGCGGGCCGCCGTCCTGTCCGAGGGGCGCGAGCTTGAAGTCCAACTGGAGGAGACCCGCCAGCCACGCGTGGCACTTGGCGGTGCCACCGACCTGGGCGAACTGGCGGTCGACTGGGCCCTGCCCTTCAAGGACGCCAAGTCGCGCCTGATCGAGCGGTTCGAGCGCGTGTACTGGCAGCGGGCCCTCGACGCGCACCAGTGGAACGTATCGGGCGCGGCGCGGGCCACGGGGCTCCACCGCAAGTCGCTTGAGTACCTGATGAAGAAGTTGGACCTGAAGCGGCCCGACGAAGCCTGACGGCCCGCGCAACGGAACCTGACCCGCGTGGGATCTGTCGGTCAACTTCTTGGCGCTAGACCGCGCAGGGCCACCGATCGCCGCCGGCAATTCGCCGACAACCGTGCGAAGCAACGGGCGCGATCGCAAAAAAGTTGCGCAGGATCCGGAGTGGATTACGCTGGATGGCGACGGGCGCCGAATCGACTGAGCCCCGCCCTGCGCCCGGTGGCGCATCGAAGGTAGATGTGAGCAAGACGAGGACCGAAACGAGGGTGCACACGCGGACCGAAGCCGACGTCGCGTTGCGGCAGGTGGGATTGGCCGATGAAGAGGAGAAGGTGCTGCGCATGCGCTACGGCATCCCGCTCGACCCCCGCGCGCCGCTCGAGGCGAGGGGCCAGGCGCACGCTGAGACGCGGACCGTACTGGCGCGCATGGAACACGCAGCGCTCGCCCACCTGCAAGAGTCGGGCGTCGATGTTGCGCGCCGGACGACCGCCATCGCACGCCTGCGCAAGCTGGGCGGACCGTCGCGGGCGTGACCGATGGCGCCGGTGGCTCTTGACAGCCCGGCGCTTCCCGGGCACGCTCCTGCGCCCGATTCTTGGTCGGCAGACCTGCGGAACATCCCATGGCTTCGAAATCCCGAGTCACCGAGCGCGTCCGCAAGGCCAAGGCCACCGCGGTCGGCCAAACCCGCAAGCGCGAGAACGCCCGCGCCCAACGCAAGCTTGCTGAGCAGAAGCTTGAGCTGGCGCTGGGTGAGAAAGTTTCGCTTCCTACCATTCGCTAGCCGGAGTCCAGGCCACCGCTGCTCCGCGTTCGTCGCAGGAGCGGGGCTCGTGCTGGCCTTGGCCGGCGTGGCGTTTCTCGTCACTACGCCGACACCGCCGCGGCTGCCGGGACACGGTGGCGCGTGGCTGGACCGTGCGCGCGCACTTCTGGGGCTCGCGCCAGACCTACCGGCTGCGTGGCGGGTCGATGCGGCCCTCGTCCCACGCGAACCGGGCGACCCGCAGATCAAGGCGCCGCTCGGCAGCCTCGACAACCCGTTCAACCTGCCGGGCGCCCGGGAAACGCTCGATCTGCTGCGCACGGGCCGTCAGGTCGAAGCCGCGGCGCGCGCGGAGCGGATCTGGCCTGAGCTTGCCGCCGCCTCGCCGGATGAACGGGCGTTGTTTGCGTTCCTGCTGGCGCAGTTGCGCAGCGCGACCGGCGATCGCGACGGGGCCATCGTCGCTGCGCGGGTGGCCACCCAACACCGCACGTTCGGCCTCCACGCATTGCGCTGGCTGGCCGCGCGAGCGGATGAGCAGGGGCTGTCGGGTGTCGTGGCGGGCTTGCTCGCTGGCCGTACCGATCCGGCGGCGCGTGTCCTGCTCGCGCGTGCGGCGCGGCGCTCAGGAGACGTCGAGGCGGCGGCCCGGCACCTCGACGCGCTCACTTGGGCAGAAGATGCCGCGCGAACAGGCGGCGGGGGAGCGCCGAGTCAGACGGTGTCGGTGCCACGCAATTCCGCGCTGGCGCGCCGGGCGGTGCTGGAACGGATGCGCGTCCAGCACGCTGCGGGACACGCCAGCGAAGCGGCTGCGACGGCAGCGTCGCTGATCGCTGCCAAGTCGATTCAGGCCGAAGAGGCCGTCGATTTCCTTCTCGGGCCCAGCGACCCGGCCTGGCAGCAGCGGCTTACGCGCCAGCCAGCCGACGCCGCCGCAGTGCTCGACGCCCTGATCTACACCGCACAGCGGCGGCGCTACGAACGGGCGACGCCGGCCCTCGAATTGCTCGCCGAGTTCCCCGGCATTGCCCAGGGTGTCCGCTGCCACGCCCGGTCGTGGGCCGCGCGGACGCACGATCGCCGCGGCGCGTTTGCCAAGTCCCTGGTGCACTATTCCGAACTCGCCAAGGGCTGCGCCAGCAGTCCGGACACGGCGCGCCTCCGCGTCGACGAGGGCGGGCTGGGCTCCGGCGAGTTGGCATGGCGGACGGGGCGGGCCCTCGCGCTGTCAGGGCAGCCCGACGCCGCGGCCCACGTGCAGCGCGCACTCGACATCGGGCTGAAGGGCCTCGACGCCGACGACGCGCGCACGCTGCTGATGGCACTTGCGGTGGCCGCCGACGCTCCCAGGTGGGTCGCCCAATACGGCCCAAGCACGGCTCAGGACTATGCTGAGCGCGACATCGTCGATGTCGTGGTGTGGCGCCTGGCCCAGGAGCGCATCGTGGCGGGTCGTTGGTCCGACGCGTTGCCGCTGCTCGACCGACTGGCTGCCGTGCGCGATCGGGATGCGCCGCCTGGCAGCGGCGACGCGTGGCCGCCGGGGCTGCGTTTTGACGATCGGGACTGGGCCCGCGGCCGCGCCGACTACTTCGCGGGCCGCGCACTGCAGGCGCTCGGCAAGCCCGAGGCAGCCCAGGCGCGCTGGGCGCGCGTGATCGAGCGCCATCCGCTGACGTGGTTCGCCGAGTTGGCGCGCGCCCAATTCGCTGCCATGGGCGCCGTGCCGCCGGCCCCTCGCCCGGACCTGGACGCGTTCGCCGGACCGCGCGACCTCGAAACGACGTTGCGCGGCCCCGCGGTGCAGCGGGCCCGCCGGCTCGGGCAATTGGGCTGGCACGACGAGGCCACCGACGAACTCGATCTGGCCGGGCTCGCCGGCGACCCCGCAGTGGAGCGCTGGGCTGCCGGCGATCCGGGCGGCGTATGGACGCGAGCGGCGCTCGACGACGAGGCCGGTCGGTGGACTGCGTCGCATTCAGTTGGGCGTGACGCGGCGCGGCGGTTTGCCCGCAACGTGCCCAGCGCGGCAAACCGGCTGGCGTGGGAACTGGCCTACCCGCGCGCCTTTCGCACCCTGATGGACGCCGCCGCGCAAGAGGCCGGCCTGCGCCCCGCCGTACTGTATGCGATTGGACGCAGCGAGTCGGGCTTCAACCCGCGTGTCGAGTCGCACGCCCACGCGATCGGCTTGCTGCAGTTGATCCTGCCGACCGCGCAGGCCATGGCCAAGACGCTGGGGCTTCAGGCCGACGCCCAGACCTTGCGCCAGCCGGCCGTCAACGTCCGGCTCGGGGCGCGTTACCTGCGTTCGCTGCACGACCGCTTCGAGCGCGATGCGCAGATGGCGGCAGGCTACAACGCAGGCGGTGGCGCGGTGGGGCGCTGGCGCAAGCAGCGCGGCGAATGGCCAATGGACCTGTTCGTCGAGGCCATCCCGTTTCGGGAAACACGGGACTATGCGAAGCGTGTGGTCGCCTCGATAGCCGTGTATCGCACGCTGTACGACGCGGCGCCGCCGGACGTCGCTGCGCTCACGCAAAAGCCGGTTCCCGTCGGCGATGAACCCGTTACGGAGCCGACTCGCGGGGCTGAGACGACCCGGTCGGCACCGGCCGCGCCCGCGGCACCCCAGGCGCCACCGCTGCGCGCACAACCGGCACCGCTGCGCGCACAGCCGGCACCGACGGACACGCACAAGGCCCCACGAGATGCGAGGACGGCGCCGCACTCTGCGCCACGCCAGGCGCACGCGACGCATCGCACTGCGGCAGGTGGGCGGGTGAAGTCGGTTGGGACGGCACCGACGAAAAAGCGCACCCACCACGTCAAGCTGAACAAGCCGGGCCACGCGAACCGACACGCCAAGATGACCCACGGCAAGGCACAGCGGCTCGGCTCCAAGGCAACGGCGCCGCAACGGCACGCCGCTCCCAAGGTGGCGGTGGTTGTCGCGAAGCGGCCCCGCACGTCGCGACCGTGACCCGCCGCGGATGTCCGGTTTGACCCCATCCTTCCGTTCGGGCTGAATCGCGAAACGTCCTGGCGCGTCGGAGCCTTCGCGCAGTTGCAGGCGTGGCGCTGCGCCTGCCGGCCGCGAGCAACACGCCGGCGCGGAAGATCAACCGGCTCCGCAGCCGCGGAATGGGCCCGGCTGCCCGCCGTGTTGACCGGACCGTCGCCGCACGCGAACGCAGCCGTTGGAGTCGATGGGACCGCCTGCCACACGCATGGACCGAGGGACTGCCGAGATTCCGGCGCCGCGCTCGTGGGAGCCGCACCGGCGCGCCGCCGTGGCGCCGGTGGTGGCCCTGATCGAGCGCTCGCGGCGGCGGTTGTGGGCACAGCAGGCAGTTGCGCGGCTGCCCGTTCCGTTGGCGTGGCTGGTCGGCGCGTGCGCCGCCGTGATCGTCCTGGCGCGCGTTGGTGGATTGCCCGACGGGCTCGATGCCTGGGCATTCGGGGCAGGTGCATCCGCCGCCGTGGGGCTCGCGGTCTACGCCGGATGGCCGCGCGCTGGCCGCCTTGCGACCGCACGGAGAATCGACGAGCACGCAGGCTCGCACGATGCCCTTGCAACTGCCCTGTGGTTTGCCGCCCGCCAAAGTGCGAACGAACCTGCCGCGCCGTGGCGCGCCGTGCAGGCGCTGGCTGCCAATGCGCTGGCAGCGTCCGTCGACTGCGGTCGTGCGCTGCCGTGGCGCGCGCCGCACGGCATCGTCAAGCTGGGCTTGGCGGTCGGCGCCCTCGGAGCGGCCTGGGGCTCGCCGCTGCCTGCGCGCGCGCCGTGGAGCCGCGCCATGCTGGCGTACGCGGTCGCAGTCGGCCTGCCCGTCGGCACGCCGTCGGTGCGGGTCGCGGCAGCGGGCGTCGATGGGCGGGAGCTTGACCTGTTGCGGCTGGACGGCCGATTGCTCGACGACATCGCAGCCCAGACACCTCACGCGCCCACGCGACGTTGGGTCGAGGACGTGCGATCGCTGGTCGATGCCGTCGCTGCGGGCCGCCTCGACCGACGCAGCGCACTCGACGCGCTGGCGACGCTCGAAGCCCAGCGTCCGCGCGACCTCGCTCAGCCGGCGCAGGAGCCGACGCGCGCGCAGGCCGCGTCCAGCGAGCCAGGTACGGCCGATGCCGGGGAAGCCGAGCGACTGCAAGACCTTGCCCTGCGCAGCGCCATCTCCCGAGCGGCGGCGGCAGCCGCAGCGGCCGGCCCGCCGTCGGCCGAGCGTGACGAACTGAAGCAAGCCGCCGAAGCCCGCGATCTGGCGGCGCTCGCCAAGGTCGCCGAGCGCGTTGCCGGCAAGGACTTGTCGGACGGCGAACTCGAAAAGTGGGTGCGCGCCGTCGAAAAGTTCGCGGACGCCTTGGCGGATCGCAAGATTCCTGAGCAGTTTCAGGCGCTGGCGGACCGCATCCGGCGCCTGCAGGAAAAACGCGCCGCCGAAGGAGGGCTCGGCCACAACGATCAGGAGCGTTTGCACCAGGCCCGGCGCGAACTCGACCAACTCCGGCGCGATCAGGGCGATGCGCAGGCGGCACAGCGCCAGGTCGAACGGCTCGAACGCCAGGCGCGGGGCGCGGCCGATGAATTGCGGCGCGAGCGCAGCCCTTCGGCTGGAGCGGGCAGTGCCGCGCGAGCAACCGACCGCGGCAACCAAGAGGGCGGCAGTGGCGCGGGCGCGCGTGGCACCGAGGACGGTGGCGGCGGAGCGGGTGACCGGTCCGCGTCAGGGGGGCGTCATGCGGGGTCCGGCTCCGACCGCGGCCGCGCGGTCTTGCAGCGCCAGATGCGCGCGGCGGCGGAAGAGATGCGGCGTGAGCAAGGCGATCAGCAAAGTCGCCAGGCCGGCCGCATGGGCGAGGCCCGCCTGCGCGACCTGCGCGATGCGCTCGAGCGGATGGCGAAGCGCTCGGGGACGGGCGGCGACGGCGGGGCGGGCGGCGACGGCGGGGCGGGCGGCGACGGCGGGGCGGGCAGCGACGGCGAAGAACCCGGCAAGGGCACCCGAGGCACAGCCGGCGCGGGTGGGAGTGTCCCGAGCCGCGCGCGTCGGTTCGCGCTCGGCAAGGGCGACCTGCGCGACAAGTCACGGATGGAATTGCTGCGCGAGGGATATGGCGAGGGCGACGCGGTCGCGCGCTCCGGCGCAGCGCCACCCGGCGGCAAGGAGGGCACGGGGAGCGGCGGCGCAGGGACGGCAGGCGAGGCCGGTGCGGGCTCCGGCAGCGGCGACGGGCCTGGCACAGGGAATGACGGTGCAGACGCCAAGCGCACCAAGACCGGCCAAGACACGCACCTGCGCGGCGCCCAAGGGGCCGGGCCCGACGTCAAGAAGGTGTTTACCGACGTCGCCCGCAAGGGCTTTGCGCGCCAGGGCTGGCGCGAGGTCTATGGCGAGTACAGCGAGGTCGCAGAAGAAATGCTCGACAAGGAGGCGCTGCCCCCCGGCCGCCGTGCGCTCGTGCGCCGGTACTTCGAGCAGATCCGCCCGGCCCCGCCGGCTCCCCTGTGAACGCGAGGAGTTCCCCCATGCCGTCCGCGACCCATCCGGCGCCTGCGAGTGCTGCCGACATCGAACGCGAAATGCTGTGGATGGCAGAGCGCCTGCAGGCCTTGCGCGCCGAACTGCGCAAGGTCGTCGTGGGCCAGAAGGATGTGATCGAAGGCGTGATCCTCGCCTTGTGTGCGGGCGGCCACGTGTTGCTCGAGGGCGTGCCAGGCCTCGGCAAGACGCTGTTGGTGCGCACCCTCGCCCAGGCCGTCCACCTCGACTTCGCCCGGGTCCAGTTCACGCCCGACTTGATGCCGTCCGACATCGTGGGCGCGACGGTTCTCGGCGAAGGGGCCGGGGGCGCGCGCACGTTCACGTTTCAGCCCGGTCCCGTGTTCACGCACCTGCTGCTGGCCGACGAGATCAACCGGGCGACGCCGAAGACCCAGTCCGCGTTGCTCGAAGCCATGCAGGAGCGCTCGATCACGGTGGGCCGCCAGACGCACAAGCTGACCGCACCCTTCTGCGTGCTGGCCACGCAGAACCCGCTGGAGATGGAGGGCACGTACCCGCTGCCCGAAGCGCAACTCGATCGGTTCCTGTTCAAGCTCCATGTGCCGCTCCCAAGCCCGGAGGAGTTGCACGAGATCGTCGCGCGCACAGTGCGACTTGATGTCGCAGAGTCGAATCCGGTGCTGTCTGGCGAAGACATCCTGCGCATCGGGCGGTTCGCCCTGGGCTGTCCGATCGCGCCCTTCGTGACGGACTTCGCCGTGCGCCTCGTGCACGGCAGCCATGGCACCCTGCCGCCGGCGCACCAGTACCTGCGCAGCGGTGCGAGCCCTCGCGCGGTGCAGGCGCTGGTGCTGGGCGCCCGCCTGCGCGCACTCGCCGACGGCAGACCTCAGGCATCGATCGACGACGTGAAGGCCTTGGCGCATCCCGTGTTACGTCACCGCCTGCTGCTGAACTTCGACGCCGAAGCCGACGGAGTTCGCACGGACCAGGTCATCGACCAACTGCTTGCGGCCGTTGATCGCGGCACCAAGAACTGAGGTCGGCTTGGCGGCGCACAGCGGCATTCGCGACGACCTGTTCGATCCGGCGTTCCTCGGCCGCGTCGAGCAACTCGCGCTGTTGGCGCGGCGCATGGCGACGTCGGGCCAGCGCGCCCAGCGGCGTTCACGCAAGGTTGGCAGCGGAATCGAGTTTGCCGACCACCGCGACTATGCGCCCGGCGACGACGTGCGTGCGCTGGACTGGAAGCTGTTCGCCCGCACCGAACGCCTGAGCCTCAAGTTGTACGAAGAGGAGGAAGACCTGAGCGTGTACTTCCTCGTTGATCACTCCGCGTCGATGGGGATGGCGCGACCGGGCGGCAAGACGTTGCTCGACCGGGCCCTGCAGGTTGCCGCGGCGCTCGCCTACATCGCACTGGGCAATCTCGACCGCGTCGCCGTAGTGCCTTTCAGTCAGACGGCCGAAGCGCCGGGCCGGGCCTTGCGCGGGCGCGGTCAGTACTTCCGCGTGCTGCGCGCCCTGTCGCAACTCGAGGCAACCGGCCGGACTGCAGTGGCGGCTTCGATCGACGCTTTCGTGCGCCGCCAGCCGCGCCGTGGGCTCGCAGTCGTGTTGAGCGACCTGTACGACCCGGCGGGTCTCGGCGACGCGCTGCGGGCACTGCACCTGCGTGGCTACGAGCCGATGGTGCTCCACCTGCACGACCTGTCGCTGCTCGAAACGGACGCGTACGGCGACATGACGCTGCTCGACACGGAGACCGGCGACTTGCGCGAGGTGTGCCTGACACCCGACCTGCTGGATCGGTATCGCCGAGCATTCGCAGCGTTTTGCGGCGAGATCGACCGGGCCGCGCGCGAGGTCGGCGCCCGCTGCCTCCACGTCGATCTCAGCGTGCCGTTCGATGATGTCGTCATGCGGGTTTTTCGCCTGGGGGGATTTCTCGGTTGACGGGTCCCATCACCGACGGCGCGGCGCTGGCGGCCGCTGCGGGCTTTGTCTCCGTGGCGCTGACGTTGCTGTACCTGCTGAGGCCGCGCCGGCGCCAGGTCGAGGTGCCCTATGCCGGGCTGTGGCGGCGCGTACTCGCCGAACACGAGATGCGGACGATCGGGGGGCGCTGGCGCAGGCTGGCGTCGTGGGCCTTGTTCTTGGGTGTGGCGGCTCTCCTGATTGGTGCGTTGGCGGAGCCGATGTGGCGCCACGAGCCGACTGCGGCGGAACGGCAGGCCCGCCTGCATCACATCGTGATCGGCATCGACACGTCTGCCTCGACCGCCACGCGCGACGGGCCACCTGCGGCCGGGCAGACCGCACCGCGCAGGCGCATCGACGCCGCGTGCGAGCGAGTACGGAGTCGGCTGGAGGGTGCGCGGCCCGACGAGCGCTTCCTCCTGCTCGCGGCAAGCGGGGCGGCGCGCGTCATTGGAGGTTGGGGCACGGGCGCTGCCGCCCTCGACTTGTTGGCGGCGGCACTCGGACCGGCGGCGGACGTGGCGGCGGCCGGGCTCAACCCCACGGCCTCGGCGTGTGATCCGGCCCGTGCGCTCGCCATGGCCGACCTCGCGTTGACCGGCCGCGGGCACACCTCCGTCTTGTGGGTGACGGATGGGGGACCTGACGGCGTCGTCCAGACGCGCACGCCGGCGGGCCACCCGATCGAGGTCGTGCGGGCCGGACCGCTGCCGGCGGCGGCGCCAGGTCTGGCGGATCTGGCCGATCTGGCCATTGGCTCCGTGCGTTTGCGGGCCAACCCGGGCGACCCTGGGCGCACGATGCTGATCGCGCACGTCGACAACCGCAGTGCCCGACCCCACGCCGCGCGGCTCGTGATCGCGACCTCGGCAGCAGCCCAGAATGGCGACGAGTTCGCCGCAGACGCCAGCACACGCCGCGTCTTGCTGATCACGTTGCCGCCGGGAACCAGTCGCCACGAAATGCCTGACCTCGACGTGTCGGCGCCGCGCGTTGCCGTGCGCGTCGAGAGCGCGGACCGGACGCTGGTCGATGTCGCGCCGTGGAACGACTGGGGCTTTGCCGTCATGGCGGAGCGCCGGCGCCTGCGCGTGCTGGTCGCCGGACCGACGCACGCGCTCCTGGGCGCCGCACTCGCCGCGAATCCCCGGCTCGACGTGATCGAAGCGCCGCCGGGTCCGCCCGACGCGGCACGCTGGACGCGGGCGCTGCAAGGTTCTGGCGCGCCCGATGTCGTCGTCTGGCACGCAATGGCGGTGCCGCCGCCCGCCGACCTGCCGGCCCTGTGGATTTCTTTCGAGCCACCCGCCGACGCGACCGCGACGGCCCGGTTCGCTCGCGGCCCCGAGGTCGTGCCCCGCGACGCCGGCCATGCAGCGATGCGAGGGGTGAGTTTCCAGGACACGAACTTCGACAATGTGCGCGTGCTGGGGGCGCGGGCGGGCGACGTCGTACTCGCGGACGCGCGCGGCGCGGGTCCGGTGATGGTGGCACGCGCCGGGCCACCGCCGCGCATCGAGTGGGGCATCGACCTCGACGCCACGGACCTGCCGCTGCGGTACGCGATGCCGATCTTGATCGACAATGCACTCGGATGGCTGGCAGGCGATGCGGGCGGCCAGATCGTGCCGCTGCAGCCCGGCCGGCCGTGGTCCATCGCGGTACCGGCGGGTGGCCGCGGCTGGCAGTGGCGTGAACCCGGCCGCCCGCCACGTCCCGCACGGCTGGCGGGCGACCGCGTGGTGGGCTCCTCGGAGGTCCACGGCATCCACACCTTCACCGCTGACGACGGGCGCACGGTGGCCCGCCCCACGCAGCTCGCAGCCTCGGAAAATCCGGCGCGCCTCGCTCCGGCGTCCGTCGGCGCGCTGCCGGTCGCGCGGCCGGCGTCATCGCCCGACGCAGGGACGGGTCGGTGGGCGTGGCTCGTCCTCGCGGGGCTGGGACTCCTCCTGTTGGAGTGGCCCGCCTACCTGCGCCGGAGAACCCTGTGAGCGCGCGCGCCCACCGGTGGGCGTGGCTCGGAGCCTGGGGCGTTGGCGCCGCCGTCGCCCTGTTCGCTGCACCGGCCTGGCTCGCCGAACTGGTGCAGGCGTCGGGCGCACGCGGCATCCATTGGAGTCACTCGGATCGTCTGGTCGGGCTGGCGCTGCTGGCAACGGTGCCGGCGCTCGCCGTGTACTCGTTGGCAGACCTGCCGCGCTGGCAAGTGGGGCTGCAGGCCGTCGCGCGCTGTGGGCTGCTCGCCGCCCTGGTGGTGGCAGCGGCGGGGCCTCAGTCGCGCCAGGACGCGGCGCGGTCCTTGCACACGGTCCACCTGATCGACCGGTCGCGATCCGTTCCGGATGCGCTGCTGGTCGCCGCCGCCGAAGTCGTCGGTCAGACGGACCTAGGCACACCCGCAGGGGTTTCGTCGCGCACCGATGCCCTGCTGTTCGATGCTGCGGTCGTGCCCGTGACCCGGGGGCCTGCTGGGTCTGCCGTCGCGTTGCCGCGCCACGCGTCGACAGCAGACGCCACCGATCTGGAAGGGGCCCTGAACGCGGCCCTCGGCATGTTGGACCCCGACTCCGTGCGCCACGTGGTCGTGTGGAGCGACGGCCTCGAGACCGTCGGCGACGCAGCGGCGCTGGCGCCCACCTTGCGCGCAGCCGGGGTGCGCGTGCATCGGGCCGCCCTGAGCAGCGCGCCACCGCTCGGCGAGGTCGTCGCGGCGCGTCTCGAAGTGCCGCCGCGGGTGCGGGCGCGCGTCCCGTTTGCAGTCGCCATGACCGTCGAGGCGTCGGGGCTGGCCCGGGCGCGCTGTGCGCTGATCGCGGGCGACGCACGACTGCCGCCTGTCGTGGTGGACCTGCCCATCGGCCCGACGCGTGTCGAGCTCGGCGCACTCACGCTGGCCACGCCGGGCGTCCACGAAATCTCCGCCCGTTGCGACGTGATCGCGGGGGCCGACCGCTTCGGCGAGAACAACCAACTGCGCGGCCGCATCATCGTCGATGCCCGACCGCGCGTGCTCTATGTCGAAGGGGCTGCAGGCCAGTCGAGCCACCTCGCGCGGGCGCTGCAGGACGCGTTCGATCTCGAGGTCCTGCCCGCCGACGGCCTGCCACGCTCGCTCGCAGGCCTGCGCCGCTACCAGGCCGTGATCGTGTCCGACGTGCCCCGCGTTTCGGCGGCGGGAGTGCCCCTGCTGACCGACGGCGACATGCGCAACCTCGACGCCTATGTGCGCGGTGGAGGTGGCCTGCTGGTGGTCGGCGGCGAGAACAGCCTCGGCTCAGGCGGCTACCAGGACACCTGGCTCGATCGCCACGTGCTGCCGGTGCGCCTCGACGTCGAGAGCCGCATGGAGGCACCGACGATCGCAATGGTGCTGTGCATCGACAAGTCCGGTTCGATGGCGGGCGGCAAGATGGAGTTGGCCAAGGAAGCCGCGCGCGCCACGGCCGAATCCCTCCAGCACGAAGACCGCATCGGCGTCGTTGCGTTCGACAGCGAGGCGCGCACCGCCGTGCGGCTCCAGCGTGCTGGCAACCGCTATCGTATCGCCACCGACATCAGCAAGTTGCAACCTTCGGGCGGCACGCACATCTACCCGGCGCTCGAACAGGCGCACCAGACCCTCGTCGCGGCCGAAGCCAAGGTCAAGCATGTGATTGTGATGACCGATGGCCAGGCCCCGCGCGCCGGCATCGATGCGCTGGTGCGGCAGATGCGGCGGGCGGCGATCACGGTGTCGGCCGTGGGCGTCGGCACCGACGTGGACCGCGGACTACTCGAGGCGATCGCGGACCGTGGCGGCGGACGGGCGTATTTCACCGATCGACCCGAAACGCTGCCCCGCATCTTCGTGCGCGAGACCAAGTTGATCGCGGGCGAGACGGTCAAGGAGCAGGTGGTGCGCGCGATGCGGGCGCCGGGCCTGGGCCGCATCGACGCGCTGCGTGGCGTGCCGTTCGAGTCCGCGCCGGCGCTGACCGGCTACCTGCCCACCAAGGTGAAGGCCGGTGCCGAAGAGCTCCTGCGCCTGACTACCGGTGCGCCCCTGTACGTGCGCTGGAAACTGGGCGCGGGCAAGGTCGGTGTGTGGACGAGCGACCTGAAAAACCGCTGGGCCGCCGCGTGGGTGCCGTGGCCCGGCTACGCGGTGCTCGCGCGCCAGCTCGTGCGCGACGCCTTGCAGGAGGAGACGGGCCTCCACGTCGATGTGCAACTGCAGCGCGAGCGCGACCGGCTGTTGATCGCCACGGATGCGGTCGACGAGGCGGACGCCTGGCTGACGGGGCTGATCGCACGCGCAGACGTGCAGGACCCCGCGGGGCGCCACCATAGCGTCGCGCTCGCCGAGGTGGCCGCGGGACGCTACGAAGGCGACATTGCACTGGCGGCCGTCGGCGCGTGGGACGTGCGGGTCGATCTGACCGCGGTAGGCGCGGCGCGGCCGTTGGCGTCGGGGCGCGCGACGACGGTGCATCCCTACGCCGACGAGTACCGCCTGCCGGACGCGTCGGCGCTGGCGACGCTCGACGAACTGGCGCGCCGGACCGGCGGGGTCGCGGGGGCCACGGCGCGCGATTGGACGGACACGGGTGGCGCCCGCGTGCAGCGCTGGCAGCCATTGTGGCCCGACGTGCTGCGCTGGGCGCTGATCCTGCTGATCCTCGACGTCGGCCTGCGGCGGATTCGGCTGGGTCGGGCCGTCGCGGCGCGCTGGTGGGACCTGGGCGGGGCACGCTGACCGGGCGAAGCGGATCCGCCCCGAGACAATCCTGAGCAACGACTGGGAAATGCACCGCATCGTTTGCCCACCGTCGGCTCGGGTGCAACACTGCACGGGCGCGAGCCGGCTTGGCGCGCGGTGGCGGCGAAAACGGATGCAAGCGCGCGACGTGACGGTTCTCGAGCGCCGCCCAGGCTCGATCGCGCGCCCCGACAAGGTCGCCGCAGACCTGTTGGGTCCTGCCGGACTCGGCCCGGGCGCCCACTTCGACGGATGGGACATCACGGCGTGGGCCCACGAAGGCGATCACGCCCGCATCGAAATGCGCCACGCGGCGGGCCTGGTCGAGCGCACCATCCTCGTGCGGCCTCACGATGCCGCGTTTTCCGCCTTCCTGCGCACAGAGCGGTGGAACGTCTCGTACCGCGGCGACGGCTTCGACGGCGACCTCGCCCGCGCCTTGCAGGCCATCGGGGACCGCCTTGAGCGTGTGGCACTCGACCTAGGCTTCGACGCCGCCGACTTGCAGCGCCGCTACTACGAACGCCCGACCAAGGACGAGGTGCTCGAAGTGTCGCCGGGCCGCAAGCTGTATGTGCGCGTCACGGAACACTGCGACGAAGCCTGCCTGTTCTGCAACGCGACCGAAGGTGTCAGCAACGTGATGCCGGCGCGATCGGGCGTCGCCGACGTGCTGCGCGGCATGCCGGTGGGCAGCCTGGCGCAGATCATCTTTTCTGGCGGCGAGCCGACGCTGGTCAAGGGCCTGCCCGAACTCGTCGGGCTCGCCTACGATCGCGGCGCGCGCGACATCATCTTGCAGACGAACGGCGTCGCCTTGGCCGCTCCCGGCGCGCTCGAAGCGTATCTGCCGTACCGCGATCGGCTCGGCATCGGGTTCTCGTTGCATGCCATGGAGCCGGGCCTGTCGGCGGCGATGATCGACCACGCCGACATCGACCGATTCCCGGCGAAGTTGCGGGCGATCGACAAGGCGATTGCGCTCGGCTTCCGCGTCAAGGTGACGTGCGTCGTGATGCGCCCCAACCTCGCGCAGGTTCCCGCATTTGCTCAGTGGTGCTGGGACCGCTGGGGTCTGGGGCTGCACCGCCTGCAGTTCAGCTATGCGATGCCGCGCGGCAATGCGTGGCTCAACCAGCACCTGATCGCGCGCTTCTCCGAATGCACGGTGGCGTTCGCCGCCGCCTTCGAACTCGGCCGCCGCACCGGCCTGCGCATCGAGACGTCGCAGAGCGCGTGCATCCCTCCGTGCGTGATGCCGGACTACGTCGATCACTACGATCTCTACGGCGACTACAGCGGCGGCAAGGTGACGGACCCGGAGCGCGTCAAACCACCCGACGTATGCGGCGGCTGCAAGTGGGACCGCATCTGCACCGGCGTGTGGCAGCGCTATCTCGACGTGTTCGGCGCAGGCGAGCTGCACGCGATCACGGATCGGCCCGACCCCGGCACGGTGATCGACGACTACCACGAGGCTGAGGTCCTCGCGCTTGACAGCTGCGGCTGAACGTCGCGGCCTACACGATCTCGATCAGGACGACTTCCAGCGCCTTCGCCTCGTCGCGCAGCCGGGCCGCCCGCTCGAAATCGAGGTTCGCCGCTGCTGTCTTCATCTGTTTGCGCAACTCACTGACCTGCCCCTCCAGTTCGCGCCGGCCGAGGCCCGCCATCCTGGCCGCCAGCGTCGCGGTCGGGGGCTGCACGTTGCCCGGGGCGGCCTCGATGGCCTTCACGATGCTGCGCGGCACGATCCCGTGCGCGAGGTTGTGGGCCACCTGGGCCGTGCGCCGGCGGTCCGTCTCCTGAATCGCGGCCGCCATCGAGTCGGTGATCCTGTCGGCGTACAAGATCACGCGACCGTCCACGTTGCGGGCGGCCCGGCCGATCGTCTGGATCAGCGACCGCCGCGAGCGCAAGAACCCTTCCTTGTCGGCGTCCAGCACCGCGACGAGCGCAACCTCCGGCAGATCGAGCCCTTCGCGCAGCAGATTGATGCCCACCAGCACGTCAAAGTCGCCGGCCCGCAGGCCCCGGATGAGTTCGATCCGCTCGAGTGCCTCCACGTCGGAGTGCATGTAGCGGACCTTTACGCCAAGGTCGTCGTAGTACTCGGTCAGGTGCTCGGCCATGCGCTTGGTCAGCGTCGTGACGAGTACGCGTTCGCCGCGCACCACGCTCTGGCGGATTTCTCCCAGTAAATCATCGACCTGATGTCCGACGGGCCGAATCGTCACGTCGGGGTCCACCAACCCGGTCGGCCGCACCAGTTGCTCGACCACGACCCCTTGGGTCTGTTCCAACTCCCAGTCACCCGGCGTCGCGGACAGAAACACGGCCTGCGGCACCCGCTCCAGGAACTCCTCGAATCGCAGCGGCCGATTGTCCATCGCGCTCGGCAGGCGAAACCCGTGCTCGACCAAGACCTCCTTGCGCGCGCGGTCGCCCCGGAACATGCCACCGACCTGGCCGACCGTGACGTGCGACTCGTCGACGAACGTCATAAAGTTCTTTGGAAAATAGTCGATCAACACCGGCGGCGGCTGTCCGGGCTCGCGATTCGACAGGTGGCGCGCATAGTTCTCGATGCCCTGGCAGTGCCCGCGGCTCTGCAGGTTCTCGATGTCGAACAGCGTGCGTTGCTCCAAGCGCTGGGCCTCGAGCAGCTTGCCCTGGCTGCGCAATTCGACCAGGCGCACGTCGAGTTCTTCGCGGATCGTCACGATCGCCTTCGTGAGTTGCTCCACGGGCGTGGCGTAGTGCGAATTCGGATAGATGCTGATCGCGTCGGTCGCTTCGATCACGCGCCCCCGCAGCGGGTCTACCACTTCGATGCGCTCCAGTTCGTCGCCCCACAGGGTCAGGCGGATCGCCTTGTCATCGGCGTAGGCCGGCTGGATTTCGATCACGTCGCCGCGCACGCGAAAGCTGCCGCGCGCCAGTTCGTAGTCATTGCGTTCGTACTGGATGTCGACGAACTGCCGCAGCAGATCATCGCGCCGAATGCGCTGGCCCACCGCCAATTGCGTCCGCATTCCCATGTAAGATTCAGCGGCTCCGATCCCGTAGATGCACGACACCGACGCCACGATCACGACATCCGTGCGTTCGAGCAGCGCAAACGTCGCGGCATGGCGCATCCGGTCGATTTCGTCGTTGATCATCGAGTCTTTCTCGATGTAGGTGTCGGTCGACGGGATGTACGCCTCGGGCTGGTAGTAGTCGTAATAGCTGATGAAAAACTCGACTGCGTTTTTCGGGAACAGTCCCTTCAACTCCCGGTGCAGTTGGGCAGCCAGGATCTTGTTCGGTGCCAACACAAGCGCGGGCCGCTGCAGCTTCTGGATGATGTGGGCGACCGTGAACGTCTTGCCCGAGCCGGTGACGCCGAGCAGCACTTGGGCGCGCTCTCCCCTCTCCAGCGCGTCGGCCAGCGCTTCGATCGCGGCCGGTTGGTCGCCCGCCGGCTGCCATTCGGCCTCGAGTTCGAACCGCTGCGTCATCGTTCCTCCCTCCGTCGGGCAGGCATCGCACCACACGCATTCGGGCACGGCAAGGCTTGTCGGGGGGCACGGCTACGAATCCTATTGACACTGCGGGGCCGAGGGCTACCATTACCGCAGCCTGGCGGGGGGAGTTCCACCGCAAGCATCGGTGTTTCGCGGTAGGTACCGACTCAGTCCACGCATCACCCCTTCCACTTCAATCCATGAAGTTCAACTTCCGATAGTCGGAGGTTGCAGGGATGAGCGTTGCCAGGTTTCAGGAGAATGAAGGAAATGGCTGCTCTGCGTTTCAATCGGATGGTGTTCGCTGTCACGGCTCTCGGTCTGGCCGTCGGCATGGCTGGGTGCGAGAAGAAGGCTGAGACCAAAGCCGAGGAGGGCGCTGCGGCGACCGCTCCGGCCGATCCGGCGGCGGCTCCGGCTGCTGACCCGGCGGCGGCTCCGGCTGCGGCTCCGGCGGCGGCTCCGGCTGCTGACCCGGCGGCGGCTCCGGCTGCGGCTCCGGCGGCGGCTCCGGCTGCCGACCCGGCGGCGGCTCCGGCTGCTGCTCCGGCGGCGGCTCCGGCTGCCGACCCGGCGGCGGCTCCGGCTGCTGCTCCGGCGGCGGCTCCGGCGGCGGCTCCGGCTG
>SHZF01000094.1 GCA_009692425.1 Myxococcales bacterium | reverse complement strand
GCATCTTCGGTGTCGAACTCGCCATCATCTCGATCATGGCGCGGCTGGAATACACGCACATGCAGGCGGTGCGCGGCAACCCCGTGTTCAGTTCCGTCGACTACGCGAACTGGGGCGTTTCGACCGTCATCCACCTGTGGGTGCTCGACGTCGTCGCCGAACTGGACGGCCTCGTAAATGTGCACAATGCGCCCGCCATGCAGGACATCCTGGCGACGGCGGGCCTGCGCGCCGTGCTCGGCATGTTCCGCGGAGGCCTTGCGGTGCGCATGCCGATCACGCAGCAGAGTTCAGCTCTCTACGCCGAGTCGCTCGGCACGGGATTCTCGAACATCGCCCGGGTCAACGTGTTGCTGCAGGGCATCGTCAGCTTCTGATCAGGCGCGAGAAGCGATATGGGCACCGACGGGTTGTTCAGCCCTGGCTGAGTTGCCGTACGCTCTTCTCGAAGCCGCCGCGCTCGATCGACTTCACCAGGAAAACCGCGACGTCTCGACACGACACCTTGTCGAAGACGCCAACGCGCGTCACTTCCTTGAGCCGCCCGTTCGCGCGCTGCTCGTGCAGGCGGGTCGGCCGCACAATCATCCACTCGAGGTCGCTCGCGCCCACCACTGCCTCCATGTTGGCGAGATCGCGGTACACCAGCCCGAGCCCCGAGAACCGCAGCAATAGGCGGAGGAGCCAATGCAGCCCCCGCGCGCCGTCGCCCACGCCAGCGGCGCTCAAGGCGATCAGCTTGCGAATTCCCGCTTTGCGCATCCGGCCAACCAGCAGTTGGGCAATCCACTCCGTCAGGTTGTCGGGCGACACGAACCCGGACCACGGGTTGCCCGGACTGTGGAACCGGATGCCGACGCACGACAGCACGGCGTCCTGGCCGGCGAGCGCGCGGTCGAGGTCGTCGGGCTCGGCGGCCGTGCCTTCGAGGATGCGCACGCTCGCCGGGAAATCGTAGCTGGTCATCATCCGCACCAGGATCGTCACGTCGTGGCCGCGCGACACGGCCGCATCGACGGCATACCTACCGACGCCGCTTGATGCTCCCAGGATGACGAGTTTCATAAATCCCATTCCATGGTTGCCGTGCCAGTCCGCGCGACCCGTGATGACGCAACACCCGGCTATTCGGCCAGTTCCGCCGCCAGCGCGTGCCGGCCGAGGTCCTGCTCGATGGCCTCCCGGATGCGCTCCACGGCGTAGCCGCGCTCCACGCTGACGAATGACACGCTGCCGTCCTTGCAGGCGTCGATGAGCTTCGTCGTCGACTTGTGGTTGACGAAACCCTGCAACAGGATCAACAGGTCCCAACTGCCCTTGCGCAAACTCTCGGCCAGGCTGTCGAACTGGCGCGTCTGGTCGATGGAGTTCCATTGGAGTTCGGCGAACGCGAAGGTCGTCTCGAGGCGGTCGCGCGGTTCCTCGCGCGGCTCGCCGCCCACGATCACTGCGCGGCGATCGCGCGTGAATGGCCAGCACGGCCAGTCGGCGGCGATCGCGGCGGTGGACGGCGCGGCCGATGCTTCCGCGAGGTCGTGTTCGTTCTCGGTGCGGATGGCCTTGCGCAGCACCTTGAAGCGGGCGTGCTTGCCGAGCAGGTCGAGCCAAGGCCGCAACACCTTGATCAGGCGAGGATCGTCCTGCGCAACTCCCGCATCGATCGAAGCCTGCAGTGCCGCCACGACGTGGTCGTCATCGGGCTCGCCGCGCAACACGCCATCGAGGTCGTGCAGGGTGCGCTCCGGGTTCGGCTGGGCCGGCGCGTCATGCTCCGCAGAGGCTTCCACCAGGCGACTCCACAGCGCGGTCGCGTCGTCGCGCCAGGTCGCGCCGTCGGGCTGGTGGGCGCGCGACAGGCCGTGCACGAAGCCGGGCTGTTCGCGCTTGAGGTAGCCGGACAGCCCGGAGAACAGTTGGTTCAGTTCGCGGTCAGGGTCGAGGTCGGGGGCCAGCGCGGCAACGCTGGGTTCCTGCAGGCAGCGGGCCCGCGCGGCAATCACGCTGATGAGGTGGCGCTGCAGTTCCGGCGGCAGCGCGGGCCACTGCTCAATGCGCTCCGGCCGCGCCGCCCGCAGCAGCCGCCGCAGTTCGCCGCGCACCTCCGGTTCACGGTCCAGCGCAGGTGGAATCGGCCCGAGTTCGTCGATAAGCGACCGCCAAAGCGCGGGGTCAAAGCGCACCGTCGCCCGGCGCCGCAACTGCTCCGACACGCTGCCGCTCAGCTGGCTGCGCTGGCGCTCGACCACACCCGCGTCGGGCGCAATGGGCATACGCAGGGAGTCCGACGGCACGCGCCGCAACAGTTCCCCTGACTTTACATGTGGTTCCGGGGGACGCGGCAGCACGCGCGCCTCGCCGCGCAGCGCACGCTCCAGGTGGAGGCGCCCGAGTTGCAGGCACAGATCGTCGCACGCCGCCGTGATCTGGGTGCGCACCGCCGCCATGTGCGCGTCGCCCCAGGAGGTGGGCGCACCGGCCAGTGCCGTTTCGAGGGCCACGCGGCGCCGCGCCAGCGCCACCAATTCCACTTCGACCGCCGCGATTTGTGCGGCCAGGTCGGCCAGGGTCGGCACGTGGCCGACGGCCGCGATCACGGCAGCAACTGCGTCGCTCAGGTTGGCACCGGGCAAGCGGGTAGCGGGCCGTGTGGCATCGGGCAAAGTGGCATCGGGCAAAGTGGCATCAGGCACGGCAACCTCGGCGCGGGGGGATCAACAACCCGTGCCGAGTGTGTGCCCGAACCGGCCGCCCGGGCAAGGCGTTGCGGGCGGTGCCGTCAACAGCTCAAGCGCCGGCGAGGGCACGAGGAAACAGAACGTTGTTTTCCAAGTGGATGGGCACACTCAGGTCGGCGTCAAGCTGGGCCAGTCCCGGGTACTAGGGCGCGCCAAGTGCCGCACGCGACGTCGGCTGGACGGATTCAGTGGATTAATTAGTCCGTTGAGTGCGTTCAGTCAAGCCACGGGTCAGGAAGTGTGCAGGCGCCAGCGCCAGTACGACCACAAGCTGGCGAAGCCGAGGAACACGCCGAAGAACAGCCAACCGGCGATCGGGCGCCCGCCGTTCTCCAGCAGGGACCAAAGTATGCCAACCCATGCCGTGGTCGCCCAGATCACCTTGAGCGTCAGCATCGTGCGAAAGCCCTCGACGCCGTTGTGGCGCCCGAGCCACGACTCGATGCCGATGCCGAAAAGCGCCGCGGCGACGAGACGCGTGGCGATCGGGTCGACCGTCTCCCAGCCGAACAGACCGTGCAGCGTCGCGTGCGGGGCGACGAACATGGGCACCGCGAACAGCAGGTCCGCGACGAAGTGGATGGCGAACCAGGTCCGCAGCGCGGGCGGCACGCCGCCAGTCGCGAGCACACGAACGCTAGGGGACGATTGACTTCCCATGGTCAGACCTCAGGGGCGGCAGGCCGTCACCATAGCACGATCGGTATACGCGGGACCATCGACCTTGACCGGGCCGCTGCCGCCGCCGCACACTGCGGTGTCTCGCCACGAGCTTGCTAGAGGACGAGGACGTCGATGCCAGCCGTGCCTTTCCGACTTGCCAGCGCTGCCGCGGCTACCGCCATCGCGGGCACCTTCTCGATGGGCGAGGGCGAAGTTGCGGTCGCGCCAACCCGCCATCGCCGCCACGGAGAGACTTGCCGATGAGCCCTGCCCAACTCGACTCCGGCACCGTCACGGACTTCCGCGACCGCCAGACCTACGCCACCTACCTAGACCTCGACCGCGTGCTGAACGCCCAGCACCCGCTGTCGGAGCCGGAGCACCACGACGAGATGCTGTTCATCATTCAGCACCAGACCACCGAACTGTGGTTCAAGCTCGTGCTGCACGAGTTGCGCGCGGCGCTGGGCCACATCCGGGCCGACGAGGTGGAGCCATGCTTCAAGATCCTGGCGCGGATCAAGCACATCCAGGCACAACTCGTGTCGCAATGGTCCGTACTGGCGACGCTGACCCCGACCGAGTACGGCCAGTTCCGCCACGTGCTGGGGCCGGCTTCGGGATTCCAGTCGGTGCAGTACCGCCTCGTCGAATTCTGGCTCGGCAACAAGGACGCACGTCTGCTCGAGGTGCACCGCGGCGACATGCAGGCCTACGCGTCGCTCACGGAGGCCTTGCACGCGCCCAGCTTGTACGACGAGTTCCTGCGTTACCTGCATCGGCGCGGACACCCGGTGCCGACCGACGTGCTTGAGCGTGACGTGACGCGCCCGCCGGAAGGGCACGGCGGTGTCGCCGAGGCGCTGCGGGCGATCTATGAGAACCCGCGGGCCCATTGGGATGCTTACGAAATGTGCGAGAAGCTGATCGACGTCGATGAGCAATTCGCCCTGTGGCGGTTTCGCCACATGAAGGTCGTGCAGCGCATCATCGGCAT
This sequence comes from Myxococcales bacterium, assembly GCA_009692425.1. Lineage (GTDB taxonomy): Bacteria > Myxococcota_A > UBA9042 > UBA9042 > UBA9042 > SHZF01. Next base: position 9,770 of record SHZF01000094.1, on the reverse strand, counting down.
GAAGCGGGGGACGGGTGGTACGGCGGGCGTCGGTTATCTCAAGAACATGATCGAACACGTGTTTTTCCCAGATCTGTGGGACGTGCGGACGCTGCTCAAGGGCTGACATCGGCGGGCGGCTGCCAGAAACGACCGGCCGTTACGGGCCACAGGAGTATGACCGATGACGGCGCAACGGACCTGTCTGCAGTGTGGCGAGCGCACCGAAGGAGTTTTCTGCCCGGTCGACGGCATGAGCACCATCATCGAAGGCCTCAAGCCGAACCCGCAGGCGCTCGATGTCGGGGCCGTCTTCGCGGGGCGCTACCGGGTCGCGGGCGTGCTCGGCCAGGGCGGCATGGGCGCCGTCTACCGCACGCAACACACCGGCACGGGCCAACCCGTCGCGGTCAAGACCTTGCTGATCGACGCGGACAACGACATTGCGGCGGTGCGGCGCTTCTTCCAGGAGGCGAAGGTCACGGCCGGCCTGCAGCACCCCAACACGATCCGCGTGTTCGACTTCGGGCAATCCGACGACGGCACGTTCTTTCTCGCGATGGAGTGCCTCAGCGGCGAGACCCTGGCCGACCGGCTGCAGCGCCTGGCGCGCGAGGGACGGGCGCTCAGCGAAGGCGAGACGATCACCATCGCGATCGACGTCTTGAAGAGCCTCGGCGAGGCGCATCGGGCAGGCATGGTGCACCGCGACCTCAAGCCGGCCAACGTCTTCCTGCACGACCTGGGCGGCGGCGAGACGGTGGTCAAGGTGCTCGACTTCGGCATCGCGAAAAGCAACGACACCCAGTTGACAAAGACCGGCACTGCGCTCGGCACGCCGTCCTACATGAGTCCGGAACAGATCAAGGGCGAGAAGGTGGACGGGCGCGCGGACCTCTACAGCCTGGGCATCCTGCTGTATGCGTGCGTGGCGGGCGAACTGCCGTTCCAGGCTGAATCGAGCTACACGATGATGATGAAGCACGTGGCCGAGTCGCCGCCCGACCTGCGCGCCCTGACGCATGTGCACGTGGGCCGCGCGTTCGTCGCCGTGATCGACAAGGCGCTGGCCAAGAAGCGGGAGGACCGGTTCGCCGATGCCGCTGCGATGCGCGAGGCGCTGGAGGTGGCGGGGCGTGCGGTAGTCGCCAACGAGCGCGAACGTTCGGAGACGCAGGACCTGCCAACCCAGGCATCGGAGGCTCCCTTGCGCGGCTTGCCGTCACCGGATTTCTCCGTGGCACGGGTTGGCGGGCGCCCGGTGCCGGAGCACGACGAGCCAGTGCAGGACGCGGCCATCGGGCAGACTCCGCAGCAGCCCGACTCGGTGCCACAGGCGGCGCCCGACACGGCGACCCCGCCGACGCCCGACACTACGCCACAGGCGGCGCCCGCTCTTGCCCGAACCGGGTCGCTGCCCGCACTCATCGGGGTCGGCATCGCGGTCGTCGTGGTCGGCGGGGCTGCCTGGGTCCTGCTCGCGCCGCCTGCGACTCCTGCGCCCGCCGCCGAAGTGGTCGCCGCACCTGCACCGGCTCCCGCCACCCAGCCTGAACCTCCGCCAGCGGTCACGGCCGCCGTGCCGGAGCCGGCCACCCCACCGGCGGGCAGCGCCGCCGCACAAGCCGACGCCGACGCCGACGCCGACGCCGATGCGCCGGAATCAGCGGTGACCGTCGATGCCGAAGCGCCGGCTCCCGATGACGCTGCGGATCCCATGCCGGATACTCAGGCAAGGCCCGCGGCGCAGCGCCCAAGTTCGCGCTCCGGTGCTCGCCCTGGCTCCGGTGCTCGCCCTGGGTCATGGGTGCGGCCGGGCGAAAGCGATCGGCCCAGTGGCCGGCCGTAAGCGCCTATGTAGGAATGAGTCGAATGCAACGTATTTCACTGGGATGTTTGGTACAAGTTCGATGGCACGGGCATGTCGAGTAGATTTTCGTCGGTGCCCTAATTGAACCGGGCGCCCGCGCTACGGTTTTGCGCCGAGCGCGCGCACCAACTCCCAGCGCGATTCCGCTTCCTGCTGCGACGCCGAGAACACCGTGACGCCGCGCAGCCGGCGCAGTCTATCGGACGCTTCCTTTAAGATTTGATGCACCTGTGCACGTCGGTTCGGCAGATAGGACGTCGTCAGGGTCGACAGTTCATACGGGTCCGGGAAATCGACCTCGACGAAGCGCATCAGGTACTCTGCGGCCTCCCGACACGAGGTGTAGCGGTCGCTCGGGTTGCGCGCCGTTGCCACTTGGACGAATTCGGCGATGTCCTCGGGCGTCGCGGGCTCGAGCAGGCGCGGGTCGGGGACCGTGCCGGTGAGGTGCCCTTGCAGCACTTCTTCGGCGGTAGCACCCGTGTACGGTAGGTGCAGCGTGCACAGTTCGTAGGTCAGGATGCCGAGTGCGTACACATCGCAGCGGGCGTCGAGTTGCTGGCCCGAAATCTGCTCTGGTGCCATGTAGTAGGGCGTGCCGATGATCTTGCCGTCGTCGCCGTCCGCCGACGCCGCCACTTCGATCGCGATGCCGAAGTCGAGCAGCTTGACGCGCTTGTCGCCCGTCATGAACACGTTCGACGGCTTGACGTCGCGGTGCACCAGACCCTGCTCGTGGGAGTATTGCAGGGCGCGCAGCAGGTCGATCAGCACGCGCCGAATCTGGCCCCACTCGAGCCGCTCGCCACGCTTGATGATGTCTTCGAACAAGTCGCCGGTCAGTTTCTCCATCACGATGAAGTGCGTACCGTAGGCTTGTTCCGAGTCGAGCACGCGCACGATGTTGTCGTGCTCCAGTTGGGCGACGAGGCGGCCCTCGCGAGCGAAGTGCTTGGCGAAACTGGGATCGAACACGAGCGAGTGCGACAGCATCTTGAGCGCGACCGAGCGCCCCAGCGCCGGGTGCAGCGCCTCGAACACGGTCGCCACACCGCCGGAGCCGAGCCGCCCGACGACCTGGTACTTGCCCACCTTGCGGATGCCGCGGGTCTCGAGCAGCCGATCGCCGACGAGGCGCGTCAGGAACACGGCGACCTTTGGATACTTCACACACAATTCTTCGAGGGCCGGTTTGTCCATGCGCAGGCCGTTCACCGCCGTGACGGCCGTGACCGTCGCCGTGCGCGGCTCCGCGGTGACGAGGGCCATCTCGCCGATGAGCGCCGGCGGTTCCAGTTCCCGCTCGAACGCCACGACGCCGGCTTCGTCGCGGATTTCGACCCGCACGCACCCCTGCTCGAGCACGAGCATGTGGTCGCCCGCTTCACCCTGCCGCATCAGCACGTCGCCGGCCACGTAGTGGACAGGCTGCATCGCGGCGCGCAAATGCTCCGCGGCGCGCTGCGACATGCTCGCAAACAACGGCAACTGGAGCCAGGGCGGGCCCGTCGGATTGACGCCTGTTGGCCCGACGGTCACGTCTGACGGTGCCCGCCTCAGCACTTGGGTTGCGCTCGTGTCGATCGGAGAGGACGTCATGCCAGACCCAAGCCGCGCCCACACGGCGGTTCGCTTGTAGCCCGCGCCGCTGCGGCGGTGCAAGCGTGGCGCAGTTGACCGAGGCTAGGCGGACCCGGCAGGCCTCGGAGGCGACGTCGTGTCGAACCCGTCGAGGTCGCCCACAGCGGCCCCTTGGCGCAGCGCAGCGCCAGAGGCCAATGCGGCGAACCCGGCGGCACCGCGCGGCCGCAGCAGCACGACCGTCGAACCGAACGCAAAGTGGCCCAGCCGTTCGCCCTTTGCCACAGGGCGCCCGATGACCGTGACGGTCGGCCGCTGCCAGTCCGGTCCAGCGCGGTGCGCGAGGTGGATGCCGCCGACGAGGCTCGCGCCGACCATGACCAGCAACGCTTCTTCCCCACCAGGCCGCCGCAACCGCAACACCGCGCGCTCGTTGCGCTCGTACACCCTCGGAATGTGGCGGAGCGCGTCGTCGTTCTGCGGGAAGAAACGGCCGGGAATCCAGCGCACATCGACCCAGTCTGCATCAAACGGGGCGTGGACGTGGTGGTAGCCATCAGGTGTCAGGAACACGGTGAGGTGCGCCCCGCCACGCCACGGCGTGACGTCGAGCGCGTGCTGGCGACCGTTGATGAGGCGGGCGAGATCGACGGCCCTGCCCTTGACCAGGAGGCGGCCGTCGTTGCCGATGGCGCCTGCGGACACGACGCAGCCGTCGCAAGGACTGACCACGCCCGCCGCCAACGGACGGGCGCCGCCCCGCAGTCGCCGCAAGAAGAACGACTCGACATCGGGCCAAGGGCCGGGTTCGTACTCCGTCAGATCGATCGCGCCGCGACGAATCCAGTGGCGGATGGCGGCCTGCACGGCAGGCTGAGGACCCGGCGCGCGCGCCAACCGGGCGACCAGACCGTTGAGCAGCCGATGGGGCAACAGGCCGTAGCCACGCAGCACGAGCGGGTGGCGGTGCAGGCGCACGTCAGCGTCCCGCTGCGACGGTGTGGCGCACGGGGGCGAGCAGGTTGACCCGCTTGAGGAGTCGCCAGGCCACGATGTGCGTGCCGACGATGCGCGTCGCCGTCGTGGGCATCGTTGGCAAGCGCCCTGCCGCAGCCGCCCCCTGCCACAGCCAGGCGTGGCACAGGACATGGCCGCGCAGTCCTGCCGTGAGAGCGCCAGCGTCGCCAATCAGCGCCAGCGGCAAGACGACGAGGTCGGCGTCCCCGTCGCGCGTCGGATCAAACCACGCGATGCGAAACGAGACCTTGCGCTCGTCGATGCCGTGCGTCCGCAGCCAGGTGCGCGCCACCTCGACGTGGCGGTCATCGGCATCGACCACCGTCACCTCAGCGTCTGGGGCCACGTCGCGCAGCACCGCCAGCGTGCGCGGAAACAGCCCGCCGCCCACGACCGTCACCGTGGACGGCCGCAGCCCGGCGTCGCGCAGCACGGCTCTGATGGCGCGCGTGTGCACCGCCACCATGTAGCGCTGCAATCCGGGCGACGCGAGGCAGACGCGCTCGAGCCACGTCAGTGCCGCGCCGATCCCGCGGTTCGCCACCACTCGGGCACCCAGCCACGGGCGGGCAAACGGCGGCAGGGGACACTCGACCTTGCCGCGCAGGTCGCTGCGCAGGGCGGACAGTGTCGTCCAATGCGCCGCCGGCCAGCGGTGGTGCTCAGCGTGGTGGCCATCGTGAAACCAGAACAGGTTGTAGAGCTTGCCGTAGTGGCTGATGCCTTCTGCGACGCTCTGGCCTGGCAATGTGTGCTCCGTCCACCCTTGCAACTGACACAGCGCCATGCCGAGCGCAAAACCAGGCAACCATGCGAAAATAAATGCAGACTGTTCCGTCGCCGCGAGAGCCCCCCATGCGACCACGACGAGCGCGAACTCGGCGATGGCCTGGCGACCTAAGCGCAAGGGTGGCATCGGGCGCGGCTCGCCGGCGTGATGCCACAGGTGGCGGTGGCGCCAAAGCGACTGCGGCACGCCGGTAAAGAGCGTCAGCCACAGCGAAAACGCGCGATTCAGGGCGCGGACGGCGAATATGGGGCGGTGCAGGTGGATGTGCGCCACGGTATTCGAACCCCACCACACGAACCCGGCGAGGAGGAGCGCGGCGACCGCGTATCCCGACGCCGCGTCGGTGCGGGCCGCCAGCGCCAACCCACACGCAACGGCGGCAGACTGGACCACGGTCGCGGCCACCAGCCACGCATCGGCCGCGGAGTCGCGCAACGGCCACACGCGCGCCCGGGCGGCGCCGGCAGCAGGGACGGTCGTCGAAGCGGCGGGAGACGGCTGCACGGCAAACCTGAATGGGTGGGCGCAGCAGCGTACGGCTCACGAACGGGACATGCAAGCGCAATCGCCTGGGGCGGGAACGCGCTCACCCGCCCCAACGCTCGGCGATCACCGTAGCCACGGCCATGATCGAAGTCATTGGATTCACGCCGATGTTTGACGGGAATATGCTGGAGTCGATCGCGACCAGCGCCGGGATGCCGTTGACCTGGAAGTTGTCATCGACGCGGACGCCGCAAAAGAAGTGCGTCGCCACCATCGGCACGGCACCGGCGAGCGGCGGCAGGTTCGCCAGGTCGCGCGCTTGCTTGACCGTGGTGATCGCCTCGGGCGCGCCGTGGACCGCAGGCCAGACCTCGATGGCCTCGGCGCAGAGCATCGCTTCGGCAAGAATCGAAAGTCCCTTCAATAGTTTGACTCGGTCCGCGGGACTCGGCGTGTACTGGACGAGCGGGCCCCACGGCCCCCGGCGCACCCGACCGCGCGCTTCGGCACGGGCCGCGACGCCCCAGATCGCTACTCGATCCAGTTGCTGCAGGCGTTCCTCGAAAAGCGCGCCAACGCCCGGTACGCGTGCAGCTTGGAACGCCCGCGGCATACCGAGCGTCTCGAGCTTGAAGCCCTCGCCCCGCATGGCGTGACTCTCCATCGCCTGCGTCGCGTGCGGCAATCCATTGATCTCACGAGCGAATAATCCAGCCATGCCGGCGCCTGGGTGGCACATGAAGCCGACGCCAACGTCCTTGACGCCCGACCGCGCCAACAACCAGGGCGTCTGGATCGCGCTGGCCGCCACGAACACAGCCCGGCTGGCGCGCGCGCGAAACGGCTTGCCACCCTCGAAAATGCCGTCGACGCCCACGGCGCGACCGGCTTCGAAGACGATGCGCTCCACCTTGCAGCGCGCATAGACCCGAGCGCCGGCGGCGATGGCCTTGGGCAGCATCGAGAGGTCGACGCTTTGCTTGGCACCGTGCGGACAGCCCTGCAGGCAACGGCCGGCGCCCACGCACCCGGGAGCGTTGCGCCACGTCGCGGTCGCCTTGCCCTGCATGCCGCGGAAGAACGTGTTGCCGTTGCCTCCCCACAGGTCGCCGGGCGTCTTGGCCACGCCCATCTCCACGTCGTTGCGCTCGCGAGCGGCCTCGAGGGCGGCGAATGGGAGCAGGGTCGCCCAGCGCGGCTCGGCGGCGACCCACTCTGCCCAGACTTCTTCGGGCAACGGCACCTGTATCGCCCCGTTGATGACCGTCGTACCGCCGACGCAGCGGCCCTGCAGCAACGGGAGCACGTCGGCGCCGAGAGCGGCCATGGAGCCGGCGTCGCGGTACAAGGTCGTCAGGGCCTCCCACGCGTCGCCACGGGCCGGCTTCGGGGGCGCTCCCTCCTCGACGACCACGACGGAGCGACCCAGCGCCGTCAACCAGCGCGCCGCCGTCGCCCCCGCCGCGCCCGAGCCGACGATGACGAAGTCCGCTGCCTCGTCGATGCTACGCGCCGAGCCGTCGATCAGCATCGGTGGAGTCCTCAGGCGGCAGCCAGGTGACGAGAGCCACCAGTTTCCACCACTGCACGAGCGCGCGCGGCCAAGCCCAACGGTGGTGCGCCATGCGGTTCAGCAGTTCCTCCCGCTGGCTCGGTTGCAGCAGGCGGAAGGTGCGCCCATGTCGGACCAGCGCCACCAGATCCGCCACGGCGCCTGACAGCTTCAGGGCGAGCCGCACGTGACGCGGAAACGTGCGCTTGAGGCGACGCCCATGCCAACCTGGCAGGATTGCGATGAAAATGGCATCCATTTACAAACCAATGCCCACCGTCGCCGCGCGCGGGCCAAGCCAGTGCAGCCCAGAACGGGCGCCGGCTCAAGTTTTCGCCGGGACAGGCGACGCTTCGAGTTCCTTGTGCGCGGCCGTTGCGAAGTACCACATCGCCGCGCACGTCACGGCATCGAGCAGGAAGCCGGCGAGGTACGAGGGGTACGGCTCGACCACGAACGCGACAAGAAAGCCCATGGCAGCCATGCCTTTGAGAAAAAGGAGCGGCGCCAGGCACGGCAACCACTTGCGCAGGTCGAGTTGCAGCAGCACGCAAACGAATGCCAGCGTCATCACGTTCGCGATGCCGAGCACCTTCCACAGCATCGAGTCCTCGGTATGCGGGTAGGGGCCGGCGCCGAACATCGCGCCGATGCCCGCGAATTGGCCGACGGCGAAGTCGGGGGCGAAGATGTAGGCGAGCGACGGCAGGAAAAAGTTCAACGCCAGGATCGTGTACACGATGTGGAACGCGCGCTTCATCAGGCTCCTTGCGCCGCCGGGAAAAGCGACAATATCTTGTCATTTGTATCGTATCTGTTTGTCAACCATGTGGACCGCGTTCGACACGACCTGAAGTTGTCTTATGTGACATGGACATTCGTAAAGCAAGCCCGCCGATCACAGCGATGCCACCGGCGTCATCGGCGGCGGCAACCGCAGGGGCACGCCCCGCACCAACGCGACGGCCAGTTGCTCGAGCCAGCGCAGCACGCCGACGCGCCCACCGAGCGTGCTTGACTTGCGCACCTGATCCAAGGAGTCCAGCGCGCGCAAGGCCCCTTCGATGCGGCCCGGCGGCATCGCGCGCAGTTGGCGCAACAGGTTCTGCGCGCGGAACGGGTGCACACCCAGCGCGTCCGTGGCCTGCCCGTCGGAGCGCCCGCCCTGCACCAAGGCGTGGGCCTGGGCCAGCAACAGGTAATGACTGTTGAGGAATCCGCACAACCGCTGCACGTCGGCCTCGAAGCCCTCGGACGGATCGACGACCATGTGCAGCACGGTAAGCACGCGCGCGAGGTCACCGTTGGCGATCGCGTCGGTGACTGCCCACATCGCGGCATCGCGGTCCAGAGGAACCGTCTCCTCCACCCGCTCCACCGTCACCTTGCCCCGCGGCCCCGCGTCGAGCAGCAGGCGGTCGGCGGTCGTACGCAGGCGGGCGGCGTCGGCGCCACCCAGTCGATCCCACACGCGCTGGGCGGCGCCGCGCTCAATGTGGATGCCGTGGGGGGCCGCCTGCGCCTCCAGATAGGACTGCAGGCTCGGCACGGTCAACGGCGCGACTTCGACCACGGCCCCCGCGCCGCCCAGCACCTTCCACGCCCGCTTGCGGCGGTCGAAGCGCTCGGCGACCACGATCAGCACGAACGGCAAGCGGCCACCGCTGCCGCCACGGCTGGCACCACCGCGAGCGTCACCGTCGGCGCCGAGGCCCGCCATCAGCTTTTCGAGCGGGTCCTCGCCGGCCACCTTGGCCTTGCGCTTGCCCTTGGCCTCGCCGTCGCCGAATGCAAGCGCGTCGGCGTGGAGGACGGTGACGACGCGCTTGCCGCCAAACAACGACAACGTGCGCAGTTCGTGGGCGATCAGGTTGTGGATGTGGCCAAAGCCGTCGTGGTCGCCGTCGAGGTAGTCGATGTGGATGCGGTCCAAGCTCGGGTCGCCCCCGGCAAGCGCCACGGCCTCGATTCGCTGGGCCGCCTCGCGCAAGGCGGCGGGGTCGGCGGTGGGGCGCTCTTCGTTGCGGCCGCGGTCGTCGGCGATGTCGCCTGAAGTGACAAGATAGACGGGCAGCAGCGGGCCGCGGGCGAGGTGACCGTCGAGTTCACGCTCGGCGCTGAGGAACTGGAGGCGGGCGGCAGCGGCGGGCGGCATCGGCGCGCAGGATAGGCGGGCGACGGCGGGCGGGGCAAGAGCGGGGACGGGCGTTGACAGCGCGGGGTGGGCGGTCGTAGGGTATTTGCCGCTTCCAGTGCGGCTGGGGGTGGATTCCGATGTAGCTCAGTTGGTAGAGCAGGTGACTGTTAATCACCGGGTCACAGGTTCGAGTCCTGTCATCGGAGCTTAGAAAGTCGTTAGATTTGAAGGGCCTGTCGGGAAACCGGCGGGCCCTTTTCGTTGCGGGCTAGCGTTGGGCTAGCGTCCGGGCTAGCGTTTTTGAACTTCCGGCCGGAGTGGTCAATGCTGCGCCGTGTCTTGGAGCGCGATCCGCGTT
>SHZF01000093.1 GCA_009692425.1 Myxococcales bacterium | reverse complement strand
AGAGCCACGCCGGTCTCGAAGACGACCTCGCTCGTTGCCTGCGCGACCTCGACAGTGGCGGGGTCGTGGCCCCATTTCGCATCGCGCAGCGGGACGTATCGGATCGGTTTCTCGTGCCGCAGGCGATGTTGGGCCGGGGCCCGCAATGCGCAGCGCTCGAGGCGGCATTCGAAGCGGCGGCGTCGGGGCGGCTCGAAGTGGTGGCCATCTTGGGCCGACCCGGCATCGGCAAGACTGCGCTGGTCCAGGAACTCCACAAGCCCCTGGCGGCGCGTGCCGGCTGGTACACGACCGGCAAGTTCGACCCGCACAAGCGCGATGCACCCTACCGCACGCTCGCGGCGACGCTCGGCGACCTGACGCGGGCGGCCATGGGACAGCGCGCCGACGCGGTCGAGGCCCTGCGGGTCCGCGCACGCCACCTCGTCGAGCCGCTCGGCCGCGCGGTCATCGACCTCGTGCCCGAAGCGGCGTGGTTGCTGGGACCCCAGCCGGAACTGCAGGACTTGCCCGCCGCCGAGGCCCAGCAACGAGTGCGCACGGCGTTGGGAGCGTACCTCGGTGCCTTTGCGGTGCCGGAGCGACCGCTGGTGCTGTTCCTCGACGACGTGCAGTGGGCCGACACGGCTTCCATCGACTTCCTGCGCTGGCTGGCCACCGCCGGCGAAGTGCGAGCGACGTTGTTGCTGCTCGCCTGGCGCGACAGCGAGGTGGACCCCGGCCATCCGCTGCATGCGGCACTCGAAGCCATGGCGGCGGCCGGGCGGGCTCCGCGCGAGGTGCGGTTGGTGGGCCTCGACCTGCCGACCGTGGAGACCATCGTCGCCGGTACCCTGCGCACCGCGGTTACCGCGTGCCGCGACCTGGCCGGTCGCATTCATGCGCGCACCGACGGCAATCCGTTTTTTGTGATCGAATTGCTGCACACGCTGCACCGCAACGGCGCCATCCGTTTTGATGGCAGCGCCGCCAAGTGGCGCTCAGACGCGGCCGCAGTCGACTTGCTCGGCATCGCCGATGACGTCGTCGACCTGATGCACGCGCGCCTGGACCAACTGCCTGCCGAAGCGCGCGACATCGTGACGACCGCCGCCTGCATCGGTCACGTCATCGACTTTGCCCGCCTCGGCCAGGTGACGGGCCTGGAGCCCGCCGAAGCCGCGCGCCGCCTCTGGCCCGCGCTGCAAGAAGGACTGCTGTTGCCCGTAGGCGACGACTACAAGTACCTGGCCGACGCGACGGCCGCCGGTACGGCCCGCGTCCGTTTCGTGCACGACCGGGTCCGGCAGGCCGCGTTGGTCCATGTCGACGCCGACACCGTGGCGCGCCGGCACGCCGTCATTGGCCAATTGCTGCGAGCCGGCCGAGCCAACGAACACCTCGGCGAAGACCTGTTCGACGTTGCCCATCACCTCAATGCAAGCCGGACGCTCGTCACGGAGCCGGCCGCGCGGCGTGACCTCGCCTGGCTCAACCTGCGTGCCGGCGAGCGGGCCCGGGGAGCCGCAGCGTTCGACGCGGCCCGCGCGGCGTTTGCCACCGGTGTCGAGTTGTTGGGGCCAGACAGTTGGACGGACCCCGAACTCGCGCGGCGTTTGCACGTGGGGCGTGGCGAATCTGCGTGGCTGGCCGGGCGCTTCGACGAAGCGGAGCAGGCCTTCGACATCCTGCGGCAGCACGCCACGACGCCCGACCAGCGCGCGGAAGTCGCCAATCTCGAAGTCCTCATGCACACCACGCGCGGCGACAACGCCCGGGTGATCGAGACGGGGCTCAAAGGGCTGGCGGCGCTCGGCGTCCCCTTGCCGCGCCACCCGGGCAAGGGGGCTGTCGCCATGGCCCTGCTGCGGGTCAAGTGGCTGCTGCGCGGCAAGAAGCCCGCCGACCTCGCCGCCCTGCCCGAGATGACCGAAGCGGGGCCGGCGCGCGCGCTGCGGATCATGAGCGACATGTCCACGGCGACGTACAACACCGACCAGAACCTGATGGCGCTGTGCATCTTGACGATGATGCGGCTGTGCCTGCGCTACGGGAACTCGCCCAACGCCGCCAACGTCTACGTGCTGTACGGCATGATCGTCGGCCCGGGCATGGGCGACCTCGCGGGCGGCCACGCGTTCGGCGAACTGAGCCTGAGCGTCGCCGAGCGCTACGGCCACCGCCTGCTGCTGGGGCGCTGTCGCTTTTCGATGGCGGCGATCCTCAACCACTGGCGGCGCCCGGCCCATTCGAACCTTGCGCTGCTCCAACAGGCCCGCGTCGATGCCCAGCAGAGCGGCGACCTGAACTACGTGCTGTACTGCTGCAACCACATCACGATGAACCAGATCGTGCTCGGCGAATCGCTCGACATCGTCGCGAAGACGGCCGCCGAGCATCTGGCACTGGCCGAGCGCGTCGGCTACCACGACTGCGCGCTCATCTACCGCTCTGCGCTGGCGTGGGCGACCGTCCTGAAGCTCGGGCCGCTGCCCCTCGGGGCGGCCGCCGGGCAGCGCACCGCCCTGGTCGGCGACCTGGAGAAGACACCCTTCGTGGTCGCGCGCACCACGTGGCATGTGCTGCAACTCCAGTTGGCGTGGCTGGCGGGCGACTTGGACCTCGCCGCGGCCGAACTGCGCAACGCCGAAGCGGTGCTGCACGGCGGATTCGGTCAACTGCTCATCGGCGAATTCCACCTCTACGCGGCGCTGACCGAAGCGGCGCAGTCCGGCCAATTGCGAGGGTACCCTGCGCTGCTCGCCCGGCGGCGCGCACGCAGACACCTCAAGAAGCTCTCCAGATGGGCGACCCACGCACCGGCGAACTTTCGGCCCAAGGCCCTGCTGGTCGAAGCCGAACTCGTGGCAGCGACAGGCGACGTTGACGGCGCGATGCCCTTGCTCGCCGAAGCGGGGCGGGCGGCGGCGGAGGCCAGCTACCGCAACCTGGAGGCCATCGCCCGGCTGCGGATCGCGCGACTGGCTTTGGCGACCGGGCGCCTCGAGCCGGTGGTCGACGTGCTGTCCGTGGCCCGCTCGGCCCTGCTGCAGTGGGGCGCGGGCGCGTTGGTGCAGACGCTCGATACTGTGGCGGCGACCCATTCGGACGTGACCGTGCACATGCAGCAACGGTCGCTGTCGGGCGGCTTCGACCCGACCACCGTGCAGCGCGTGGGCGACCTCGACCTGCAGTCGATCCTGAAGGCGTCGCGGGCGCTGTCGGGCGAAATCGTGCTCGACAAGCTGCTCGACCGCATCATCCGGATCGTGGTCGAGAATGCCGGCGCCGAGCGCGGGGTGCTGGTGCTCGACGGAGACGGCGGACCGACCGTTGGTGCGTCGTGGGAGCTGGCCACCGATGGCCCCGTTGCGCCCTCCGGCCAGGCGCTGGAGGCCTGCGCAGCCCTGCCGGTGCAGACGGTGCGCTATGCGCTGCAGACGGGCGAGCCCGTGGTGCACGCCGACGCCAGCGCCGACGGGGTGACCAGCCTCGCCGCCAAGACCCCGATCCGCTCGCTCCTGTGCTTGCCGTTGCAGGCCCAAGGGCGCGCGGCGGGGGTCGTCTACCTGGAAAACAACCTCGCCCGCGGTGCATTCACCGCCGAGCGCATCGAAGTCGTGCGCCTGCTGGCCGCCCAGGCAACCGTGTCGCTGCACAACGCGCGGCTCTACGACGAGCAGCGCAAGCTGGCCACGGCGCTTGTGCGCTTCGTGCCGTCGCAGTTTCTCGAATCGCTCGGCCGTCGCGGCATCGCCGATGTGGTGACGGGCGATGCGGTGCGCGGCGAGATGACGGTGATGTTTTCTGACATCCGCGGCTTCACCAGCCGCAGCGAGCGCATGCCCGCCGAAGACCTGATCCGGTTGCTCAACGACTACCTCGCGAAAGTGGGCCCGTGCATCCACTCGCACGGCGGCTTCATCGACAAGTTCATCGGCGACGCGGTCATGGCGCTCTTTCCCGGCGCGCCCGACAACGCCGTGGGGGCTGCCGTCGCGATGGCCGACGCCGTCCGCGCGCTCAACATCGACCTGCGCGGCCAGGGCCACGAGCCGCTCCACATCGGAGTCGGCCTCAACCGCGGCGACGTGATGCTGGGCACCGTCGGCTGGAGCGAGCGGCTCGACACGACCGTGATTGGCGACCCCGTCAACACGGCGGCGCGGCTGGAAGCGACGACGAAACACACCGGTACCACGGTGCTCGTCAGCGACAGCCTGCGGCGCTCGCTCGACGACCCGCGCCGGTTCGCCATGCGTTCGCTGGGTGGCATCAAGGTGGCCGGCAAGCAGCGGCCGGTGCTGATGTGGGAGGTCGTGGACGCCGACGAGCCCGAGCGCCGCGCCCGCAAGGCCGCCGCGCTGTGGCATTGGGAAGGTGGGCTGCTGGCGTGGCGTGCGCGCACGTTCGACGAGGCGGCGCTGGAGTTCGAGGGGTGGCTGCGCGAGGTGCCGGGCGACAAGGCCGGGATCGCCTACCTCCGCGCGTGTCGCAGCCTCGCGCAAGGCGGTGGGCTGGCCGCGGACTGGGACGAGGGCATCGACCTGCGCGGTGGTGAGGAAAAGTGACGGGGGCCACCCCAGGCACCACTCCATTGCCAGGCGGCCATCAGGTCGTCGTGCACGCGTTCGCCGAATCGCCAGACGTCGCGATTGCGTCACACATGACACTCGAACCAATGGCCCCGCCCGACGTGGCGACCTTGGGGCCCCGCGACGTGGTCGTGCGCGTGCACAGCGCTGCCGTCGGATGGGTCGATCTGCTGATGTCGAGCGGCCAGTACCAGCACATGCCGCAGCCACCTTACACGCCCGGGCTCGAGTCGGCAGGCACCGTAGCGTGGCGCGGTCCCGCGGTGCGCAGCGACGTGGCAGAGGGCGACGCTGTGATCGTCGATGGCCTGCTGGCGGGGCCGCGCTCGCTCGGGGCCTACCAACGCTGGGGCGGCTTTGCGACGTATGTGGTGGCACCGGACCATGCGGTGATTGCACTGCCGGCTGCGCTCTCGTTCGACCAGGGCGCCGGGCTGCTGGGCGCGTACGAGACGGCCTGGCACGCGTTGGTTGCGCGAGGGCGGCTCCAGCCGGGCGAGACGGTGCTGATCCACGGCGCCGCGGGCACCACAGGGTTGGCGGCGGTCGAGGTGGCCCGACTGCTGGGTGCCACCGTCATCGCGACGGGGCGCTCGGCGGCCAAGCTGGCGGTGGTGCGCGACCACGGCGCCGACCACGTCATCGAACTCGCGCAGGATGAGGGACGGCTCCAGCCGTTCCGCGACGAGGTCAAGCGGTTGACCGCCGGCCATGGCGTCGATGTCGTGTACGACCCGGTCGGTGGCGACATTTCGACCGAAAGCCTGCGCTGCGTGCGGTTCGGCGCCCGCTTCCTCATCGTGGGCTGGGCGTCCACGCCCGCGGTGGCGCACGGCAAGGGGGGCCGAGGCGCTCCACGCGCGAACCTGTTGCCGACGAATCTTGTGATGATGAAGGGCCTCGACGTACTCGGCTGCCCGACCGCCATCGCGACGGCCGTGGACCCCGCCATCCGCGCGCCGCGCCTGCGCCAGGTGCTCCGTTGGGCCGTGGCCGGGCAGATTGCACCGCACGTATCGCACACGTTTGCCCTGGCCGAGTTCCGCGAGGCGCTGCGCTGCAAGTGGCAGGGCGAGGTCGTGGGTGGATGTGTCGTGCGGCCCTGATCGTCCTCGCCCAGAGCACCAATCGGAAATCCCTCAGTCGCCTGGCTGCGGATCTGCTTCGCCTGCCTTCGTTGCTCCTCCTCAACGCAGTGCTACTGCGTCTTCGTCGTCGCGCCTCGGCCTGCTCGCACCTCCTTGCCATGCTCGGTCGGCATTTCCGATCGGCGCCCTAGTTCTCCTCCACCCGATCCCGATCCGTAATCGTCCACAAGTCCTGCAAAGTCGCTGGCATCATGAACGCCGGCTTGCCGTCGTAGTCCGCCCGGATCAAGTGACCCAGCAGTCCGCGCGTGATCTTGGCGTGCAGCAGGGTTGCGAGCGGGTCAAAAATCCCCCAGCTTTCACCTTCGAGCTTGGGCAGCAGGCGCAGGACACCCTTGAACACCACGTCGCCGTCCACGGGCGCGATGCCGACGTTGGCCGCCCGCGTTTCTCCCATCAGGTGAACCATGTAGATGCGCGGCGCGTCGCCGATGCCCGTGTCTTCGATCAGGTCCGGCAGCATCGTGCGCGCCATCGCGAGGTTCGCCGCCGCCAGCCGCACGCCATCGGGATTCTTGTCCGCAGCCACGGCATGGCGGCGCTCGTAGGCCAGGTAGAACTGGCGCGCCTCGGCCACCGTCGTCGGCAGCCATTGGCGGCGCAGGCCCGTCATCTCGCCGAATGCCATCCACAGGTACAGGTAATCCTCAGCCTCTTCGCTGCTCACGTCGCTGCCGAGTTGGTCCAAACCCTCGATGACGAGGTACGAAAACGCAAGCAGCGTGGCCAGCATGTCCTCCTGACACACGGGCACACCATACTGCTGCTCATAACCCGGCATCTGTGTGCGCACGATGGCGCGCACGCCCGCATGCAAGAGGCGCAGTTTCTGTGCCGTGATGACCGCCGCGCCCCCTTCCTCGAAGCCGCCGGGCGTCGACACGTCGATGACCATCTGCAGCACACCCAGCAGGCGCGGCAGTGTCTTTTTTTCGAGGTTGCCAGACATCGCCAGCACTTTCGTAAGGTTCGGCATCTGGTAGCCCAGCGGCAGGCTTTTGCACAGCATCACCAGCGTGCCGACCAGGCCATGCTTCGTCGCGACCGCCTCGCCGCGCAGGATGCGGGCGCGGTCCATGTCGGGCGGCAGCTTGTCGGTCGCGTCGAAGTAGCGCAGCGACTCCCTCAGGCCCGGATTCGACGTCGGCCGATCCTCGTTGCGCGCCATGTGCTTGAAGGCCTCGTTCACGCTCTTCGTGTCACCCGCAGCCACCATCTTGGCGTAGGCGGCGTCCGCGACCGGGTCGCCCACGGTTCTCATCTTGTCCAACAGGGCTGTGGTGTAGTGCATCGCCGGCGTCATCCTTTCTTTTTCTTGGGTTGGGGTGCCGGCGCTGGCAGCGGCGCAGCGGGCTTCGGTGTTTCGGGTGGCGGCGGTTCCGGTGGCTTGCCCTTCTTGGGACCATCCTTCGGCGGCACCGGCTTGCCGGCGGCGACGGCGGCCCCGACCTCTTCGCGGCGCTCCTTTTCCTTCTTCTCGGTGGCTTCGAGAGCCTTGAGCGCCTCGGTCTTCTGCTTGACGTACTCTTCCTCAGCCTTCTTCTTCTTCGCCTCGCCCTTGACGTCGATGACGCCGCCGGAAGCCTCGACGTCCCACCCGTCGTCGTGCACCTGACGGTACATACCCATCTTTTCGATGTCGAGCGCGTCGTCTTCGGGCTTGGCGTCCAGCGGGCGCGGCGGCAGGTACGGCTCCGCTTCCAGTGGCATCGCGTTCAAGTCCAGCACCGCAGTGCCATCACCTTGCGATTTTTTGAGATTTTCCGCCCAGTCCTTGTTGCGCTTGTCGGCGATATCGAGGTCGAGCACCCAGCCGACGAAATGGGGGTACGTCTCCAGTTCGTCCATCGATGCCATCGGGTAGTGCGTGCGCCACACCAGCGTCACCGTGCGCGGTTCCAGGTCGATGACGACGGTGTCGAGCTTCATGTCCTTGCGCTCGATGCCACGGCCGCGATCCAGTTCTGCCTCGATGACCTTGCCGGGCAGCTTGAAGAAAAGCGTGCCCTCCTTGGTCAGGTGCGTCAGCGTGCACTCTTCGTCGCCGTACAGGTTGCCCCACTGCATTGTCGGCGCGGCGCTGTTGTACCAGCCGGGCTGCATGACGACGGGTTTGCCGCGGCGGTCGAGTTCGCGCAGGGCCGCGACGTCCTCCTCCTTGGTCAGGTCGAGCTTGCGCTTCTCCTCGTCGAGCTTCTTGTCCCAGCCGGTCAGGCCTGAGGGCAGCGGCCCCGCCAGATCGATGCGCGGCCGGGCCTGGCGCGGCCAGCACGAGAACCCGGCAGGCAACGGCACCTTGTCGAGTTGCAGCCAGTCCTGCATGAGGTCGCGCGGTGTCAGCGGCGCGGCGGGGTCTTCGATGAGGGGCAACTCGAGCTTTTCGACGAGAATCTGCCGGTTCGACACGAGGAAGCCCTTGCCGAACGGGTTGGTCGGGCAGGGCATCTGCGGGAACTCCTTGAGCTTCTCCGCCTCCGCCTTCTTGCGCTCGGCGACCCGCTGCTCCCATGCCTTGCGCTCGGCCTGGTCGCCGACATCGACGTTGGCCTTGAGGTCCTTCTCCCACACGTCGGGACCGGGCGCGTCGTCGTCGTCCATCGCCTCCATCACCTGTGTGCCGTCGTTCTGCTGCACCTGTTCACGCGACCGCTTCTTGGCGAGTTTGGCCTGGGCGATGTGCTCAGCCTCGGCCTGGACGGCATCGGCGGCCTGCTGCTTCTCCCACTCCGCGTCGCTCAGCAGGTCCACCCCGTCGTCGACCTCGATCATTTCGCCCAGCGCGTTGCGCCGCAGCTTGCGTTCGGCTGGCTTGTTTGTCGCCTCCGCCGCGGCCTTGGCGGCCCGTTCCGCCGCCTCCTGGGCCTCGCGCTCGAGGCGCGCCATTTCGGCGAGTTCCTGTTTGTCGAATTCCTCGAGCGACAGCACCGCAGTGCCGTCCTTCGCTGCCGCCGCGCCCCACAGCCGCACGCCGTCTTCGTCGAAGCCCTCTTCGCCGTAACCACGCTTCAGCTTTTCGTCTTTCGGGCCCTTCTTGCCGAGGTCCTCGAACATCTCCTGAACTTTTTTCTCTTTGGCGGCGACCTCGTCTTTCTTCTTCTGGTCGGCCTGCGCGGCCGCCTTCTTGGCCTGGGCCTCGGCCTGCTCCGCACCGACCACCTTGTCGACTTCGCGCTGGATGCGCAGCGTCTCGTCGTCGGGGATCACGTGGGTCCAGCCGCCGTAGGCGTTCGTGAACGTCAGCGGCACTTCCTTGACCGGCTCCGGCTCGCTGAACTGCGGCAGCTGATCGACGAACTTGTCGCCTTGCTTCTTGGGCGGCACGAACTTGCAGCGGCGCGGCCCGAGGATGCGCAACCGCTGGGTGCGGTCGCCCAACCGGATGCCGACCTCCCACTCCTTGAGCGCCTTGCCGCCGGGCGCGAGCGCCTTGCCGACCACGATCACGTCGACGCGAAACTTCTCGGGCACCAGTTCGACCTCGACGGTCGGCGCGGCCTTGTCGGGCTTGCCCTCGTCGCAGCGGTCCGTCGCGAGCAGGGGCGGTTGCTCCTCGTCGGGCAGTGCCTCGAGCACGGCGCTGTCGGCGGCAATCTTGAACGTCCGCTTGGCGATGAACGCCACGGCAACCGTGCCGTCGCAGCGCTCTGCGGGCAGCAACTCCACCCAGTATCCCTTGCGCAGTGCTGGCATCGGCAGACGCGGCCCGGACCCCCGGGTAGGCGGAGGGTACGGCGGCGGGGGCGGCGACGGCAAGCGCACGGGCCCTGCGGGGCACAGATTGGCGCGCAGCCACAGCGAGCGCGCGTCGACCACGCCTCACCGGTGACGATGAGAGCCCCGCGCGCAGCCTCGGCGTCGGTCGCCGTGCCGCCTTCGGGCGCCACCAGCCCGCGGATTCGCGCGCTGCCGCCCAGCACAGCCACCCCGGAGTTTTCGCAGCGACTGGCCACCACGGCGCCCAGGTCTACGTGCCCGCCCTGCGAGGCGACGACACGGTTGCCGGAGCCGACCGCCAGCCAGCGTCGGGCGCGATCGATGCGGCCGGGATGCCATGCGGAATCGCCAGGGCCGGCAACGCCCTGGGTGGCAGGCTGGTCGCGGTCGGCACAGGTTGGCCCGGCAGCCACGCGCCTGCGGCGTCCGCTGCGGCCACCGATTCCTTCGTCACGCGTTCTCCGATGGAGCCGCGCTCGATGGGACCCCCAATCGCACCTCGGCGGCCCGCGCGTGCGCTTCCAGTCCCTCGAGTCTGGCGAGCCGCACGGCCGTGACGGCGAGCCCGTGTGCCGCCCCCGACCCGGCGCGTTGCACGCTGAGCACCTTCAAGAACGTGTGCGCGCCGAGCCCACCCTGCCAGCGCCCGGACCCTCCCGTCGGCAACACGTGGCTGGGGCCGGCGCAGTAGTCGCCCAACACTTCTGCCGCGTTGCGCCCGACGAAAAGCGCACCGTGGCTGTGGAGGTGAGGAATCCAGGAGTCGGGATCGGCGACCATGAGTTCGAGGTGCTCGGGCGCCCGCTCATTGGCGGCGGCCAGCAGGGCCGCCCTCGACGGCAGCACCGCGATGCAGCCGTGGCGGGCGAGGGACTCCGCGGCGACGGCGGGATGGGGCAGGAGCGCTTGCTGGCGGTCGACTTCTGCCGCGATGCGGCGGGCCATCGCGGCGTCGTCGGTCAGCACCAGCGCGTGGGCATCGGGGTCGTGCTCGGCCTGCGCCAACAGGTCCGCCGCCACGGCCACTGGGTCGGCCGTCGCATCGCACAGCACGAGCACTTCGGAGGGGCCCGCGAGCATGTCGATGCCGACCAGGCCGAAGACCTGACGCTTTGCTTCGGTGACCCAGGCATTGCCCGGCCCGGCAATCAGGTCCACTGGCGCGATGGAGTCGGTGCCGAACGCAGCCGCCGCGATGCCGTGGACGCCACCCACCGGATGTACGCGATGGACGCCGCACAGGTGGCAGGCGGCCAGGATGGCAGGGTGCGGCCAGCCGTCGGCACCGGGCGGCGTGAACACGGCGACGTCGGGAACCCCGGCGGCGCGTGCAGGCAGGGCCGTCATCAACACCGTAGACGGCAGCGGGTGGCGCCCACCGGGCACGTAGCAGGCGACCCGCTGCACCGGCACCACGCGCTGGCCGACCGCGACGCCACGGTCGAGTTCTAGCGTGAAGCCGACCAGGGCCCGCACCTGGGCCTCGGCAAAGGCCCGCACGTTGGCGGCGGCGTGTTCGAGTGCGGCCCGATCGGCCGGCGCGAGGTCGTGCCAGGCCTGGGCGCAAACCTCCGGGGGCACCGACCACGCCGGCGGCAGGGCGCGATCGAAGCGGCGGGTCCATTCTGTCAGGGCGACATCGCCGCGCGCCCGCACGTCGGCCAAGATGGTGCGCACGCGCTCGGGGTCGACCGAGGAGGCGACGTCGGCAGGGGGCAGGCAGTCGGTGATGCGCATGGGGTAGGGAGGCCGCCGCGCCAGTTCGCGCGACTTGGGTCGCAGCTTGGCGCGGGCCCGGGCCGGCGACAAGTCCTCTGGCGCGGCGAGGACCTTGGGCGCGACGACCCTCGCCAACGCAGGACTGAGCCGCTACAGCTCTCTGTCAGGAAAGCTCCGCTTGCCGCCGGGAAAGCCAGGCGAGGCGCGCTGCGGGAGGCCGATGATGCGCCCACGGCGGCCACCAGTGTGGGCAAGCTGTGGTGACGAACTGCGCGTTCCGTTGCTCCGCCGATGGCCGGACCACTGCTGCGTGTGCCAGCCGCCGATCGGACGCCGCGTCGCGGTCAAGGCCGACGGCGCCGCTGCCACTTGCATCCTGGCCACGCCATCCGCTACACCGCGCCCTCATGCCGATCCCGCGCCGTCTTGCCGCCCGCCTCGCCCACTGGACCGCCGAAGAACGGGACACGCTGCTGGCGTTGGACTCGCCGCTGGCCATTCAGGCCTTCCTCGACGCCACGCCCTACTCCGCAGACGACTCGTACCGCGCGCCACGCAGCGTGCTGCGCGAGCGGCGGGCCCACTGTTACGACGGCGCGCTGCTGGCGGCCTGTGCGCTGTGGGCCCGCGGCGAACCGCCCGTCATCGTCGATCTGCGCGCCCACAACGACGACGACCACGTGATCACGATCTTCCGCCGCCACGGTCGGCTCGGTGCCATCGCCAAGTCGAACACGACGGTGCTGCGCTTTCGCGAGCCGGTGTACCGGGACCTGCGCGAACTGGTGATGAGCTACTTCGAGTTCTACTACAACCTAAATGGAGACAAGGCGTTGCGCGACCATTCGGGCCTGCTCGACCTGCGCCGCCACGCCGACCCGAGTTGGCCCGACGCCGACGCCGCGATGACGCCCTTGGCCGACAAGTTGAACCGCGTGCGGCACTTCAGGCTGCTGACGCCGGCAATGGTCGCCGGGCTCGGCAAGGTGACGGGCGACGTGTATGCGGCGGGGCTGTTGGGGTCGGATGCGGCGGGATTGTTCCAGCCGTCCCCTTGAAAGCAATGGGATTTCCCGGCGCTCCATTGCTCGCTCGCAGATTGTCGTGATACTCGGACGCTGTTGCCACCCTCAGGGGCCGTACACCGCATGCCTGTCGACCCCCTGATCCGCTGGTTCACCGCACTCGACCGCACTGTCGTCTGCCTGTCGGGTGGCATCGACAGTTCCGTCCTGGCCGCAGCCGCCGCCCGCAGCGGCCGGCCCGCATTGGCCGCCACCGGCACGTCGCCCAGCCTCGCCGAAGCCGATCTCGCCGCCTGCAGAGACCTGTGTCGGCATGTGGGCCTGGCGCACTTCGAGGTCACGACCCACGAACTCGAGCGCGCGGACTACGCCGCGAACCCCGTGGACCGCTGCTTCTTCTGCAAATCCGAGCTATTCGACCGCATACACGCGGCCCTGCCCGCCGATTGGCAAGGCGCCGTACTCGTCGAAGGCACGCAGACGGACGACCTCGGCGGCCACCGGCCGGGGCTGAGCGCGGCGCGCGGTGCAGGCGTGCGCAGTCCATTCCTCGAACTGGGCTGGGGCAAGGCTGCGGTGCGGGCGGCGGCCGATGCGCTCGGGCTGCCGGCCAACGTCCGTGACCGGCCGTCGAGCCCGTGCCTCGCGTCGCGCCTGCCGTTCGGTACGCCGGTGACGGCAGAGCGCCTGAGCGCGGTCGAGCAAGCCGAGCGCGAACTGCACCGGCGCGGCTACGTGCGCAGCCGGGTCCGCCACCATGACCTGATCGCGCGCATCGAACTGCCGCTCGACGAGATCGCGGGGTTCGTCGCCCACGATGCGGCTGCGGTCGCGGCGGCGTTGCGCTCCCTGGGTTTCGTCTACACGACCGTCGATGTGCTCGGCCTGCGCTCCGGCAGCTTGCACGAGGCCCTTGCCACCCGCCCCGGCGGCGTGCACACGTGAGCGGCCATGAGCGCGGCTGATCCCGCCACGTTTCGCTGGGATGTGGCCCGCCGCGCCCGCACCGGCTTGCCTGAAGTGGCGTATGCGGAAGGGAAATCCATCGCCCAACTCGTCCACGTGTTCCGCGTGTGGCAGGGTCACGGCGCGCCCGGCCTCGCGACGCGCGTGCGGCCCGAGCAGGCGGCCGCGTTGGTTGCCGCGTTTCCCGCCATCGTCAGCGACGCGCTCGCCCGCACGGCGACCCTGCCTGCCCGCGACCCAGACCGGGAATTCCCAGCCTGTGCCGGAGACGTCGTCGTCGTCTGTGCCGGGACGTCCGATCTTGCCGTTGCCCACGAAGCCCTCGCCACAGCGCGCTTCCTCGGCCTGAGCGCGACGTTGGTCGCCGACGTCGGCGTCGCCGGACTCGACCGGTTGCTGGCCGTGCGCGACCGCTTGACCCGCGCCGACGTCATCGTGTGCGTGGCCGGCATGGAGGGCGCACTGCCGTCGGTGGTCGCCGGCCTCGTGCGGGCGCCCGTCGTCGCCGTCCCCACCTCTGTCGGCTATGGCGCGAGCCTGCTGGGTGTGACGCCCTTGCTGGCGATGTTGACGTCGTGCGCGCCAGGCGTCGTCGTGGTCAACATCGACAACGGCTTCGGCGCGGCGTGCGCGGCGTGGCGCATCCTGCACGCGGGCCGTCCCCGCCCGGAGCCGGCATGACCAGCGTGCTCTACCTCGACGGGCACGCGGGCATCGCGGGCGACATGTTCGCCGCTGCGTTGCTCGATCTCGGGCTCGATGAGGGCGCCCTGCGGCGGGATGTCGATGCGCTCGCGCTGCCGGGTGTCACGATCCGGACCGAGATGGTGCTCAAGCGCGGCATTGCGTGTAGGCGCTTCCACGTCGAGCACGGTGAGCAGGACGCCCACCGGCACCTGCCGGAAATCCTCGCGATCCTCGCCCGCGCGCCCCTGGCTCCGCGCACCCGCGATCGCGCAACTTCCGTGTTCCGCAAGCTCGCCGAAGCCGAGGGCCAGGTGCATGGGACGAGCGCGGAAGAAGTCCATTTCCACGAGGTCGGCGCTGTCGATGCCATCGTCGACATCGTCGCGGCCGCCAACCTGCTGGGCCAACTCGACCCGGGCGAGGTCGTCGTCTCGCCGCTGCGCACGGGTTTCGGCTACGTGAACAC
>SHZF01000092.1 GCA_009692425.1 Myxococcales bacterium | reverse complement strand
TCGATCCGGGCCGGCGGGGCCGTTGCTGTTTGCCCGAGGCTGTGGGCGCGGCCCTCGACGAAGCGCTTGCGTGCCTCGCTACCCGCGTACTTGAGTGCCCATGGACCCGGCTCGGATGGCCGCGCTTTACGCGCCATGCGCTCGAGCAAGGCCTCGGGTTCGCGGTCGGTCACGTTGTATTGCTCGAAGACGTCGATCGCGGTGGGCCCGAACCACGCGACGTGGCCACCTTCTTCCAGGATCAGCGCCTGGTCCATCTGCACGAATGCCGAGTAGCTGGGCTGGTGGATCGTCAGCACGACGGTGCGGCCTGCGTCTGCCAGCCGGCGCAGCAGTCGCATCAGTTCGGCCGTGTCGTGCGACGACAGCCCGCTCGTCGGCTCGTCGAGCAGGAGCACCGGCGGATCGAGCACCAGTTCCATGGCGATGTTCACGCGCTTGCGTTGCCCGCCTGAGAGCGTCTTTTCCGTGTCGGTGCCGAGTCGGACGTCGCGCCGCGCTTCCAGGCCCACGTCGCGCAGGGCCTGCGTGACGCGGGCATCGATCTCGCTGTCCGACCAGTGCGCCGTGCCCCGCAGTCGGGCCGACGCACGCACTGCTTCTTCCACGGTCAGCAGCCCGTGGACCACGTCGAATTGGGGCGCGTGGCCCACCAATGCGCCGATGCCGGCATCGACGGCGCCGTCCGGTTGGAAGAGCGGCGCGCCTTGGATGCGCACCGTTCCGCGCGCCGGATGATCAAAGCCGGCCAGCACGTTGAGCAGCGTCGTCTTGCCCGAACCGGACGGACCCAGGATGCCGACGACTTCACCCGGCAGGACCGTGAACGAAACGGCGTGCAGAAGTTGGAGCGGCAGCCCGCTCCTGCGGTCGTTCACGATCACATCGAGGTCAGCCACGTCGAGGCGAGCGCCTGCAGCCGGGGCCTCGCGGCCGGGCGCTCGGACGAAGCGGAACTGTTGGCTGCCGATTCGCACGACGTCGCCCTGGTGCAGCACGCAGTGGCGGTAGCTTTCCCAAGTGCCGTCCGCGCTGCGAACGTGCGTGCCATTGCGAGACCCGAGGTCTTCAAGCACGAGTCGCCCACCGCTCCGGAACACGCGGGCGTGTGGCGCCGACACTGCGGGCTCGGCAATCACCACGTCGCTGTCGGCGTTGCGGCCCAACACGACCATGCGCTCGCCCACGGCTACTTCACGCGCAGGCCCAACGGCGGGCGTGGCCGGCTGCGGTCCAGTGGCGATGCGCGCACCGAAGCCCGGCTGGGGTGGCGCCGTGTGTGCGGGTCGTGGTGGCACCGGCTCAGCCGCCGCCGCAGGACGTGGCCCGCGACGGCGATCCAGCACCGCGCGCACCGTGCTCTGCCATGACCCGAGGCCCAATCGACTGTCGAGGGTCACTTCGCATTGGGTGACGCGAAAGCCATCGACGTGCGTGCCGTTGCTCGAGCCGAGGTCGTGGACATACAGCCGCCCGCCGGTGCGCGCGATCCGAATATGACGCGTCGAGACCACGCTTTCGGCGACGACGATGTCGCAGTCAGCTCCGGCGCCGACGACGACTGACTCTCCTTCGCGCAGATCCGCCATCTGGCACCTGTCTCCTGGCTAGAATGCCCTGCGTGGCCCAGGGGTACGCTCGCGCACATTGCTGGCGCCGCGGTAGTAGCGCTCGAAGGGGAGCTTGCCCTGCTGGTCCACCACCGCCAATGCGGCCCGATGGCAGCGCGAAGCATTCGGCGGATGGGTGCTCAGCAACGCGTCGATGCTGCCCAGGACCGCGCCCAGCAAACCGCCTGGACCGTCGCCGGCCGTCGCTGCAGCCGGCTCACTGGCCGCCATCCGTTGCCACAGGCGATGGGCGGCGTCGGGATCGTACTGGGCCGCGGCCGCCAGTTCGATCCCGCGCGCGTCCGCCTCGTATTCGTACTCACTCTGGATCGGCAGCTTCAGCATCGCAACGAGCACTGCAGCCTCATCGGCGGCGGTGCCGAGCGCCGCCTTGGCATACTGGTAGGCCGCGACCGGATGGCGCCGTTCGACGTGTGCAAGCTCGTGCCCGAGCACCGCAACGAGTTCCGCTTCGTCGCGCACAGCGTTGGGTCCAGCGAGGACGCCGGTGTGCACCGCCATCACCCCTCCAGGCAGCGCAAAGGCGTTGAACCGGTCGTCACGGATGACGTGCACGCGGTAGCGCAGCCCCTTGCGCTCCGTGTGTCGCGCGAGGTGGTCAACCAGGTCCTGCAGATAGGGCTGCCACCGTTCGACCTCGCCCGGCACGTCCCACTTGCCGCGAAACGGTGGCGCCTGGGGCGCCTCACGTTCCAGCCGATCGCCAAGCTGCGCCTCCTCTTCGTCGGACAAGCGTGTCGCGTCACGCAGTTGGGACTCGCCCAACACGACCGTACGCTTGGCCATCTCGATGGGATTGGGCAACTCCTGGCAAGAGGGCGACGGCTCCGCGCGGCTGGGCAAGTCCGAGCGCCGGACGATTTCGCGGGCGCCAGCCGGAATCCATCCGTCACGCGCATCCGGGGACGCCGGGGACGCGCTGCCTGCGCCCGCTGACGGCGGCGCTGGAGCCTCGCGCGGTTGCTCCCGTGGCTCGTCTCGACTGCTGCGATCCGTGGAGGTCGGCTCGTCGGACATCACGTACCAGATGCCGCCCCCGATGGCGGTTGCCACCAACGCCATGCCGGCGAGGGCCAGCGGGTCTGACTGCTGTGCCATGCGGGCCTCCGGAGCGTCCTTGTGAAGCGGCAATGCGTAGCATCATAGCGTTCTGTCAGTGCGGCGCAGTGGGGCTTGCGTCCTTCGCAGGTTGTGTCGGCGCGGCCGACCCCGAGTGCTTCACCGGGCGAGCCGGCGCCGGTTGATGCCCCGGGAACCGAACGCCCGACGGCTCGCCCAGCCACACCCGCGTCGGACCCGGCGACGGCAGTACGACACCGCCGAGGACGCCGCGCCCCAACTCCCGAATTCGCGGTTCGGCTGCTCGAATGCCGCGCTCCACATCCCGCCTGGCGGTGCCGGGCTGGTGTACGTCACCCGGCTGGCGCGGCATGCCCGGCAGACCGCCTCCTCCCAGCGGCGGCAGTTCGAACGGCGGGACAGGGCCGGTCAAGTCGGGCACCGCGATGTCCAAACGGATGTCCTTGATCTCCATTCTGAACGCTCGCTCCGACGTGATCCCCAACGCTTTGGCGCGCGCCGTCCCATAGACCTCGACGCGGGCCTCGCCGCGCTGGATCGCCTCGATGCCGGCCAAGCCCGCCTTAAGCAACGGGATGTTCGCTTCGATGACCACTTCGGTCGCGGCGTCGGCGGGCAACAACCTGCCGTCGGGACCGAGATCCGCGACCGACCCGACAGCAACCTCCCTTGCGTTCAGCGACGCCTTCCAGGCCACGTCGAGGATGCGCACATCGATCAGGTTGCGGTTGCGCACCGTCACCCTCACCCGCAGTGTCGCCTCGGCCAGCAGCAGGTCTTCGAGCCGCGTGGGCAGGCCGCGCGCGCCAGGGCCCACAGACACCAGCGCGACCCCGGGCTCGATGAGGATGTTGGCGGCCATGCGTTCCGACGCCCACTGGACACAGGCCGACAAGCCCAGCAGGCAACCCGCGGCAACCAGCATGACCGTCAGCCAACGCCCTGCACGCCGCACGCCGCTGGAGAGGTCAGGGGGCGAGGCCACGGGCACGCGCATCTCCAGTCGGTCAGGCTACGTGAATGCTAAAGCGTAGACGCGACGCGCTTCATAGCCACAGTCGGCGGCCTGGAGACATCGGTCGCTGGCGTGGTAGCGTAGCTCGCGTCGGCCTGTCAAGCGCGCCGCGCGGGATTGGGAGTCGTCATGCAAGCGGTCGCCTGCCCAAGCTGCCAACACTGGAACCCCGCCGCTGACGCATGGTGCGCACGCTGTAGCGCGCCGCTGGGCCGGGCGCCAGCAGACAACGCTGACGCAGGCCGAGCCACACAGCCCCTTGCGCCGCCCAAGGAACTGGCTCTGGGGGCCGTCCTCGGGGCGGGTCGGTACCGGATATCGGGCCTGCTCGGCTCGGGTGCGGCGGGCGACGTGTACCGGGCAGAAGACTTGCGTCTGCTGCGCCAGGTCGCGCTCAAAGTGATGCATCTGCATGTGTTAGCCCAGGTCAACGGGCGCGCGCGCGCCCTGCAGGAAGCCACCGCGTTGGCTCTGATCGACCATCCGCATGTGGTTCGGATTTTCGACCGATTCGATGAAGAGGGGCGCCTCGTCTTGGTGCTGGAACTCGTCAGTGGCGGAAATCTGGCGGACCGCATGGCCCAGCGGCGCGTACCGCCTAACGATGCCTATGTCCTCCTGCACGAGATCGCGCTGGGTCTGTCCGCGCTACACGCTGCCAGTCTCGTGCACCGAGATGTGAAGCCGGCCAACGTGTTGCTGTCGGCGCGCGGCGTCGCGAAACTGGCCGACTTGGGCGTCGCGCAAGACGGCCGCGCCCGTCGTATCACCCGCCTCGGCGCCCGGTTCGGGACGCCCGAGTACATGGCGCCCGAGCAGCATCGAGGCGAGGACGTGGATGCCCGCACCGATGTGTACGCGGCAGGTGTGCTCGCCTATGAGCTCTTCGCGGGGCAACTGCCGTTCGTGCGCGCGTCGGAGCATGACCTTGCGGTGGCGCACATCGGCGAGGCCCCGGACCTGGCGCCAGTGGTGGCCGCGGCGGGGCCCGAGTGCGCCGAGGTGGTGCGGCGCGCCCTGGCAAAGCTGCCGGAGGAGCGTTGGCCTGGCGGAGCCTCCTTGGCATCGGCGTGGGCGGTTGCCGCACAGCGTGCGGGGCATGCCGTCGCACGCCAGCCGAATACGCCCCTAGACGACGGGCCGCTTGGCCCAGCGCCCGCGCCCGCCGTAGTTGCCCCTCGTGCGGACGGGATCGGCATCGACGTGCTGACCGGACCGCGTGCCGGTCAACGCCTCGCGTTCGAAGGTGGGCGGTTGTCGATCGGGCGTCGCGACGACGAACTGGGGTCCGCGCTGGGCCGCGTGGAGTTCGACGACCCGGCGATGAGTTGGGCCCACTGCACCTTCGTGCTGCAGCCCGACGGGCGCGTGGTGGTGTACGACGACGGAGCGCTCAATGGCACGTGGATCGATGGCGTGCGCGTGCACGGCGGCGCCTGGGTGCCAGCGGGTGCGGTGGTGGCTGCGGGTCGGACGCGGCTCGCAGTTGCGGCTTGAGCGTCGTTGGACGCGGCGCCGCGGTCTGACATAGGCTTGTTCGGCACGCTCCGCCCCAACCAATCTCTCGGCCCCTACATCGTCGAACACCACCTCGGCGACGGCGGCATGGCGATGGTCTTCCAGGCCCGCCACCGCGCCCGAGCAGAGCCCGGTCGGCGCAGCCGAGCCGCCATCACCTTCTTGCTGTGGCTTCGGTTTTGGGCGGGACGGCTATGGATGGTTGCCAGCGCTCCGCACGCCACCGTTGCCGTCGCCACGCCCCCGTGCTAGAAGCCCCGCCGCCCGGCCCCCGTTCCCCCGGCCGCGTGGAGAACCTCAATGAAAATCCACGAGTACCAAGGCAAATCCCTGTTCCGTCAGTTCGGCATCCCGACTGTCGAGGGCCACGTCGCCTTCTCCGTCCACGAAGCGCTCGATGCCGCGCGCCAGTTGCCCGGTCCGCTCTGGGTGGTCAAGGCGCAAATCCACGCCGGCGGCCGCGGCAAGGGCGGCGGCGTCAAGCTCGCGCGCAGCCTCGACGAAGTGAAGCAGCACGCGGCCGCCATCCTCGGCATGCAGCTCATCACCCGCCAGACCGGGCCAGGGGGCCAGAAGGTGCGGCGCCTCTACGTCGAAAACGGCTGCGCGATCGCCCGCGAGATGTACCTCGGCATGCTGCTCGACCGCGACCGCGGCCGCATCGTCGTGATGGCATCGACCGAGGGCGGAGTGAACATCGAGGAGGTGGCGCGCGACACCCCCGACCTCATCCACAAGGTCTGGATCGACCCGGCCGTCGGACTCCAGGCGTTCCAGTCGCGGCAGTTGGCCTTCGCGCTGCGCCTGACCGGCAAGCAGGTCGGCCAGTTCGGCAAGCTGCTGGCGGGCCTGTACCGCATGTACATCGACAAGGACTGCTCGCTGCTCGAGGTCAACCCGCTCGTCGTCACCACGGACGATCAGGTGCTCGCGCTCGATGCCAAGGTCAACTTCGACGACAACGCCATCTACCGGCAGCCTGACGTGCTGGCGATGCGCGATCTCGACGAAGAGGATCCCAAGGAGATCGAGGCCGGCAAGTTCGAGCTCAATTACATCCAACTCGAGGGCAACGTGGGCTGCCTTGTCAACGGCGCGGGCTTGGCGATGGCGACGATGGACATCTTGAAGTACTACGGCGGCGAGCCGGCCAACTTCCTCGACGTCGGCGGCGGTGCCACGGCCGAGAAGGTGACGGCGGCCTTCAAGATCATCCTGTCGGACCCGTCGGTGCACGCGATTTTCGTCAACATCTTCGGCGGCATCATGAAGTGCGACACGATTGCGACCGGCGTCGTCCAGGCCGCGCGCGAAGTTGGTCTCGACCGGCCGCTGGTGGTGCGCCTCGAAGGCACCAACGTCGAACTGGGGCGCCAACTGCTGGCCGAATCCGGCCTGCCCATCGTCAGCGCGCTCGACATGAAAGACGGTGCCCAGAAGGCCGTCGCTGCGGCCCGCGCCCACGCCGCCCACGCCGCCCACGCTGGCGCTCCCGCCGCCGCCCACGCCTGACCGCGCCGACCCTGCTCTGCCCCGTCGCGCGTTGCGCCCCACCTTGCACCGTTCCGGCCCCGCCGCCGGCACCCCTGAGGCCCCGATGGCCGTCCTCGTCGACAAGAACACCCGCCTGCTCGTGCAAGGGATCACCGGCTCTGCCGGCACCTTCCACACCCGCCAATGCCGCGCCTACGGCACCAACGTGGTGGCGGGCGTCGTGCCCGGCAAGGGGGGCAGCACGTTCGATGACGGCGTGCCGATCTTCGACACCGTGCGCGACGCCGTGGCCGCCACCGGGGCGAACGCCAGCATGATCTTCGTGCCGCCGCCCTTCGCCGCCGACGCGATCGTCGAGGCCGCCGACGCGCACGTGCCGCTGGCCGTCTGCATCACTGAAGGCATCCCCGTCGCCGACATGGTGCGCGCAATGGTGGCCCTGGCTGGCTCGGGCACGCGCCTCATCGGGCCGAATTGCCCCGGCATCATCACGCCCGGCCAGTGCAAGATCGGCATCATGCCCGGCCACATCCACAAGCCCGGCCACGTCGGCGTGGTGTCGCGCTCGGGCACGCTCACCTACGAAGCGGTCGGCCAATTGACGGCGCTGGGCGTGGGCCAATCGACGTGCATCGGCATCGGCGGCGACCCGGTCAAGGGCACGGACTTCCTCGACGCGCTCGCATTGTTCGAAGCCGACCCCGACACCCACGCGGTCATCCTCATCGGCGAGATCGGCGGCTCGGCCGAAGAAGCCGCCGCCAGCTGGATCGCCGCGCACATGTCGAAGCCGGTCGCCGCCTTCATCGCCGGCATCACCGCTCCGCCGGGCCGCCGCATGGGCCACGCCGGCGCCATCATTTCGGGGAGTTCCGGCTCAAGCCAATCAAAGATTGAAGCCTTTCGCCGCAACGGCGTCGCGGTCGCACCCACTCCCGGCGACATGGCTTCGACGCTGCTGTCGGTGTGGAGTGCGTAAATCAAGAAACCGAACAAGAAATTCTTTGGAGGACTCCGCACATCATGGCCATCGACCGTACCCTCTGCATCGTCAAGCCTGACGCCGTCGCTGCCGGCAACACCGGCAACATCCTCGCGTTTCTGGAGGGCAAGGGCGCCCGCTTCCGCGCGATGAAGCTGGTGCAACTGAACCGCGCTCAGGCCGAAGGTTTCTACGCCGAACACAAAGGGCGCGGCTTTTTCGGCGAACTCATCGAGTTCATGACGTCGGGCCCGTGCCTGCTGGTCATGCTCGAAGGCGACAACGTCCAGCACGACTACCGCAACGTGTGGATGGGGCAGACGGATCCGGCCCAGGCGGCGGAAGGCACCTTGCGCAAGCGGTTTGCCGAGTCCAAGGGCAAGAACGCCGTGCACGGCTCCGACAGCCCGGAAGCGGCGGCGCGCGAGCTGGCGTATTTCTTCAGCGGGTGCTTCGACGTAGTGTAGTTCGGTGTCAGGTTCGGCGTGCGGTTCAGGTTCGGCAGGAGTCTGTGATGCGTGAGGTCTGGATCGTCGGCGCGGCGCGCACCCCCATCGGTGCGTTCCAAGGGGCGCTCGCGAGCGTGCCGGCTGCCCGGCTCGGTGCCGTCGCCATCGAAGCGGCGTTGCAACGGGCGGGCGTGGCGAAAGAAGCGGTTGACGAGGTCTACCTCGGCTGCGTGCTGCAAGCTGGCCAGGGTCAGGCACCGGCGCGGCAGGCGGCGCTGTACGCAGGGCTGCCGAAGTCGGTGCCGTGCACGACCGTACACAAGGTGTGCGGCTCGGGGCTCAAGACCGTGATGCTGGCGGCCACGCAGATCCGCGCAGGAGAGGCCGACATCGTGGTGGCGGGTGGCATGGAGAACATGAGCCTTGTGCCCTACTACCTGCCGGCGGCGCGCGACGGCCTGCGGCTCGGCCACGGCCAGATCGTCGATGGGATCATCAAGGACGGGCTGTGGGACGTCTACCACGACTTCCACATGGGCAACGCCGCAGAAATCTGCGCGAAAGACAAGGGCTTTTCGCGCGAGGCCCAAGACGCCTTTGCCACGGCGTCGTACCAAAAGGCGCAGGCCGCGATCGCCAGCGGGGCGTTTGCCGCCGAGATCGTGCCGGTCGCCGTCGCCCAGAAGAGGGGCGAGCCGAAGATCGTGACGACCGACGAGGAGCCCGGCCGCGGCGACCCCACGAAATTCGCCAGCCTGCGCCCGGCGTTCGACAAGAATGGTACGGTGACGGCGGCGAATGCGTCGAGCCTCAACGACGGTGCCGCCGCGCTCGTGCTCGTGTCCGCCGACAAGGGCAGGGAGCTGGGACTGACGCCGCTCGCCCGCATCGTCAGCCAGGCCAGCTTCGCGCAGGCGCCGGAGTGGTTCACGACCGCGCCCGTGTTCGCGAGCCAGAAGGCGCTCCAGATCGCGAAGCTCGGCATCGGCGATATCGATCTGTTCGAGATCAACGAGGCGTTTTCTGTCGTGTCGCTGGCGTGCAACCAAGGGCTCGGCGTCGACCCGGCCAAGGTGAACGTCCACGGCGGTGCGGTCGCGCTGGGCCATCCCATCGGGGCGTCCGGGGCGCGCATCCTGGTCACGCTGCTGTACGCGATGCAGGCTCGCAACGCCGCGCGCGGGCTGGCGAGCCTGTGCATCGGCGGGGGCGAGGCCGTGGCGGTCATCGTAGAGCGCGTGTGATCGCGACGGCTTCTCCCGACAACCAACGCCGCGCCTGCCGCGCAATCCATCCGGACCGCGCCGCCCGGCACCCGACAGCAACTCCTTCGTCAGCGTGAGACAGCCAACCGGCGCCGCCAAGCGCAGCACAGGAACACCCGGCACATGGACAACCAAGGCAGAATCCAGCTCGCCGTCATCGGCGCGGGCTATTGGGGCCCGAACCTCGTGCGCAACTTCACGGCCTCGGGCGCGGCCGTCGTCACGCACCTGTGCGACCTCGATCTGGCGCGGGCCAACAAGGTCGCCGCTCCGTACCCGGCCATCCAGACCACGACTGACCTCGATGCCGTGCTGGCCAGCCCGATCGATGCCGTCGCGATCGCCACGCCGGTGCGCACCCACTTTCCGCTCGCCAAGAAGGCGCTGCTGGCCGGCAAGCACGTGCTGGTCGAAAAGCCGCTGGCGTGGAGCGTGGCCGAAGGCGAAGAACTCGTGGCGCTCGCCGCAGCCAAGGGCCTCGTGCTGATGTGCGACCACACGTTCTGCTACACCGGCGCCGTCCGCAAGATGCGCGAACTGGTGCGGTCGGGCGAGATCGGCGAGGTGCTGTACTTCGACAGCGTGCGCGTCAATCTGGGCCTCATCCAGTCCGACGTGAACGTGCTGTGGGACCTTGCACCGCACGATCTGTCGATCCTCGACTATGTGCTGCCCGACGATCTGCGACCGATTGCGGTGTCGGCCCAGGGCGTCGACGCGGTGGGTACCGGCTTTGCGAGCGTGGCGTACCTGACGCTGCATTTCGCGCGGCCCGTCATCGCCAACGTGCACGCGAACTGGCTGTCGCCCGTCAAGGTTCGCACGACCCTGCTGGGCGGCACGAAGAAGATGATCGTGTGGGACGACAACGAGCCGTCGGAAAAAATCCGCATCTACGACAAGGGAATCGACATCGGCGACGAGGACCCGAACCGCGTGCGCGTGTCGTATCGGCATGGCGCCTGCAACATCCCGGTCCTCGAGCCGACCGAAGCGCTGGCCCGCATGGCGCGCGAGTTCTGCCTGAGCATCTCGGAGGGGCGCGCGCCCGAAACCGACGGCCATGCAGGCCTGCGCGTGCTGCGGGCGCTGGCCGCCGCCAACCGGTCGCTCGAAGCTGCCGGTGCGCGCGTCGAATTGGACTGATTCGATCCACCACCACGACTGGAGACCCATGGAGCCGAAGTTTTCCGCCATCGCCGCCGACGTTGTGCTCGGCCGCGACGTGAAGATCTACTCGTTTGTGAACCTCTACGGCTGCGCGATCGGCGACGACTCGAAGATCGGTGCGTTCGTCGAAATCCAGCGCGGCGCCACGATCGGCAAGCGCTGCAAGGTGTCGAGCCACACGTTCATCTGCGACGGAGTGCACATCGGCGACGGCTGCTTCATCGGCCACGGCGTGATGTTCACGAACGACAAGTTTCCCAAGGCGGTCAACGCGGCCGGCGAACTGGCGGGGCCCGACGACTGGACGCTGCTCCAGACCCACATCGGCGACCGCGTCGCGATCGGTTCGGGGGCCGTGATCTTGTGTGGCATCACGATCGGCGACGACGCGACCATCGGTGCCGGCGCCGTCGTCACCAAGGACGTGCCGAGCGGCGCCACCGTGGCGGGCGTGCCGGCCCGGGTGATGGCGCGCGGCGGGCGCTGAGCGTTGCCGTCCCTTTTTCTTTGCGGAGACTTGCGATGAACGTTCCCTTTCTCGATCTCAAGGCCCAGCACGCGCCGCTCAAGGCGGACATCCTCGCAGCGTGGGGCGAAATCCTCGACACGGCCGGGTTCGTGGGCGGCAAGCACGTCCAAGGCCTCGAAGCCGACCTCGCGGCGGCGTGCGGCAGTGGGCATGCGTGCGCGGTCTCCAACGGCACCGAGGCGATCGTGCTGGCGCTGCGCGGGCTTGGCGTTGGACCCGGCGACGAGGTGATCGTGCCGGCGAACACGTTCATCGCCACGGCCGAGGGCGTCAGTCTGTGCGGCGCGACGCCCGTGTTCGTCGACTGCCTGCGTGGCACGTGGAACCTCGACCCGGCCGCCATCCTGCCCGCCGTGACGCCGTGCACGAAGGGCGTCATCGGCGTGCACCTGTACGGGCAGCCCTTCGACGTCGATGCGTGCCGGGCCGTGTGCGATCGCGCGGGGCTCTGGCTGCTTGAAGACAACGCGCAAGGCATTCTCGCCACGTACAAGGGCAAGCCGACCGGCGGGCTGGCGCGGGCCGCGGCGACCTCGTTCTATCCGGGCAAGAACCTGGGGGCGTGTGGCGAAGGCGGCGCAGTGATGACGTCGGACGCGGTGCTCGACGCGGCCATCCGGCGCCTGCGCGAACACGGTCAGGCTGCGAAGTACTACCATGAAGTCGTCGGCACGAATGGTCGGCTGGCGTCGGTGCAGGCGGCCGCTTTGCGCGTCAAGATGCCGCACCTCGCAGGGTGGAGCGAGGCCCGCCGTCGCCACGCCCGCCGCTATCTCGACAGGCTGGCCGGCGTGGCGGGCGTCGAACTGCCGGTGGTGGCGGCCTTTGCCAATCCCGTCTGGCACCTGTTCGTCGTCCACGTGGGCGAGCGCGACAAGGTGCTGGCGGCGCTGCAAGCGGCCGGCGTCGGCGCGGCCCTGCACTACCCGGTGCCGTGCCACCTGCAGAACGCGTACGCACACCTCGGCTATGCGGCGGGCGAGATGCCCAACGCCGAGTACAACGCGGCTCATTGCCTGTCGCTGCCGATGTTCCCGGAGCTGACCGACGCGCAGATCGACTACGTGTGCGACCAACTCGCCCGAGCCGTCGGTGCCGTGCGGGAGGCCGCGTGAAGACGGACCCGCGCCACGCCCAACCGATCGCCGGGCAGACGGCGCTCGTCACGGGCGGTGCGGGCCTCGTCGGCAGCCACATCTGCGACCAGTTGATCGAGGCCGGCATCGCCCACATCCGCGTGTTCGACGATTTCTCGCGCGGCCGCATCGAGAACCTGGAGGTAGCGCTGGCGACCGGCAAGGTCGAGATCGTGCGCGGCGACCTGCGCGACGTGGCCACGGTGGGCGGGGCGGTGGCGGGGTGCGACCTCGTGTTCCACCAAGCGGCGATCCGCATCACGCGCTGCGCCCAGGAGCCGCGGCTGGCCCTCGAGGTGCTCGTCGACGGCACCTTCAACGTCGTCGAAGCCTGCGTGCGGCACGGCGTCAAGAAGCTGGTGGCGGCGTCGAGCGCGTCGGTGTACGGGCCGGCCGACACGTTCCCCACCGACGAGAGCCATGTCCTGTACAACAACCGCACGCTGTACGGCGCCTGCAAGGTGGCGAACGAGCAGATGTACCGCGCGTTCGCCGAGATGAACGACCTGAACTATGTGGCGCTGCGTTACTTCAACATCTACGGCCCGCGCATGGACGTGTTCGGCGTCTACACCGAGGTCCTCGTGCGCTGGCTCGACCGGCTCGACGCGGGCGAGGCCCCGGTGCTTTTCGGCGACGGCAGCCAGACGATGGACTTCGTGTACATCGGAGACGTGGCGCGCTCGAACCTGCTTGCCGCCCGGGCACCGGTCTCCGACGCGGTCTACAACGTGGCGAGCGGTGCCGAGACGTCGCTCGTCGGGCTCTGTGACGCCCTGCTGCGCGCCGCGGGCCGCACGGACGTGCACCCGACGTTCAAGCCGATGCCTGCGGAGCGGCGCGGGGTCGAGGTCGTGCGGCGGCTGGCATCGACGGTGGCGGCCCAGGCCGAACTGGGGTTCGAGGCGCAGGTCGGGCTCGAAGAGGGCCTGCGGCACTTCATCGCGTGGCGCGCGGCCGAAAAGGCGAACGCCGCCCAAAAGACAAAGGTAACGGCATGATCCCGATCATCCGGCCGTGGCTGGGTCCGGCGGAGGCCCAGGCGGCGCACGACGCGATCCTGTCGGGCTGGATCGCCCAGGGCCCCAAGGTGCGCGAATTCGAGGCGGCCTTTTGCGCGGCCACGGGCGCGGCCCATGCCGTGGCGGTCAGTTCGGCGACGACGGGCTTGCACCTGGCGCTCCACGGCCTCGGTGTCGGCCCCGGCGACGAGGTCGTGTGCCCGTCGCTCAGCTTCATCGCGACCGCCAACAGCGTGAAATACTGCGGCGCGGTGCCGGTTTTTGCCGACGTCGATCCCGTCACCCAGAACGTCACGGCGGCTACTGTGGCTGCGGTGCTGACGTCGCGCTGCAAGGCCGTGCTCGTCGTGCACCAGGCCGGCATGCCGTGCGACCTCGACGCCCTGCGCGCCGCCATCCCGGCCCATGTCCCGATTGTCGAGGATGCCGCGTGCGCGATCGGGTCCACCTACAAGGGCCAGCCGATCGGCGCGTTCAGTCCGCTGGTCGTGTTCAGCTTCCACCCGCGCAAGCTCGTCACGTGCGGCGAGGGCGGCATGGTGACGGTCCAGGACACGGCAATCGCCGACCGCCTGCGCCGCCTGCGCCAGCATGCGATGACGGTCAGCGACGTGCAGCGCCATGCCAGCGCGACGTTCCTGCTCGAACAGTACGACGAACTCGGCTGGAACCACCGGATGACTGACATCCAGGCTGCGGTCGGCATCGTGCAGCTTGCCAAGCTCGCGGAGATGACTGCGCGCCGCCGCGACCTCGCCGAACGCTACACGGTGGCCCTGCAAGGGCGCGGGCTCGTGCTGCCTCACGACCCGCCGTGGGGCACGACGAACTACCAGAGCTACTGCGTGCGGGTGCCGGGTGCGACGGCGGGGCAGCGCAACGCGATCTTGCAGCGCATGCTGGATGCGGGTGTGATGGGCAAGCGCGGCATCCTGTGCACCCACCAGGAGCCGGCGTATGCCCATCACGCCCACGTCGCGCTGCCGCACAGCGAGGCGTGGGCGGCGGAGTCGTTGGTGCTGCCGCTGTTCCACCAGATGACGGACGCCGAGCATGAACGGGTGGTCGATGTGCTGCTGGCGGCGCTGCGACAGGGCTAGGCGATGCTGTTGCCGCGTCCGTCGCTGCCGGTGCGGCGACGTGGGCGCTGGTCTTGGCGACGGGCTGCTACGGGGCCGTGCAATTGTGGGGCGACGTGGACCGCGCGCGCTTGCAGGTTGCTGGCCTCGCAGCCGCGTGGCACTTCGCGCGCATCAAGGTGGCGCGCCCGCGAACTGT
>SHZF01000023.1 GCA_009692425.1 Myxococcales bacterium | reverse complement strand
CGCGGCAGCAACCCGACCACCTCCGGAGCGCGCGTCCGCTGGCGGTCACCGCGCATCGGTCCGCGCGGCGCCTCAACCCACAGCAACTTCCGTGCCAATACCCAACTACATGGATTTACGCCCATGTGCTCCACGTCGCCCCGTCTCGGTCTCACCCCGCGGCCCGTCTCGGTCTCGGTCGCGCGGCAGGGGTGAGACGCCCAACGCGAGCGGCAAGCCCAGGCCCCAGGGCGGCGGCGGCGTCTCACCCGGCACCGGACAGGCTTGAGCCACGGGTGGTGCGGAACGTCGAGCCCGAACGACTCGGCGGTCTCGCGCCGGACCGTCTACCCTTGGGTCCTGAAGTCCTTCAACTCCGCCGCGCGCTCGCCAAACGTCGCCTCTGCCATGCGCACGATCCGCGTCCGCCGGGCGCGGAGTTCCTTGAGCTTGGCGCGCAGCTTGCCCGACGCCACCTTGAGGTCGGCCTTGAGCTGTTCCTGCTGGACGTTGAGGTCCTCGGCCGCGGCCTTGTCGGCCAACAAGGCCTTGGCGTGCTCCTGGGTCGCGGCCGGCAGCACCTTGGCGTGTTTCTTGGCGGCGGCGGCGACGAGGCCGGCGTCCTGTATGTGCGAAGCTGCGGACTGCTTTCTGGCTGCCATCGGGTCCTCCATGCTCAAAGTCGTGCGGATGGTGGTAAGAATCGGCCGTTGCATCAAGATCAGAGGCCGCTTTTTCGCAGAATCGCTCACTTGACGCAAAAGATCGATAGCTGTTCCTGAAGAATTGGCACCTTGTGGCCAGCAATCGGTCGACTCCAGCAACAATCGACCACTGCTCACCGCGACCGGACGATGCCTTGCAGGCCTTGCCCGCTCGCGCACTTCAGCACCCGTCAAGCGCCGCCCACCGCCAGGCCTGACCGCTCCGCCAACTTCGGCACCGCCGCTGGCCCCGGCACCCAGTCGTAGTAGCGCGCCGTGTACTCGCGCACCATGCGCTGGGCGCTGAACTGGGGCGCCGTTGCGACCGCCGCCATCTGCAGCGCGCGCCACGCCTTGCGGTCGCCGTAGAACACCGGCAACACGCGCGTTTCCAGCGTCGTGTACAGAAACTCGGCGTCACGCTCGTCGTCCCGCTCTTCGGAGCCCGCGCCGACCGCCCAACCGTTGACGCCGTCCGTACACGCCTCGGCCCACCACCCGTCGAGCACGCTCAGGTTCGGCACGCCGTTGAGCACCGCCTTCATCCCCGACGTGCCGCAAGCTTCGAGCGGCCGCACGGGATTGTTCAGCCAGATATCGACGCCCGAAGTCAGCTTGTGTCCGAGCCACATGTTGTAGTTCGTGAGAAACCCCACGCGCAGGTCGCCGCGCAGCTTGTGCGACAGCGCCACGAGTTCGCGCACCAGCTTGCGCCCCTCGGCATCGTTCTGGTGCGCCTTGCCGGCAAACAGGATCTGCAACCGTCCGCGCCCCAGGTCGAGCAGGCGGTCCAGGTCGCTGAAGATCAGCAGCGCGCGCTTGTACGGAGCGACGCGCCGCGCGAAACCCAGCGTGAGCACGTCCTCGTCGAAGCCGAGTTGCGTCATGCCGTTGGCGTACTCGAGCAGTTCGTGCTTGGCACGGCTGCGCGCGACGTCGAAGTCGGTCGAGTCCACGCCGCCGATGCCCACCAGCAAGGTGGGGTCGTCGCGCCAGCCGCGCAGGTATTCGTCGTAGAGCGCGCCCATCTCGGGGCTGACCCAGGTGTCGAAGTGGACGCCGTTCGTCACGGCCTCGATCTGGACGCCGTCGAACAGGGACTGCGCCACGCGCGCATTGATGTGGCTGACCCCGTTGACGCTTGCCGACAGCGCCGCCGCGAGATGGGCCATGTTCAGGCTGTCGGCACCGCCGAGCGCGGCGAGTTCTTCGGAGAGTTGGGCGCCGACGATGCGCTGCACGTCCTTCTGCTCGAACTTGTCGTAGCCCGCCGGCACGGGCGTGTGGGTGGTGAAGTGCACGCGCTGGCGCACGGCTGCGACCGAGCCGAGGTCCTTGCAGAAGGCGGCGGCGAAGAACGCCGTGTGGCCTTCGTTCAGGTGCGCGCATAAGTGGTCGCCGTAGCCCATCGCCTTGACGACCGCGTAGCCGCCGAAGCCGAGGATCGCCTCCTGGCGCAGGCGGTTCAGGTTGTCGCCGCCGTACAGCAGGTTCGACACGGGCCGCCACACCGGGCTGTTGCCATCGACGTCGGTGTCGAGAAAGAACACGGGCACGCGGTGGCCGTGGCGCCCCACCACCCATCGCCGCCAGGTCTGGATGCGCACGGTCTCGCCCTCGAACTGGAGTTCGACGAGCGCGCCCGTGTTCTCGAGCACGTCCTGGGGGTCGCACAGCGGGAAATCGAGGTGCTGCTCGCCGTACGTGTCGACGCTCTGCATCCCGTAGCCCTGCTTGTAGAAAAGCGTCACGCCGACCAGTGGCACACCCAGGTCGGCGCACGCCTTGATATGGTCACCGGCCAGCACACCCAGGCCGCCCGAATAGGTGGGGATCGCGGTCGTCAGCCCGATCTCGGCGGTGACGTAGGCAAAATGACGGCTCGAACGGTGCTGGCGTTGCATCAGGAGGCCTTGCTGGGGGCTGCGGACCGAAGCGCAGCAGACAGGGAGAGGGAGCAGCGCGCAGGGGAGCGCGGGTGCGGAGCCATGCGGTCAGGGCGGCGGCGCCCACTCGGGCCGCGGGGCCGACGGTGTGACGGATTCGGGCAGAGCCACGGGCGGGAACTCGGGCCCGGATTCCGGTTGCCAGCCGGGCGGCGGCGTGGGCCCGGCGGGGTCAGGCGGCGGGTCCGAATCGTTCCACGTCCAGGTCCGGGTCGGCGGATCGGTGGACAAGATGGGCGCGCTCGGGTCCGCATCGGGCCCGGCGGGGGCCTGGAACGGCTGGGGCGTGTGCTTCACATTGGTACGCAGGAAGCCGAAGGTCGGAAACGTCACGGAGACGCCGACCAGCGCCGTGAACGAGGGCAGCACGAGGTCGGTGCTGAACACGCCGTTCTGGCGCAGGGCGACGTCGAAGCGGGTGTCGCTCAGGAGTTGGAAGGTCTGGGCCTCGCGCTGGCCGCCCCCGTCGGTCGTCGCGCCCGAGCGCGCCGTGATCTGGAGGTTCTGGCCGCGCTGAACGTGGTCGCCGCCGAGCAGGCTCGCCTGCACGTAGAAGTGGGACCAGTCGGTGATCTGGTATTCCGCGCCGCCCGTGACCGCCCACGCCATGTGCATGTCGGTGGCCTGGTACTGCACGCGGTCGCCGCTCTGCAACGTGGCACCGTCGACGAGGATGGGCTGCGCCAGCGTGAGCACCTGCTCGGCGCGCGTAAAGGCCTCGACGAGGAACATCGACAGGCCGCCGAGCACCCGCCAGCGGCTGGGGTCGTCGCCGAGGCGATGCTTGTACAGCAGGTCGAGCGCTCCCATCACGATGCGGTCGCCGCCGACCACCGCAAACGCCGTGCTCATGCGCAAGAACGGAGCGTCGAAGCCGAACATCAGCATCGGCGCCGTGTAGATCGAGGGCAAATTGCCGCTCTCCGCCGGCAACCGCACTTCGAAGGTCTCGCGCTGGCCGGTCGGCGACGGCGGCGTGCGCGCCGTGAGGTCCACGCCCGTGAAGGTGAAGCGGCCCGCGGCAGGCGGCGCCATGCCGATCTGCTGAATGCCCATCGTGCAACCGGCGACCAGCGCGGCCCCCGCGATGCTCGCCGCCATCGTCCCGGTTCCAGGCCGAACCCGACGCATCACGCTTCGTCCAGCGACGTGATGATCCGGCGCCGTGGCGGTTCGAGATCGGAGCGCGGGCTGACGACCTGGGCACCGCGCTCGGTCCAGCCGCTGCAGCGGGCGTAGTCCCAGATGAGGTCGTCGACGAGCCCTGTCAGCATGTCGGCCGGCAGGGCGTCCACCGGCACGCGGCGGCACACGGCGACAGCGAGTTCGTCCTGGTTCAGCGGCAGCAGGCTGATGGCACCCGCCATCAGGCGCGAATTGAGCGCGAACATCGCCGCGCCGCCGTCGGGGCGACTGCGCAGGTCGTTCCAGTCGCCGATCACCACGGCCACCAGCACGGTCGGCATCGGCACGTGTGCTGCCGGCCCTTCGACCACGACGAGCACGGTCGCTTCGTGGGCCGGATGCACGAACGACAGCGCCGCGAGGTCGGTGCCGGGGTCGAGGTCGACGGACATCCCCGGTGCGGCCCGCTCCAGCGCAGCCTGCAACACGGCGACGTGAGCAGCGGCATCGAAGGGTTCGGGCGCGGCGGCAGTGGTCGCGGGAGCGGTCGCGGGCGAATACATGGCACACTCGCACGCCGGCCTGCGGCGCGAATGGCAAGCGTAGGGTCTCGTGCGTCCAGCGGCAAGTGCGCCGCAACCGGCGGCTTTCCAACTGCGGTCCAATGCAGGTACAACGCGGCCCCTGTCGGCGCCGCAGCGCCCAACGGGGAACCGGCCATGCACACCCTTTGCTCGCTCGCTCTTGCCACCGCGACCCAGCTTGCCGCCGTGACCCTGGCCATTGGCCCACTCGCCGCATGTGGCGGCGCCCAATCCCCGTCGGACACGCCCGCATCGCTCGACCGCGCTGCGGGGCTGGTCAGCGCGTGCCGTGAGGCCGCCACCTTGCACGCCCAGTCCATCAAGGACCTCGCCTACCTGCCGCCCAAGCTCAAGGTGATCCGGTGGATCGACGAGCCCACACCCGAAGCCGACGGCATGATCCCGGAGGCCGACCTGCTCGAAGCCCTGCGCAGCGGTCGGGCCCGCTTTGTCCACGTCCAAGCGCGCGGCGGCATTGGCAAGAGCGAGATGTCCAAGGCGATCGCGGCCGAAATCTGCAACACGGTGCCGACGTTTCGCGCCGACCTGCGCGAACTCTTTCTGCAGCCGGGCGGGCAAGACGCCAACACGCTGGTCGGCGCCGTGGCGACGCAGAGCGGCATGGCGGCCCCCGAACAGCGCGGGGGTCTCGTCGACATGCTCGGCCGCCAGCGCTGGGTGCTCGTGCTCGACAGCATCGAGGAACTGCCCGCCGCCCGCCGCCCCGCCGCGCTGGCCGCGCTGGCTGCGCTTCGCGCGCAGTTCAAGGCGGTGCAGGTCGTCGTGATGGGTCGGCCCGCCGTGTTCGACGTCACCTACGGGCTCCAGGGCCTCGACGGACACCTCGAGGTGCCCCCGCTCGACTGTGGCCGCGCGCGCTCGAACCTGACACGCCTGTCGGAGGACGACGAAGACAAGGCGCGCATGGCGGCGTTCGTCGAGACATGGCACCTCGATCGCCAAAGCCTGGTCGGGCAGCAGTGCTACTTTCCGTATCTGGCGACCTACCGCGACGTCCAGGTCGTGCAGCGGCTGGCCAAGGCATTCCAGCCCGACGCAGAGATGGGCGGCCTGCGCTCGAACCTGGCCACGGTGCACGAGGCGATCCTGGCCGAGCGCCTGCTCAAGGAACTGCAGCACATAGGCTGGGACGGCCCGCGGGTTCTTGGGCTGGTCGATGCCATGGTGACCAACGGCGCCATCGTCGACGGCGACTGGAACCTCGCGTTCAAGGTCGAGCGCTGCGTCCAGGCCCAGCCGGGAGACGCCGGGCCGGACGCGCGGCAGGTCTGCGAGAAAATTTTCCAATCGGTGCTTTTCGAGCCGATGGTGGCGACCACGCCGCAGTGGAAATTCGGCCACCAGACCATCGCCGACCTTTTCGTCGCGCGCTGGATCGAGGCGCAGTTGTCCAAGACGCCCGGCAATTGCGACATCGTGACACAGCAGGCTGAAATGATCGCGGGCAAGGAGGTCGCCGGCTACCTGGTCGGTCGACCGTTCGGCGCCAAGTGTCTCGCCCAGGTCGCGCGCGCGCTGTGTTCGCAGGGCGGCTTCAAGAAGAACGACGTCGCGATGCTGCACAAGGGCCTGCCGCTCGGGCCGACGCGCTCCGAGGCCGTCAAGGCTGCGGTGCAATGGGAAGAGAAGAACGGCAAGGACGCGTGCGCGAGCAAGGTCGTCGGCGCGCTGTAGGCACGTTCTCTCGCCAAGCACGCTACTTGGGGCAGGGTTTGTCGCCCCAGCACAGCGACCAGTACTTGGAGCCGCAGTCGCCGTTCTGGCACTTCTGCTTGCCGGGAACCACGGGGCCAGCCGGGCCGCCGCACAGGATTTCGCCGGGCAGTTCGGCGCCGACCGCTGGGCACTCGATCTCCTTCTGGGCGCAGAAGTGCGGGCCGTCGCTGATCGGCCAATTGATGTACCACGACGTCTCGCACTTGGCCCCCAACGCCGTGCTGCAAATGTACCTGC
The DNA here is from genome assembly GCA_009692425.1 of Myxococcales bacterium. Taxonomy (GTDB): domain Bacteria; phylum Myxococcota_A; class UBA9042; order UBA9042; family UBA9042; genus SHZF01. Next base: position 52,318 of record SHZF01000023.1, on the reverse strand, counting down.
CGGCCTTCTGTGAGCCGTCGATGCACTCGGGCGTGTAGGTCAACGGGCACTCGATCCAGCGGCCGCATCCGGCGGCGTCTTGCCTTCGGCCGCGGCCGATGCGTCGGTAGCCACATCCAAGCCGGTCTGGACCGGCAGCGTTCCGGTCTAGCCAGCCGGTCCCACACTCAAGCACCCCGCTGCCAGCAACAGGCCCAAGACCATCGCGCAACGTCTTGTCATGGTTCATGTCCTCCGCCGGGCATCGTCGAACCCACCTCGGGTCGCGTCAAGTTCGCCGCCCACGGCAACTGCGCAGGCGGCGCCAAGTCGATCTTGTGTAGACGCCGCCGCCAAAACGACGCAGATGGGCCCATGTCGGCGGATCCGGGCCGACGCCGGCCGTTGCCCTTCGCGCTGCTTGGCCTACCATGGCTCGGTCCGGAACTCCGAGCCCCGGGCCCAGGACCGCCAGTGACTCCGCCCGCCTCCTTGCCGTCGAGCCACGCGCGCGCCTCCTCCGGATTCCGGCGTGTGTGGGAAGACCTCGAAATCTCCAGCGAAACCATGACCGTCGCACCCGGCGAGACGCTGTCCCCGCGGGCCGCCCGCGCCGACACCGATCGACGCCAGCAGGTTGAGAGGCTGCCGCGCTTGCCGGTCGCCGGGGAGGCCAGCGGGGCCACGGACCTCGCGCTCGGCGACGTGATCGGCGCGGGCGGCTTCGGTGTCGTTCACGCCGCCCTCCAGCGCTCGCTGCAGCGCACGGTCGCCGTCAAGTCCGTGCGACTGGATGCCGCCGACCCCGCCAGCGCTGCGGCCGACCTGGTGCGCGAAGCCCGCATCGCAGGCCAACTCGACCACCCCAACATCGTGCCCGTGCACGCGCTCGGCCTCGACGAAGCCGGCCAGCCCTTGCTGGTGATGAAGCGGGTCGACGGCACGAACTGGAAGAGTCTGCTCGTTCTCGACCCGCCCGCGACGCGCCCCGACACCGCCACGCCCGCTGCAGACGTGGGCCCCGGCGACGCGCTCGAACGCCACCTGAAGGTCCTGCTCCAGGTCTGCAATGCCGTGGACTTCGCGCACAGCCGCGGCATCGTGCACCGCGACCTCAAGCCCGAAAACGTGATGGTCGGCCATTTCGGCGAAGTCTACGTGCTCGATTGGGGCGTCGCGGTCCAGGCCACAGGAGAGCGCGGCGCCGAACTCGGCGGCATTGCGGGCACGCCCGCCTACATGGCGCCGGAGATGGTGGCGCCGACGGCCGCTGGGCTCGGCCCGCACACCGACGTCTACCTGCTCGGCGCATTGCTGCACGCGGTGCTGACCGGAATGCCGCGCCACAACGGCGACAACCTGCACGCGGTGCTGTACCAGGCGTGGCAGTCGGAGCCCGTGGCGTACGGCCCCGAAGTGCCGGCCGAACTCGCCGACCTGTGCAACCTCGCAACCGCGCGCGAGCCAGAGCGACGGCCGGCGTCGGCCCGCGATTTCTCGTCCAAGATCGAAGAGTTCGTGCGCCACCGCGACTCGGTGCGTCTCTGTGACGAAGCGACCGCCCGGCTGCGCGATCTGGCTGCGCTCGTCGATGCGACGCTGCAAGCCGAAGACGACGACAGCATCGACGACGACACTGCAGCGCTCGTGCACCGACTGGCGGGTGAGGCGCGCTTTGGCTTTCAGCAGGCGCTGCGCACGTGGGATCGCAACGCGCGCGCCCGCGACGGCCACGACGCCGTGTGCGGTGCGCTGGCGCGTTTTGCCATCGCCCAGGGCGATCCACGTAGCGCGACCGTATTGCTGGGCCAGATGAAGGCGCCGCCCGGGACGCTGCTCAATGCGGTCGCGGCCCTCGAACAAGCCCGCCACAACTCCGCGCTCGACGTGCAGCGCCTGCAGCGCATCGAACACGACATGGACTTTGAATCGAGCGCCGACCTGCGCAGCCAGTTCGCGCTTGCGATCGGCGTGTTGTGGGCGCTGCTGCCGGGTGCGTTCGGCGCGCTCGAAGACGCCGGTTACTTCGCGCTGACGTATGCGTCGTACTTCGCGGCCGGCGGCTTGTTCGCGGCGTTCCTGACGGCCGGGGTCTGGCTGGGGCGCGCCGTGTTCCTGCGCAACCGCGCAAACCGGGCGTTTGTGCTGGCGCTCGGCGCGGCCGTCGGCGGCGAGACGCTGGCGCGCGCGGCATCGTGGGTGCTGGGGCTCGCGGTGCACGATGCGATCGCGTACGACCACGTGGTGTTCTTCCTCGTGCTGGCCGGCATGGCGGCGACGATGGACACCAAGCTCGTGTGGGCGGCGCTGGTCTACGCCGTCGGCGCGGTCGCCGTGGTCGTGGCGCCGCACTGGGCGCTGTACGTGACGGCCGTCGCCAACCTCGTGGCGCTCGGGCTGGTGGCATGGGTCTGGAAGCCGAAGCTGGCGGGCGAGTCGAAGCGGCGCCGCCTGCTGCGCACGATCCATCAAGCGCACGCGTGTCTCGGCGACGCGGTGTGGAAGGGCCTGCAGGTGGCGACCGGGCCGGTGGCGCGGGCAGCGGGCCCCATGCTGCGAGCGGCAGATTCTGCGGTGCGTGCGGCAGATTCCGCCGTGCGTGCCGCGGACTCTGCGGTGCGCGCGGCGGACTCCGCCGTGCGGGCCGTCGTGGCGGACGACCCGAAGTAGCCGCGCGCGCTTCCACTGCTCCACCGGTCGGTCCCCATGCGCATCGTGTCCTGGAACGTCAACGGCCTGCGCGCGGTCCATGCCAAGGGCTTCCTGCCGTGGCTGGCCGGGTGCGGTGCGGACGTTGTATGCGTGCAAGAAATCCGTGCGCGTCCCGAACAGTTGCCGCCCGAACTGGTCGCGCCGCCCGGCTGGTTCAGCGCACTCGCGCCGGCCGAACGCCTCGGCTACAGCGGGGTGGCCCTGTACGCTCGGCGTGCGCCGGATGCGCTCCAGGTCGGCCTCGGCGAGCCAGAGTTTGACGTCGAAGGGCGGCTGCAGGTGGCGCGCTGGGGCGACGTCACGGTGGTGAACGGGTATTTCCCAAACGGCAATGGCAAAGAACGCGACAACAGCCGCATCCCGTACAAGCTGGCGTTCTACCAGGCCGTGTTCGACCACCTGAAGCCTGCATTCGACGCCGGCCAGGCGATCGTCGTGCTGGGCGACTTCAATACGGCGCCCGAGGCCATCGACCTGGCGCGCCCCAAGGACAACGAGAAGACGAGCGGCTTTACGCCGATCGAGCGCGCCGAGGTGCGCAGGTGGCTGGCGGCGGGGTGGGTGGACACGTTTCGGCACTTTCATCCCGACCAGACCGGCGCGTATTCGTGGTGGAGCCAGCGGTTCGGCGTCAGGGAAAAGAACATCGGGTGGCGGATCGATTTGGCGCTGGCTTCGCCGGGGGCGATGCCTTTTCTCAGGTCGGCAGAGATCCACCATGCAGTTCGGGGTTCGGACCATTGCCCGATTTTGGTGACGCTCGACGGTAGAGCCCCCGAAAAGGGCGCTGCCCCAAGCCCACCACCGTGAGCCTCCCCCGGACGCCGATTTCAGATGCAGATCAAGGCGGAGCAAGGACTCGGCGTGAAGGCCTACCTGTGGCACGTCGAACGCCGAGTCCGCCGCGACAACGCAGAGATACGCCGAAAGCGGCCGATCGGGGCTGCTGAGAGCCCTCGACGGGGTCAAGCGGCAGGCCTGTTCTCGGCGACCGTTGCCGCGACGTACCTTCCAGCCGTCGCGGACTGAGCAGAAACGGGAGCAGCAGCGCCTCGACATGGCCGCGACCGCCAAGAAGCCGGAGGAGCTAGCGCGAGTCCGCATCGACGCGGCGCTTCATGCGTCGGGTTGGGTTGTGCAAGACCACGACGAGATGAACGTGCACGACGGCCAAAGGTGTCGCGGTCAGGGCTTGCCCGACGACCATCGCAAGTTCACAGACCTGTATGCCGTGCAACGACTCCAAGGCAACACCATCGCCAACTCGACCAAGGTGGTCATCACGACCGTCCAGCGGCTGTACTCGATGCTGAAGGGCGAGCCGGAATTCGACCCAGACGCAGAAGACGAGGAACTGACCAAGGAACGGCACCACAAAGCGTCCATGATCCTGACCAGCAACCGCGATCCGGGCGAGTGGGTGCGGATGATGAGCGAGCCGCTGCTGGCCCAAAGCGCAGTCGATCGCTTCGTGAATGCAGCACACGACCTGATTCTCGAAGGACCTTCGTACCGCGAGAACCAGAAGCCGGGCCGCAAGAGCGCTGGCCCCTAATTGTGGCGCGGGGTGGTCCGTATGGTGTGGCGCTTGACACCTTGGACGCCGAACGATAAGCCATGATTGATCTTGAGCTACACGAAGTCGACATCGACCTGTGTGGGGAGGCCGCCGCCTTCATGAGCATGTCAGCGGCGTTTACGTTTGATGGGGGCGTCCGAGCGGAGCTTACCCGCATGGCCATGCTGGTCAGGAATCGAGTCGAGCGAGGTCTGGGGCCCGTTGTGGGCATCAACCCTCAACGCTTCGCCCCGAACCTGAGTGACCTGGTCGGCGTTCTGGCCGCGAAATGGGAGTTGCGGAAGTGTACCTGTGCCACATGCGGTGGACGCCTCGTCGCCATGACCGAAAACCGTCTCTTGCAGGCTTCAGCCGATACGATTCGCAGCGACGACGGCTCCTACGCGTGACTTCCAACACCATCCAGACCGCAGAATGAGCACCGAGCATGGTCGGAGTCGAAGCTGGGACGACCAGGACGGGCTCGGCAGCAAGTTCCTGGCCGCATTGGACCGTCACGGCACTGCACGACGGGCTTGCCGACCCCATTTCCGATTGCGCGCTCCCGTCCGCAAGCGTAGGGTAGACTGCCAAGACCGAACTGAGGCCGTCGTGACCCGCAAGCTCGCTCCCCTGCTCCTGACCGTGTGGGCCCTGGTGCCCGCCCGCGCCCACGCCGCCGACGTCGATCTGGCGACACTGGCCCGATCGGCACCGGTCACGGCCCTCGTCCAGATTGACGACCCACCCTCGAGCGTGGCGGACTTGCCGGTACCGGGAGCGCCCAAGGCTGAGCCCTACCAGCGCTACCTGCGTCACTTTCGGCTCGTGCGCACGCTTGTCGGTACGGCACCCCCGGCGAGCTTGACCGTCGATGATCACGCCTGGCGCCGCCAGTTCGCCGCCCATGTCGCCTGCGTCACACGGGCTTCGTGCACGCCGCCCGCACTCGACACCTACCGGGGCACGCTGGCGCGCGAACCGGCGCCGGGCCAGCAGGTCCTCGTGTTCCTGCGCAAGACGGCCGACGGCTGGGAACTCGCCGCCGATCGCGCGCTCGACGACGCCGCCCGGGCGGCCGAAGTCTTGGCAGCCCGGAGCCGGCCATGATGGCCAGCTTGGAACCGACCGCGTGGCGCAGTGTGTTGCTCGTCCTAGGTCTCGCAGCCAGCGCCCTGTGCGGCCCGGCGGCGCACGCCAAGACCGTCGTCTGCCCGGGACCGGTGACGATCGAAGGCATCGACATCTCGCACTGGCAGGCTGCCATCGACTGGGGCAAGGTGAAGGCGGCCGGCAAGGTTTACGCCATCATTCGCGTCAGCGACGGCATGTACAAGGACAAGACGTTCGACTTCAACTGGCCCGAGGCGAAGAAGCAGGGGCTGATCCGCGGCGTCTACCAGTTCTTCCGCCCCGGCCAGGACCCGATCGCGCAGGCCGACCTGCTGCTGACCAAGATGGGCAAGCTCGGCCCCGCCGATCTCGCCCCCGTCGCCGATGTCGAGGCGACCGACGGCAAGCCGCCCGTGACCGTGGCCGCCAACCTCAAGAAGTGGATCGACCACGTGCAGGCCAAGACGGGCCGCGTGCCGATCATCTATTCCGGCGCGTATTTCTGGGAGGACAACGTCAAGTCGGCCGCGTTCGTGAATCACCCGCTGTGGCACGCGCAGTACTGTTCGAATTGTTGCCCGAACATCGCGAGCCCGTGGAAATCGTGGAAGTTCTGGCAGTACACGTCATCGGGCAAGGTCGGCGGCATCGCCGGCAACGTCGACCTCAACAAGTGGAACGGCACGCAGGCCGCGTTGACACTTTTCGCTGGCGGTGCGGCGCCGCCGGTGTGCCAACCGCACTGCGAGGGCACGGTCGTCGTCGACAAAGCGTGCGGCAAGGGCGACTGCGCGAAGTTCGGCGCGCTGTGCACGACGCAGGTGGGGGGCCAGCCGAAGTGCGTGTCGGTGTTCTGCGTGGCCTCGCCGAATGTCGCGCCCGTCGCCAAAGACGTGTGCCTGCCCGACGGCGTGCGCCACGCGTGCGCGGCCAATGGCGACATCGCCAAGAAGCCCTGCCCGGCGGAGACGGTGTGCGTCATGGTGCAGGGTGCCGCCCAGTGCCAGGCGCCGCCCAAGCCCGACGCTGGCCCGACGGATGTGGATGCGGGCAGCGCGCCCGACATCGCCCCGAAGCTGGACGTGCCGAAGCCCCCGGACGCAACCGTGGTGCCCGATGTGCCTGCCCCACCCGATGTGCCCGGCGCGGCGGATGGGCCGGCCGTGCCGGACAGCGCCGCCGCACCCGACGTGGCGTGGGTGCCGGACGTCGGGTTCGGCGACGCGGCCGATGCGGATGCATCTGACGCCGAAGACGCGGACGACGCCGAATCGACGCCCGACGACGTTGCGGTCCTGCCCGATGGCCGCGCTGCCAGCGACGGAGCCGAGGTCGGCGCAGCACGCGGCACACCTGTTGCTGACGGCGCCGGCGGCGCGGGCGCTGGCCTCGGGCAAGACGTGGTCAACGGCGGTGTTGCCGCGAGCTTGCAGGCGGGTGACGCTGCCGATCCCGGCTGTCGGGCGCAGCCCGTGCCGGTTCCTTCGGCTGGCGTTGCAGCAATGTTTGCGCTGGCGGTGTGGCTGGCGCGCCGGGCTTGGGGCAGCAGCCACCGAGTGCGGCGGTTGCGGTGATCTAGGATCCACCAGCCAACCTTCCCCGAACGCCGAATTCGGATGCAGTTCTAGGGGCCCAGGAGGTTGGCGGTCAACGCGTACACCGGTTACGTCGAACCGCCAACCGACGACGGCAACGACGGGTTGCGCCGAAGGCGGCGGGTCGGGGTGATGACGGCCGCATTGACGCCCGCACCCCTCGGCCCTACCCTGCACGACTCATGCTCCGGCGCCCGCACCCCACCGTTCTTGCCGCCAGCGCGCTCGTGCTGCTGGGCACCCACGGGGCGGCCGCTGCGCATTGGCTGATCGTGCAACATGAGTCGTGCGCGGCCCACGGGCAGTGGGTGCACGACGCCGAGCATCACGACGCCGAGGATCGCCGCGACCGGCCGGGCCCGAGCGCACACGCCGCCGCCCAGGGCACGGCTGCGCCGGCGGCACCCACCGCAGGCGACCACTTTGCGCCCATGCCCGCCGCATTTTCGTCCATGCCCGCCGCCCACGCGCACGACCACTGTGCGGTCGCGCTCCTGCTGCGCGAACGCCTGGCCCCGGCCGCAGCCGCCGAACTCGCCCATCTCGCCAATGGCCGTGCCCACGCCGTCGCGGCCTTTGCACCGGCCACCAGTACGCGTGCGCCAGCGCCCGTCTTGGCGTACGCGCCAAAGTCGTCGCCGCCGGTCTAGCGATCCCGTCGTCTCCCGTGCGCGCCTGCCTTGGCCGCGCGGGAACCTGCCGCCACATCTGCTACTTCTTCGGCTGAACCTGCCGTGCCGCACCCCCGCTTCAGCGCGGTGGACGCTGCGTCGGACCGCCCGGGCAAACCCGGCGTGCGCCCCCCGCGAGGCCCTCGTGAGTCTTTCGACCCTGATTCGCACGCGCCTGCTGCTGGCCCTGTCTGGGTTGCTGATCGCGCCGTGTGCCAGCGCCCAGGAGGGTGCCGGTGCCGCGCCGGGCCGGGGTGCGTTCCTGCAGCAATCGCTGATCCTCGACCTGGCCGGCGCGTGGTTCTCGAGCGCTGCGCCCAGCCAGACCGGTGGCCACGACCCCCTGCGTTCGGGCCTGACGCTGCAGGGCCTGGAGTGGACGAGCACGGCGCACGTCGATCCGTACTTCCACTTCACGGGCGTCGCCGTGTTCACGGCCGGCGGCGTCGAGATCGAGGAGGCCTTCGCCCAGACCACCGCGCTGCCGGCGAGCCTGCAACTCAAGGTCGGCCAGTTCCTGCTGCCGGTCGGGCGTCTGAATGGCCAGCACCTGCACGCGTGGCATTTCGTCGACCAACCGCTTCACCTGGGCCGGGTCTATGGCGGCGAAGGCGGCCGCGCGCTCGGGCTTCTCGCATCGTGGCTGGCGCCGTTGCCGTGGTCGTGCGAGGTCGCGCTGGCGGGCACGGCGGCGGCCGGCGCGGAACGAGAAGACGCGGCGGGCGGGCACGGTAGCGGCGGGGTCATCGGCAGCGTGGACGACGCCCTGGCGACGCTCCAGGTCAAGCAGTTCGTCTCGCTGGGCGACGACTGGGGCGTGCAGTTTGGCGTGGCGGGCCAGCTTGGCGCGCTGCGCGGCGAACCGTGGGCCCAACCTGGCGGCGCGCCCGCGAGAGTGCCCGGCGAACCCCATGACGACGCCAAGCTGCTCACCGCCACCGATCTGCTGCTGCGCTGGCGCCCGTTGGGCGACCCCGAGCGCCGGTTCGCCGCGCTGCTGGTCGAGGCGCTCCGCGTCGCGCCGCCGCCCCACGGGCACGCCGAAACGTCCGGCACACACGCCGACGCCGGACTGCTGGGCGGCGCGGCCCAATTCATCGTCGGCATCGACCCGCGCTGGGAAGCGGGCGTCCGCGCCGAATTCATCGAAGCGAACGACAACGTTGGCAGCGCGTGGAGCGAGCGACGGCACACGGCGCTGCTGGCGTGGAAGCCAACCGAGTTCTCGCGCCTGCGCCTGCAGGCCCACCTGGCGCGCTCGGCGCCGGCCACGGGTGCGCTGGACGGCCCGGCGCGAGCCGGAGCCTGGCAGTACGGCACGGTGCTTGCGCTCGAGGTGTTCACCGGCGACCACGCCGCGCATCCGTGGTAGGGGGAGGTCAGAGATGGATTGCATCCACCGGGTCGTGAGCGGGCTTCTCGCGTGCGCTGCCGGCCTGAGCGCTGCCAGCCTCAGCGCGACAGCCCATGCCGAGCCATTGCGCGTGGTCGCCACCGTGCCGACGCTTGCCGCCATCGCCCAGGAAGTCGCCGGCCCCTACGCCGACGTGACGGCGCTCGCGTCGCCGCGCCAGGACCCCCACTTCGTCGATGCGCGCCCCGATTTCGTGCTGCGGCTCAACCGTGCCCACCTCGTCGTGTTGCAAGGCCTCGACCTCGAAGCCGGCTGGCTCCCGGCGCTGCTGCTGCAGGCGCGCAACCCTCAAGTACAGCGCGGCGGCGCAGGCTACTTCGATGCAGCTTGGGCCATCACGCCGCTGCCAGGCCCGCAGGTCGCCGTCGATCGCAGCCAGGGCGACGTGCACCCGGGCGGCAACCCGCATTCCCTGTACGACCCGCGCAATGGCGCCTTGGTCGCCACCGCGCTGGGCGCCGCGCTCGCCCGCCTCGACCCCGACCATGCCGCCGCGTACCAGGCCAACGCCCAGGCCGTGGCCGCGCGGCTTGGCGTGTTCGCGCTGACGCAGGTCGCGCGGTTCGGCAAGTTGCCGGCAGAGCGGCGCGCGGTCATCACCTACCACGATTCGTGGCCCTACCTGCTGCGCTGGCTGGGCTTGCGGCTGGTGGCGACGCTCGAACCCAAACCCGGCATCCCGCCCGACCCGGCACACATGGCCGAGGTGCTGCGCCGGGCCAAGGCCGACGGCGTGCGCGTACTGCTGCAAGAGGAGTTCTATCCGGCTGCGACCGCCCGCACCGTCGCCGACCTCGCCAAGGCGCGGCTCGTGATTGCCGCCGGCGGCGTGCGCATCGATGCCAGGCAGCGCTACGATGCGTGGCTGCTGGCGTTGGCGGACGACCTGTACGGGGCGCTCCAGCCGTGACCGCCTCCCCCACCACGCCCCTGCTGCAAGCGAGTGCGGTGCGCATCGGCCACGGCCGAACGGCGCTGTTGCCGCCGCTCCAGCTGACGGTGTGCGCGGGTGAAGTGTGGGGCGTGCTGGGACCCAACGGCGCCGGCAAGACCACGCTCGTGCGCACGCTGCTCGGGCTGCACCGCGAACTGGCGGGCAAGGTGCGGCGGCCGCAAACCATCGGCTACGTGCCCCAGCGCAGCGAACTCGACGTGGGCGTGCCCGGCCGCGTGCTCGACCTCGTGCGCAGTGGGTGCGAGCGCGGGTTCAGCGTGCTGGTGCCGTTCTGGGAGCGCACGCGGGCCCCCCAGGCCCAGCGCGCACTGGCGGATTGCGACCTCGGCGACCTGGCCTTGCGCCAGTTCCGTGAACTGTCCGAGGGGCAAAAGCAGCGGTCGCTGGTGGCGCGCGCACTGGCTGCCGACCCGAGCCTGCTCGTGCTCGACGAGCCGACGAGCGCGATGGACCTGGACGCCGAGCGCGAACTGTTTGCCCTGCTGCGGCGACTGGCTGCGCGGCGCGGCCTCGGCGTGGTGGTCGTCAGCCACCAACTGCACCAGGTGCTGCAGGTCGCGACGCACTTGCTGCTGGTGGACCGCGATCAGGACGCGCTGGTCGCGGGCGTGCGCCACGACGTGATGCACCACCCGGCGTTCCGGCAACGCTACGGCCAGGCGCTCGAGGTCACACCATGACCGACGCGCCGGCGCTGGCCGAGTTCTTCGCCGCATGGGACTTGTTCCGGGCGCCCGCTCTGGCCGGTGCCGTCGCGGGCGGCCTGCTCGGTGTGGTCGGCACGTACGTCGTGCTGCGGCGCATGGTGTTCCTTAGCGCGGTGCTGTCGCAGGCGGCGGGGCTCGGCATTGCCGGCAGTTGGTGGCTGCAGGTGGCCTGGGGGGTGCCGGCAGGGCTGGCCAGCCCAACGCTCGGTGCCACGGTCGCGACGGCGGGCGTCGTGCTCGCGGTGACGGTCGGGCGCGCGCTGGGTGGCCGCCAACGCGACGCGCTGCTTGGCTGGACCTACCTGGCGTGCGAAGCCGGCGTGCTGGCGCTCGGCACGCGCGTGGTGCATGAACTGCACGACATCGAAGAACTGCTGCACGGCAGCGCGGTGGCGGTTACCGATGACCAACTGGCCTTCCTCGCCTGGACGGCCAGCGCCATCTTGCTGGTGCACGCCTGGCTGCAGCGCGGCTTCGTGCAGGTCGTGCTCGACGAAGACGGCGCCCGAGTGCGCGGCTTGCCCGTGCTAGCGCTCGAACTGGTGCTGGTCGGCTCGCTCGCGCTGGCGGTCGCGGTGACCACGCGCACGCTGGGCGCCCTGCCGGTGTTCGCGTTCACGATCCTGCCAGCGCTGACGGTGCTGCGCCTGACGCCGAACGTGCCCTGGGCGCTGCTGGCCGCGGGCTGTGTGGGCGCTGCGTGCGGCTTTGCGGGGTATGTGGTCGCGTGGCGCTGGCGCCTGCCGGTGGGTGCGGCGCAGGCGCTGGTGGCGGTCGTGGTGGCGGCGCTGGGGTGGGCCGTGGGTGCAGTGCGGGGGCGGCGGGAGTAGCCGTCCCCGATCCCCGACGTTGGGCGCATTGCGTCGTTGCCGTCGCCAGTTGTCGGTTCGACGGGCCCGCGGCACGCGTTGACCGCCAGCCTCCCAGGCCCTGAGAACTGCATCCGAATTCGGCGTCCAGGAAGAATCAGCCAGTGGAGCGGGGTCCGCTCTCCAACCCCCGGCGCGCGTTGCGGCACGGTCACCTTCTCGCCTACTTCGCCGGGCACTCCATCACCCCGTTCTTGTCGAGGAACTGGGTCCACGGCCGGAACAGGTGGTAGTCCTTCACCCACCCCGCCACCGCCAAGCGCCCGTCGGGCATGAGGGTAGTCCGCAACTTCACAAAGTCGTGAGGGATCCGGCGCTCCGCCACCTTTTGTACGCCCAGCAACTGAAACGCACAGGAAAGCCTCACAATCTCCCACTCACAGTGGCTGCCCAGGGCGTGAAACACAGCAACACGACATGAGCCGTCGAATGCAACAAACACTTGTGCTGCGAACGAGTACGCCAGACACGATTACGCTGCCCATCGGCGCCATCTGGACATTCAACAAGACATCATCATACTTGGCTTCCCGCAACTGCTGTGCGGTCCAAATGACGGCGCCAGCGTCGTCAACTACGGCAAGCCACGAATCTCTGTTGAACGGCCCGCGATACGCTGTCTGCGTGCACGCTTGGCTTGGCCCGAGCGAATGGTCGCACTGTTCTCCTGCCACCGTCGTGATGCCTTGGTCCGTGACGGTGACGGACACGGCAAGTGTACCCGGCTCGAATGATCTCATTGAAATTAGACTCCGCGTCCATGTCACCTGGGCCGCAAAGGCTTCAGTCGTGTTCGTAGTCAGGTTGCCGACGCCACCTAGATAGCTACATTCCATCGTCATTGCGCGGACAAAGATGATACGGCTTTGCGCCAGTGACGATACCACCCACTTCCGTGCCAAAAAAACCAGCTGGTTGCCGCCCCAAAATCCACCACCGACGCCCGTTCCCGGCCGCCGAATTCGGATGCAGATCAAGGCTGAGCAAGGAATCGGCGTGAAAATGTCCACCGGGTACGTCGAACGCCGATTCCGCAGCAACAACGCAGAGCTGCGCCGAAGGCGGCGGATCGGGGTGTCGACCTCGTGCGGGCGCTTGACGGCGATATCGATGTCGGCAGACGCGTCCGGCTCACCCCACGCCAGCGAACCGAACAGCCACACCTGCTGGGCCCCGAACCGGTCAACCAGCAGGCGCGCCAGGCCGAGTGCGCAGGCACGGAGCGCCCGCTGCTTGCCAGGTCTGGCCGCAGCCCGGCTCCGCCTCGCACCGCTACGACGTCGGAGCCCTCTTCTGGCGCTGGCCCTTGAGCCGGTCCGCCCATCGCCCTACCCTGAGACCTCGGGGCACCGGGAATCGCCGGGGCGCGTCGGCCGTTCAATTCCAGCGTCCGGCCCCGCCCGCCGCACCGAAGGGCCCGCACGCGCGGCACCCACGAGGAATCCGGATGGTCCGCTTGGCACCCACGGCACTTCCGGCACTCCCGGCGTCTTCTGCGCCCCCGGCCCGCGTCACGACGACGGCTGCGGCAGTTGCCTGTGCCCTGGCCGTGGCGACTGCGCTCGCTGTGGCGCCACCTGAAGCGTGGGCCTGGTCGGCCCGCAAGGTCGATGCCCCGCCCCAACCCGGGCGGCGCCCGAAACCCGGCGTCAGGTCCGCGCCAGCGCCGAAAGTGACGGCTGTACCGATCGCGCAGGCCATCGCCGCGCTCCAAGCCGACGGCCCGCGCGCCAGTCCGGACCGCGCCCTGCAACTCGTACGGCGCGCCCTGGCCGAGCAGCAGCGTGGCCTGGCCGTGGCCGCGGCGGACGTGCTGCACCGACTGCCTGCGGTCGCGCCGGGCACTCTGCTCGATGCCGCCACCCTGCTGGGGCTGGGCCAGGACGACCCCATCTTGCGCAAGCTGCTCCAGCGCGCCTGGATGGCGGCCCGGCGCGGGGCGCTGGCCCGTCCGGTGGCCGAAGCGTACACCGACGCCCTGCTGGCGGCCGGTGACCCGGATGCCGCGCGCGCCGTCGTGCAGGCCGCCCTGGCCGCAGCGCCGCGGGGTACGCGGGCCGCCTTGTTCGACCGCCTGCTCGCCACGGCGCGGCTGCGCGGCGACCTCGACACAGTGCTCGCTTCGCTCAAGGCCTGGCACGACCCTGATGCCGCCGTGGCCGCCGCGCGCTTGCTGCAAGACGCGGGCCAGGACGAGGACGCCTTGGCCACGCTGCGGGCCGCCTGGAAGGCGTTTCCCGGCCACCGCACCTTGCAAGCCGCATGGCTGCAACTGCTGCAGCGGCTCGGATTGCGCGAGGAACTTGCGGCAGCGGTCGCCGAGGTCGTGCACCTGGCGCCGGCGGACCCCCTGCCGTGGTTGCAGGTGCTCGATGCCCATATCCTCGCGCGCGACGAGGCGGCGGCGCGTGGCCTGATCGACGACCTCGCCCGGCGGTTTCCGCGCCACGACGTCCTGCTCGAGGGCCTGGTTGATCGCGAGCAGCGGGTCGGCGACGATGCAAAGCGCATCCAAGCGTTGTTTCGGGCCCTGCTCGATGCGGCGCCTGCCGAGGCCCAGTACGCAGAAGCGTACGCTGAGTGGCTGCTCTCCCGCGCCGACGACGCTACGGCCCTCGAGGTGCTCGGGCGCGCCGGCCGAGGCGAAGACGGCAAGTGGCGCGCGCTGGAGCGCTCGGCGGCGCTGCTGCTCGCCCACGGTCGCATCGACGCAGTGCGCGCAACCGCGGCCCACATGCAGCGGCTGCGGCCGCACGAGCCCGCAGTGGCGCGCCTGTACGCCCAACTCGACGAGCGCTCGGGGCGGCTGCAGGACGCCGAACGTCGCTGGCTTGAGGTGGCCGCGCTCGGTCCGGCCCCGACGGCGCCCGATCGCGTGCGGGCGGCGGAGGCGCGCCAGTCGCTGGCAGCGTTGTATCGTCGCATGGGCGTGGGCCCGGGGCGGGCGCGCACACTGGCTGCGCGGCTGGAAAACGGGCCGCTCGACTTGAGCGGCGCGCTGTTGTGGCTCGACCTTGCGGGGCAGCAGGAGAACGATCGGTCGCCGACAAGCGATGCGCAGTGGCTCCAGTTGACGCAGAGGGTGCTCACGGCATTCCCCATGGACCCCGAAGTGCTGCAACTCGCGGCCGTCGGGCGAGTACAGCGCGATCGCCCGGCCGAGGCGCTGGCAGCGCTCGCCACCTTGCGCCGGCTCGACCCGGACGCCGCTGAGCCGCACCTGCTCGGGCTCGTCGAAGCCGCGCTGGCCCAGGGTGACGCCGCCCAGACCGCCGCCGCCGAAGCGTTGCTGCTCGTGCCCGGCCTCGACGCTTCGACCAGCGTCCTGCTGCGGCTCGGCGACGCCCACCTGCGCTTTGGCGACCCGGCCGGCGCGGGGGACCTGTTCCGGCGTGCCGCGGCCGCGAACCGCACCGACACCCGCGCGACGGCCCGGCTGGCTGGCTTCTACCGGTTGACCGGGGCGGCGGCAGAGGAAGACCGTGCGCTGCGCGACATCGTCCTGCGGGCAACCGATGCCGATGAACTCGACACGGCGGGCCAGCGCCTGCTGACGGTGGCGCTCGCCGCCGGGCGTTCGGCCGAACTCGTGCGCTGGCTGGATTCGGTCGGCCCCCAACACGCACGCCGCGAGGTGATCGAGCGGTTCCGGCTGTCGGCCTACGACGCTTGGCTGCGCACTGCGGCGCTCGATCGCGCCGTGGGCATCGACACCGTGGCACCTTCGCCGAGTCCCGTCGCCGACGCGCTCGCCAGCGGCGACCTCGCCAGCCAGGTGCGCGCGCTGCGCCAACTGTCGGCGTCGCACCGCGCGCCTCCGGTGGCATTGGCACGCCAGTTGTTGCAGAGCCCGAACCCGGTGCTGCGCCGCGATGTCGGCCTCGCTCTGGGTGCTGCGGGCACCGAAGGCGCCGCCCGGCTCCTCGTCGAAGCCCTGCAGCAAGGCGAAGCGGACGACGACGTGCAGCGCGCGTGGTTGGTGGCGCTGGCCGCGCTGCCTGCCGTGCCGGGCGAGGAGCCCGCGCTCGTCTCGTTGCTGTCTCGGTCCGACACCGGCCCGCTTGCGGCATGGGTGCTGGCGCGCGTGGGCAGCGCCATCGCGCTCGGCGAGATGGATCGGCAGGCGGGTGCCCTGCGGCGCGACGGCGGCGTTCTGCACCTGCTCGCCCTGGGGCACGCTGCGGCCAGGCATGCCGGTTCGCGCCAGCAGGCCGCAGCGGTGCGCACGCTGATCGAGGTCGCAGCTGGCGTAGAAGCGGGCGAAGCGGACTGTGCCCGCGAAGCCGCTGCGGTGTGGGCCCTGCGCGCCGCCGCCAGCGAAGCGGCCGGCGCCGCGCTGCTGGGCATCGCCGTGCGAGCCAAACGAGCCAGTCTCGTGCGGATGGCGCTCGCCTTGTTCGGGGCTCCGCAGGCGCCGACGCTCGATGCCCTTGCCGTCAGCGCCGGCGACGGGGAGGCCCTGCGCGATGTGCGCGGTCGGCTGGTGCGGCGCACGCTGGCGCCCTGGTTGACCGTGGATCGGACCACCCTGGCCACCGCCCTGCAGCACGGCGACTCGCTCATCGCTGCGGCGCTGGAGCAGGCCGTGCTGGGTCGCCATGACGGCGCAATGTTCGTCGCTCGCTGGTGTGGCCAGATCGCCGATGCCGTGCCCGTAGGGTCGGCGCTGGCGGCCCGCTGCGCCGATGCGGCCGGTGCGGAGGAGAGGCGCTTGGGCTCCCTGCAACAGGAAACCCGCCCAGGCGATTGATACCAAATCCCTTGAATTCGGAGCGGTACTCGCTCGCCCGCGACAGCTGCGTTGCTCAGGCTCAAAATCGTCCTGCTGTTCCTTGGCCTTCGCGCCTTGCCTCGCTCGTCGCGTTCGTCGCGAGCCCTCGATCCGATTCGACGGGCTCTGGTATGAACCCCACTGGATTCTGGGCAGCCAGTTGTTGGCCGTCTGTGTCAAACTGCCGGCCAGGAGTTTGTCGGACTTCCCGACAACTCCCAGGAAACCCGCGTCTCGGGTGGCTCGCGTGGCAGACGACGACTTCGATTTTCTCGGCGCCCGCGTGACCCCGCCCGACCCGCTCCTCGCGGGCCTCGACCCGGTCGCCGCCGCACTCGCCCTGCGCGTCGCCAGCGCGGACCCGCAGCAAGCGGTGGCGGCCGTCGCCGAGGCCACGCGCCTGCGTCTGGCCACCGTGCAGGCGCTGGTAGCGGAACGGCTCGCATGCGCGCCCGCGGCGTTTGGTCACGCTGGCGTTGATGCGTTCGTCGCCTACTTCGATGCGTTGGGAGATGGCAGGTGTGTGCGCGGGCTCGAAGCCGTGCTCGCCGACCATGCCCTTGCGCTCAGCGAGGCCCATGCCTGGAAACTGCGCCACATCGTGCAACGCATCCGGCGTTTCGGGCGCAAGTGAGGCCAGTGCTTCGGGTGCCGACCGAAATAATTCGGTCCCTTTTGCCGTTGCCGCGAGTCGGCATTGGCCGCGAGCCTGGCAACCCGGCAACAAAAATCGGGCCGGGTCACGGCCTTGGGCATGTTGCGTTGTTTTCGTCGGCGCTCTCATCGAGTCGCCATGACTGGGCGCCGCGCGCCTATTGCCCGAACCACGGCGCGTACCACCCGCCAAAGCCCTGCTTGCCGCTGCCAGGCGGACCGCCCCGCTGACCGCCGCCCGGCAGTGCTCCCGGTGGTGGCGGAGGCGGCAAGGGGGGCCCACACGCGCTGTTCGCGGCGCCCGGCGTGCCGAGCAGTGCCCCGCCGCCGATCTTGGCGGTCGCCAGACACCAACTCTCTCCCTTGTCGTTGTCGGTGGCGGTCTCCTTCTTCGGGTCGAGTTGCATGGCCACCCCCTGCTTGATGCCCGGCCACGGCTTGGCCGAGGTGTAGCTCGTCGCGTCGAGCACCTTGCCGTTCACCTCGAGCGACAGCACGCCGTCGGAGTTGCCGAGCACGATCGCGGTGCCATAGACATACGCGATCGCCGAGCCGCCATTCTTCGCCACATCCCCGTTCGCCCCGAGCGCCACGTAGCCACCTGCGGCGATGGCGAGCGGGCCCTTGATGACGTGCGACGACGTCTTGTTCTTCAGCGTGACGCCGGCGAGGTCAATCGGGGCCGCCGTCATGTTCTTCACTTCGACCCATTCGCCCTGATCGCCCACGCCGCCCAGGCCGTTGGGCATGATTTCGGTGAAGATCACGTCGCCGGGCGTCAGCCCACTCGGCAACGGCGCCGCCGCGCACTCGGGATTGGCCTTGCCAGGAGAGCCGAGGTCGCCGCCGCCGAACTTGTCCTTTCCGGTACACCAGTTCGCAGCGACATCGTTGGCGGCCGTCGTCGTCGCGCTCGCCGTGCCCGCCAGCGCCAGGCTTGCCCCGTCGCCGACCGCTCCCACACCGCCCGGCGCGCCGTAGACGACCTTGTCCACGACCACGGCGCCCGCCTCGATGCGCACCTCGACCGTGCCGGAGTTGGGCAGCGCGACGCCGGTCCACGCCAACGCGACATCGAGTCCACCGTTCGTCGCCTTGTCGCCGTTCTTGGCCAGCACCGCGAAGCCGCCGGGCGCCAGCACCGCCGACGCCGCCGCATCGAACTTGGCCGCACTCGTGCCGACCCGCAGCGTGACGCCGACCAGTTCGACCTCGACCGTCGATGCATTGAACAGCTCGATCCACTCGCCAAGGTCGTCGGTCACCGCCTTCGGGTTGGCCATCAGTTCCGTGATGACGAGCGCGCCTTCTTGCGGCGCGACCTCGACCTTGCACGTCGGCCCGCAGCCATCGCCCGCCTTCTTGTTGCCGTCCTCGCACGCTTCGCCCGGGTCGGCCATGCCGTTGCCGCAGCCCGGCTTTTCGCACGCGTCGCCGGTGCCGTCCTGGTTGGAGTCCTGCTGGTTGTCGTTGGCCTGTTCCTTGCAGTTGTCGCAGACGTCGCCGATGCCGTCCTTGTCGCCGTCTTCTTGCTGCGGATTCTTGTCGGCCTTGCAGTTGTCGGTCTTGTCGGGGACCGTGTCGCCGTCTTCGTCGCCAGCCTCCTCGCACGGCCCGTTGGCCGCGCCCGGCGTGCCGAAGTCGCCCTTGTCTCCGTACGGCTTCGTCGCCTTGCACCAAGCGACCGGGTCGTCGTTCGACTTCGCATCGTGCTTGCCCGGGTCGAGCGCGACGGCCTTGCCTGCCACGATCGGCCACTTGGGACTGTACGTGACCGCATCGACGACCTGACCCGCCGACTTCACCAGCAAGGACGCCGCCGTCGAACTCAGCGCGACCTTGGCGTAGACGTAGCCCGGCTTCAGGCCGCCGTTCGTCGCCGCATCGGCGTTGTTGGCGAGCAGGAGCCACCCGTTGGCCGGCACCACAATCGCCTGCGGGCTCTCGATCACGTGCACGATCGGCAGCACAGTCCCGGTCTGTAGCACCGCGCCGTTGAGGGCAACGTCGGCGCTCGTCGGGTTGTACAGTTCGACCCACTCGCCGAGGTCGTCGGCCACGCCCGCGGGATTCGGCATGAACTCGGCGATGACGAGCCCGCCCGGCACGATCGGCAGTTCGACCTGGCAGTACACGCTGCAGCCGTCGCCGGACACCTTGTTGCCGTCGTCGCACGCTTCGCCCGCATCGACCGCCTTGTTGCCGCAGTTCGGGCTCGCTCCCTCGCAGGCGTCGCCAACGCCGTTCTTGTTCACGTCAAGTTGCGAGGCGTTGGCAATGGTCGGGCAGTTGTCCTTGGCGTCCGGCACGCCATCCTTGTCGCCGTCGGGCAGGCACGCGTCGTTGGGTTGGCCGGGCGTCGCCTTGTCGAGCCCCGGGCCCAGCGCCGTCGTCGCGCCGCACCAGTTCGCGGGCACGTCGTTGGCCTTGAAGTCCGTCGCGGTCGGCGACAGGCTCAACGACACACCGTTCGTGTCGGGCCAGCCCTTCTGGATGTCGTAGGCGACCTGATCGATCGTGATTCCGTTCGACTCCAGGATGACCTGGTCGGCCGAGTTGAACAGCGCGAACGACTTGATGACGTGATCGACGGGCACACCGCCGTTTTTCGCCTTGTCGCCCTCGAGCCCGAACACGAGGTAGCCCTTGGCCGCGATCGTCACGCTGGCGGGCACGAAGTACTTGTCGGGCTTGGCGTCGCGCACTACGAGGCCTTCGAGTGCGATGGCGGCGTCGGTCGTATTGAAGATCTCGAACCATTCGCCGACGCTGTCTTGGGCGGCAAACGGATTCGTCATGATTTCGGTGACCACGAGATCGCCCGCCTTCAGGTTCGGACCCTTGGGTGGCGCCGCGTCGGCGGCGGCATCCTTGGGTGGCGCGGTGTCACCGGCATCGGCCGCTCCGCCATCCAGGCACAGCTTGGCCTTGCCCGGCGCGCACGTGCCGCCCGCGCACTTGTCGCCGCCCGTGCACGGGTCCTTGTCGTCGCAGTCAGCCGCGTTGGGCTGGTTGGCGCACTTGCCGTCGACGCCGCACAGGTCGTCGGTGCACGGATTGCTGTCGTCGCACGGGGGGCAGCCGGCCCAGGTGTCCTTCAGCCCGGCGTCGGCCGCCACGCCGTCGCTCGTGGCGCCGTCGGTCTTGGCGCCGTCGGTCTTGGCGCCGTCGGTCTTGGGGCCGCTGTCGAAGGTCGGACCGCCGGCGTCGGGCACGAGGGTCGTCGTCGCCGGCTTGGTGGGATCGGTGTTGGCGCACGCCGCGCCGAACCCAGCAAGGCCAAGGAAGCCGACAAGGACGGCGAGAGAGTTCGACTGACGAAAGGAGCGGCGGGTCATCGGGCCTCCTGGGCGGCAGGCGGGAGGATAGCGGGCGCGGCGGGGGCGGGCAACGCGGGGGCGGGCAGGCAACCAGCTCTCGAAGGTGGTGACGCGGTCGTTGTTGTCTTCGACGACGAGCAGGGTCAGGACGCGGGTCGGGTGCGGCGGGGGCATCGGAACTCCGGGCGTCGGGTCGGGCGTGCCAAGGATGGCAGAACGTGTGGGGCGTGCGGAAGTCCTTGCTCGCTGGTTGCGGGCTCTGGTCGTCCGACGGTAAAAACGGGGCTCTGGCGCGATCCTGGAGGCTCGGTTTTCTGGACGCTCAGACTTCCAGCGGCAGATCCGATTCGCAGACCGAGCAGACGAACCAGTCGTCCTTGATCACGTTGATCCACCCGCAGTCTTGGCACTTGCGGAACGTGAAGCGCGCCGTGAGGTGCCCAGGGTGCGCGATGCCTGCCGCGTCCAGCGCATGGGCGACCGACGCGAAGCACCTCGGCGCGGGACAATAGCCCGTGGAGAGATTGGAGACCGTCGTGGCACGGACCGATGTGGCATTGACCTCAAACTGCATCTCGCCCGCGGCGAGAACGTCGGAGCCGCGCGCACATGCGATGTGTTCAGAGCGTCGATCGGCGATCCACAATTCGCCTTTCATGTCGACGACGTAGGTTGCGATCACGCTGCCGTCCGGCTCTTTTGAAGGATCTTGGGCAAGCTAGGCGTGAACATCAGCGGCGCAGCGGACGGGCTGGCGCATGGTCGTAAAGTCAGCGTTCTCCCTGATGTGAGCGGGCCCGGCGTAGGCGTAGCGTTGCAGTTCCAAGAACTCCTCCTTCGGCACGACGCTGTTCGTACCATGGTCAAGGTGTACAGTGGGAGAAGCGTGTCCCGCGCCGAAGCGCAGGGGCGTATCTCCAGCAAAGCGTCGGACTTGAAGACGTCCAGGCGTCTGGACCGCTGAACGTGGCGGACCGCTTCCCAGAAACGGCCCAGTGGCTGCGCGAGCGCGGGACCGTCGTCGTGCAGGGCATGTTGGAACGGCGGGCGCCGCGACTCGACCTGCGGGGCTGGCGGCGAGCCTCGCGCAGCCAGTGGGAGGAGATGGTCGAGCCGTCGTTGGGCGTTCGGGGGGTCTCCGTGCGCGCTCCTCTGGTGGCATTGGCCCGCGTGAAGGACGCGAGCAAACGGCTCGAAGCGGCCCATGCCCTCGCGGACGACCTGCTCGCACGCACGCCACGCGATGTCGTCGATCACCTGATCCGGGCGGGGCTGCTGGCCCCGGCGGGCGGAGGGCACTGGTCGCTCGAACCCCCGTGGCATGTGACCGCGTGGATCGAAGACTGGCTGCGTCAGCAGGTGACGGCGGACGACCTTGGGTGGGGGCGGCTCGCGTTCGACCCAGACAAGCGTGATGTACTGGATCGCGTTCTCGATCGCGTCGTCCAGGAGCCCGGCATGCTCGACCGGCTGCTGCCCCACCTGCCGCCGTTGGCCACGACGCCTGCTGCCATCGGTGCGGTGGAAGCCGTGTTCGCCGCGGTCGGTCGAGCCCTGGAGGACGGGCGGATGACCGCCTGCGGCACCGACAAGCTCCATCTTCTGTGGGCCGCGCAGATCGGCTGCTGCATCCATCGGTACACGACGCCAAGCCCACCCCAGCCGCTGAGTCGGCGCGGTTCGACCGACCCATGGCACGACGTGCCGGCGTGGATTCGCACATCCTGGGCGTGGAGTTTCGGGTTGCCGGCGCCTGCGACGCCCGTGCCGACTGCCTTCGTGTGGCTGTTCCCAGGCTGGACCCGGCCACCGCTCGCGTCCTTGCCGCAGCACTTCGGGTTTTACGCGCACGAAGGCGGGCCGCTATTCGACCACCTCGTTCGGCACTGCCAAGAGGATCCCACCGCGCGACCTGCCGACACGGCCGACTTCGAGGTCTGGACGGCGTGGGTGCTCGCACAGGTGCTCCAGGGTCGCGATCCACACGAACTGTCTGGCAAGTTGGTGGGGTGGGAACTCGTCGCGGGGCGCCTGGACCTTGCCGAAGCCGAGCGGGACCCGGTCCAGATCGAGCGCGGACGCCTCGTCGTTCGTGCAGTAGGCAGGTCGCTCGAGCCCAATGCGGTGTTGTTCCAGTTCACGCGCCCGGACTACCCGAACCTGCGCCGCCTGTTCCTCGCGTGCATCGACGAAGCGCTCGCCATGGAACTGGTCACGACGGTGAACGTCCCGGCGCGCGACGTGGTTGGGTGGCTGACGAAGGACGTGTTCCCCCAGCGCCTGCACCTGCCGCTCGTGCAGTGGGCGGTCGAGCGGGATCCACAATTCTGGCGGCACGCGCCACTGGACGACACGGCGGTTGCGCACCTTGCCGACGACGCACTCGCTTGGCTTGCCCGGCAGCTCCAAGGCGAGTGGTGGTCCATCGTGGCGACGTGGACGCGGCGCGATCCGGAGGGTGCATTCGCCTGGCTGATCGAGATGCGCTGGCAAGCGACTGCCGCCCACGCCGTCCTGACTTGGCTGCCAGCGGCGCACCAGGACCGGCTGCTCGCGTGGATCGAAGCCCAGGCGCCCGAGGACCGGCCCGAGGCTGTTGCGTGGTGGGCCATGTACACCTTGGAGAAGCGGCCGGAACTCGTCGACCGGTTGCTGCCGATCCTTTGGCTCGTCGGGCAGGGCTGACGGCGCCGGCCGAGGTGAGCTTGCGGTTGGCGTTGGGAACGGGTCGCGTACACAAAACGACCGTCTCGTGTACGCCGCTTGTACACGAAGTCCCCAGCTCATCGCTTCAAGCCGCCCGCTGCCCGCCCTCCACCTCACCCACCAGCACGTCGGCCGGAATGCCCAGTTCGCGCCGCAGCCGCCGGATCATCGCCAGCGTCAGCGGCCGTTTCCTGTGCAACACCTCCGACACCCGCGACCGGCTGCCGAGCAGCGGCACCAGCGCCGAGCGCGGCAAGGCCAGTTGCTCCAGTCGGAACAGGATCGCGTCCACCGGGTCCGGCGGCGGCACGGCGTGGTGGCGCGCCTCGTACGCTTCGACCAGCGTCACGAGCACGTCGAGCCGGTCGGCATCGGACGAGCCGACCGGCGCACCCCACATGCGTTCGACTTCAGCCATCGCCACGGCGTGGTCGGCCTCGGTGCGGATCGGATGCACGTCCATGGCAAGCTCCTCGGCTACAGCGACTTCACGTCAAGCCGGTCGTAGTCGGCGTGGGTGCCCAGCCACTTCACCCACACGGCGCGGCCCGCGAACCAGACCTTGACCACCAGCCGGTACTTGTTGCCGCCGATGTTGAACACCAGGCGCTCTGCGTCGATGACACTGGCGTGCGGGTAGCGGGCCTTCACGTCGGCCATGCTGCTCCACTCAGCGCGGCTCACCTCCGCAAACCACGCGCGCAACGGTGGCCCGGCGTCGGCGTGGCCCGCTTCCCAGAACGCGACGAGCGTCTTGCGGGCGATGACGCGCAACCCTAGCCTCCCAGAACGACAGCGTAGCGTGTTCCCGTGGTGGGAACAAGGCCGTTGAGGACCTTGCAGGCCGCCAAGCACCCCGCGCAAGTTACGCACCCAGCGTGCAACTGTGTCACGCAACGAGTCCGACCATGCCCCAGCCGACCTTCGACCTCGTCAAGCTGCGCGCCCACCTGCGCCATCTGCCGTCCGGCGACCTCTACCTGCTGCTGGACCGGGCCCTGGGCGCACTGGCGCCAGAGCAGGTCGCCCAGGTGCTGCGCGATCACGTCGACGTGCGCCGGTTCCAGGTGGACGCTACCCCGACGCCCGCGCTGCTCGAACAGGTCCATGCCTTCCATGCGGCCGCCTTTCGCGGCGACTACTACGAGGACTTCGCCGTCAACTCGCGCAATTGCACGCAGACCTCGCGCGGCACCGATGCGTTCATGGCCGAGTACGACCGGTTGCTCGACCTCTGCCTGCACGCACCGCGCAAGGACCACGAGCGCGACCTGCGCACGGCGTTCGAGTTGCTGTTCGACCTGCTGCGCCAGATCGACGAATGCCGCGACGACATCGTGTTCTTTGCCGACGAGGGCGGATCGTGGCAGGTGGGCGTGCAGTGGCCGCAGGTGTTCGCGGCATGGTGTCCGTGCGTGGCAGCGACGGCGGCGCCGGACCAGTACGTGACAGCAGTCGAGGCGGTGCTGCGCGACTTCGCTCGCCACGAGCGGCCCAAGTTGTTCGAGCTTGCGCGCCAGGCAGCGACGCCGGAGCAGCGGGCGGCGTTGCCGGTGAAGTAGACGTTCGGGCGTTCAGACCTCTGGACGCCTGGTCGGGTGGGCTGCGCGCTTGCCTTCCCCAGCCAGCTGACCTATCCGGCAACCCAACGGCGAACACGCCCCGCGGCCTGGGCCGACCAAGCCCACGACAAGCTCCAGACGGCGCTGGGCAACCGCTACCAGCGCGTCGGCGACCTCAAGGACCGTCAGGGCGACAAGCACATCGCGGGGCGGTTCAACGTCAAGGACGACGAGGGCAACATCCCTTACGTCGGCCTGATCGCACCCGGCCAGGAGCGGATGGGGCCCTACGGAGGCATGAGCTTCGTCCTGTTTCCGGCCGACGTGCCCCACCAGCGGCCCGCGCTCGTGACGATGGTCGTCGGCACCCAGGGGCTTGCGCCCGATGAAGGGCTTCTCGGGCGCCCGGGGCATGCGCGCGCGTGCCGGGGCATTGCCGAATGGTACCGGCGCCAACTGGGTCCACGGGCCGCCTGGGCGAAGGTGGACCCGGTCCGCGTCGACCTCGACGTGCCCGCGGCGGTCAAGCACGACCTCGGGGCCTGGAAGGCGGCCATCGACAAATACGGCACGGTGCTCTACGCGACCTTCGTCTTGCCTGGCACGACCGCGTGCCCTGAGGCCCAGCGACCGACCGTGCTCCGGCTGTTGTCCGCCTTGCTCGACCTCACGCTCAGCGAGCGCGGGTTCGATGTGCGCAAGGACTTCGAAGCCGAAAAGGCCACGCTGCAGCAGGCGTGGCTGGAGCCGCTGTTGCCGGCGGTCGATGTGCAGACCCTGACCGCCTTGCTCGCACAGCGCCGGTTCGTGGTGCTTGAGGGACCACCCGGCACCGGCAAGACCGAACTCGCGCTCGAACTCTTGCGCCGCTACGGCGACTGCGGCCGCGTGGTGCAGTTCCACCCCGGCACGACGTACGAGTCGTTCGTGGGTGGCCTGGCGCCGGTGGCGAGCGACGGGGCGATGGGGCTGGCCTTCGTGCCGACACCCGGGCACCTGATGCAGGCTGCCGCCGAGGCCCGCCGCTGTGCGCCCCGGCCGTACCTGCTCGTCATCGACGAGGTCAACCGGGCCGATCTCGCCAAGGTGCTCGGCGAGGCGATTTTCTTGCTCGAACCCGACCGCCGCGTGCACCTCGCGACATCGCCGAGCGCCTGACCGCCGAAGGCCACCCGACCAAGCGCGGCGGCCGTTGGCATGCGAGCACCGTGCGCGCGGTCGCCGACCGGTTGCTGGCCCAGGAGGCCGCTTGATCCGGCGCGAAGGCAAGCCGCTCGCCCTGGCCGTGCGCGTCAACCGGTCCGTGGTCGTGCGCAAGGCGCTGCTTTTGGGCCTCGATGCGCTGGAACGGTCGTCCAGGCGTCCGGACGTCCAGACGTCTGGCCCCTTGCTCGACGACGACGAAGGCCCCTAGCCGATGCCCGACGAACTGGTCGCCCGCATCAAGGCCGCCGCCGACGTGCGCCGACTCTACGCCGAGCTGTTCCCGGGCAAGGTCTTGCGCGGCGGCAAGGCGGCGCGCTGCTTTCGCGAGGACGCCCACGCTCACAAGGACCGCACGCCGTCGGTACAGTTGCGGCAGGACGGCTGGCACTGCCACGGCTGCGGCGACCACGGCGACGCGTTGGCGCTGGTCGAGGCGGCGCGCGCGACCGACTTCAAGGGCGCGCTGCAGTGGCTCGCCGACTGGACCGGGGTGTCGCTGGAACGCCCGATGTCTGGACGTCCGGGCACTCAGACGCCTGGACTGCGGGTCGTTCGGACGTCCAGAGGGTTGAAGCGCCAACAGTCTGGACGTCCAGGCGTCCAAGCATCCGAACGTTCCGCCGCCCAGGCCTCCGGTGCGCCAGGCGCCGTCACAGTGGAAACTCCTTCAGACGTTCAACCGCCCGGACTGCCAGACTTCCAGACGTCCGTGCTCTTCGCCGAACTCTGGTCGCTCCTCGAACCCTTGCCGCTATCGCCCGTAGCCGAAACCTGGCTCCAAGGCCGCGGCATCGACCCCACCGTCGCCCACGCCCTCGGCTGTCGCGACTTCCAGTCCGCACTCGCCGCTCCGGCGGCAAGGGCGAGGCGCTGGCCCGACAGATCGGCGCCGAACTCGTCCGCCTGCATGGCGCCGACGAAGCCCGGCGGCGCTTCCTGTGGCACGCCTTTCCTGAAAATGACGACGCCAACGACCACCACCGACGCGGCGAACTGCGGCCGTTGCTCGACCGCCTGCTTGCCGACGGTGCCACGTCGGGCTAGAATCACCGCACCGGAACCATAACGGTAGGACGATCGCCATGGACACGACCACCCACGAACCCCTGCCCCGCACGACCACCATCAAGCAGATACCCGACCCGCTCTACCAGCGCCTGAAGGCCTCGGCCAAGCGCAACCGGCGTAGCCTCAACCAGGAGATGATCGTGTGCATCGACCGGGGGTTGCAGGCTGGGGCGACCGAGGACGGCCTGTCGCCGGTTCAGCGCGTCGAACGGCTCATGGAGCACCAGCAGGGCGTGTGGGTCGATCCCGACGAGGTCGTGGCCATCATCCGCGCAGACCGCGACCGCGACCACCTGCCATGATCGTCGCCGACGCCAACGTCATCGCGTACCTGCTGATGAAGGGCCCGCTGCATGCCGCGGCGATGGCCGTGCTCGCGGAGGACGCCGCATGGTTCGCACCTTCGTTGTGGCGCAGCGAACTGCGCAATGCGCTGGTCGCCTGTGTGTGGCGCCGGCAGATCACCGCCGACCAAGCCCTGGAGGCTTGGTCGGCGTCGACGAGCCTCATGCGGGACGCGACTCCGGTCGACCCGGTGGCCGTGATCCAACTGGCGCTCACGTCGAGGTGCAGTCCTTGCGACTGCGAGTACCTGCTGACCGCTCGCGCGCTGGGCTGCAAGCTCGTGACCGCCGACAAGCAGGTGTTGCGCGCGTTTCCCGACGACACCGTGCGTCTGGCGGCCAAGAAGGAGCCCGGCGATGGCTGAGTCCCGCACGCACGGCCTCGACGACGTGCTGCCGCCCGGCGACCAAGTGCACCTGGAAACGCAGCGCCAGGCGACCGCGCCGTTCCAGTCCATCGGAGCCCAAGGCTGGCTGGACCCGGCGACCCGCCCGCCGCGGCTGCCGACGCTGCTGTCGGTGGCGGACGAGAAGGGCCAGAGGATCCCGTTCCTGCCTCTGGGCAAAGTGGCGATGTTGGCGAGCCCGGGCGGCGTGGGCAAGACCCAGGTGCTGCTGCAGCTCGCCGTCTCGGTCGCGCGCTGCAGTGGGCGGTGCTGCTCGACCCCAAGGGCGCCGCCTACGAGCGGGCCTGGGTGCAGTGGGCGCGCGCGGCCCTGGAGCGCATCGCCGGGGCGCCGCTGTCGGCCGCACCGTTGCTCGCTGCGGCCATGCTCGACTTCATGCTGCGCTTCTTGCGCGAGCACGGCGCGACGTTCCTGTTCAGCATCCTGCGGCAGGACCCGACCCCGCTTCCCACCGGGCACTTCGCCCAGGATCTGCACGACCTCACTGACGACTTGTTCACCCGCGGCGCCGCTCCGGCTGGTGGCTGTTCGAGAATGCGAGAGCTCGCGCGAGAATGGACCGACGAGGCATGCGGGCGATGGGGTGCTACGCCCCGGGTAGTGGCTCGACCCCGCCCCCGCTGCGCACATCGACCCCGCCCCCGCTGCGCACCTCGACCCCGCCCCCGCTGCGCCGAACCGCCTCGACCTTGCCCTGCACGCGCACCTTGCCGTTGTGCGCGTTGCGGTCCAGGCGCACCGCCACATCGACGCGCTCGCCGCGCCCTTGCAGCCCTTCGAACGCGGCGAGGGCACCGAAAAGCTCCAGGCACGGCCGCGCCCACAGTTCCTGCCGCCCAGGAGCGAACAGCTTGGCCTGCACCCATTCGCGCGTCTTGCCGACCACGCGCAAGTCGCGCAGTTCGCCGTCGCGCAGCAGCAGCACCGGCTTGGCGTTGCCGCGCCCGTGGGGCTCCAGCGCCTCGAGCGGGGTCAGCAGGTCGAAGTTCGCCTCGGCCACCAGCACTTCAGCGTCGAGCCGCACCTCACGCACGCGCTTGTGGGCGGGCAGCGTCCGCAGCACGTGGGCCTGCAGTCGGACGCGGAACGTCTCAATGCGGTCCGGCCGCAAGGTGACACCGGCGGCGTGCGCATGGCCGCCGTAGCGCTCGAACAGGGGCCCCAGGGCCTCACACGCGTGCAGCCCCGCCACCAGGTCATAGCCATCGACCGAGCGGCCCGAGCCCTTGGCCAGGCCATCTTCGCCCAGTGTCAGCGCAAAGGCAGGCGCGTTCACCTTCTCGCGCAGCCGCGCCGCCACGATGCCGACGACGCCCTGGTGCATGGAGGCATCGAAGACCACGACGGCATCCGCGCAACCGTCCTGGGCCAAGGCGAGTTCCAGCGCGGTGGCGACGTCGCGCGCTTCGATCTCGCGGCGCCGGTTGTTCTCGACATCGAGCAATTCGGCGAGGCGCTTGCCTTCGGCGGCATCCTTTGTCGTCAACAGGCGAAACGCGTCCATTGGATTCTGCAGGCGCCCCACCGCGTTCAGGCGCGGCGCCAGTTGGAAGCCGACGCGGTCCGCGCCGACGCCTTCGGGCCCCGATGCTTCGATGAGCGCGCGCACACCGGGCCGCGCCGTCGAGCCGAGGTTGCGCAGGCCGTGCCAGCACAGCACACGGTTCACGCCGTGCAGTCGTGCCACGTCGGCGATGGTGCCAAGCGCCGCCAGTTCGACGAGCCCCTTGAGTTCGAGGCGCTGTGCTGAAATGCCGTCGCCCGCGCGCCGCCAGCCGCGCCGGTCGAGCGCGCGCCGCACCGCTTGGCACAGCACGAGCGCGATGCCGACCGCCGAGAGGTCCTTGTCGGGGTAGCCGCACTCGGGCCGCTGGGGATTGAGCAGCGCCGTCGCGTTCGGCCGCACCGCCCCCAACTGGTGGTGGTCGCAAACGATGAAATCGACGCCGCGCGCCCGCACCGCCGCGATTTCCGCCACCGCCGTCGTGCCACAGTCGACGCTGATGACGAGCGTGACGCCACGGTCGCACAGTTCCTGCAACCGGTCGGCGTGCAGGCCGTAGCCGTCGCGAAAGCGGTCGGGCAGGAACACCTCGACGGCAAACCCGATCGCCTCGCACAGCCCGTGCAGGAGCGCCGCCGCCGTGATGCCATCGACATCGTAATCCCCGTAGATGCAGACCTTTTCGCCGCGCTCGACGGCGTCGGCGACGCGCGCCGCCGCGATGTCGATGTCGGCCATCGTCGACGGGTCGGGCAGGCTGCGCAGGTCGGGCTGCAGGAAGGCGGTCGCTGCGGCCGGGGTCCGCAAGCCGCGCAGGGCGAGCAGGCGCGCGAGCAGGGGAGAGTGGCCGGCCGCAGTCAGGGCGGCGACGGCGTGCGGATCGGGCTCATGGAGCACCCAGGCGCGTTCGGGCGGCATCGCGAGCCGCTCTTGCGGGCTACGCGCCGGCCGGGGCCGTCGGGGCCACCGTCGCGCGGGCCGCGGCCTTCGCCGCCTTCTTCTGGTCCTCGAAGCGGTGGTGCAGCCAGATGAAGATCGGGCTGGCCACGAAGATCGACGAGAACGTGCCGACGATGACGCCGATGCACATGGCGAATGCAAAGTCGCGGATGAGGCCGCCGCCGAAGACGAAGATCGACGCCGACGTCAGGAACGTGGTCAACGACGTCAGCACCGTGCGGCTCATCGTGGCGTTGATGGAGCCGTTGACGATCGTCTCGATCGGCACGTGCGGAAAGCGCTCCTGGGTCTCGCGAATGCGGTCGAACACCACGATGGTGTCCGTCACCGAATAGCCCGCGACCGTCAGCACGGCAGCGATGATCGGCATCGAGAACTTTACCTGCGCCACGCTGAAGGCGCCGATGACGAGCACCACGTCGTGGACCAGCGCGACCAGCGCGCCCGGCGCATAGCGCACGTCGAAGCGCAGGATGATGTACAGCACGATGCCGAGGATCGCGTACAGGATCGCGACCAAGCCCTGTGACAGCATCTCGCCCGCGACCGACGGCGACACCGCAGTGGCCGACACGATGCCGACGAACGCGGCACCGTGCTGAGCCTTGATGCCGCCCTCCAACTTCGCCTTGAACTCCTCGATGACGACCGTAAAGCGCGTGTCTGATTTGCCCTTTAGTTCCAAGGCCTTCTGCGCGCGCAGCGTCGCCTCCTCGGTTGCCAGCACCGCGGCATCCTTGGCGCCTTCGGCCTGGCTCATCTGGAGCTGCCGGAACAGGTTGACGTCCAGTTGCACCTCGACGTCAGAGCCCGGGTGGACGGTCGGAAAGCCGTTGTCCTTGAACGACTTCACCAACGCCGCGTACGTGTCGGCGACGTTGCGCGGCTCGACGACCGTGATGAAGGCGCGGTCTTCGCCCTCGGCGGCCCATTCCACTTCTACGTTTCCGCCAGCCGCGGCTGCTACGTTTCCGCCAGCCGCGGCTGCCACGTTTCCGCCAGCCGCGGCCTTGCCATCGAGCGCGGCCCGGATCGCCTTGCCCAGTGCTGCCTTCTTCTCGGCATCTACAAGGCTCGTCACCTCGGTCATCACGGCAAAGTGCTTGGCCCCGCCGCCCGCGCCGCCCGTGTCGAACTCCTGCACTTCGATCTGCCCGCCGAGCTTCTGGCCGATCGCCTCGTGCAGCACCTTCTCGACCGTCATGTGGAGCGACTGGCGATCGACCTTGGCGTCGGGTTTGAACGCGAGGATCTGCTTGGTGCCGCCCTTGAAGTCGATGCCCTTGTTGAAGCCGAGCGTGGCCAGCGCGACGAACGACGCGATGATGCCGATGCCCGTCAGCGCGTAGTAGACGTGGCGGCGCCCGACGAAATTGTAATTCGCATCGGGGTCGAACAGCGTGAAATGGGGCTTGCCTGCGGTGGCCATGGGCGCCTCTTGGGTGTCGAACGTGCGTCGAAGGGGTGGAGAGGGAGGCAGCGGGTGCGTAGCCGTCAGACCGACAGTTCCTGCAGCTTGCCCTTCGAGAGGAGCCAGTCGTAGATGACGCGGGTGCCGACGATCGACGTGAACATCGAGGTGCCGATGCCGATCAGCAGCGTGACCGCGAACCCGTAGATCGGGCCCGACGAGTAGAACATGAGTACTGCGCCCGCCATGCCCGACGTGATGTGCGAGTCGAAAATGGTCCAGAACGCCCGGTTGTAGCCGAGGTCGAGCGCGTTGCGCACCGTGCGCCCGAGCCGCAACTCTTCGCGAATGCGCTCGAAGATCAGGATGTTCGCGTCTACCGCCATCGCGGTCGTCAGCGTCAGGCCCGCCATGCCCGGCAGCGTCAGCGCCGCGTTGAAGGCGACCAGGCACGCCAGTTGCAGCAGCAGGTTGAGCACCAGCGCCACGTTCGCGATCATGCCACCCTGACGGTAGTACGCGATCATGAAGCCGACCACGAGCAACACGCCGACCGCCATCGACGTCAGCCCACCGCGCACGGCGTCCCTGCCGAGCGACGGACCGACTTCGATGTCGTGCAGCTTGATGACCGGGGCCTTGTACGCTCCGTTGTTGAGCACGGTCACGAGCGACTTCGCCTCGTCCATCATCTGGCCCGGGTTCGTGCCGCGGCCGAGCGTGATCTGGCAGCGGCCACCGCCGATGCGCTCCTTGATGACCGGCGCCGATGCCACGTCGTCGTCGAGCATGATGGCCATCTGGTTGCCAACGTTCTTCTCGGTGAGGTCGCCGAAGATGCGGCCGCCGCGCGCGTCGAACTCCAGATTCACGACGGGCTCGCCGCGATCGCCGTAGCCGATCGCCGACCGCGTCAGGTTGTCGCCGCTGAGGTCTGCCCGCGAGGTCAGCGTCCAGGTTCGCCACGACTTCGTCTTGACCGCGCCCGTGATCGGGTCCTTGTCTTCGACGAGCTCGTAGCCGATCTGCACGTCGTCGGGCACCTTGACGCCCTTGACGAACCCGAGCAGTTCCGACTTCTGGTCGGCCTGCAGGAACGCGCCACCGGCATTGGGCACCAGCACGAGGGTCTTCGTCTTGGCGGGATTGTCCTTCTTGTACTGCTCCAAGGCAGCCTGCTGGTCGTCGAAGACCTGCTTGCCCTGCAGGTGCATGCGGAACGTGAGCTGCGCCGCCTGGCCGATGCGCTCACGCACCATGCGCATCTGGCGTTCGGACAGGCCCGGCAACTGCAGGTCGATGTCGCCCTCGCCGGAGCGCCGCACGTCGGGCTCGACGAGGCCAAACGCATCGACGCGCTTGCGGATCGTCGAAAGAGTCTGCTCTACGATTTCGTTGCGCAGTTCGTTGACGGCCTTGTCGGGCATGAACAGGTTGGCCACGCCGTCGCCGCCGCGCAGTTCGAAGCGGCGGTCGATCTGGTCGACGACCTCGCGGGTGAGCAGCGCCTGGTCACCCTTGTTGGCGAACTTGACCTCCATCGCGTTGAAGGCGGTGCGCGTCAACGTAAAGCGCTTCTCGATCGCGGCTTTGTCGGCCTCGGCCAAGGTCGACCAGTCCTTGCCGGCACCCTTGGCCGACGCCTCGCCGAGCCGATCGAGCAGGCTGTCGCGCAAGCGGAAGGTGTTGTCGCCGATCGCCTTCTTGTAGTCGATCGTGTAGCGCAGTTCGAGGCCGCCTTTGAGGTCGAGGCCGTAGCCGATCGTCTTGTCGAACACGGCCGTGTACATGTCCGGCAGGCCGGACACGAACGTTGGCAGCAGTTGCATGACGCTGAGGACGGCGAGCCCGATCGTCAGCCATGCTTTCCAGTTGCGCTTGGTTTCCATGTCGTTTCCTGGGGCGAGGGTCGGGCCGCGGCAGTGGCAGCAGCAGCGCCGCGCGTGCCGGGCGGCCTGCGGCTACTTCGGGTTGGCCTGGGCGACGGCTTCGGCCGCGTTGCCCTCGAGACCGGCGATCTGGCTCTTGAGCACGCGCACGACAACCCTGTCGGCGATTTCGAGTTTGGCCTCATGGCCTTCGAGCGCCGTAATCTTGCCAAACAGGCCCGACGCGGTGACGACCCGGGCGCCGACCTTGAGCTGTTCGACGAACGACTTGTGTTCCTTGGCGCGCTTCTGCTGGGGACGCAGGACGAGGAAGTAGAAAACAGCAAAGATCCCGACAAACATCAGGATTTGCATGAAGGCCGCGCCCGGGGGAGAGCCTCCACCGTTGCCTGCCGCCGCCGCCGCACCGGACGCGGCACCGGACGCGGCACCCGTCAGCGAGTCCCCCTGGGCAAGCAAGCCCAAGCCATCCGCGAACAAGCCCAATGCAGCCATTCTACGCTCGCTGTTCGCCAAACTTGCGATATTCCATTGAGATCATGGCGAAAATGTCGCCGAAACCCGTCCGCGACGAGGGCGGGGCTGGGCGATATAGCAGAGGCGTGCGGGAGGGTCAATGTTCAGCGTACCGCAGCGAACTACTTCGGGCAGACGCAGTTCACGCTGATCGCATAGTCCGCGCTGCCGCCTTGGTAGCCGTCGACGACCACGTGGTACTTCTTGCCCTTGACCGTCGCGAACGTCTTCTGCACCGAGGCCGCGAACGGATCCATCAGTTCGTGCGCCAGGCACGCCGCGCCATTGCAGGCCTTGTCGCCATCCAAGATGAAGATGTCGAGCAGGGCGGTCGCGAAAAAGCCGGTCTTCTGCAACTTCACGGTCGTCTGGCCGGTGCACTCCGCCACGAATGCGTAGCTGTACTCGGGGCCCGTTTCGCCGGCGATGTTGCCGTCGGTGCACTGGTAGGCCGAGACGACCTTCGTGCTGCCGTCGTCGCTGTTGTTCCAGTCGTCGGTGCCGCCGCACAGCAGCGGCAGGTCGTCCTTGCAGTCCTTGGCGCCGGCACACGCCGGGTCGCCCGCGCAGTCGGTGTCGAGGCAGTCGATCTTGCCATCGCCGTCGTCGTCCTTCTTGTCGGCGCAGTTCACCTCCTTGGGCGGCAGCGCGCACGCGCACGAGGCGCCGATCGTGTAGTTGCCGGTGAAGTTGTTGAACCCATCGACGACGAGAGCGTACTTGGCGCCCTTCTTGCCCTGGAACGTGACCTTTGTCGTGTCGCCCAGCATCAGCGCGCCCGCCACGCACGCCGACCCAGCGCAGGGCTTGCCGGTGGCCGCGTCGAGCACGAACAGGTCGAGGAAGCCGAACGCACCCGCTTCGCGCTTTACCGTCGCCGTCACCAGCCCGTCGCAACTCGCCGTGTAGCTGTACGCGTACTCGGGGCCGCTCTCGCCGGTGTACTTGCTCGTGCCGCAGGTGTAGTCGGTGACGGCCTTCGTGCTGCCCGCGCCGCCGTTCGACGCCTTGTCCTGCCCACCGCACGCAAGCGCCTCGGTCGCCGTGCACACGCAGCCCGCCTTGCCCACGCAGTCGGAGTCGGCGCAGTCGATCTTGCCGTCCTTGTCGTCGTCGAGCTTGTCGGTGCACTTCGTCTCGACGGTGCCCACGGGCGCGCACGCGGCGTCCTTGGCGCAGTCGGTGTCGAGGCAGTCGAGCTTGCCGTCCTTGTCGTTGTCGAGCTTGTCCGTGCAGTTCAACTCGGCCGTCGGCGTCGCGGTGCACGCGAGGTCCTTGGCGCAGTCGGTGTCGAGGCAGTCGAGCTTGCCGTCCTTGTCGTTGTCGATCTTGTCCGTGCAGTTCAGCTCGGCCGTCGGCGTCGCGGTGCACGCGAGGTCCTTGGCGCAGTCGGTGTCGAGGCAGTCGATCTGGCCGTCCTTGTCGTCGTCGAGCTTGTTGGCACACTTCGTTTCGGGGGGCAGCGTGCACTTGCAGGCGGCCTTGATGTCGTAGGCGCCCGCGAAGTTCTGGTAGCCATCGACCGTCAGGAACAGCTTCTGGCCCTTCTTGACCGGCAGCGTCTTCGTGGCGACGTTGTTGATCATCGCCGCGTGCGCCAGGCACGTCGAGCCGTTGCAGCCCTTGGCCGCGTCGAGCACGAACAGGTCGAGAAATCCCGCCGTGGTCCCCTTGCGCGTCACCGTCACCGTCAGCGTGCCATCGCACTGCGACGTGTAGTCATAGGTGTACTCGGCGCCGGTCTGGTTCGACGCGATGCCGTCCGAGCACACGTAGTGGTTCACGACCTTCGTCGAGCCGAAGCCGGCGCTCGTCCAGCTGTCGGACGCGCCGCACGCCAGCGGATAGCTGCCCTTGCACGTGCACGCGGCGTTGCCGATGCAGTCGACATCGAGGCAATCCGCCTTGCCGTCCTTGTCGTTGTCGACCTTGTCCGTGCAGTTCGTCTCGCCGACCACGACGCACGCGGCGTCCTTGGCGCAGTCGGGGTCCAGGCAGTCGATCTTGCCGTCCTTGTCGTCGTCGAGCTTGTTCTTGCAGTCGGCCTCGGCCGGCGGTGCGGTGCACGCAAGGTCCTTGGCGCAGTCGGTGTCGGCGCAGTCGATCTTCGCGTCCTTGTCGTTGTCGACCTTGTCGATGCAGTTCTGCTCCGTCGTCGTCGACTGGCACGCGAGGTCCTTGGCGCAGTCGGCGTCGCTGCAATCGACCGTGCCGTCCTTGTCGTTGTCGATCTTGTCCGCACACACCGTTTCGGTCGCCGTCGTGCACAGGGGCGTCACCGCGCAGTCGTTGTCCGCGCAGTCGGCCAGCGTGTCGCCGTCGTTGTCGAGCTTGTCGCCGCACGCCACTTCCTTGCCACCGGCGCAGCCACACGCCACTTTGAGGCTGAAATCGCCCGTGAACTGCGCGAACCCGTCGACCAGCGCGATGTACTTCTGGCCCTTCTTGGCGTCCTTGACGGTCACGGCCGAAGTGCCCGACGTGGCGTTCATCAGCCCGTGCGCCAGGCACGTGTTGGCCGCGCAGCCCTTGGCACCGTCGAGAACGAACAAGTCGAGGAAGCCGGTCTTCGTCGTCGTCTTCTGCACAGTGACCGTCAGCGCTCCGTCGCACTCCGCCTCGAACGTGTACGCATACTCGGGCCCCGTCTCGTTGTTGGCCGGGCCGTCGGCACACGCATACGTCGCCAGCTTGTTGGTGCTGCCCGGCCCGCCGTTGCTGTGGGTGCCAGAGCCGCCACACGCCAGCTTGCCGTCGGCCACGCAGCCCGTGGCTGCACACGCCAGGTCGGCCGCGCAGTCGTTGTCCGTGCAGTCGACCATGCCGTCGAGGTCGTCGTCGACCTTGTTCTTGCAGTCCGATTCCTTGGCCGCCCCGCACTGCTTGCCGCACAGTTGCGTCATCGACTTGACGCACACTTCGTCCCACGTGCCGCCGAACTCGCCGCAGCAAAAGCCGTCGTCGTCGCAGACCTTCTGCACGCACGGGTCGCAGCCTGCCAGCAACGGTGCCCCGGCCGCGCACAGGTCGTGGGCGCACTTCGTCGTGCACGCCGCATCCTTGGCGCAGTCGGCGTCGTTGCAGTCGATCTTGCCGTCCTTGTCGTCGTCAATCTTGTTCGTGCAGTTCGTCTCGGGCACGGGCGGCACCGCGCACGCCTGGATTTTCGCGCAGTCCGTGTCGAGGCAATCGATCTTGCCGTCCTTGTCGTCGTCGATCTTGTTGGCGCAGTTCACTTCGGCGCCGGTCTGCGTCGACTGGCACGCCAGGTCCGCGCCGCAGTCGTTGTCGAGGCAGTCGGCGGCGCCATCCTGGTCGTCGTCGATCTTGTTCGTGCAGTTCGCCTCGGGCAGCGCGGGCTTGCAGGCCGCGTCCTGCGTGCAGTCGCTGTCCTGGCAGTCGATCTTGGCGTCCTGGTCGTCATCGATCTTGTTGGCACAATCCGCTTCCTTGGTCGGCTTGGCACACGCCGCGTCGGCCGCGCAGTCGTTGTCGTCGCAGTCGATCGACTTGTCGCCGTCGTCGTCGAGCTTGTTCGCACAGTCCTTTTCGAGCGCCGGGGTGACGCAGCCCGGATCGGTGCCGCAGTCCGCGTCGGCGCAGTCGATCTTGCCGTCCTTGTCGTTGTCGGCCTTGTCGCCGCAGTCCGTCTCCTTGCTGTTCTTGCACGCATCCAACGGCGCACAGTCGGAGTCGTCGCAGTCCACCGCGCCGTCCAGATCGTCGTCCTTGGCGTTGCCGCAGTCGTTTTCTTGCGTGACGCACTCATCCTTCGTCGGCGCGCACTTGCCGTCGGTGCAGGCGTCGCCACTGGTGCATGCCTTGCCGTCGTCGCAACTCCCGGTGTTGTTGGCGTACTGGCAGCCCTTCGTCGGCTCGCAACTGTCGTCGGTGCAGACGTTGCCGTCGTCGCAAGAGACGCCCTTGACCGTGCACGCGCCCGCCTTGCACTTGCCTTGGCCATCGGCGCACGCGTTGCCGGTCGTGTCGCACTCGGTGTCGTCGGCAGCGGCCATCGCCTTGCACAGGCCGGCCACCACGTCGCACGTCGCGACTTCGCACGGCTTGAGCGCGACCTTGTCCTTGCAGCCCAGATCGTCCTTGCACGACACCGGGGGCGCGGCGTCATCGACCGCCAGATCGGACCCCGGTTGGGCGCCGTCCTTGCCCAAAGTGACACCGTCTGTGCTCGCCCCGGTGTCCGCCTTGGCCGCGTCGCCGAGGTTGA
This sequence comes from Myxococcales bacterium, assembly GCA_009692425.1. GTDB lineage: Bacteria > Myxococcota_A > UBA9042 > UBA9042 > UBA9042 > SHZF01. The sequence continues at coordinate 14,199 of SHZF01000023.1, read as the reverse complement.
CGCTGCTGTCTGCGCCCTTGGCGTCGGTCGCCGTGGTGCCCGGCTTCGGCGCCGGGGGAGCGTCGCTGCACGCCACGGCCGCACTGACCAGCAGGCCCAACAGGCCCGGCAGCGCGGTTCGGTGCAGGCGGGAAAAGGCGGCAGTCGGATTCATGGCTCGGCTCCTGGTTGTGGACGGGATTCAGCTTTCCTGTCGGGCGGTTCGGCTGCGCGGGGCCCAGCCGTCCACCAAAATCGGGCCGGAGAGTGTCCGGATTCCCGTTTGGGGTGTCAACTGTCGGCTGGGCCTCGTCGTCAGCGCCCCGACACCACGCGCAGCCGCCCCGTCCGGCGCGGCTCCAGCCCCGGCAGCGCCAGCTGTCGCTCCGGTTGGGCGCTCCCCTCGACACCGGCGCCCGCACGATCACCATCGCCAGCGCCGCCGACATCGACCACGGCATGGGTCGCGCCACGCGCCGCCTTGACCAGTTCTTGCAGCATCGCGCGCACCGCCGCCACCGGCGCGTCCTGCTCGCGCGGCGTGAACGCCCGAGCCAGCACCATCTCTGGGCTCAGCCGCCACACAGAGCCGCCGGGCCGGTTGACCAACGGCAGCAGCGCCGCCGGCTGCAGCGCGCCGTGCTCGTGCAGGGTGAACGCCGCCATCATGGGCCCCTGCTCGACCTTGGCGAGCCCCAGCTTCAACGCCAGCACGCGCAGTTCGATCGCCGCCACCAACGCCGAGGCCGGCGCCGGCAGCGGGCCGTAGCGATCGGCCAGCGCGCGCACCGTGGCGTCGAGCTCGTCGTCGTCGCGCACGCCCGCCAGCCGCTTGTAGGCCTGCAGCCGCTGGCCCGCGTCGGGCACGTAGCGTTCGGGCAGGTAGGCCGTCACGGTCGTCTTGATCTCCGGGTCCACCGGCGCGCCGAGATCGGTGCCGCGCAAGGTGTTGACCGCTTCCTCCAACAGCTTGATGTACAGTTCGTAGCCGATCTCGGCGATGTGGCCCGTCTGCTCCTGGCCGAGCAGGTTGCCGGCTCCGCGGATTTCGAGGTCGTGGGTGGCGATCTGCACGCCTGAGCCCAGTTCTGTGAAGCGTTCGAGCACCGCCACCCGCCGTGCCCCGTCCTGGGTCATGCGCTCGCGCTCGGGCACCGTCAGGTAGCAGTACGCGCGCACCGACGAGCGCCCCACGCGGCCGCGCAACTGGTACAGCTGGGCCAGCCCAAACGTGTCGGCGCGCTCGACGAACATCGTGTTGGCATTGGGAATGTCGAGCCCCGACTCGATGATCGTGGTGCAGACCAGCACGTTGACGTCATGGCGCATGAACCGCAGCATCGCGTCTTCCAGTTCCTGCTCTGGCATCTGGCCGTGCGCGACAATGGGTTTGACTCCAGGGACGAGTTGGGTCAGGTGCGCGGCCAGCGGGTCCAGCCTGCCGATGCGGTTGCAGACATAGAAAATCTGCCCACCGCGAGCCAGTTCGCGCTCGATGCCCTCCTTGAGCACCTCGTCCGTGCCGCGGCACACGACCGTGCGGACCGACTTGCGGTTCTCGGGCGGCGTGGCAATCAGCGACAGGTCGCGCAGGCCGAGCGTGGCCATCTGCAGCGTGCGCGGGATCGGCGTGGCCGACAGCGTCAGGCAGTCGATCGTGCTTTTCCACTTCTTGATGGCCTCTTTGTGGCCGACGCCGAAGCGGTGCTCCTCGTCGATCACCAGGAGCCCCAAGTCCTTCCACACCACGTCCTTCGACAGCAGGCGGTGGGTGCCGATGACGATGTCGAGCGCGCCGGCCTGGATGCCTTCGAGCACCACTTTTTGCTCCCCCGCGTCCTTGAAGCGAGACAGCGACTCGATGCGCAAGGGCAGCCCCTTGCAGCGCTGTTGGAACGTCAGCCGATGCTGCTCGCACAAGATCGTCGTCGGCACCAGCACGGCGACTTGGCGGCCGTCGAGCGCCACCTTCGCCGCCGCCCGGATGGCCACCTCGGTCTTGCCGTAGCCGACGTCGCCGCATACCAGCCGATCGGCCGGCCGCGCCGTCTGCAGATCGAACAGCACCTCGTCGATCGCGCGCTGCTGGTCCGGCGTCTCCTCCCACGGAAAGCTCGCTTCCCACTCGCGAAACACCTCGTCGGGCGGACTGAACGCGTGCCCGGGCCGCGCCTGGCGCTCGGCGTACAGCTTGACGAGCTCGTCGGCGACTTCGGCCACCGCTTTGCGCGCGCGCTTCTTGGCCCGCAGCCAGCGCTCGCTGCCGAGGCGGTCGAGCGTGGGCGGCTTCTGCGTGCCGCTGTCGTCGATGTCGCCCGATACGAACTTCTGCACGCGGTCGAGCGACGTCACCGGCACGTAGAGGCGCTGGTCGTCCTTGTAGAGCAGCAGCAGGAAGTCCTGCTCGGCGCCTGCGACCGCCAGCCGCTGCAGCCCCACGTAGCGCGCCACGCCGTGGTCGATGTGCACCACGTAGTCACCCTCGTGCAGTTCGGCCATGTCGCGGATGAGTTGGCCCGCCGCGCGCTGGCGCCGCCGCTCGGGCCGCACGGTCTTGTGGCCGAACACTTCGTCTTCGTCGACCACCAGCAGGTGCAGGGCCTCGATGCTGTAGCCTTCGCCGGAGCCGCCGAGCACGAGCAGCGCGTCGAGGTCCTTGCGGTGGCGCAGGACTTCGACGTCGGCCGGGCGCAGCGGGCCGTCCTGGGCCTCGGTCGCCACACCATAGTGGCGCAGGATCGCCTGCAGGCGCTGGCGGCCACCTTCGGAGTGGGCCGCGAAGACGACCATCTCGCCGAGCTTGCGGGCTTGGTGGACACGCGCGACGAGCGGGCGCAGGCCCTCGTCCTTGGCCTTGGCGTCGCGCAGTTCCTGGGCCACCTCGCGGTTCGACGCGACGTCGAGCTGGAACGTGGGCAGCGCGCGCTCCTCGTGCAACGCGAACGGCCGCACCCACAGGCACGTGTGGCGCGCGAGTTGGGTCCGTACGGCGTCCGGCGGCGCGAAAAGTTCCTCGGGTGCATAACAGAAGCGGCGCGCGGCCCGGGCGACGCGGTGGCGCTCGACATGGGCGGCCCAGGCCCGGTCGAGCGCGGCGAAGCACGCATCGGGACCGTCAAGCACGACGAGAGGTGCGCCATAGCCGGTCGTCGGCGCCAGTTCGAGCAAGGTGGCGCGCTCGGCACTGAGCCCGGGCAGCAACCCCTCCATGCCGGGCACCGCGTGGAAGGCGTGGAGTTCGTCGAGCACCGCGCCCAGTTGCAGGTTGCCGACATCGAGGCGGTCGGCGAGTTGCGTGAGCCGGCCCGCCGCTTCGGCCACGCTCAGGGCATCGAGGCGGACCTCGCGCACCGGCGCGGCGATGAAATCGACGAGAAAGCCACCGTCGCCCGTGGCCTGCGTGTCGGGATCAAAGAACTGCAAGGCTTTCACGTCGTCGCGCTCGATGCGGATGCGCACGGGCCGCGGATAGAGCGGGCTCCACACATCGAGGCCGGCGCCGGTCAGCGCGAACGTGCCGGGGTCCTCGACGACGGGCACCTTGTCGTAGCCGGTCGCGGCGAGGTCCTCGATCACTTCGAGCGGGTCGAGGTTCGAGCCGACCGACACAAGCACGGTGCCGCGGTCGAGCAGCGCGGGGCCCAGCGTCTTCCACAGCAGGGCCTCGGCTGGCAGCACGACCGCGGCGAGCCCGAGGCCGAGGTTCAAGCGGTAGCCGGCGGCGACACGCCCCATGACGACCGAGCGCACGGGCGCGGCGTCTTCGAACGGCGAGGAATCCGACGGTTCGAACGGCACCACGGCGTCGAGCCCCGGCCACAGCTCCGGTTCGAAGGCGGCGAGCGCTTCGAGCAACTGCGACTGGCGGGCGGCATCGGGGACGACGACGACCAGCGGTCGCCGCACGCGGTGACGCGCGGCCGACAGCACGAACGGCACGACGCCGGCTTCGGGGGTGGCGAGCACGGTGACGGGCGCGGCGTGCTCGAGGCTGAGCACGAGGCCTTCGAAGTCGAAGCGACGGCTGCGCGGGGCGGCGCGCGGCAGGGTCGTGGGTGGTGGGGCTTCGGGCGGCATGGGGCGCGCAGGGTACGGCCCGGGCGGGGCGCGGGGCAAGGTCGGGAGCGGCCCGGGATCCAACGGCCAACCTTGCCCGAACGCCGAATTCGGATGCAGTCCCAGGCGCCTCGGAGGTCTGCGGTCGGTCCTGGCCGCACCCCCGACGCGACGTCGCCCCCGCAACGTGCCACACTGCCCACCCACCGCGCACCCCCGTTGCGCGCCAGGTTCCCCCGTGTCCGGCTCCGCGCTGTCCTCTGACCACCTCGTCAACCGCGAACTCTCGATGCTCGCGTTCAACCGCCGCGTGCTCGCCCAGGCGCTCGACCCCAACGTGCCCCTGCTCGAACGCCTGCGCTTCCTGACCATCACGAGCACGAACTTAGACGAGTTCTTTGAAATCCGCGTCTCCCGCCTGCAGCAGCAGCGCGCTTACGGCCTCGACGCGCCGCGCTTGGACGGTCGCACACCGCAGGATGCGCTCGACCTCATCGCGGCCGAAGCCCACGACCTCGTCGCCGAGCAGTACCGCGTGTTGCAGGGCGTGCTCCTGCCCGAACTCGACCGCGCCGGCATCCGCATCTTGCGCCCCGACACCTGGAGCCCCGCGCAGCAGGACTGGGTGCAACGCCACTTCCGCAACGAAGTCCTGCCGGTGCTGACGCCGATCGGCCTGGACCCGGCGCATCCGTTCCCCCACGTGCAGAACAAGAACCTGGCGCTGATCGTCACGCTCGACGGCCAGGACGCGTTCGGGCGGCGCTCGGGCATCGCCGTCGTCCAGGTGCCCCGCGCGCTGCCACGGGTGATGCGGGTGCCCGACCCCGGCGAGCCGCGCGGCCAGCGCAGCTTCGTGATGCTGTCGCGCATCATCCAGACCCACGTTGCCGAGCTGTTTCCCGGCATGACCGTGACGGCGTGCGTGCCGTTCCGCATCACCCGCGACGCCGACCTGTGGGTGGCCGAAGAGGAGACGGACGACCTGCTCGAAGCCCTGCAATCCGAACTCCACAAGCGCAACCAGGGCGATGCCGTCCGGTTGGAGGTGGCCGAAGCCTGCACGGCCGAGATGGCGCACTACCTGTTGCAGCAGTTCGAACTGCAGGACGCCGACCTGTATGCCGTGCAGGGGCCCGTCAACGTGCACCGGCTCGCCGCGATCTGCGACCTCGCCGACCGCCCTGACCTGCGCTGGCCGGTGCATGTGCCGCGCACGCCGCGCGGCCTGATGCCAAACTCAGACGTGTTCGCCGCCATCAAACGCAGCGATGTCCTGCTGCACCACCCGTACGATGCGCCCGGCCCCGTGCTCGAACTGCTCAAGCAGGCAGCCACGGACACCCAGGTGCTCGCCATCAAGATGACGCTGTACCGCACCGGCCACCAGTCGCCCTTTGCCCAGGCGCTGGCGACGGCGGCGCGCGCCGGCAAGGACGTGACCGCGGTGGTCGAACTGCGCGCCCGCTTCGACGAGGCCGCCAACATCGATCTGGCCACGTGGCTGCAAGAGGCGGGGGCCAATGTCGTGTACGGCGTCGTCGGCCTGAAGACCCACGCGAAGTTGCTGCTGGTCGTACGGCGCGAGGCCGGCGGCATCCGGCGCTATGCCCACCTCGCCACCGGCAACTACCACCCGACGACGGCACGCGCCTACACCGATCTCGGCCTGCTCACGAGCGACCCGGAGGTGACCGAAGACGTCCATCAGGTGTTCCTGCAACTGACGGGCCTGGGCACCGTGCGCGGGCTGCGTACGCTGTGGCTGGCGCCCTTTCAACTGCAGTCCGAAGTCATCGCGCGCATCGACCGGGAAGCCGACAAGGCGCGGCGTGGCGAGGCGAGCCGGGTCATCGCGAAGATGAACGCGCTGGCCGAACCTCAGGTCATCGAGGCGCTCTACCGCGCCAGCCAGGCCGGTGTGCCGATCGACCTGATCGTGCGCGGCATCTGCTGCCTGCGGCCGGGCGTGCTGGGTCTGTCCGAGACGATCCGCGTGCGCTCGATCGTCGGCCGCTTCCTGGAGCACGCGCGCGTCTTCAGCTTCGGTGTCGGCCCCCAGCGCGAAGTGTGGGCGTCGAGCGCGGACTGGATGGAACGCAACTTCTCGCGCAGGGTCGAAGTGGCGTTTCCGATTCGCGATCCGCTGCTGGCCGAGCGGGCGGTGCAGGAGTGCCTCAGTGGTGCCCTGCGCGACAACCTGCAGGTATGGGCATTGGATGCGGACGGCGAGTGGACGCGGGTGCAGCCGGACGAGGGGGAGGTCGGGTTTTCGTTGCAGGATGCGCTGTTGAAAGGTGGACTGGGGTAGTCGACTGGGGTAATGGACCAAGGTCTTGGCGTGGGGTCGCCGCACCGGCACGGTGCCCATTTGCGTCGAAGCTTCTGGAGCGCCGATCGGAAATGCCGACCGAGCACGGCAAGGAGGTGCGAGCAGGCCGAGGCGCGACGACGCAGACGCAGTAGCACTGCGTTGAGGAGGAGCAACGAAGGCATGCGAAGCAGATCCGCAGCCAGGCGACTGAGGGACTTCCGATTGGTGCTCTAGGGCTTGCCCCAACGCCGGGCGGCGGGCACGATGGCACGCGAGGTGTCCGATGACCGCCCGTGAACCCGCTCACAGCGGCTGCCCCTGGCCCCAGGGCGACCCCCAAATGGTCGCGTACCACGACACGCAATGGGGCGTGCCCGTGCACGACGACCGCACGCTTTTCGAGTTCCTGGTGCTGGAGTCGGCCCAGGCCGGATTGTCGTGGCGCACCGTGCTTCACAAGCGCGCGGGCTATCGGCGCCTCTTCGCCGACTTCGACCCCGTGGCCGTCGCCGCGTTCACGGCCGCCGACATCGAGCGCCTGCTGCTCGACCCTGCCATCGTGCGGAACCGCGCCAAGGTCAACGCAGCCGTGAACAACGCGCGGCGTTTTCTGAACATTCAGACCGAGTTCGGCTCGTTCGCGGCCTACCAGTGGCAGTGGACGCAGGGCCGCACGCTGCAGCGTGCACATCGACGCATCGAAACCGTCGAACCGCGCTCCCTCGAGGGTGACGCGTGGGCGGCGGACCTCAAGCGACGCGGCTTCCAGTTCCTCGGCCCGACGGTCGTGCACGCACACATGCAGGCGACAGGCATGGTGAACGATCACCTGGTCGGTTGCGTGCGGTGGCGGGAGTTGGGGGGCGCAGCGCCGGAAGCGTGAGGGTGTGCGGCGCAAGATTCGGCACCGCTGGTGCCCACGACGATGTCCGCCGCATCGGAGCCCCCGTGCAACGCGTGCGCAGCCGTCGTGAGCGAGCACCGAACTGAATTCAATGGGTTTGGTCTCAGTCTGCCTTCCACGTCATCTGCACCCAGTCCAGCAGCATCGCCCAATCCTCGAGGCTCGTGATCTGCAGCGTCACCCACCCCTTGGCCAGCTGCACGCCTGCGATCTTGTGGTAGCCCCACACGATCCACTGGTTCTCCAGCACGGTCGGCCCGGCTTGCGTGTACGCTTTCACCACGCCATTGACCTTGTACTGGTGGTTCGTCGCCGACGTCAGCGCGCCGCCCTGGTAGCCGGTCTTGACCCGGAACGTCAGGTCGTACTTGCCGGGCTTGACGACGAACACCTTGACTGACACCGCATCGCCGGCATCGCCCGTGTACACCGCGCCGTAGCTCGACTTCAGGAAAATCTCCCGCGTGATCGAGACATTGGCGCCGGGGTCAGCGTCCACGACGAACAGGTCCTCCAGTTCGAACTTCGTGTTGTTCACGTACGCCTTCCAATTCGTCAGGGTCGTCGTGGCCAGCGGCAGCGCACAGCCGATCTCGAGCTTGCGGCGCGCGTCGATGGCGGCATAGCCCCCACCGGAGAGGCTGGCCGCGCCCGTGGCCCGCGCCGCACCGTAGCCCGCTGCCACCACCGCCGCCTTGACGGTCGCGTTCGTGGACCCATACGGATAGATGAAGTTGCCCACGTTCCAGCCTTGGGACTGCAGCAGGCTGCGGCTGTCCTTGACCTCGTGCGACAACTGGCCGGCCGTCACCGTCGTCAGATCGGCGTGGGTCCACGAGTGGGACGCGATCTCGAAGCCCTTGGCCTGCAGGCCGGACAGGGTGGCCGGTGTCATTGCCCAAGACTGCCCGAGCAGGCCGGCTTCGATGCCGAGCGTCGCCTTGAAGGCATACTTGTCGAGAATCGGCACCGCGTTGGCCGCAAACGACTGCGCCGTCGTGTCCGAAAAAAGCAGCACCGGCTTGGCGGGGTAGCCGTTGTCGGGGAACGCCGGGTCGTTCAGCTTGGCCAGCCATGCCTGCAACGTCAACGGCGTGTAACCATTGTCCTTCAGCCATTTCATCTGGGTCGCATAGGAGCTGACGGGCAGGACGTAGGGGTCGCCCGGTGCGTCGTTCGAGATGCCGTCGTAGTCCAGGCACGGCACGTGGGCAATCACGTTGGGCAACACGATCAGCGCGCCGTCTTGCGTGGTGTAGTGCTCGTCGGCGCCGTCGACCGCGACATCGACGGTGCACGCCGTGGCCAGCACGCACGCCCACGTCCACGCGCCGCCCGCGACAATGCGCGAAGTCCGCATCCTGTGCTCCGGCGCCCGACCCGTGGGCGACCTGACGATGGTGCCGGGTTGCGCGCCGCCGTGCCACCAAAATCGCAGGCGCGGCTGGCCAGACGGCAACTGCGTCAATCCTGGCAGCACAGCACTCCGCCCTGCTGGCCCGGCTGCGACTTGACCACGTGGAGCGCTTCCTTCGTGGTGTCCTTGCCGCAATCCCACGCATTCGTCAGGGCCTTGTACTTGCCGAGGTGGTTGCACCAGTCGCCGCAGCCCAGGTCGTTGCGCAGGCCCTTGCACTGATCGTGCGACGACATCGTCAGCGGGTAGCACTTCGCCTTGACGTCGACGTTCGAGGTGAAGTCGCAGCCGAGGTCGCCGCAGCCGAACAGGTCGTTCGTGTCCTGGGCGCCGGTCGCGCACAGGAAGGCTCCGCTCGACGACATCTGCGTGGTAAAGAACACCGGGCTGACCGCGCCCGTCATCACGCCCAGGCAGCCGTCGGGGTTGCGGTTCAGCACGTCCTGCTTGCCCAGGCAGACGTGCCAGCCCTTGAGGCACAGGTCGCTCACGCTGCAGCCCTTGCCGGGTGCGTTCTTGCCGGTGTTGCCGGCCTCGCGGTTGCACAGTGCGGGCTTGTCGAAGATGCCGGGCTGGTCCCACGCGCCGCCGCAGCCGGCCAGGGTCGGGAACTTCTGCTCGTTGCCGAAGCCCTCGCGCGTGCCGTCCGAGCAACCGGCGGCGACGACGATGGCGGTGACGTCCGTGGGGTCGGCGACGTCCTTGGGGTCGAGCAGGTCGGTCCAGTCGGGGGCGGAATCTGGCCCCGTCCCGGCGTCCGGCGCGGCGGTGGAGTCCGGCAGCGGCCCAGCGTCAGCAACAGGCGTCGCGTCAGCAACAGGCGCCGCGTCAGCAACAGGCGCCGCGTCGGCAACAGGCGCCGCGTCAGCAACAGGCGTCGCGTCAGCAACAGGCGCCGCGAGCCCTTCCACCTCGGGCACCAGCCGGGCCGCCTCGGCCAGGTCCAGGCGGTCCAGGCTGATCGACCCGATCACCCAGCCGCGGCGGCGATCGTAGCGCGCCGTCAGGTCCGCGTGGGTCGTGCCGCCCAGCAGCTCCAGGTCGAACGATCCGTCGAGGCCGATCCCGTCGGCCAGACGCGACAGTGCGAGGCTGACGCGCGGTGCCCGCCAGGTCCGACCCTTCAGGCGGTCGTCGACGACGAGATCGGCCGCCACGATCCGCACCGACCGCAGGCTGGCGGTCGGGCCCTCGCTCGGCGGGGAATCGAGCAGCGCCGCCAGCGGATCGTCGTCGCTGGCGGGCCCGCCGTCCGCGCTCGCGCCGGGCGCCGGCTGCTCCGCTACCCCGAAGCCGAACTGCCAGCGCCCGTCCGCCTCGCGGACCAGACGCAGATCCGGCCGCAGGACCGCGATGTCGACGACCTCGATCCTGCCGCGCAGCAGGGCGGCGAGGCCGAAACGCAGCGTCAGCTCGGGAGCCAGCGCATGCAGCGTCCCGTCGGGACCGGTCACCGCGGCATTCACCGCGCGTACGGCGAGCGCGTGGTCCCCGGCTTCCCAGACCAGGATGGCGTCGTCGATGCTGACGAAGCGGCCGCGATCCGGGTCGCTCAGTGCCTTCTCGACATAGGGAGCGAGGAAATCGACCGACAGGGGCGACTGCTCCAGACGCCAGACGAGAAATCCGCTGCCCAGCGTCACCATGACCAGCAAGGCCGCCACGATCTCGATGAACAGCTTCGTCGGGGTCCCGATCACCGGGCGAATTCCGGCACGATTGGCTCGGTTGACGGCATCACGCGGCGCGCGCATCGTGTCGCCCACTGCGATGTCCGCCTACCCATTCCTATCCGACCTCGGTGCCTTGTCACGGCCCGGCGACCTGGAGCGCCGGCGCATCGGCGCGGAGCGCTGGATCGAGACGGCCGCGGGAATCGGCGGCAGCGTCGAGGCTTTCGCCCAGGACCTGTTGGCCGATCCTGCCGGCGTCGCCCTTCTCGCCGCGATCTTCGGAAATAGCCCGTTCCTGACCGAATTGCTGCTCGGCGACATCGGCTTCGCGCAAGCACTGGTCACCCATGGTCCATCGGAAACCTTCGCCCAAATCCTGCTCGACCTCAACGACGAACTGGCCGCGGACAGCGCCACCGACGCGGTGATGGCCCGGCTGCGCCGGTCGAAGCGGCGGGCGGCGCTGACGATCGCCGTGGCCGACATCGCCGGAACCTGGGCGCTCGAACAGGTCACAGCAAGCCTCAGCAAGCTCGCCGATGCCGCGCTCGACGTCGCGTCCGGGCACCTGCTCGGGCTCGCCGTCACAGGCAGCGCCCCGGGTGGCTCTCCGATGAACGCCGACCTCTGTCGGCGGGTTCGCGGCGGCCTGGTCGTCCTCGGCATGGGCAAGCTCGGCGCGCGCGAGCTCAACTATTCCAGCGACATCGACCTGATCGTCCTGTTCGACCCCGAGCGGATCCCGCCGGATTTGCACCGCGCCGCGGAGCGAACGACGCTGCAGCAGCTCTATGTCCGGATGGTCAGGGGCCTGGTGCGGATGCTGGAGGAACGCACCGCCGACGGCTACGTGTTCCGCACCGACCTCAGGCTCAGGCCCGATCCCGCCTCGACCCCGACAGCGATCTCGGTGCTCGCCGCCGAGACCTATTACGAGAGCCTCGGGCAGAACTGGGAGCGGGCGGCGATGATCAAGGCCCGCCCGGTGGCCGGCGATCTGGAGGCCGGACACGGCTTCCTGCGCCGGCTGCGCCCCTTCCTGTGGCGCAAGCATCTCGATTTCGCGGCGATCAACGACATTCACTCGATCAAGCGGCAGATCAACGCCCATCGCGGTGCGCTCGGAATCGCCGTGCGTGGGCACAACCTGAAGCTCGGGCGCGGCGGCATCCGCGAGATCGAGTTCTTCGCGCAGACGCAGCAGCTGATCTGGGGCGGCCGGCTGCCGGCGCTCCGGCTGTCGGGCACCATCGCCACCCTGCAGGCGCTGACGGCCGCGGAGCGGATCGGCGCGGAAACCGCCGCCCGCCTGGAGCAGGCCTACCGCTTCCTGCGCGCCGCGGAGCATCGCCTGCAGATGGTCGACGACCAGCAGACGCACACCCTGCCCGAGGATCCCGCCGAGCTGGAGCGCCTCGCCGCCTTCATGGGCTATCCCGACGGCGCTGCGTTCGAGACCGCGGTCCGCACCGAGCTGGAGGCGGTGGCGGGCCACTATGCCGACCTGTTCGAGGAGGCGCCGCCGCTGTCCGGGCCGGGCAACCTCGTCTTCACCGGCGCGGAGAACGACCCCGAAACGGTCGCGACCCTGGCGCGCATGGGCTTCCGCGACGGCAACGCCGTGGCCGAGACGGTGCGCGGCTGGCACCATGGCCGCGTCCGGGCCACCCGCAGCGTGCGGGCGCGCGAGCTGCTGACGGAGCTGATGCCCGCCCTGCTGTCGTCGCTCGCCCGCACCGAGGAGCCCGACGCCGCGTTCGTCCGCTTCGACCGTTTCCTGACCAACATGCCGGCGGGAATCCAGCTGTTCTCGCTATTCTGCGCCAACCCGCAGCTGCTCGACCTGGTCGCCGAGATCATGGGGTCGGCACCGTCGCTGGCGGACTATCTCGGGCGGCATCCGAGCCTGCTCGACGGGATCCTGAGCGACACCTTCGCCAACCAGCTGCCGGACGAGAGAGAGCTGGAGCGCGACCTGTCCCGCTATCTGGGCCAGGCGACGGACTACCAGGACGTGCTCGACCTGGTGCGCCGCTGGACCGGCGACCGCAAGTTCCAGATCGGCGTGCAGATCCTGCGCGGCGCGGTCTCGTTCGCCTCGGCGGCGCGTTGCCTGAGCGCGATGGCCGAATGCGTCATCGCAGCGCTCGCCGCGGCCAACCGCGCCGCCTTCGCCGCGAGCCATGGCGAGGTCCAGGGCGGCGCCTTCGCGGTCCTCGCCCTGGGCAAGCTCGGCGCGCGCGAGCTCACCCTGTCCTCCGACCTCGACCTGATCTTCCTGTACCAGGCGCCGCCCGGCGTCGAGCAGTCGGACGGCCCCAAGCCGCTGCCGATCCCGTTCTATTACGGCCGCCTCGGCCAGCGCCTAATTTCGGCCCTGACGGCGCTCACTGCGGAAGGGGAGCTGTTCCAGGTCGACATGCGGCTTCGCCCCAGCGGCAACAAGGGCCCCGTCTCTACCAGGTTCGACGGCTTCATGACCTACCACCGGACGGAAGCCTGGACCTGGGAGCATATGGCGTTGACCCGCGCCCGGGTCGTTGCGGGCCCGCCCGCCTTCCGCAGGACCGTCGAGGCGGGGCTGGCGGCCATCCTCACCGGGCCGCGCGATCCCGCGCAGCTGCTGCTCGACGTCGCCGACATGCGGCAGCGGATGGCACGCGAGAAACCGGCCGGCGACCGATTCGACGTCAAGCTGCGCCGCGGCGGCCTGGTCGATGTCGAGTTCATCGCGCAATATCTGCTGCTGCGTCGGGCCGCCGAACATCCCGACCTGATCACCGGCAATTCCGTCGAGCTGCTGCAACGCCTCGGCGATGCCGGCCTGATCGATCCGCTGCAGGCCGCCGGCCTGATCCGAGCCGCCGGTCTGTGGCAGTCGCTGCAGGCCCTGTTGCGATTGACCACCGAGGGACGGTTCGACGCCGAGCGCGCTCCCGCCGCCCTCAAGGCGGCGATCGCCAGGGTCGTCGGCGCTGTTGACTTCGCCGAGGCCGAGCAGGATATCGATGCTGCGGCGACCGCGGTGACGGCCGTCTATCGCGACGTGATCGACGATCCCGCCGAGCGGCTGCGCCCGCCCGGGGATGCCGAATCGAACGAGGAGAGCCCGCCATGAGCATCGCCGTCGGCCAGCCCGCCCCCGATTTCACCATGCCGACCGACGGCGGGGGAACGGTGACGCTGTCGCAACTGCGCGGCAAGCCGGTCGTGCTGTATTTCTATCCGAAGGACGACACCACGGGCTGCACGGCCGAGGCCTGCGCCTTCCGCGACGCGCCGCCGCGCTTCAAGGGCGGCGAGGCCGTGGTGATCGGCGTGTCGAAGGACAGCGTCGCCAGCCACGACAAGTTCAAGAAGAAATACGCCCTGACCTTCACCCTCGCCTCGGACGACGGCGGCGATGTCTGCGAGCGCTACGGCGTCTGGGGTGAAAAGAGCATGTATGGCCGGAAGTACATGGGCATCGAGCGGGCGACCTTCCTGATCGACCCACAGGGCGTCGTCCGGCAGATCTGGCGCAAGGTAAAGGTCGCCGGGCACGCCGCCAAGGTCGCGACGGCCCTCGAAGCGCTCTGACCCCGAATACCCGGCCAGCCCACTCCGGTTGTCGCAACGCCGGGGACTGTGCTGTAGAGTAGAAGCTCCCGTCGCGGAGATGAGCCAGATGACCACAGAGTTGCAGTTCGACGAACGCCTGAAAGGCAAGTTCGTCGACGAGGCCCGCGACATCATCAACGAGATCGATGTGATGCTCGGAAACGTGCGATCGGGCCTCACCGGGGCCGCCGAAGCGCTGACCCAGCTACGCCGGCAGTCGCACGATCTGCGCATCGGCAGCCGTGGCCTCGGCCTG
>SHZF01000004.1 GCA_009692425.1 Myxococcales bacterium | reverse complement strand
AGCGGACGCGCGCTCCGGAGGTGGTCGGGTTGCTGCCGCGCGCGGGGGTCGAGAGGCCTCCGCGCGGAAGGAAGGGCGGGACCGGCGGAAGCCGGCTGGACCCGCAAAGGTGGTGATCTACCTGCTTGCAGGAGATCGGCGGGGAGGGCCTATTTTTGGCGGGGCAGGAGGGCCCCGTTGCGGGGCCGACTTCCGCAAATCCGCACCCAACTGCCTCTGCTACTCCATGTCCAGGTCGATCGCGCCCAGTACCTGCTCTCTGAAGTTCGCTACCCAGGTTTCTTTGGCCGACTCGTCCAGGGCCGCGTTTCTCCTCCTCGCCGTAGTGCTACTACGCCTTCGTCGTCGCGCCTTGCCGTTGACGAAACCGTCTCTCGAATTCCCGCATCGAACTTTGGGTCGCAGGTACTTGTCTCCGCGTGACCCACGCCGGCGACCCTCACCCATCAAGCGGCATCAAGCGGCGTGCGACTTGCCGACGTGGCGTCGCGTGTGCAAGACTTCGCCCGAATTGTCGCGCGCTGGCCCGCACCGCAGCAACCCGCGCGCTCAGCACAACCGGACGTCGTGTTCACGGGCCGCAGCGGAAGGCCCGTCGCCGTGGAGCGATGTAGATGATCGGATCCTCTCGCGAAAGTCTGCCGCGGCGACGGTGCAGCGGGGCGGCGACCTGGGCGCAACTCCCCGGCTGGACCTACATCGGTTGGGTGGGCGTGGCGGCGACCTGGTGTCCACCTGCTCTGGCGCAGCCCGCGCCGACTCCCGCTCCGGCCGTCGTGCCCGTGCCGCCGTCGAAACCGGAGGTCGCGGCACCGACGCCGCCTCCACCCCCCGCCGTTGTCGTGCCCGCGCCGGCCGCGCCACCTTCTGTTTTGCCGCCCGCGTCTTCACTCCCGGGGCCCGCGTCTTCACTCCCGGCGCCCGCGTCTTCACTCCCGGGGCCCGCGTCTTCACTCCCGGCGCCCACGTCTTCACTCCCGGCGCCCGCGTCCTCACTCCCGGCGCCCGCCACCGGCACGGCAGCCCCGCCACCTCGGGCCAAGCCCGCCGCTGCCAATCCCGCGACGGCCCCGGCGGACGCCAAGCCCAAGCGCTTCATCGAAGGCGAACTGGCCAACGTCGGCGCAATCGGCCTCGTGCCCTGGGAGAACCGCTTCGGCATCGTCGGCGGCATCGAGCGCATCGGCGACGTGTACTACCTGGGCTTCACTCCGCAGATCAACTACTCGCGCGAGGTTCTCGAATTGCCCTTCAGCATGAGCTTTGGCGCCCCCGTGCGACTCGAGGTCCACGACACGCGACCCTACAACGGCAAGACCGGCGCCGAATCGGCGGGCGGCGGATTCAAGCACATCGCCCGGTTCCGCAGCGCCGACTGGGACGAGCCGGCGGACTTCGCCCAGTTGATCCGCGGCGTCCAGTGGGGCGGCAAGGAGGGCCATTTCTACCTGGACGTCAACGCGTTCAAGGCGTCGAGCATCGGCCACGGTGCCTTGCTCAAGCGCTACAACCCGAACTTGAACCTCAACAGGCGCCGTGTGAGCGCCCAGTTCGACGCGTTTGGCGACTACTTTGGCGGCGAGACGTTCGTCAACGACATCACCGGGCCCAACGTGGTCGGCGCGCTCGGCTTCGTCAAGCCGCTCAGCCTCATCAACCGCGACAACTACCTGATGCGCTCGTTCAGCCTGGGGCTCGCGTTCGCGGCCGACCTGGCCGCCCCACTGCGCAACCTGATCGACTACAACGACCTCGACAACGACGGTCGCCGCGAGGGAGAGTTCGCGATTGATCAGAAGACCTTCCAGCCCAAGACGACCGACACGCAGGTGTTCGCGTTCGGCGCCGACGCCGAGATCAAACTGATCGACACGCAGACGACGGACTGGAAGACCTACCTCGACTACTCGATGCTCGCGTCGGGTCTGCCGGTCGATC
Source organism: Myxococcales bacterium (assembly GCA_009692425.1). Lineage (GTDB taxonomy): Bacteria > Myxococcota_A > UBA9042 > UBA9042 > UBA9042 > SHZF01. The sequence goes on along the minus strand of SHZF01000004.1, from coordinate 147,441 downwards.
GCGACGCCAAGGTGTGGGACGACGGCAAGATGGGCGCGACGAAGGGCGTGCAGTCCGCGGGCCTGACGTGGGGCAACCTGCTGCGGCTCAACGTCGGCGACACGACGCGCCAGGCCCTGCGCCTGCGCGGCGAACTGCGGCGCTACGACCACAATTACCTGCCGGGCTATTTCGACGTGCTCTACGAGGTCCAGCGGGTGCAGTACAAACTCGGCGCCGGTGGGCGGCCCAATCCGACGGGCACGAAGCTGATGGAGGTGCTCAGCCGCAAAGGCACCGGCCAGGTGTTTGGCGCCTACTTCGAGGCGAGTTGGCTGGTGCAAGACCTGCTCGCGCTGGCGTTCGCGGTCGAGGTCAACAACGAGACGCCCGACAACAACTTCTTCCTCCACTTCGAACTGCCGCACCTGCGCAGCTTCCAATTCCTCGCCACGCTGCACCGGCGCAGCGCACCGTCGGCTGGCAACCTGTTCGCGTTCGACTTCACGTCGCGCGACATCCTGATCGTCAAGGGCCGCTATCGGGTGAGCGACATCTTGCACATCAACGTCGAGGCGCTGACCCCGTTCGGCATCGGCCCCGACAGCTACTTCAACAACACGATCGACTTCAACATCAACGCCGAACTCGGCTTCAGCTACGGGAGGAAGGGATGAGCCACCACCTTCTCGAACGCACGCGTCTTCTGCTCGCGCTGGCCACGGCGACCGCCAGCATGGGCGCCTGCGGTTTCATCGAAGCGGCGGGCGAGATCACGCTCGACGAACAGCAGATTCCGGCACTCAAGTACGACATGCCGTGGCCCAACCTGGACACGCTGGTCGGCTCTGCGCTGACGTCGGCGAACCAGGCGACGGCATCGGCGGGCGTCGGCGGCATCCCGACCAGCCTGAACGCGGCGACGATGGCCCACATCCAGGGGATCATGACGATCGACGGCGAATGCCGGCGCACCTTCGACGTCGGTGCTGACCAGTTGAAGGCGACGAAGGGCCTCGTCAAGGCGGTCAAGGGCGAAATCCTCAACTGCGGCGACCCGGCGAAGCGCTGCACCGACTTCTGCAAGACCGAGAGCGGCGCAGTGTTCACGGGCATCAAGATGGTGGCGCGCGTCACGTTCCAGTTGCTCGATAAGGTCAAGTCGACGGCCTTGAAGAAGAAGCTCTCCGAAGTTGGCGACCCGAAGCTGTCGCAAGACCCGATCACGCAGGTGCGGATGCGTTTCAAGCAGCTGCAATTCTTTCAGAAGACCGGTGAAAAGGACGCCAAGGGTGTCGAACTGGAGCGCAACGTGAACCACCTGTTCGCGGGCATGCAACTCGGCGTGGCCGATGAGGGCGGCGGCAACGAGACGCCGATCATCCGCGGTCGCTACCTGACGCGCATCACGCCCGAGACTCCGCAGCGCTTCGAACTGGACCCGCAGTCGCCGTTCACGATCAACCTGAAGAAGAAGGTGCTGTCGGCGTCCGAGACGTCGATGGACCTGTACGTCAAGATTGCCATCGAGCAGGGCGACCTCTACTCGGTCAAGCTCGGCAACGGCGGCATCCACCTCGACCTGCAGCCGGAGATCGCGATCAGCGCGCTGCGGGTCATCCAGTCCCTGTAACGCCGGAGTCGGTGCGGCGCCGCCGGTTGCGGTCGGAGCGGCGGGGCGAATCGGCGAGTCTTGCGAGGAGTCATCATGGGATCGTGGACTTTCGGCCGTTCACCCGCCGGGCCCCGTCATGCGGGCGCCCTCGCTTGCCTGCTGTTGGGCGCAGGCGCGGGCGGGCTGCCGGCGTGCGAGAGCTATTTCACCCAGAGCGGCACGGACGGAGGCAGCGCGGACGTCGACGCGGGCGCGACCAAGGCCGAGACCGTCGCCGGTGTGCCGGTGTTCGCCGGCCTGGCGATCGGTGTGGCGTGCAAGCTGCGCGCCGACTGCCGCGCGGGCCTCGATTGCGTGGCGGGCAAGTGCGCAGCCAATCATACGTCGTCGGCGAACGCGGCGTGCTTGATGTCGGACGAGTGCGCGACCAGCCTGCACTGTTCGTTTCTCGGCTTCTGCACGCCCCAGCCGGCGGGCGCGGCCAAGGCGGGCATGTTCTGCGACTCGACGGCGGATTGCTCGGCGGGTCTGTACTGCAACATCAAGCCCGACGAGAAGTGCACCGGCGCCAAGGGCTGCGGCGCGTGTACGGCTGCGACGGCGGCGGCGCCCGCTCCCGAAGGCGAAGAGTGCACGTCGACGTCGGGCTGCCCGGCCGGCATGGTGTGCGATATGGCGGGCATGTCGGGTACGTGCAAGACCGCGACGGGCAAGGGCGACCTCGGCACCGTGTGCAAGGCGACGTCGGAATGCGCGCCGGGCCTCGCGTGCAGCAAGACCTCACTGCGCTGCGTGCCCGGCAGCCTGACGCTGAACCCCGACCTCTTCTCGGGCGTGGAGTGCCGCGACGTGCCGGAGGCGGGCGAGTCGTTCCGCGCGCTGGTCGAGATTCCGCGGGCGTCGACCGCGTCGGACTTCTACGCGCTGCCGTTCCCCAGCGACGTGCGCAAGAAGGGGGGCAAGATCGACGTCAGCGCCCACCCCTCGCCCGGCCTCGGCTTCGTCGGCATGGACGCGACCAAGCGTGTGATGGACGCGCTGTCGAGCGAATACGAGGGCTGGGGCCTGACAGGCGGCATGTACCTGCGCTTCACGCGCGCCATCGACGAAAAATCGCTCGGCGCCGTCGACGCCAAGACGAAGGTCATCAAGCCCGGCAAGGCCGACGGGCTGCGCCTGTACGACGCGACGACGGGCAAGCAGGTCGAAAACCTGTTCGCCAAGTTCACCGCCGAGCGCAACAAGTACATCTGCCGCAACTGGCTGTACGTGCACACGCGCTGGAGCGATATCCTGGAGCCCAAGCATACCTACGTGCTCGTCGTGACCGATGCCGTGCGGGCGGCGGCGACCGCGGCGGGCGACAAGACGCCGGTCCAGGGCAAGGACCTCGCGGCGCTGTTGGCAGCGGCGGCCCCCGGCGACCCGGACTTGAAGGCGGCCTACGAAGTCTACAAGCCGGTGCGCGAACTGCTGCCGAAAGTGGGGCTTCCAGCCAGCAAGGTGATGGCGGCCGCCGTGTTCACGACGATGGAACCGCGCGACGTCACCGCCCAACTGGCGACGCTGTCCGCCGGGGCGCTGCCGCCGGGCGAGTTGAAAGGTGCCGTGCTGTGCGAAAAGGGGACGGTGTCACCGTGCGGCACGACGGGCTTTGCCGGCACCGAAGCCGGCAAGGCGGGCAAGGCCGACTCGCGTGGCTGTCCGCTCAATCCGAACCCGCTGATCTACGAGATCCACGCGCGCATCCAGTTGCCGGTGTACCAGTCGGGCACGCGACCGTATCTCGAAAGTGGCGGCGGCGTGTCGGTCACGAACGGCAAGGTCGATGCCAAGGTGACGTACGAAGACGTGTGCATCTCGGTCACCATCCCGAAAGCGCAGATGCCCGCGGCCGGCTGGCCGATGGTGCTGTTCGCGCACGGCACCAACGGCTCGTTTCGCAGCCACGTCGATACGATGGCGCCCGTGATGAGCAACCTCCAGGTCACTGGCGGGCCGCTGGTGCGCGCGGCCACGGTCGGCATCGACGGGCCCATGCACGGCAGCCGGCGCGGGGCGGGCGTGGACCTCGACCCGGGCATGCTGTTCTACAACTTCGCCAACCCCCCGGCGGCAAAGGGAAACTTCTACCAGGGCGCGGCCGACAACTTCACGCTGTTCCGCTGGGCCAAGGGCTATGGCGGCACACTGCCGGTCGCCGGCAAGATCAAGTTCGACGCGGCCAACCTCGTCTACTTCGGCCACTCGCAGGGTGCGACCACGGGACCGCTCGCACTGCCGTTCATCCCTGAACTCAAGGGCGCGGTGCTGTCGGGCAGTGGCGGTTCGCTGGTGTTCGGCCTGCTCGGCAAGAAGCTGCCGATTGACGCCAGCATCGGCCTGCGCGTGGCCCTGCAGGAGATCAAGCTCGACGAGTACCACCCGGTGCTCAACCTGATGCAAATCTACTTCGAGCCGTCAGACCCGCTGCTGTACGCCGAGTTCATGTACCGCAAGCAGGCGAACCTGGCGGGGCTGCCGTGGCACCCGATCCACCTGTTGCACACGTACGGGCATGGCGACAACTTCACGCCGCCGACCACGAGTCGCATCTTCGCCGCCGCAGTCGGCAACACCGCGGCGACGACGACCTCGCCGGACCAGGCCAATTGGTACGACAACATGGCTGACCTCGGCGTCAAGACGGCGCCGCCGCCGATCGAGAAGAACGTCACGGGCGCGGGCGGCCAGATCCTCACCGGCGTCACCGTGCAGGCGAAAAACGACCCGAACAACAGTCTGTTCAAGGTCGCTTACGATGGCCACTTTGTCGCGTTCAACGACCTTACGCTGCTGCGCCAGGTGTCGCAGTACGTCGGCAACCTGATTGCCGGCACGCCGAAAGCGATCCCGTAGCCTTGCGGTCCCCCTGACGGTAGCGGCCCGGCCCCGGCGCGCGTAGGCTGCGACGCGCTGGGCGCTGGCGACGGCTGCGGGAGGGAGCCATGGGGATGGACGGTCGCGGGGCCGGGCCGAAGTCGGCCACACCGCCAACGAACGGCGCGCGCTCGCGGCGCGATGTGCTGCAAGGGTTGGGCTCGCTCGCGCTGGCGGCCGCTTGCGCGGAGGCCGGCCCTGCCGGGCAGTCGGCGGACGCCGGTGCTGGCGATGCTGCATCGACACCTGAAGTCGCTGCGCCCAAGGCGGATGCGACCCAGGCAGCAGACGTTGCGACGGCCGCCGACACGGCTCCGCCGGTCGACATGACGGCGCCCGCAGACACGGGTCCCGCGCGCACCGATGCCCGTGCCGCGCCCGACGCGCCGGAGCCGGAGGATGCCGTTGCCGAAGACGTTGCCGCGCCGGTTGCGCCCGCGCCGCGCACGCCGATCACATCGAACGTCGACCACTACATCACGAGTTGCTGCCCGGCGCCCGCCATCGATGCCAAGACTTGGTCGATCGCCATCGTCGACCGCGGCCAGCCGCTCGGCAAACTCGACTTCGCCCTGCTCGAAGGGCTCGCGGCGCAGACGAAGGAGCACACGCTCGCGTGCATCAGCGCCGGGCCGGCGTGGCAGGGCATCGGCAACGCGGTGTGGACCGGGCTGCCGCTCACCGACATCCTCACCAAGGCCGGCATCGGCGTGCCCAAGGACGCGCCCTACCTCAAGCTCTCTGCCGCCGACGGCTACACGACCGGCCTGCCCGCCAGCGACCTCGCCAAGCCGGTGTGGTTGGTGTGGAAGATGAACGGCGCGCCGATTCCGCTCGACCACGGCTACCCGGCGCGGTTGCTGGTGCCGGGGCGCTTCGGCATGAAGAATCCGAAGTGGATCACGGCACTGGAATTCGTCAATGCGCCCTTCGTCGGGTTCTGGGAGGAGCAGGGCTGGAGCGACCCGGCGCCGTACCATCCGATCGCGTTCATCCGGTTGCCGGAAGACTACGCCGCGGTCAAGCCCAACGCTGCCAAGGTGATCCGCGTCGAGGGCTGCGCGTATGCGGGCTCGGACCCGGTCGTTGGCGTCGATGTGCGCATCGATGGCGGCGCGTGGCAGGCGGCGCTGCTGGACTACCAGAAGGGCGCCGATGTGTGGGTGCTGTGGCATTTCGATTGGCAGCCCGCGGCGGACCTCAAGCAGGGCGACCACACGCTGCAGGCGCGCTGTGTCACGCAGTCTGGTGCGGTCAGCAAGGATACTGCGAAGGCGACGAAGTGGTCGGACGGGTTTGATGGCAGCATGAAGGTGACGGTGACGGTGGGGTGAGATGTTGGGAGGCATCTCCTACGGCGCTGCCGTTGACAAGCCGGCCCGGCGTCTTGCCATACCCCTATCGATCGTCATGGTGTCCTGCGACGGCGAAAACAGGGGAGCGCGGGCGATGAAAGCCGTCACGTTGTCAAAAAAAGCCCAGATTGTGCTGCCCAAGGATGTAAGCGACGCCGCGGGGCTTCAGATTGGCGCCCGGTTGATGCTGATTCCCGAGGGAACCAGCATTCATCTGGTACCCCTGCACGACATCGACTCGTACCGTGGCATGTTGGCCGGCAGCAACCCGGACGGCTACCGCGAGCACAGGCTGGCTGCTGCGGACGCCCTCGTCATATGCCCACGCCCGCGGCGCGGCCGTCGAATTGGCGACCAGCGATGCCGCCTTTGCAGGGTTCCCCGGGGTCCACTCGTGGCGAACGCTCTGTAGCGCTTGAATACCGGACGATGGCTGGGGCTGAGAACGTCCCGTGGGCCCGTGGCGGCGAATCCCGCCGACTCCGGCTCCTCGCAAGCGTCGCCGCTCGGCGGGGCTTGCCGTCCGCCCCCAGCGCGCTACGCTCACGCCCGTCCGCGCCGCTGTGCCCGCGCGCGCCGCCTCGCCTGCCTGAACCGCCAAGACCACCGGCGCGGGACCGAAGGAGCCTCCATGCTGTGCCGTGCGCCGCTGACCACCTTGCTGCTCGCGACCGCGCTTGTCGCAGCGCCCGCCAGTGCCCGCACCTTTGCCGAAGCCGTCGGCCCCGTCGCGGTCGGCCCTGCGCCGAGCGCCGCGGCTCCCTTGCGCGTGCCGTTCCTGACCTGGGGCGGTGACATGGCGACGTTTTTCGGCAACGGTGGCGCGACCACCGTGGCGGGCTCGCTGTTCCACAAGCAGGGCGTCAGCGCCGTGCTGGTGCCGGGCGACGACATCGTCCAACAGGCGCGCGAGTACGTCAGCGGCAAGAGCCCGTTCTTTCGCGCCACCATGGGTCAGTTGGGCCTCGCCGCCGAACTGTTGGCCAAGGACCCGCGCACGCAGCCCGCCGTATTCCTGCAGCTCACCTGGTCGATCGGCGACCACTCGGTGGCGCGGCCCGGCATCCACACGATTGCCGACTTGAAAGGCAAGGCGGTCGCGTTGCAGGAGTTCGGGCCCCACGTCGGCATGCTCGACGACATGCTGCGCACTGCGGGCCTGGGCTGGAAGGACATCAAGGTCGTCTGGTGCAAGGACCTGACCGGGTCGCCGCAGAGCCCGGCCGAGGTGTTTCGCGCGCGGCCCGACGTCGGCGTCGCGTTCGTGATCACGCCGGACATGGTGGGACTGACGGGCGGCGTGACGAAAATCGGCAGCGGCGCCGAGGGCACGGTCAAGGGCGCCAAGGTGCTCGTATCCACATCAGAACTGTCGCGCTCGATCGCCGACGTCTACGCGGTGCGCAAGGACTTCTACGACGCCAACAAGGACCTCGTGCACAAGTTCGCTGCGGCCTGGCTGCGCAGCGTCGAAGTGCTGCTCGACCTCAAACGCCAGCACGAGAAGGGCAAGTCTCCAGAATACAAGGCGTTGCTCCAGCTGACCCAGGCGCTCTACGGCAAGGCGACGATCCCCACGCTCGAAGACGCCCACGGTCTGCTGAGCGACGCCCAGTTCGTCGGCCACCCCGGCAACGTCGACTTCTTCACGGGGCGCGGCAATCTGCACGGCTTCCAGGCGTTCGAAGACACGTCGGTTGCGATGGGCATTGCGCTCGGCTACGCGCGCGCCAAGGCCGACCTGCTGCCGTCGCCGCTCGACTTGAACGGCAAGGCCTTCGTCGGCTACCTGCAGAAGACGCAAACGGCCGTCACCGAGGGCTTCCAGGCCGAAGTCACCCAGAAGGAGATCGAGCTACTCACGTCGGGCGGCGGGCTCGACGAGCGCACGCTGTACAGCTTCACGATTGCGTTCGAGCCGAACCAGAACGAGTTCGCCATCGACAAGTATGGCCAGGACTTCGACAAGGCGATCCGGCTCGCCGACAAGTACGCGGGCGCCGTCGTTGCGGTGCGCGGGCACGCCGACCCGACGCAGACGCTGTTCAACCTCGTCGCCGCGGGCATGAAGAAGGGCGTGCTGACGCGCACGGGTGCGTCGGGGAGCTACCAGTACTTCATGGACGGCAAGCCGCTCGACCTGTCGTCGGTCGACAAGGTCGTGCGCGCGATCCAGACCGGCAAATTCGACGGTGTGGCCGAGAACAACCCGCGCCAGACGATGCAGGCGGCCCAGAATCTCGCCTTGCAACGGGCCGAGAACGTCAAGCGTGCGGTGCTGGTGTACGCCAAGTCCAAAGGCATGCGAATCGACCCGAGCCAACTGCAGCCCCAGGGCGTCGGCATTCGCGAGCCGGTCATCGCCAAGCCAGCCAACCTCATGGACGCCAAACAGAACATGCGCGTGGAGTTCACGCTCGTGCGCGTGTCGGCAGAAGCGGCGCGGCCGGCCGATTTTGACTTCTGAACAGCGATCGGAGGAGTCGATGGGTCGATTGGCCAAGACTTGCTCGGTGCGGGCCCGGCTGGCCTGGACGGTGCTCGCGGGCGGTTTGTTGGGGCAGTCCGCTGGACGCGCGCAGGAACCGATCCGGATGGAGGGGCTGGAGCCGCCACCCGCTGCCGAGTCGGCCGTGCCCGCGCCCGCGCACGCCGATCAGGTCGTCGTCCTGCTCGATTCGTCGGGTTCGATGTCGGGGCTGCTCGACGGCGAAGCGAAGATGACCATTGCCAAGCGCGCGCTGAAATCGGTGCTCGCCAGGCTGCCGGCCGAAACCCACGTCGGCATGCTAACCTTTGCAAACGACTGGATCGTGCCCCTCGGGCCGCGCGACGACGCGAAGATGCTCTTGGCGATCAATGCCATCGAGCCGCATGGGCCGACGCCGCTGGGTGGCTTCCTCAAGCGCGCGGCCGATGCGTTGCTGCAAGCCCGCGCGCGCCAGTACGGCTACGGCTCGTACCGGCTGGTCGTCATCACCGACGGCGTCTCGACGGACGGTGCTTTGCTCGACGAGTACGCCCCCGACGTGCTGGCGCGCGGCATCGTGGTCGATGCGATCGGCGTCGACATGGCCAAGGACCACGTGCTCAAACGCAATGCCCACAGCTACCGGCGCGCGAACAACAGTGCGGACCTCGAGCGTGCGGTGGCCGCCGTGTTTGCCGAGGTGGCGGCAGACGACCACGGGGGTGCGGCGGCAGCGGGCGGTGCGGCCACGCGGGGTGGCGATGCGGCGGGCGCCGAGGTCTTTGCCGCGATCCAGCCCCTCGATGCGGGCGTCGCAGACCGCGCGCTGGCGGCGCTGGCGGGCTCGGGCAACCATCCGATCGGCACGCTGCCAGAAGACTCCCTCGTCGCCTCGGCTGCCCCGCCCGATGCAGCAGTTGCGGCGCCAGCGGTTGTGCCCCCCACGGCTCCCGCGCCGGCCCAGCCAGAGCCGGAATCGACGAGCTGGCGCTGGGTGCTGGCCGCGTTCGTGTTCGGCATCTGGCTGCTCGTCAAGGCGGCCAAGGCCCTGTTCAGGTAGGCGACCCCGATGGCGATCGACGACACCGGCACCTCAGGCCCCCAGCGCGCCATCGCGCTCACGGCCGTGCTGCTGCTCGCGGCGGGCACGCTGGCGGTCGGCTACAAGCTATGGCTCAAGCCGCAGTCCGAACAGGAACTCGTTGCGCAGACCGGCGCGCCCAGCCAGTACCGCACGACCGTACACGTCGCGCTGGACTCGTTTTCCGGCTATGCGCCCTTGCGCACGGTCGCCTTTGCCGATGCGCTGCGCCACGACGGCATCAAGCTCGAACTGCACGACGACAAGGCCGACTACAAGGCGCGGCTGGCAGGTCTGGCCCAGGGCAAGTCGCAGTTTGCGGTGTTTCCCCTGGACGCGTACCTGACGGCGGGCCATGCGGCGCAAGCCTGGCCGGCATCGGTGGTGGCCGTGCTCGACGAGACCGTGGGAGCCGACGCCGTCGTGGCCGGCCCGGCCGTCAAGAACGTGGCCGACCTCGACGACCCGGCCGCGCGCCTCGTGCTGACGCCGGGCAGCCCGAGCGAACTGCTGGCCCGCGTGCTGCTGGCCCATTTCAGCCTGGGGCGCTTGCCGGCGAACTGGCTGGAGCCGGCCGACGGCGCGGCCCAGGTGTACGCGCGCTTCCGAGCGGACCCGAAGACCGCGAAGAAGGCCTACGTGCTGTGGGAGCCGTACGTCTCGAAGGCGGTCCACGACGGCGCGCACGTGCTGCTCGACAGCGGCAAGGTCAAGGGGATGATCATCGACACGCTGGTCGTCGAGCGGCGCTTTCTCTCCGAGCACCCCGACGTGGTGGAACAGGTCGTCGCCGCCTGGTTGCGCACGGTCCACGCGGCCAGCCTGACCCCAGACGGCCTCGCGACGCTGGTTGCCGACGACGCCAAGGCTGCCGGGGAGCCCCTGACCGCCGCGCAGGCCAGGCAACTGGCGGCAGGTGTCCACTGGAAGAACACGCTCGAGAACTACGCCCACTTCGGCTTGCAGGATGGCGTTGCGGGGCGCGGCGACCACTTGGAGGACGCCATCGACCGCGTGGTGCGCGTGCTCGTGACGACCCACGCGCTGGCCGCCGATCCCCTGCCGGGCCGCGCGAGCACGATCCTGTTCCCTGGAGCGCTCAAGGCCATGAAAGAACGCGGGTTCCATCCAGGCAAGGCGCTCGCGGTCATGCCCGGGCCGGGCGCGGGGACGGCGGGCCTCGACTCAGCCACGGTGCTTGCCAAGGTGACTGAGCCCGCACCGGTGCCGGCGCTCGCCCCCGCCGCGTGGGCGGCGCTGCAGGCGGTGGGGACGATGCGGGTCGAGCCGATCGAGTTCACGCGCGGCACCGCGGACCTGTCGATCCAGGCCCAGCGCGACCTCGACGACATCGTCGGCCACCTCGACACGCTGCCCGCCTACTACCTGCGGGTCGAGGGCCATGCGCGGGCCGCCGGCGATGCCGACGAGAACCTCAAGCTGGCTCAAGCGCGCGCGGACGCCGTCGTGCAGTACCTGCTGCTGCGCCACGTCGTGCCGGAGCGCGTCCACGCGCTGGCGGTGCCACCGTCGAGCGCCGAGGGGGAAGCGCAGTCGGTCTCGTTCGTGTTGGGGACGCCGCCGTACTGAGCACCGGGCGGCAGAGCGAAGCAAGGGGAGCCCCGCGTGGTCGATCCCAAGGAACTGCGGCACCGGGTGGCGTGGAAGCTGGCGGCGAGCCCGCTGACGCTGGTGCCGTTCGCGGCCGGCGTGCTTGCCATGCTGGGCGGCTGGGTGTTCGACCTGCCGGGGCCGGTGCTGTTCGCGGGGCTGACGGCAGCTGTCGCCGGGGTGGCGAGCGCGGGTCTGCGCTGGGCCTGGGGACCGCGCCAGGTGGTCGAGGGTGCACTCGCCGACCTCCAGCAAGCCGATCGCGCCGCCAAGGACCGCGCGCTCGACGACCTGTTCGAGCGGCTGAAAGCCGACGGCGACCCGCGCACCGAACGCTGGCTGCACGACCTGCGCGAACTGCTGGTCCGCTTCGATGCACCCGACATCGAACGCTACCGGTTGCCAACAGTGGTGGCGTTCGAACTCTCGCGCACCGTGCAGGCCCTGTTCGACCACGCCTGCCGCGAACTGGAGCACAGCCTCGAACTGCATGCCGCCGCCCAACGCTTGCAGTCACCCGAAGCCCGGCGCGAACTGGAGGCGCAGCGGTCAGCGCGGCTCGACGAGGTGGGGCGCACGGCGCAGCGCATGGCGCGGCTGCTGGCGGATTTGGACCAGTATGCGGCGGCGGGCGCTGGCGCCGAGGCTTCGAAGCTGGCGGAGTTGCGCGGGCAGCTTGACCGGCAGATCGAGCACGCGCGCCAGATCGACGCCGAGATGAGGGCGCACGGGCTGGATCGGCGGGTGGGGCAGTAGGGGTGCGGTGGGGGGATTGGTGTCTCTGCCCGCCAGGACGGCCGCGCCCCGCGTTGGACTCGTACCCGCGCCCGCCGTATCCTGTGGCCCTCAACTGAGGTCTCCATGCGCCCGCGCCACACCGCCGCCCTCTGCCTGTGCCTCGCCCTGCTGCCCATGCCCGCCCGCGCCGCGCCGTCCGCGCTCCTCGGCGCCCAAGGCCGGCTCGCCGCGACCGGTGGCGGCCCGGTGGCCGACGGCAAGTACGGGCTGCTCGTCTCGCTGTACCCGACGGCCAAAGGTGGTGAAGCCCTGTGGTCTGAAGCGATGCTCGGCGTGGTGGTGAACCAAGGCCTGTTCGCGGTGCAATTGGGCGTGAGCGCGAAAAATCCACTCGACCCGGCGGTTTTCGCCAAGAATGCCGAGGTGTGGCTGAGCGTTGGAGTCGATGGGGAGCCCGACCTGCCGCCGACGCGGCTGATGGCGGTGCCCTACGCCTTCGTCGCCCACACGGCGCTGCTCGCAGACGGCCTGTCGAAGCCGCTGGGCAGCGAGGCGCTCGCGTCGGGTTCGATCACTTCGGACAAGGTGGGCTTTGCCTACGCCGGTGCCAGCAGCAAGGGCGGGCCCGCGACGGCCGCCCTCGACCTGCAGTGCACCGCCTGCGTCGAGGCGGGCGAACTCGTGGCGGCGGCGGTCGGGACGACCCAGTTGGCCGATGGCGCCGTGACTGCGCCCAAGCTGGCCGCCAACGCGGTGACGACCGCAAAACTGGAGGCCAACGCGGTGACGACCGCAAAACTGGAGGACAACGCGGTGACGACCGCCAAGCTGGCCCAAGGCGCCGTCACCGCCAGCAAGCTCGGCGTCGCCTGGGCGGCCGCGGACGAACCGGACGGCGTGGCCAAGCTGGCGGCGAGCGCGAACGGCCTGAAGTGCACCGGCTGCGTCACATCGACACACCTCGCCGACGCTGCCGTGGTGACGCCGAAATTGGCGGACCTTGGTGTGACCACACCGAAATTGGCGGACGGTGCGGTGACGGCTGCCAAGCTCGCCGATGGCGCCGTGACGGCGGCCAAGATCGGCAGCTTCGCCTTCCCGGTCGCCGACAAGGCGCCCTTCACGTGCGACGCGGCTCACTACGGCCATGCTTGGATCGACAAGAAATCCAACGTGTTGAATATCTGCAACGGGGAATCGGATCACCCGATCGCGCTCGCTCCCGTGGGCACGGCGAACGCGCCCGCCCTGTCGTGCCTGGACGTGCTGAAGAAGTTGCCGGCCGCAGCGACCGGCGTCTACTGGCTCGACCCGGACGGCGCGGGCGGCACGGCGGCGTTTCAGGTCTACTGCGACATGACGACCGACGGCGGCGGCTGGACGCTGGTCGGCAAGACCGCCGGCCTCGCCCACGATGCCGACGGCGGCGTGCTCGACGGCAAGGACACCGCGCGCTGGAAGGAGAAGCAGTACCTCGGCGATGTCACCAACCTCACGGTCCAGTCGGCGCTCGGGCCGGCGTATCACACCGTCGCCTTCACGGATTTCATGCTGATGGGCTTGAACGACCCGACGAAGAAGCTCGCGTGGCGCATGAACGAGTCGTTCGCCAACCTGCACGCCGTGTTCAACAGCGGCGTGCGCAAGACGACGACGACGCTGCTGGTCGGCAACTTCAAGTCGCTCGACTGGCGGCCCAGTTGCGGCACGGGCAACGGGCCGGACGCCACTGGTCCGCATTTCTACGGTTTCAACATCAACGCCGACCAGCACTCGCCGGCGTACGGCAACCTGTTCAACGGCTACTCCGGCGGCTGGTGCGCGGCGCTGGCCGGCTACGGGCGCGACAATTCGGCCGGCGACTACACGGGCGGCGGGCTCGGCGCCGTGTGTGCGAGCGGCGCGCACCAGATGGGGCGGCACTACTGGGGCTACGGCGACGCGTGCAACGCCAGCCAGTGGTCGACCGGCAGCCTGAACAGCTTTTTCGGCCACGCCTTTTTCGTGCGGTAGCGCGGCGCATCGCCCCAGGATCCACCACAGAGGACGTCGCCCAGGATCCACCAGCCAACCTTCCCCGAACCCTTGCCAAACGCCGCTGCCGGGACAAGGATCGCGCCCGCACTGCACCGCCGGAGGTCCGCCCCATGCTCCCCGCCTCGCTCTTCCTCGGATTGTGGGCCTCGATCGGCCGCTGGTTCCGCGCGTGGGGCTTCCGCGCCCAGGGCGAAGTCGACGCCTCGCGCAAGACGATCGACGCCGACCCGTACGCGATGCAGGCGCGCTGGGACGAGGTCATCACGGCGCACGCCGAAAAGACACGCCAGTTGATGGAAGCCGTCGCCACGCTCATGAGCCACAAGCTCAAGCAGGACCAGGAGCTCAAGCGCGTCGATGAGCAGCTGGCGCGCAAGAATCAGGTCAAGGCCGGCGCGCTCGCGATGACGAAGCAGCGGGTGACGGCGTTGGAGGCGGCCGGCAGCGATCAGGCCGCGATCAAGGGCGACCTCGAGTACCAGCGCAACGCGGCGGCATACAAGGCCGCATCCGAAGAGGCCGCGCAACTGGAGCAGCGCATTGCCCAGCTCAAGGCCGACATCGAGGGGTCAAACGGCCGCATCCAGCAGCATAAGCTCCAGCTCATGAACATGAAGCGCGAGCACGAGAAGTACAAGTCCGAGGCGGCCGACTCCGTCGCGCGGGTGATCTCGGCCAAGCAGCGCGCTGAGATCGACCAGATGTTCGCGGGCCTGTCGACCGACGGTGTCGGCAAGGACGTCTCGGAACTACGCGATCTCGTGAACGAAGCCGAAGCCGAAGCTGTGATCTCGTCCGAACTGGCCGGCACCGCGACCCAACTCCACGAAGACCAACTCATTGCGGCAGCGCGCGAGCAGGTCGCCAACGACGAATTCGACGCGCTCATCTTTCAGGCCGCGGCAAAAGATGCGGCACCGGCCGCCGACGCCCCCGTACGCGCGAAGTTGCCCGAAGCATAGGCGCGACTGGCCTCCATCCCGATTCTTCCTGCGACAAGAGGTCCGCCCATGACGAAGTCCCCGATCGCGCTGGCATGTTGCCTTGCAGCGCTGGCCCTGGCCGGTTGCAACAAGGACGCCAAGCCAGGCGCCGAACCTGCTGCCGCCGCCCTTGCTGGTGCTGGCCCTGCCGGTGCCACCGCGACGGACCCGGCCGCTGCACCCGGCGCTCCTGTCGCCCCCGCCGGCGCGGCGCCCGCCAAGCTGCCGGTGTTCTCGCTGGCGTGGAGCGAGTACCCGTCGTGGAGCACATTCGGCGTCGCCCACGAACTCGGCCTCGTCGATGGCAAGGAAGGGGCGACGGGCGAGATTGAAAAGCGCTTTCAGGTCGACATCGTGCTGCGCCAGGCCGATTACGACCCGTGCATCGCCATGTACGCCTCGGGCCAGGTCGATGCCGCCGCGCTCACCAACATGGACGCGCTCAACCCGGCGCTGGGCCGGCCGAGCGTGGCGATCCTGCCGACGTCGCGCAGCCATGGTGCCGACGCGCTGCTGGTGCCCAAGGACGTCACCGACGTTGAACAGCTCCGGGGCAAGAAGGTCTACGGGCTGGAGAAGTCCGTCAGCCAGTACCTGTTCGAGCGTGCGCTGCAGGAACTCGGCAAGAATCCGACCGACTTCACGTTCGCGAACATGGACCCGGCGGCGGCGGCCACGGCGATGCAACAGAAAAGCGCCGACCACAGCGCGATCGTGGTGTGGAACCCCTTCGTGATGTCGACCCTGGCGGCGCGGCCCGACGTGCACGTGCTGCTTGATTCGACGAAAATCCCAGGTGAAATCGTAGACTTGATCATCGTCGCCCAGGCGTCTCTCGACCGGCCGGGCGGCGACGCATTCGCCAAGGCCGTTGCCGCCACGTTCTACGAGGTCAGCCGGCGCATCGAGAACCCGGGCACCCGCAACGCCACGCTCGTCGAACTGGGCCGCAAGTTCTCGAGCCTGAACGCCCTGCAGATGGAGACCGTCGTCGGCCAGACCCTGTTCTACAAGACGCCCGAGGAAGCCAAGGCCCTGTTCAACGGGCCAGAACTCGTTGCGGTCATGGCCAAGGTGGTCGCCTTCTGCGAGGCGCGCGGCGTGGTGACCGGCAAGCCCCTGGTCGCGTTCGGACCCAAGGACAAGGCCCCGCCGGGCACGCACCTGCGCTTCGATCCGAGTTGGTTGTAGGCCGCAGGCGTGATTCGCCGGCCCATCGCCGCGCGCCGGGCGGCGCTGCTCGTGGCACTGTCGGTGGTGGCACTCGTGGCGGGGTACACCTGGCTGTCGGCGCGCCAGCACGCGGTCAATCCCAACGACACGACGATCCCATCGTGGAGCCAACTGGCCGACGGTGCCGGCCGCGTGCTGGAACCGAACTTGCGCGGCGAGCGCATGCTTTTGATGGACATGCAGGCCACATTCGGCCGGCTTTTCATGGGGTTGGCGATCGGCGTGGTCGGTGCGCTGTTGCTCGGCCTGCACATGGGCGCGTTCACAGGCTTCGGCTGGCTTTTGACGGCACCAATCAGCTTGGCGGCGCTGGTCCCGCCAACGGCGGCGCTGGCGGTGTTTTTCGTGGTGTTCGGGCTTGAACTGAAGATGTATGTGGCGATGGTGGCGTTCGCCGTGCTGCCCGTGCTGGCGCAGACCGTGCACCTGCTCGTGCGCGATTGGCCCGAAGAGCTCCAGTTCAAGGCTTACACGCTCGGCGCGTCGTCGATGGAAGTGGTGTGGAACCGCATGCTGCGCACCATCCTGCCCCAGGTGCTCGACGCCGTGCGGCTGCAGATCGGGCCCGCCCTCGTCGCGCTGCTGGCGGCCGAGATGCTGGTGGCCGACGTCGGCTTCGGCTACCAGATTCGCCTGCAGCAGCGGCGCCTCGACATGGCGGTGGTGTACACCTACCTGGCCGTGCTGGCGGCGTTCGCGTCGGCGGCGAACTGGGGCTTGCGGGCGCTCCAACGCAAGCTGTGCCGCTGGTACGCGGGCGAGGGCACCGCATGACCACGGCCGCCGCCAGTGCCGCGCCGCCCGTGCTCGAAGTGCGCGGCATCCGTCACGGCTACGGCGCCAAGCCGGTGCTCGACGGCATCGACCTGACCGTGCCGCGCGGCCAGTTCGTGGGCCTGGTCGGGCCGAGCGGTTGCGGCAAGACCACGCTGCTCAACGCCATCGTCGGCACGCACCCACCGAACGCAGGCGAGGTCTTCGTCTACCGCAACGGCCAGCGCCTTGCCGTGGCTGGGCCGTCACGGCACGTCGGCATCGTCTACCAGCGCTACAGTCTCTTCCCTGACCTGACCGCGCTGGACAACGTCGCCATCGGGCCGCTGCTCGACCGCACGTCGATTCCCGGGCGTTGGCTGCAACCGCTGCGCACGCGCCGCCTGCTGGCTGGCGTCCGCGACGAAGCGCGCGCCCTGCTGGGTACGGTGGGGCTGCACGATGCCGTCGACCGCTTCCCGCACCAGCTGTCGGGCGGCATGTGCCAGCGCGTCGCGATCGCGCAGGCCCTGATCATGAAGCCGGAACTGCTCCTGCTCGATGAACCGTTCGGCGCGCTCGACGAGGCGATGCGCGAACAAATGCAGGAACTGCTGCTGCAACTGCACCGCGCCAACGCCGCCGCCGCCGCCGCCGGCCAGCCCGCGCCGCACACGGTCGTGATGGTGACGCACGAGCTCAACGAAGCGCTTTACGTCGGCCACCGTGTGCTCGCATTGTCGCAGCACTGGGATTGGCGGGGCGCCGGGCTGCCGAAGGCTTCCGGTGCGCGCCTGGTGTACGACAAGGCCACGCCGGGTGTCCTGGCGGGCGAGCGGCCCGACTCGGCGCGCTACGAGGCCCAACGCGCTGAATTGCGGGCGGTTGCCTTCGATCCGACGCGTCCCTGCCACCCCACGATGCACCTGACCTACGGCCGGTCCATCGCACCCGCACCCGCTGGCGCCCCGGCGGTTGCGTTGGAGGCGCGCCCATGAGCAAGCCCGGATTCCTCGCCGAACTCGGCCAACTCATCAACGCGGGCCAGTCGCGCTCGATCGTGCTGGCCGGCAACGTCCACGACCTGTTCCATCTGCCCGCAGCGGACGGGCCGGGTCGCTGGGTGCGCCTCATCGACCTGCTGCTCGCGCGCTGGACTCCGTCAGCCGATCACCTGCTCGTCGTCTACGAGATCAACGGCCCCATCCGCTTCGGCCGCGACACCGACCGCCAGCGCTGCCGCGACGCCTACGTGCAACTGCGCACGGGCATGACCCCCGACGACAGCGCCGTGCGCGCGCTCGTGGGCGGGGCAGAGGCCGCCCGCACCCAACAACTCGCCGACGCCGCGGCCCGCCAATTCGACGCCCACCTGCAAGATGCCGTGGCCCAGCCGACCAAGGCCTTCGAACTGCTGCGCCAACTCTGCCTCGCCGCCCGCACGCTCGACCGCGCGCGCCGCCGCCTGCTGCCGGGGCTGCTCGTGCTGGTCGAAGACGCTGACCTGCTGCTGCCAGCCGGCGACTTCGTACAACTGACCGAGGCCGACCGCCACCGCATCGGCATCTGCCGCGACTGGTTTGCCGACCCGGACTTCCAGCACGGCGAAGACACGGTGTTGCTGATTGCCGAGTCGCTCGGTGGCCTGCACAGCCGCGTGACGCGCATGCCGCAGGTGCTGACGGTGGATGTCCCGGCGCCCGACACCGACACACGGCGCCGCTACATCGAGGGCTTCGTGCCGCCGGCCGGTGCGCCGCGGCCCGAGTTGCCGGCCGCCGATGCGCTCGCGCGGGCTACGGCCGGGCTGTCGATCCATGCGCTGCGCCAGTTGCTGTTGGGCGCGGCCCACGCGGGGCGACCGCTCCAGACGGCAGACGTGGTTGGCAAGGTCGAGGCGTTCATCCAGTCGCAGTTGGGCGAGGGCGTCGTCGAGTTCAAGCAGCCGACGCACACGCTCGACGACGTGGTGGGCTACACGCGGCTCAAAGCGTTCCTGCGCGAGGAGTTCGTGCCGCGGGTGCGCTCGGGCGGCGGCGATGCGCTGTCGGGGGCCGCGGTGGCGGGTCCGATCGGCGCCGGCAAGACGTTCATCTTCGAGGCGGTGGCGTCGGAACTCGGCATGGTCGTGCTGGTGCTGAAGAACATCCGCTCGCAGTGGTTTGGCCAGACCGACGTGGTGTTCGAGCAGTTGCGGCGGGTGCTGTACGCGCTCGACAAGGTGCTCGTGTTCGTCGATGAGGCCGACACGATGTTCGGTGGTGTGGGCGGCGACGTGCACGAGACGGAGCGACGGCTGACCGGCCGCATCCAGCAGATGATGTCGGACCCGGCGTTGCGCGGGCGCGTCGTGTGGCTTTTGCTGACCGCGCGCATCGAGCGCCTGTCTCCCGACCTGCGGCGGCCGGGGCGGGCGGGCGACCTGATCCTGCCGGTGCTGGACCCCGACGGCGCCGACCGCATGGCGTTCGTGCGCTGGCTTTGCGAAGGTGTGCTGGCCGCGCCGCCGGCCGAAGCCGAGTTGGCGGGGCTGCTGGCAGCGACACAGGCGTGGTCGGCGGCGGGCTATGCGTCAATGCGTTCGGGCTTGCGGTCGCGCGCCAGGCGAGACGGGCCACTGACGCCGGACGCGGTCTTGGCGCTGGTGGCGGACCAGGTGCCGGCGGCGATTGGCCCGACGCGGCGCTGGCAGGAGTTGCAGGCCCGGGTCAACTGCACGCGCAAGAGCCTGCTGCCCGATGTCACGGGCGGGTTCGACGAGGCCCGCGCAGGCTGGGAGGCGGAGTTGCGGGAACTGGAGCGGGCGGGGGTTGGGCGCTAGCTCCCCTTGGAAACGAGTCTGGGTTCGCCCGAAACGATTCCCTGCGGGGCTGTCGCACGAGCCATCGAGAATCAGGTCCACTTCGGCACCAAGATGACGTGCCTGTACAAGAGCGACGGCCAGAAGGCCCAGTACTTCATCGAAGGCAACACGAACAACGCCGGGCCCGGTTCTGACCGCATCCACCTGCTCGTACTGAAGGAGAATGGCAAGGTCATCTGGGGCGCCGACCCAGGCAACGCCAACGGCTTCGCGTACCTGGAGGGTGGCAACAACGCCTTCATCTACCCCAAGGATCCCGCCGCCAAGAAGCTGGACGCGCAGAAGTTCGCGGACAAGGGCGGCGGCGTCACGGGCAGCTTCAGCGCAAGCGAGATGAAGAACGGTGGCGGCGTCGTGCGGACCTTGACCGACCGCGTCATCGACATCCAGATTGGCGCGGCTCGGTAGCACAGGTTGGCGTCGTCAGCCCCCGGGGCCGCGCTCGCTCACGCTGCCAACCGGCGTTTCAGGCGCGGACAGTCGACGTCGCCCGTCCCGGCCGCCCCGCCACCAATCCAATCCCTCCCAGAATCGCCGCCGCCGCCACCCACGCCGTCCACGCCGGCCGTTCGCCGAGAATGCGGTTCGCCGCCAGCCCCGTCACGAGCGGTTGCAGGTACACGAAAATGGCCACGATGGAGGCCGGCAGCGCCGCCAGCGCCCACGCCACCCCGATGTAGGCCAGCACCGTCGCGACCACCACGATGTAGGCAATGCCGTACCAGGCCTCGGCCGGAATCGCCGCCCATGCAGTCTGCTGCAGCGCCGGAGCACCATACAAGGCCAACATCGGCGTAGCGGCGGCGAACGTCCACCCTGTCACCGGCAGCGCGCCGTGGCGGGCAATCAGCGGCCGCGCGAGCACAAGGTAGGAACTGTAGGCCACCGTGTTCGCCATGAATAGCAGGTTGCCGATGCCGCGTTCGCCGCCGAATTGCAGGCGCTCCACCCCGACGAGGAAAAGCGCGCCGGCCAGCGCCAGACCGAGCCCTGCCCAGCGCCGCGCCGCCATCTTCTCGTGACCGAGCCCGACCGCGATGCCGGCCGTGAGCGCGGGCGTCAGGCAGCCGAGGATGGCGGAGTTCGTCGGTGTCGAGCGCGACAGTCCCTCGATGAACATGACCTGGTTCAGGCCGACGCCTATGACCGCGAGGCCCGCGCAGCGCAGCACGTCGCGCCACGGCATGCGGGCCCGCCACGGCCGCGTCAGCACGAAAAGCAGCGGCCCCGCCAACGCCACGCGCAGGCCGACGAGTGCGCGCGGCGTCATGTGGCGCAGCACGATGCTGCCGACCACCGGCCAGATGGCGAACGCGATTTGGACGAAAAGCACGGCCACCAACGCCGTCCGCCGTGTCGGGGGCTGGCGTGTTGGCGACGGGGCCTGGCGCATGGAATCGGGAGAGTTCGGCAGAGAACGACTGCTGTCAGCCACGCCGCGTTGCTGCCTGGCGCGCCACCGCACGCCGCGCGCGGCTCGCCAGCAGCACGGCGCCCATGCCTGCGCCGAACAGGAGCAGCCATGGGTTGGCTGTCGTGTTCCCGGGCGTCGCGTTGCAGCCCGAATTGCCAGCAGGCGTCGTCGCGGCCGGCTTGGCGGCGGGCGTCGTCGCGGTGCCGCCCGCGTCGGCTCCGGTGCCGCCCTTGGCCGGCATGCCGGGCACGGTGCCGGTCAGGTTCGGATTCCACGTCACGGGCGGCAGCGACTTCTTGAACATGTCGGACAAACTCGGCTGCCCCGGGACGGCCTTGTTCAGTTCGGCGTCCACCTTGTCGGCGACGCGCGGATCGACCACGTAGGCCCCGCCGCTCTCGTCGAGCACTTCAACCACGCGCGCCGGCTGGCCACCGGCCGCGACGAGCGGGCCCTTCTGGTCCTTGGATGCCGCGCTAAGGCCGGGCCCGAAACAACCCGTCCTCTGCTCTTTGGGTACATCGACCGTGAGCGTGCCGCCGTCGGCAAACTGGAGTTCCGCCTTCGTCGCGTTCGCCGTGCCATCGGTGCAGATCGGCTTGGCCTTGGCCTTGCGCTCGCGTGCCACTTCGGGCAGGTCGGGGTTCCACGCAAAAATCGGGTCCTTGTCCATCTCAGACGGGCTGACGAGCGTGAACAAGCGCGTCAGGTACGGCTGCGCGTCGAAATCGCCCTGCACCTCGGTGAGCGGCTTGATGACACCCTGGTCGATCGCGTCGGCAAACGCCTTGCCGTCGAAGGCCTGGCCCGCCGTCGCCTCCTTGATCGACTCGCACGCCGGGTCGCACTTGAACTTGCCGGGCTTGCCCGACCAGCCGCACTCGGACTGAATGCAGCTGTAGAACTCCTGATCCGTCTTTGATTCCAATGACTTGGGCTTGGGAATGTACTTCCGGATTAGCGTCTGCAACTGGCTCGTGCGCGGAATGCCCTGGCTGATCATCGCCATCAGGAACGACCCTGGCTCCGTGAGGGTCGCGAACTTGGCCGCGTCCCACTGCTTGCCGGCAAACGCACCTTGCAGGATGGACGATTTTCCCGCGTATTCCGTGACGAACGCGTGGCCCGAGCCCTGGTCGGCGGCCTTGGACACGACGGTCCAGTAGTTCGCGCCCCCGGTCATCCAGTCGATCGTCTTGTCGTTGATCTGCACGTGCAGGAAGTTCTTCGGGATCGCCCGGTGCTTGCCCAGCAACCACAAGATGATCGGCATGTCCGGCTCAGCGGCCACGGAGGTCAGGCGGATCGGCAGGCACGGGCTCGGCTCGTCGAGCGTGACGACGATGGGCTGCAGGTCCTTGGTATCCTTGGAACCCTGCAGCTTGAGGGCGAGGAACACGAATTTTTTCTTGGCATACAAATCGAGCAGCGGCTTGGTCGATGCCGGCTGAACAAAACCGTTTGAGGACAGCCATGTCTGGACCGCCTCCCCCGTGTCGCCTTGCAGCACCACGGTGTCGTAGGGGCCGACAGCCTCCACCGCCAGCACGGTGACGCCGCCGCCGGAATCTTTCGTGCCTGCGTTCGGCAACCCGACCGAACCCGCCTGCAGCAGCGCGCACTGCTGGAAGTGGCACTTCTCGTCGTGCTGTTGCTCCAGGTAGAAGGTCGGTTTCGTGTGGTTTTCGAGTGCGGAAAAGATCGAGTCGGAGCCCACACCGAGCTTGGGCTGCTTCTGCAGCGGCAGCACCCACGAGAAGCCGGCCGGTGGGCCGCTGTACTGGATTTGGATGTGCGCCGTGATTGCGTTGTTCTTGGCGATGTAGAGCACGCGCTCGGCGGCCTGGTTGATGGGGTCCTGCAGGTTGCAGAAGAAGCCGCCGCAGGCCCAGGCGGGAGCGGCGGTGGCCAACTCCAGCAGGGCGAAGGTGGCGGTGAGCGCGACGGCCCCGCGCGATGCGGGCAGGGAATGACGGTGCATGGTGGGGCTCCGGGCGCGGGCAGGGCGGTGGGTCGGGAGCCCGCGCGGCGCACAGACGATAGCACATGCCGGGCAGGGTGTCGCGGAAAGTTGGCCATTTTCCCTCGCGCCCCCACTTCCGCTACCATGACGCCCCTTCGCCCGGAACCCGGGTCTGTCGCGCCCTTGATGCCCCCACCCTCCGTCGAATGTACTCCCTGTCCGCTGCCGTGGTCCCTGCGCCAGTGGGGTTGGGCAGCACTCGCCGTGGCGACGGCCGCAGCATGTACGGAGGAAGCGGCGCCGCCCAAGCAGGACAATCCGTTGTTCCGCGGCGGATTCGTGGCCGACGTGCCCAAGGTTCCCGACGCCAAGGGTGACTCGGCCGCGCTGGCCAAGGACGCCCAGCCCGATGCGACTGGCGCTGCCGGCAAGGATGCGGTTGCCGATGCCAAGGCCGACGTCGCAGACGCGGGCGGCGCCGCTGATGGCGAGGTCGTCCAAGACATCGCACCAGACTTCAGCCCCGCACCCGACGGAGACGGCGCGACGCTGGACACCGAGTCGGGGGAGTTGCCCGCTCCCGACGTTCCGCCCAAGCCATGCCTGCCCGGCATCGACGAGTGCGACGACCTCAACCCGTGCACGCTCGACTCGTGCAATGCCGACACCTCGACGTGCCTCTTTGCACCCGCCGGCACCAACGGCAAGCCGTGCAATGCCGACGACAGTGGGTGCACCCAAACCGACTCGTGCCAGGCCGGCAAGTGCACGCCCGGCGCCCCGCCCGACTGCGCGCTGACGACGACGGAGCCCTGCATCGAGGGCGTGTGCAGTTCGACGGGCAAGTTCACGTTCGACTGCAAGGCCAAGGCGAAGGCCAAGGGCGCCGTGTGTGACGACGGGCAGTTCTGCACCGACCCTGACCCCTGCGACGGCGCCGGCAAGTGTGGCTCCGGCCCGCCCAAGCTGTGCGCCGACGGCAGCGGCTGCCAGACCGCGACATGCGACGAGGGCCAGAAGAAGTGCCTGCCCGCGCCCAAGCCCGACGGCACGCTGTGCGACGACGGCGACGCCTGCACGAGCCCCGACGCGTGCAAGGCGGGCATCTGCCAGGCCGGCGGCACGGCTTGCGGCGACGTCAAGGCTTCGGCGTTCAAGGCCACGGCCGGCAGCGTGCGGCAGGCGGCGGTCGGCGACTTGGGTGGCGGACGCTGGTGCGCGGCGTGGCCGGGCGAAGGGGGCACCGTCTGGACGCGGGCGTGGCGTGCCGACGGATCGCGCGAAGCCAGTGAACAATTGGTCGCGACGGCGCCAACAGGCGAGGCGCTCGTCCATGTCGCCGTGCTGCCGGCCGGTGGCGGGGCGTCCGACGTGCTGTGGGCGTCCGACGGGCCGGGCAAGGTCGAGGCGTGCTGGTACGCAAAGTTCGCCAACCTGTGCCAGACGACGTGTTTCACGAGCCAGGCCGCGTGCGGCAACGTGTACTCGCTGTCGTCGTGTGTCCAAGGCACGCGCCACACGCCGGCGACGCACATCCAGTGGCAGCGCATCGACGCACTCTTGCAACCGCAAGGCGGCCCTGTGAGCGTGCTGCAAGCCAGTGTCGGCTGCACGATCGGCGCGCCCGCCCCGGCGCTGTCGGCGGTGGTGGCCGTTGCGCTCGAGGATGGCAAGCGCTTCGTCGCGTGGACGACACCGCAGGGCACGCACAAGGTGCTGCTGCAGGCTGGCGGTGCCATCATCAAGTCGCTCGGTGTGGAGCCCAAGCAGAAGAACCCGGCCGTGGCCGCCTTCAGCGACGGGCGCGTGCTGCTCGCCTGGGACGACGGCGAAGACGTGTGGGCGCAGATGTACGCCTCGTCGGGCGACAAGGACGGGACGCCGTTCCCGGTCAATGCCCAGGCCGCAGGCAAGCAGTGGGGTCCCGTCGTCGCCGCCCTGCCCAACGGCCGCAGCGTGGTGGCGTGGAACACGGATGCCGGCGAAGGCGATGTGCGCGCGCAGATGTTCAAGCAGGAGCCGGGGCTGCCGCTCGGCGCCGAGTTCCAGGTCAACACGAGCGCGCCCGGTCCGCAGGGCAAGCCCGCCATCGCCGTGCACGCCGACGGCACCTTTGCGATCGCGTTCGAAGACGGCGCGAACGGCGACGGTAGCGGCTGGGGCATCGCCGCGCACTGGTTTTCGCCCACGGGCGTCAAGGTCGGCGGGCCGAAGGTGATTGACACGACGACGACGGGCGACCAGCGTCTTCCCGCTGCCGTGGGTGCTGGCGATGCGGCCGTATTCGTGTGGACGAACCTCAACGGCGGCCACGTCTACCTGCGCCGCCACGACAAGACGGGCGCGACGCTGCCGGGCACGCCAGAAGTCGTCGTCAACCAGCAGAAGCAAGGCGATCAGTCGGCGCCCGCATTGGCGACGTGGTCCGGCGGACTGGCGGTCGCGTGGGAGTCCGATGGGCAGGACGGCGACGGCGCTGCGATCGTGTGGCGGCGCTTCAACGAGAGCGCAGTAGCGGCGGGGCCCGAAACCCTCGTCAACACGACGAAGGCGGGCCCGCAACTGCACGTGGCGCTCGGCGCCGACAAGGAAGGCAACGTCGTTGCCGTGTGGGACTCGTTCAATCAGGACGGCGACCTCGAAGCGGTCGTGCTGCAACGCTTTGGCAAGGACGGGCAGAAACTGGGCGGCGAGGTCGTCGTCAACCAGCAGACGCTCAACGAACAGCAACGGCCGGCGGTGGCCGTGCTGCCCAACGGCAAGACGGTCGTGGCGTGGGAGTCGTTCGCCCAGAAGGGTGGCCAGAGCTACGACGTGGTGGCGCGCTGCTACGACGAGCAGGGCGTGGCATTCGGCGCCGAGGCGATCGTCAACGAGCAGGCGGGCGACAAGCAACTGGCGCCCCAACTCGCCCCGTTTTCCGACGACTCCGGCAAGGTGCTGCTGGTCTGGCAGAGCTACGGCGAAGACGGCTCGGAGTGGGGCGTCTACGGCCAGTTGCTGTACCAGACTTGTGCCAAGGTCGGCCCGCCGTTTGCCGTCAACAGCTTCAAGACTGGCGAGCAGAGCCAGCCGCGCGCCGCCGTCGCAGCCGACGGGTCGTTCACGGTCGCATGGCGCTCGGCGGACCAGGACGGCTCGGGCTTCGGCGTGTTTGCCCAGGCCTTCGACAAGAATGCGCAGAAGGTGGGAGCCGAGTTCAAGTGGAACCTGGTGACCGCCGACGAACAGTCGCGGCCCGCGATCGCGGCGACGGGCGGCCTGTGGCTGGCAGCGTGGCAGACCATCGGCGAAGACGAGGCGGGCATGGCCATCAAGGCTTCGGTGCGCACCGGGAAGGCGCAGCAAGGTGCTGATTTTATGGCGAACCTTACCTTTACCGGCAACCAGTCCCTTCCCGCCGTGGCGGCGCTGCCGAGCGGCGCCGTGGCGATTGCCTGGGCCAGCCAGGGGCAGGATGGCGACAAGGGCGCGGCTGTCGTGCGCGTGCTCAAGCCGTAGCTGAGCCCGCAGGACCCCGCTATCCTGCGCGCTTGGCCCGTTGACCCTCCCGCGGCGCGGCGGCAACAAACCCGGGGCCGTCTCGAGGCCAGCAAGAACCGATGTTCAGGCTCCTTTCTGTCGTGATCGGTGCGGCCTCTTCCAGCATCCTCTGGATGTCCGGGCTCGCGGTCAAACCCGCCATCGCGCTGGGCTTGGCGGTTCTCTCGCTGAATCTCGTGACGATGGCGCCGGCCTGGATGGCGGGCGTCGTGCAGGTTGCCTATTTCTGGGGAGCACTCGCGCCGTCGGAGGAGTTCAGCCCCTTCAAGGTGACGCTCGTCGTCCTCACGCTCGTCACCGCTAACCGGTTGCGCGTGCGCGGACACATGAACCGGCTGCCCGTGTTCTTCTTGCTTGGCTTCGGGCTCCTGTTCCTCGTGGTCGTGTTGCGCGAAGTCACGGCACCGTATGGTCAGGCGACCCAGCCCATCACCGAGTACATCGGCGCCCTGTGGTTCATCGTTTGCACCACGCAGGTCGTCCAGGATGCTGATGACTTGCGGCGCATCGCGATCGTCAGCGTTGTCGGCCTCGTCTTCAGCGGTGCGTGGGTGTTCCTCGAGATGCCCTGGGCGAACATGATGAACGTGGGAGTCGTGCGCGCCCAGGGCCCCGGCGGCCAGTCCAACGTGCTCGGCGCGTGCGGCGCGTGCGCCATCCCGTTCGCCCTCGTGGTCGCGCTCGATGGCGCCAACCCCGCCTGGCAGCGCCTGATGGGATACGTCGGCTTGGCGGCAGGCGTGTACTGCGAGTTCGCGGCCAACTCGCGGGGAGGCACCTTTGCCTTTGCGGCAGCCGTCATTTTCACCGCGTGCGCCCTGGCGCTCGTCACGGGCGGCGCCCGCCGGATCGGCATCGTGTTGGCGGTCCTCACCGTCGGGTTCGCACTCGTTACGTTGGGGCCGACCAGCTTTCGCACGCGCATGGCCTCGGTGCTCGATCCGGAGGAGCGGGCACGTGTGCGCGACTGGTCGGCCGAACGCATCGACCACGTCACCGTACTGGTCGGCATGATCCCCGATGCGCCGGTGATGGGCGCCGGTGCGAATGCCTTCGTCCGCGTCAAGAACCGGCAGTCGGGCAAGGGAGGGCAGCCGGCGCCCCACTCGCAGCCGTTGGGCTTCGCGGCCGCGTACGGCGTGCCGGCCGCAGTGCTGCACCAGGGACTCCAGATCGCCGCGTGCTTCGTGGCCGTGCTCACGGCCCGGCGCTGGCGTCGGCGGGCTCCCTATGCGTGTGCGTTGGCCGGTGCCGTCGTCGCCGGGTTGGTCCTCGGGCTGTCGTCCCCGGCCTTTTTTCCAAACAACACCTGGAACATGGTCGCGCTCTGCTTCGTGATGGCGCAGCGCCCCGAGTCGGCTGCGGCCGCCGCAATCCGGCTCGCCCCGCCAGGCAGTGCACCAGGACGGGACCTCGTGCCAGCACCGCAGGTTGGCGCGGGGCTCATACCAAAGCCCGCCGAATCGGATCGAGGGCTCGCGGCGAACGCGGCAAGGCGCGAAGGCGAAGGAATAGTAGGACTATTTCGAGCCTGAGCAACGCAGCCGCGGGCGAGCGAGCACCGAGCCGAATTCAAGGGATTTGGTATCACACGTCGCGCGCCGTCACCCGCACCAGCGCAGTCTTGAGGTAGTTCCCCTCGGCATGGGCGGGCGCGACGGGGTGGTCCGGTGCCGGACCCAGCACGTCAACGATCGTCGCCCGCCGCCCGGCCTCCCGCGCGGCCTGCGCCAGCATTCGCAGGAACGCCTCGCGCGTGACGAGTCCGGAGCAGGAGCACGTCGCCAGCCAGCCGTCTTCGGCCAGTGCGCGCATCGCCAGAGCGTTCAGGCTGAGGTACTTGCGCAGCGCGTCGTCGACCACGGCGCCGCGCGTTGCGAACTTCGGCGGGTCGACGACCACTACGTCGGGCCGCGGCGCGTCGCTCGCAGACTCCGCATAGTGGCGCAGCGTCAGCACCGCGTCTTCGCAGTCGGCCCGGTAGGCGTCGAGGCCGTTCAATGCGGCGTGCGTGTTGGCCAGTTCGACCGCGCGCAGTGAGGCGTCGATGCCGAGCACGCGCCCCGCTCCGGCGCGAGCGGCGTGCAGCCCGAAGCCGCCGGTGTGGCAATACGCGTCGAGCACGAAGGAGCCCGGTCGCACGAGGTCTGCCACGCGCCGGTGCGCCGCACGCTGGTCGCAGTACATGCCCGTCTTTTGGCCACCGCGCGGCTCGACCATCAGCAGCAGGCCGTTGTGGTGCACGCGCACCGATTCGGGCACGTCGCCGTGCGCCTCCAGGGTGTCGCCGACCAGTCCCTCGGACGGGTGCACGTCGTGTGGCACGCGCACCAGCACCCACGCGCAACCCGCAGTCCCGCGCAGCCACGCCACCACTCCGGCCCGCCAGCGCCAGGCGCCCGCTGTCGAGGCCTGCACCACCGCGCCGTCGGCGAACCGATCGACGACCAGCCCGGGCAGTCCGTCACCCTCGGCATTGGCGAGGCGGTACGCGTCGGTCTCCGGCCCCGGCAAGCCGAGCGCCCGGCGCAGGTCGGCCGCCCGCTGCAGCCGCGCCCGCACCAGATCGTCCAGCGCCGGCACCCGGCGCGGTTCCAGCCCGTCGGAGCCAGGTTCGAGCACGCGCACGCTGATCTGGCTGTCTGGATTCACATACCCGAAGCCGAGCCAGCGCCCGTGCGGGTCGAGCACCGCACAGGCCTGTCCGGCGTCGATTCGCTGGGCCTCGGGGGCCGCCACGAGGTGGGCGATTGCCCCGGAAAACACCCACGGATGCCCCGCAAGCACAGGAGTCGCGGCGCCCGGTCGCAGTACGGCGCGCGCCACACCTGCCAAGGTCGGCAGGGTCGGCAACGGCCCGGCCTCGCGCGAACGAACGGGCGGCCGGTCACGGCCCGGGGCGTCACGTCGGCTCATCGGGGCCCACGTCGCGCTCGCAGAAGTGCTCGAAGCTGACCACCTTGGCGGCGTCGCCCGGCTGGATCAGGCGCACGCCCTGCGTGTTCCGGCCGCTCACCCGGATTTCGCTGACCGCGCTGCGCAAGATGATGCCGCCGTCGGTCACCACGATGACGTCGCCCTCGGGGTCGACGACCTTGAGCCCCACGCACAGACCGTTCCGCTTGGTCGTCGAGATTGCGATGATGCCGCGGCCGCCGCGGTACTGCATCCGGTACAGGGCCGGCGACGTGCACTTGCCGTAGCCGTTCTCACAGATGGCGAGAATGCGCGGGCCGGCGATATCGACCACGGCATCTTCGCCGTCGGCCTCGGGCACGTCGGGTTCCGCCAGCAGCGGCTCATCGGCGTGCGCCTCCAAGCCCATGGCCGGCAGCACCGCCAAGCTCACGACCGAGTCGTCGCCGACCAGATCGATGCCGCGCACGCCGCGCGTCGCCCGCCCCATCGGCCGCACCCCGCGCTCGCCGGCTACAGCAAAGTGGATCGACATGCCGCGCCGCGTGGCCAGCAGCACCGTGTCGGAGTCACGCACCACCTTGGCGTCGATCAGGTCGTCGCCCTCGTCGAGCACGATGCCGATGATGCCGGTCTGCCGAATCCGCGCGTACTCCATCAGCTTCGTGCGCTTGACGGTGCCGAACTTCGTCGCCATCAGCACGAACGCGTCGTCGCGAAACTCGCGCACCGGCACGACCGCCTTCATGTCTTCGCCAGCCGCCACCGGGATCAGGTTCACGATCGGCTTGCCGCGCGTCGTCGCTGCGCCCACTGGCAGGTCGTAGACCTTGAGGCCGTAGACCTTGCCGAGCGACGTGAACACGAGCAGGTCCTGGTGTGCCGAGGCCACGAACAAGTCGACGACGAAGTCCTCTTCCTTGGTCGCCATCCCCGTCTTGCCGCGCCCGCCGCGCCGCTGGGCCCGGTACGCTGACAGCGCCGTGCGCTTGATGTAGCCCGCCTTGCTGATCGTCACGACCATGTCTTCATCGGCAATCAGGTCTTCGACCCGGATGCTGGCCTGGTCGTCGATGATCTCCGTGCGGCGCGCGTCGCCGTATTCGTCGCGGATGGCGATCAATTCTCCTTTGATGACGCTCATCAGCTTGGCGTCGTCGTCGAGCACGGACCTGAGCCACGCGATGCGCTTCTGCAATTCGTCGAATTCGGCGCGAATCTTGTCGCGTTCGAGGCCGGTCAGGCGCTGCAGGCGCATGTCCAAGATGGCCTGGGCCTGCAGGTCCGACAGCACAAACGCGCTCATCAGGCCCGCTTTCGCCGTCGGCACATCGGGGCTGGCGCGGATGATCTCGATGACGCGATCCAGGTGATCGAGCGCGATCAGCAGGCCCTGCAAGATGTGGGCGCGCGCCTCGGCCTCGCGCAGTTCGTACAGGCAGCGCCGGGTCACGACTTCGCGGCGGTGATCGACGAAGTGCTCCAGCATCTCCTTGAGCGTCAGCACCATCGGCTGGCCGGCGACGATGGCCAGGTTGATGATGCCGAACGACGACTCCAGCGCGGTGTGCTGGTAGAGGTGGTTGAGCACCACTTGGCTCATGGCGTCGCGCTTGAGTTCGATGACCATGCGCATGCCGGTGCGGTCCGACTCGTCGCGCAGGTCGCTGATGCCCTCGATCTTCTTGTCGCGCACGAGGTCGGCGATGTTCTCCAGCAGTTTCGCCTTGTTGACCTGGTACGGCAGTTCGTCGACGATCAGTGTCTCGCGGCCGCCCTTTTTCTCGACCTCCACGTGCGTTTTCGCCCGCACCTTGATCTTGCCGCGGCCGGTCGAATACGCGTCGAGAATCCCCTGGCGGCCGTGGATGATGGCGCCAGTGGGGAAATCGGGCCCGCTCACGAACCTCATCAGGCCGACGACGTCGATACCGGGCTCGTCGATCAGCGCGATGCAGGCGTTGACGATCTCGGTCATGTTGTGGGGCGGGATGTTCGTCGCCATGCCGACCGCGATGCCGCCCGAGCCGTTGACCAGCAGGTTCGGCACCTTGGTCGGCAGCACCGTCGGCTCGTGGTCGTGGCCGTCGTAGTTGGGCTGGAAGTCGACGGTCTCCTTGTCGAGGTCGGCCAGCAACTCGTGCGCCAGCCGCGTCATGCGGACTTCGGTGTAGCGCATGGCCGCGGCCGGGTCGCCGTCGACGCTGCCGAAGTTGCCTTGCCCGTCGACGAGCAGGTAGCGCAGGGCAAACGGCTGGGCCATGCGCACCAGCGTGTCGTACACCGAGACGTCGCCGTGCGGGTGGTACTTGCCGATGCAGTCGCCGACGATGCGCGCGGACTTCTTGTAGGCGAGGTTCCAGTTGTTCTTGAGCTCGTGCATCGTGTAGAGCACGCGCCGGTGGACCGGTTTCAGCCCATCGCGCACGTCGGGCAACGCGCGGCCGACGATGACCGACATCGCGTAATCGACGTAGGCCGAGCGCATCTCGTCTTCGATGGTGACGTGCTGGACGGCGCCGAAGCCGCCGGGGCCGCGACCGCCGGGTGCGGTGGGGACGGGCGGCGCGGTGCCTCCTGATTCGGCGGGCGGGAGATCGGTGGGCATGGGGGCTCACGGGGCTAGGGACGACTGCCACGCCCGCCGCTGCATCGCGCTCGCATTCGCGTGCCGCAGGCTTGGCGGGCGCGGGAGTGTACGCTGGCGGTTGTGGGCGGGCAATCGGCCGGGCAGTCTGGACCCAGACCCGATCGAAAGTCCGCCGGCCCAAGTCTCAGCGCACCCGGGCGCAGCGTCCATCGTATCGCCAGCATGACTTCGGACGCAGGCATCCCGTGGTGTTGCCGATCCGGGAGTTGCAGCGAGGTCAGGACATTTGAGAACGGCCCGCGAAAATCTTTCTTACGTTCAGGCAGATGACGATGCGCGCCAGAGCCGACGGCGCCGACACCATCACGGCGCGCAACACCCCGACGCGCCAGTACACCGTGCCGTCGCCCTCAAACTTCTGGCCCAGCCCGCCGCAGTGGTGGTCCAGCGGCGAGTATTTGCCATCGATCGCGATCCACGGGCGCCCCAGGCCCGGATGCGCAAACTCGTCGCGCCCCGTGCGCTCAAGCAGCGGCGATTCGGGGCGTTGCGCGGCGGCGGCGGGTGGAGTATCTTTGTAAGTCTACTGCGATCCTCCGCGTTAGCCGTCGCGCCCGACCCTGCAGGAGTAGATCATGAGTTTCGCCATGAACGTAGTGGGCTGTGCCAGGAGCGCAGGCCGCGCCGCCCCTGCGTGGGGTCTCGTCGCGACGGCAGTCCTCGCCACCGCCGCGGCTTGCGGTGCAGAGGGACCGACGGACACGGGAGCGGCGTCGAAGCCGGATGTGCTCGCCAGCGCCGATGCGGCGGCCCCCGACGTGACGGCCAAGGCGGACGCGGCGCCGACCACGAACCCGAAAGACGCCGCGCCTACGGTGCAACTCGCGATTCCGGGGGCGGCCGGCGCGCCGCTCGACGGCTCCGCATATCTTACGGGCACCGTCGTGCTGAGCGCGACCGTCAGCGACGACGTCGGCGTCACCCACGTCGAATTCCACGTCGA
The DNA here is from genome assembly GCA_009692425.1 of Myxococcales bacterium. Lineage (GTDB taxonomy): Bacteria > Myxococcota_A > UBA9042 > UBA9042 > UBA9042 > SHZF01. The sequence goes on along the minus strand of SHZF01000004.1, from coordinate 114,375 downwards.
CGGCAAGCTGCTCGTCGATGACACGAGCTTCCCGTACAAGGCGGAGTGGCCGACGGCCGGGCTCGCGGAAGGCAAGCACACGGTCCAGGCCATCGCATTCGACACTGCGGGCAACACGGCCAAGGCTGACGCCGAGGTCGTCGTCGATCACACCAAGCCGACTCTCTCGTTCACCGCGCCCGGCGAGGGCAAGATTGTCGATGGCAGCGTCGTGCTTGCCGTCGCGCCAGCGGACAATGCCGGCGTCGGGCGGGTCGAGTTCGCCGTGGCGCAGGCGGCCGGCGCGGGCGGCCAATCCGCTGGGCTGGCGACGCCCGTCGGGCAAGTGGCAGCAGCGCCCTACCAGGTGACCTGGCAGACCGCGGCGTTCATGTCGGGCAAGTACCTGGTCACCGCGACCGTGTTCGACAAGGCCGGCCACGCAACGACGGCCACGCTGACGGTGCAACTCGACCGCAAGCCGGTGGTCGCGTTGGCGGAGCCGGTAGCGGGTGCGAGCCTGGCGGGCCTCGTCAACGTCGTCGGGTCCGCGAAAGATGACCTGGCGCTCGCGAGCGGCGAACTGCTGCTCGACGGCGTGCTGCAGGCGGCGCTGACGGGCGGCAGCGCGGAGACGACGTTCACGATCCCGTGGGACACCGCGAAGGCGACATACGGCGACCACGTGCTCAAGGCCACCGTCACCGACGGCGCCGGCCAGACGGCGACGGTGGAAACCAAGGTCAAGGTCGATCAGCCGCTCACGCTCCACCTGCTGTTCTGCCCGAGCGCCGCGCTCACCGGCTGCGCGATCGGCCTGCTCGCCGACGTCAAGGGCACTGTGCATCTGCAAGCCAAGCCTGCGGACGACAATGGCAAGTTCAAGTCGGTGACGTTCCACGTCGGCGCGGCCCAGATCGCCGAGAAGATGGCCGAGCCGTACACCCATGCGTGGGACTCCACGACCGTCGCGGACGGCAAGCACACGATCGCCGCCACGGTGCTGACGGCAGACGGCCTGACGAAGACGGCGTCGTTCGCCGTCACAGTCAACAACTGCGACACGGACAAGGATGGCTTCCTTGCCAGTGGCGCGGCCTGCAAGGGCAAGGACTGCAACGACGGCGACGCCGCCGCATTCCCTGGTGCCGCCGACAGCGTGGGCGACGGCGTGGACACGAGTTGCGACGGCATTGACGGCTTGGACGGCGACCTCGACGGCTACGCGTCCGTGGCCTCGGGCGGCAAGGATTGCGACGACAAGGCGGCCAGCGTCCACCCGTGTGCCGACGATGTCGCGGACGACACGATCGACGCCAACTGCGACGGCAAGGACCTGCAAGACTGCAACGACTGCCAGAACTGCACCGCCGATGCCGCCGTCGGCTTGAAATGCACCCACGTCGCGATCGCTGCGGGCGGTCCGTGCGACGATGGCAACCCGTGCACCACCGACGAGAAGTGCGCGGTGGATGCATGCGGTGGTGGCAAGCCCAACGGCTGCGACGACAGCCTGACGTGCACGCTCGATGCCTGCGACCCGCTCAAGGGCTGCACCCACGCCGCCAACGCCAGCGCCTGCGACGACGGCAAGCCGTGCACCGCCGAGACGTGCGACGTGGCGAAGGGCTGCAGTTCCGCCCCGGCAGCGGCTGGCACGGCGTGTCCGGCGGGTGTTTGCGACACCAAGGGCACCTGCACGCCGTCGAACGTGCCCGCGGGCATGGTGTTCGTGCCGGGCGGTACGTTCAAGATGGGGTGCGTGCCGGGCGACGGCAGTTGCTACGCCAACGAAGAGCCGCGCCACATCGTGGTGGCCGATGCGTTGTTCTTCGACCAGTACGAGGTGACCGTCGAGCAGTACGGTGCCTGCGTCAAGGCCGGCAAGTGCACGCCGACGGCGGACAAGTGGGGAGACTTCCAGCTCAAGAAGTGCAATGCGGGCGCGCCGGGCAAGGAGAAGCACCCGATCAATTGCATCGACTGGACACAATCCGACGCCTACTGCAAGTTTGCCGGCAAGCGCCTGCCTACCGAGGCGGAGTGGGAGTACGCGGCACGCGGCGGCCTTGAAGGCAAGCTGTATCCGTGGGGCGACGCGGAAGGCTGCGAGTTCGCGGTCTGGCAGAGCGCGGCCGGCAAGAAGGAGCCGGGCTGCGACGGTTCGGGCACGATGCCGGTCGGCTCCAAGCCCGCGGGCAAGAACGGCTATGGCTTGTACGACATGGCCGGCAACCTGTGCGAGTGGGTCGCCGACTGGTACGACGGCTCGTTCTACGCGAAGTCGCCGACCAAGAACCCCGTGGGACCCGGCGAGGGCACGTTCCGCACGAACCGCGGCGGCACGTTCTTCTATTCGGCCGAGGGCTTGCGGGCCTCGCTGCGCTTCCATGACGTGCCGCAGCAGTTCTTCGACGGCCTTGGCTTCCGTTGCGCCAAATCGCTGAACTGACACGGCTGCAGGCCCAGGTCGGCCCCGTCGGCCCACCGCCGCGTGTGCGGGCCTGTTTGGCTGCGGTGAGCCTGTTTGCGGCGTGTGGTCTCGCCTGCCGGGAGCCCGTCGCACCGCCGCCCGACAGCGTCGCACGGATCGCAGATGCGGCCTTCGACGCCGCGGCGACCGCACAGCCCGACTCTCCCGACTTCGGTGACCTGGAGGCCGCCAGCCTCGACGTGCCCGCCGCAGACGCCGTTGCCGCCGTACCCGCCACCGACGCCGGACGCGGCGCCGCCACCGACGCTGACACCCCCGACGCTGCCGCCACCGACGGGAACGTCGCCGCTGCCGCCGATTCGGGGCCCGACGTTGTCGATGCCGCCACCCAGGCCCCGCAGCTCTGTTTCGACGCGCTGCCGGCCGAGACGGCTGCCGTCGTAGATGTCCCGCCGCCGGACGGGGCGGGCTGTGATCTGAAGAGTCCGATGGTGGCGTGGCAAGTCGCCGGTCCCCCGACGCTGGCTGTCGAGGTCGGCGTGGGCGATGCGGCGGGCCAATTCCATCCCTATCTCGACGGCCAGTGGGTGCCGCTCGCGCACGGGGCGCAGTGCGGCTTCCACGTCTGGGCGGCGTTTCGTGTGACGCTGCCCGGCAGCGCGACCGCCAAGCAGGAGGTCGATGCCAAGGGCCGGGCCTACTCTGCCTGCGGCCAGGTCGCGAGTTCGTTCGAGAACGACGCATCGGTCCACGCCGACCCGGGAGCGGCTGGTACCGTCACGAATGCGTCGGCCTTGAAGCCGGGACTGACGGTGGCGTTCATCGACAAGAGCATCCAGCCGTTGTGCGGCCAGTGGGTGCGCGTGGTTGTGGAGGTGCGTGACCCCAAGTCTACGGCCTGGGGGCGCGGCGAGCGGCTGGTGCGCCTGTACGACGGCCCGCCGTTTCCGGGCTGCCCACCGTCGCCATGAACCGGGGTTGCAACTGCGACTTCTCGCTGGATTTACTTGTAATGGCCCGGTCTTTTCGCAGGATTGGTTCGCGATTACTGAGACTTCGCGCAGCGGAAGCCGAGGTAGAAGTCTTCCGCCGCTGGGTCGATGCCGCCGCGGCGGCTGGCGCGCAAGTGGATGCCCTGGCCCACATAGAAACTGCCGCCCCGATACGAGCGGAACCAACTGCCTTCGGTCGCCAGCGGGTTGCTGGCCGGTGACTGTCCGTACCACGCCTTGACGAAGATGTCGGCGACCCACTCCGAGACGTTGCCGGCCATGTCGTGCAGGCCGTAGACGTTCGTCGAAAATCCGCCCACCGGCGCCGATTCGCCGTGGCCGTCGTCGAAGCTGGCCAACGTCGTCCAGTCGGGATGCGCCTTGGCGGCCGTCACGTCGGCGAAGTTGCCGCTGCCCGGCGGCGGTGGCCAGGCATCGCCCCACACGTAGGTCCGCATCGCTACAGCACATCCGGCGGCGCCGCCGTTCTTCGTGCAGTCGCCGCGGGCGGCCATCTCCCATTCCGCTTCGGTGGGCAGGCGCTTGCCGACCGCGCCACAATAGGCGTTGGCATAGAACCACTTCACGCAGTTGATAGGGTGCTTGCCGTGGCCCGCCTTGGCTGCCTTCTGCTTCACGTCGAGGTTGCATGACGGCCCCACATCTTCGAGCGTCGGGCACTTGCCCGCCGCGATGCAGGCCTGGTAGGCCTCGACGGTGACCTCGGTGACGTCCAGTTCGAACGCGTTCAGCTTGACCTCGTGCTGCGGCGACTCGATGGTCTGGCACGCGGTGTCCTTGGCGGCGTTGCAGCCCATGAAGAAGTTGCCGGCTGGGATCAGCACCATGCCCGGCGTGCCGACTGCCGCCAGCGTGACCTTGACCATGACGCTTGCGGCCTGGCCGGCGCTGTCCGTGACATCGACGGCCAAGGTGTGGGCACCATAGGCGGCCAGCGTAGTGTCCCAATTGGCCTGGATCGGTGCCGACTTGCCGCCACCGACCAGCTTGGCCACGAGCTTGCCGTCGATGCGCAGTTCGCCGCTGGCAATGCCGACGTCGTCCTCGGCGCTGCCGGCGATCTTGACGACACCGGACAGGCTTGCGTTGGCCACCGGAGCCGTCAACGTGACCGTCGGCAAGCGGTCGAACTGGACATTGCGGGCCGCGCTCGCCTTGTTGCCAGCCTTGTCCGTGGCGTTGGCCGTCAGCACGTAGGCACCTGCAGCGAGCCCGGTCGTGTTCCAGGTGACGCTGTACGGCACCGCAGTGAGCTTGTCGATCGTGGCGTTGCCGACAGTGGCCTTGCCGATCTCGACCGCGCCATCGGGCTTGGCGCTGGGCGCCGCGCTGAAGACGAGCGCCTCCAAGGTGCCGGCTTCGGTGACGGTCACCGCCACGTTGACGTTGTCGCCCACCATCGCTTTCTCGGCGGGCGCTGCGAAAACCACCTTGGGCGCCGTGCGGTCGAGCGTCACCTGCACCGAAGCCGTTGCCGTGTTGCCAGCCGCATCGGAAGCGACGGCTGTCAGCACATAGGTACCGTCGTCTGCGTCGGTGCTGGCCCACTCGTGCGCAAAAGGGGCGGTCGCATCGTCGAAAAGCAGGCCGCCGTTGGCAAAAAACCGCACCCGCGTCACGCCGACGTCATCCTGTGCTGCCACCTGGAGCGAGACGGTTCCGGTCACGAGAGCGCCCGCCTTGGGCGCGGTGAACGCCACGGTCGGTGGCTGGGCGTCGGCTTTTGCGGGCGCGTCTCCGCCGCCATCCGTGGCTGCGTCGGCGGCGGCTGGGGCAGCCGTGGCGTCCGGCGGGGTCGGCTTGGCGGCCTCCGTTCCGCAGGCTGCGCCGAGCAGCGTGCAGGCGGCGAGCGCGCAGGCTACGCCTGTCCAGTCCGAGCCCAGCACGCAGGCTACGCCTGTCCAGTCCGAGCCCAGCACGGTGGCGCACGACGGGCGAGAGAGCGTGTGCATGGGCGCGACCCTTGCGGGGGTAGGAAGGACTTTCCCAGAACTGCGGCGTCGAGTATAGGTGACGCCCGATGGCGGCGGCAAGGCCAAGGTGCGCGCAACAGAAGTGGATGTGCCGCGTGCAGTGCAGTGCGCTGACGTCGGCAATGCTGCCGTTCCTCGCCTGGGGATGCGGCGCCGAGCGCTCCCCAACGCCGACCGCGACCGACTGGTTGTCTGGGTGGACCGCGCTGCACGCCGACGATGTGGCGCTGCCCAACCTGACGTCGGCCTGGAGCAACGGCGAGGGCGGCAGCGGGCGCGAGTGGCTCATCGTCGGCGGCCGACCCGGCGGCGCCGGCACCATTCATGAGTTGCACGGCACGACTTGGCGACGGCACACGATCCCCGGTGCCGGGCACTTGTGGTGGGTGCACGGCGACGCGAGCGGCCGGCGCATGGCCGTTGGCGACGGTGGCCACGTGCTGCGGTGGCGCTCCGGTGACGCGGCGGTGGCCATAGCGCAGGTCCCGTCGCTCGCTGCAGCGGGGGGCCAACTCTTCGGCGTCTGGTTCGCGGCAGGGATGGACCACGCCTGGGTGGTCGGCGGTCACGCTGCGCAGCCCGCGGCGCCGGGCATCCTGTGGCGTGTCCCGTTCGCGGCCGATACGGGTGCCGCCATCGACCAGACAGCCACCCGCGTCGTGCTAGCCGGCCACCAGGGCATGCTCATGAAGGTGTGGGGCGCCGACGCCAACCACGTCATTGCGGTCGGCGACGGTGGCGGTATCTGGGCAGTCGCTGGCGGAGTGTGGACGCTGGCGGCGCGCATCGGCGACGACCGCTTCGTCGGCGTCACTGGTCGCGGCATCCACGACATGATCGTGGTCGGCGGCACGAGTCAAGGGACGGTGGTGCGCGGCGATGCCTCAGGATGGCGCCAGGTCGCGGGCTGCGCGGGCTGCGGCATCAACGGCAATCTGGCCGCGGTCGCCGTCGCACCGGACGGAACCGCGCTGGTCGGCGGCGCGCGCGGCTATCTCGCCCTGCAGCGCGGGGCCGCAGCCGCCAAGGACTTGCGTGCGCTCGACCCGCCGCTGACTGAGCTCGACCTGCACGGTGCCTGGCTCGACGCCCACAGCGCGGTCTTCGTCGGCGGCAACCTCACGAACCCCGCGATCGCCGCCGGCACGCTGCTGGTGCGCGGCGATCCCTTGCCGGCCCTGCCGCCCTGATGCGCGTCCTCAGAACGAGATCGTCATCGCCGGCGTCGGCAACCCAGGCTGCACGGGGCCTTCGGCGAGCAAGCCGAGCGTCGCCGCGTCGTATTCGAGCAGCGTGCTGAACGAGCCCGTCACGAACACTGAGGTGCCAGTCGGCGGCATGCCGATGTGCGCGTAGCCGTACTTCCACTTGGTCGAGCCCAACACCGTACCGGTGGCCACATCGACGCGCTCCAGGGTCGTCGGCATGGCGGCGTTCTTCTTTTCGTCGCCCGGAATCGACATGCCTTCGACGGTGACGACAAACGCCGTCTTGCTGTCCGGCGAGAAGACCACCCAGTGGACATACATCGGAAATTTGACCACGAGCGGGGGCCCCGGCTTGACCAGATCGTAGATCGCCAACGTCCTGCCCCCGAACGTACACAGGGCCAGCGTCTTGTCGTCCGGTGTCGTGTCGATGGACGTCAGGATTGACTGCGGTGCCTTGAGCGCGCAAGCCGGCCAGGTCCACGAGGCCGTCGCTTTGGCCGACTTCGTGTCGATCACGTCGATGGACTTGGTCAGCGTGTTGGCGACGTAGGCGGTCGCGCCATCGGCAGTCAGGGCGACGACGGTCGGCGCGGCGAGTTCGACCGGTGGGGCAAACATCTGGGTCTTCGTGTCGAACAGCAGGACCTGCTTCGAAGGAGGCATGCTGTTTGCCGTCACGAAATGGATGTCGGGAGCCAGCGCCATCATCGCGCCGTTGCGGCTGATTTCGACGAACTTGAACATGCCCGGCGCCTTTACGCTCGCGACGAGCTTCCAGTTCGTCGGGTCGCCATTGACCTGCTCGTAGCGGTCCAGCGCCTCGTCGTCGGTGTTGCCGTACCAGACGGCCTGCTGCCCGGGCAGCACGCCCACGCCGTGCGTATGGCCGTGGCCAGCGCCGATGACGGCCTGGGCCTCCAACGACTTCCGTTCGACGACTACGACCTTGCCAGTGAGCAGCGTCACGAAGGCGAGCCCGAACTTGTCGGTGGCCGGGCCGACCCCGACCGTGTCCAAGTTGGCGTCCGGGTTGGGTGGCGCGGCGTCCGTCGAAACGAGCGCATCGGCGAACACCTTGGAGTCACTCGCGATGTCGATGCCTGCGGCCGAATCGGACGTGGCTCGCGGCGCGGTGTCCGAACTGCTGGGCATCGTATCCGAACTGCCCGGCACAGTGTCGTGCGGCGTGGACCCATCGGGCCCTGCTGCTGCATCGACGCCCGCGCTCGTAGCCCCTGGGGCCACCGCAGCGCCTGGCGCCGTGCACGCCACCAGTGCAGCGAGCGGAAACGCCGCCATTTTCCCACGATATCCGCTCGATCGGTCCTTCATGCGCGACTCACGGATGCTGAACACCACGCGGGCATGCTGCGCACGCCCAGCCTGCGTCCCTGCGATGTGGGCAACGTAGCAGCGCCGCCGGGTCGAGGCAAGTGTGAACGCTGCGCTTGTCTAGGGCTTACGCGGCTGCCCGACTTCGCAGCGGGGGCGGGACATGCGATGCTCACTGCCATGCCCGCACCGCCGACCACAGCGCTGCCGCCGTGGCCCGGTCCCGGGCGGCGCACCTCTTTCGGCCTGGCGACGGTGCTGGCGGCAAGTTGGCTCGGGGCCTGTGGCGGCGGCGACCCAGCGTCGCGCTACCTGGATTGGGACGGCAGCGCGGCCTTCGACCTCGCCAAGCAGCGCTTGCCGACCTGGAATCGGGTCGGAGCGGGACCGCTGGGGCTGACCTCCGACTCGGCCTCCGACTCGATCACGGTGGTCGATCTCGCTGCACACAAGGTGCTGGCCGTGTTGCCGATCGGTCGCAATCCGGTCGATGTGGATGGGCCGTACCACCTCGGCTTCGACCGCGCGCGCAATCACCTGTTCGTCGGACTGGCCAGCCCCGGGCTCCCGGGCAGCGGCGCCCATGGCCACGGCGAGAGCAGCCGCCCCGGTTGGGTCCAGCAGTGGCGCCTGAGCCCGTTCGAATTGCTCGGCGAGCGCCTGGTCGCGAACAATCCCGCAGACCTGGGCCTGTCGGCCGATGGCAAACGCCTCGTCGTGGGTCACTTCGATCTGGTGCGCGCCGCCGGTGGCACGACCTTGGCAGCCAAGCGTGCCGTTCTGACGGTGTTTCCGGTGAGCACGGGCGCGCTGGGGCTTGCCTTCGAGGTGCCGGTCTGCGTTGCGCCGCACGGGGTCGCACTCAGCCGCCCGGACGCCACTACCGCTTGGGTCGCCTGCTACGGCGAGGACGCGCTGGCCGTCGTGACGCTGGCCGGCACCCCCACCGCAACGCTGGTGCCGATGCCGGACGGCCAGGGCAAGCCCGGAGCGCCGATGGTCGGACCTTCGGCTGTGCGCTTGTCGCCCGCCGGCGATCGCGTTGCGGTGACGACCAGCGTCGGCCTCGACCTGAAGATTTTCGACGTGGCCACGCGCGCCTTCGTCGGCACTGGCGTGCCCCTGCTCGCCACTCCGATGTGGCCGGCGTGGTCGCTTGCCGGCGACCTTCTGTGGGTGCCGACCCAACATGCCGATGCGGTGAAGGTGGTTGCGTCCGATTCGGGCACCGTGCTGGTGGAACGCACCTTCTCCCCGGCCGAGTGCCGCAGCCCGCACGAGGCGGTGCTGGCCGACGACGGCAAGACCTTGTGGCTGGTGTGCGCGGGTACCGGCAAGGTCCCCGGCAAGCTGTTGACGCTCGACCCCACCAGCCTAGCCACGCGCGGTGAGGTGGCCGTCGGGTTGCATCCGGTGCAACTGGTCGTGGTGCCCCGGTGAGGTTGCGGCACGTGGCATGGCTGCTGATTGCACTCGCCGCCTGCGATCCAGGTGTGGTCGCTGTCGATGCCGTGCAGCACGGTGCCGACCTGTATGCGGGAATCGTCCCCGCGTCGCCGTCGAAGCTCAACCTGTACGCGTGCAAGACCTGCCACCCGCTGCACAGCAGCGCCGCTCCCGTTCCCGGCCAGGTAGCGTCGGCGCCGATCCTGCCAGGTGCGCCGCTCGCCGGCGTTACCCAGCGTGGGCGTTGGTGGGGAGGTGCCGAGGCCGACCTGCTGCGGGCCGTCAACGTGTGCCGTGCGCGCTTCCAGCACGCCCCAGCCCCGTGGGCCGCGACGGACGTCGAAGCGCGGGCGCTGTGGGCCTTTCTCGTCCATCTGCCGGCCGACGTCACGACAGTGTGGCCGTTCACGGCCGTCCAGGCAGCGCTCGACCTGCCGCCGGGCGACGGCACCCGGGGCGCGCAGGTTTACGACGTCGCATGCCGGTCGTGCCACGGCGCCGCCCACACCGGCCTGGGGCGGCTCGCGACCCGCGTCCCACGACTGCCGGAGCAAGCCGTGCTGGATCACGCCGGCTACTCGCCCGCGCTGCTGCGAGTCGTGTTCGTCGAGAAGGTGCGCCACGGCGGCTTTTTCGGCTACGGCGGCGACATGCCCCCGTATTCGCGCGAGGTGCTGAGCGATGCCGATCTGGCCGCTTTGCTGACGTGGTTCGGATTGTACGACACCCTCTAATTATCTGCTGCAATCACACTGAGATGTGCCGACGATCGACCACCGGAATCGGCACATTCCCTTGCCTTCCGGAGCCGGCGGTGCTCCACTGATCGGCGTTGGGTGCGAATCGGCCAAGAGGCCTCGGGTGGCAGGCGGCAAAGATGCACACGTTCTCCACCCGGATCGCCGACGCAGACGCCGAACTCCACGCGAACTGGTGGGGCGTCGATCGGGACGGCCCTGCGGTCGCCGAACTGCGCCGGGTCGCCGAATTCGTGGACGATTCGCTCCTTGCTGAGGCCGCCGCGGCGCTTGAACGGATGCGCATCGAAGAGCTGATGCGGCTCGAATTCGTGCGGCACGCCCGCAGTTACTTGGACCTGTTCTGCTTTCCCGAACCACGCAAGGGCTCACCCGTCGTCGATGCGGCCGCCGCCACCGACCGCCTGCGCTGGCCCGCCGGTGCCGCACGCGGGGGCGTGGCACTCTATGTCGATGTCCCCTTCTGCGAATCGGCGTGTGCCTTCTGCACCACCGCGGGCAAGAACACCCGAGGAGACCGCGGCCCCGTGCGCGCCTACCTGAGCCGCCTGCACGCCGAGATGCGGCTGATCGCCGGACGATTCCCCGACGGCCCGCCCCCCGCAGCGTCTCTCTACATCGGCGGCGGCACCGGCTCGTACCTGACGCTCGACGAAATCGACGAAGTGCTCGGCATGCTGCAGACGGAACTGGCACTGCCGTCGGGCATTCCGATGACGCTCGAAGGCAGCCCGAGCACGCTCGACGGCGCCAAAGCGGCGGGGGTGCTGGCGCGCGGCTTCGGGGCGCTCAGCTTCGGCGTCGAGTCGTTCGAGGACCCGCTGTTGCGCGACTGCCGGCGCGCCCACGATGGCGCCCTGGCGCGGGCCCGGGTCGCCGAGGCGATGGCCAGCGGGATGGGCCACGTCAACATCGACCTCATCACCGGCCTGCCGCACCAGACGCTGGGCGATTTCGTGCGGACGCTGACGACCGTTGGCGAGTTGCTGCCCGGCGCCGTCACGTTCTATCCGCTGCGGTTGCATCGCAAGACGCGATTCTGGCAGCGCAACGATGCGGACTTCCCGTCCATTCTCTCCGTCTACTTCATGCAGGTGCTCGGCCGCTGCTACCTCGCCCAGTTGGGCTACCACCGCTCGGAGAACAACCGCTACGTGCGCGACCCGAGCTTCGTCCACGCGCAGAACTACTTCACGCGCGGCGGCGGGTTCAACCTGGGGCTCGGCACCCGCGCCCAGTCCCAGATCGCCGGGCTCAGCTGGCGCAACAGCCACATCACGCGCGACTACCTGGCTGCCCTCGACGCCGGCCACCTGCCGCTGACCCACCTGCTCGAGGTGACGCCCGCGCAGACCCGCCTGAAGCACTTCCTGCTCCCGCTCAAGCTGCGGCCGGGGCTGGACGGCACCGCCTTCCGCGCCCGCTGCGGGCTCCCGGTCGAAGAGGCCTTCGGCTCCCAGATCGAGCGACTGCTCACGTGGGGCCTGCTCCACCGCACGGCCCAGGGCTACGCGCTCACCGAGCCGGGGCTGTTGTTGGAGACCGAGACTCTGCGCTGGATCGAAAAGACCGCCACCGCCCGCCCGGATGTCCCGACCCGCGTGAGCGAGAGTCGGCAGGTGGCGGGCTAGCCCTTGCGCGGCGGCAGGACTTGCGCGCTCAGGGCATCCAGCAACACGCCGCATTGGCGCACGAGCCGATGGTGAAGGTGTTGCCGCTCTCGGTGGTCTTGCGCTTCCAACACACGGCGCCGGCTCCGCATTCTTCGTCTTCGCTGCACAGCATCGTGCACCACTTCTGGTTGTCGGGGCGGAACACGTACGGGCAACTCTGCGCGATCTGGCCGGCGCAGTGCTCGTGCGTCGTGCACGGCTTGCCGACGCCCAGAGCCGACGGCGGTGCGACGCAGTCCTCCGTGCAGGTCACGCCGACCGGCACGGGCACGGCATAGCGGGCGGCACACGCAGGTGGCACGCAGATGGCGGGCTGCTTGCCGCGCGGCATGCAGACGCCTCCCTCGCATTCGTCGGCGAAACCGAAGCAGTACTCCGTGCAGAAGCGCGGGGCAGCGGCGCCGAGGTCCGTCAGGCAGGTGACGGCAAACTGGCCGAAGCAGTCCTTGTTCGCGCTGCACGGTTTGCCGACGCCGTGGTTACCCACAGGTTGCGCCAGGCAAGGGGCCAGCCCCGCCGTGTCGGGCTGCACGGCGGGCTTGGCGCCCAAACCGTCGTCGGTGGCTCCTTGTGCGTCGCTGGCGCGGCCCGCTGACGCGTCAGCCGTGGGCAAAGGGTCCGTCTGGCTGCACGTCGTCGCACAGAGCAGCAGCGCGCTCAACGCGCGGCGGCCTGACCAAGCGGACCCGTGTTGTGCAGTGCCCAGGCGGCAGACGCGAGCTAGTAGCTGACCATGCCGCAAATCACCGGCACGCCCAAGCCACCCGATACGATCTCGCCCTGCAGTTCACCCGAGGCGCGATCGACGGACAGCAGCCCACCGATATTTGTCGTCATGAACGCATTCTTGCTGTAGTGCGGCAGCGCGACGCGACCGACCGCGCGGGGGAACGCCATCGTGCGCGTCTCAGCCAGCGTCTCGACATCGAACACGCGCACATGCGTGACGATCTTCGCATTGCCGACCTCGTCGCCCGGATCGGGCAGGCGGTCGTAGTCGATGACCCAGAAGGTCTTGCTGTCGGGCGTGAACCGGACGTCGTGCGGCATCCCGTTCGCCAGTGGGTACGGCACCTTGCGCGGGCCGCTCAGCTTGCCATCGGCGCCTGCGGCGAACACGGTCAACGAGCGCGCCTCGTAGTCCGCCGAGACGACCCACTTGCCGTTCGCCGACACGTCCAAGCCGTCTGGCGCGACGTGCGCACGACCCGTGGCCGTCGGCGCCAGCTTCGTCTCGGTGTAGAGCGGCAACCGCTGGATTTCCGTCCAGCCCTGCGTCTCGACCACGCTCAGGGTGCCGTGGTGAGCATTGTTGACATAGAGGAACTTGCCATCGACGGCGAACGCCGGCATCGCGGGCGACTGCAGCGCCAAGACCTTGACGATCTTGTCCGTCTGCGTGTCGAGGATCGCGATCGAATCGTCCGGCAGGCCGGAGTTTGGCGGCAGCTTCATCAGCTCGTTGAGTTCCATGCGACTCGTCACGACCACGAACCGGCCGTCGGGCGAGGTGCCGAGCAGGTGCAGGTTCACCGGCGACTTCGCCACGATCTGCGAGGTGTGCTTGCGGCCGTTGTCAGTGAACACGAGCTTTACGATCGTGTTGTCGTCGTGGTTGCCCGTGTACACCGTGCGGTTGTCGGGCAGCACGGCCACCTGGTGCACGGCGTGGTGACCGACCTTGAAGCGATCGACTTCCTTCATGTCGAACAGATCGACGACCACGAGCGAGCTGTCGACCAGCATCATGTAGCCCAAGGGCTTGAACGTCGTGTCGAACTTGGCGGCAGCGGGCGACTCGGCAGCGGGACCGGCACAGCCGACCGCTGCGAGCAGTACGACTACCCCGAGTCCCCGGCACACACCGGCGAAGAACGTGGTAGGGCGAAGAGATCCGTTGGCGTCCGCCAACTCCGGGAACACGCGATTCATTGTGAAACCTCCGTCGTGGGGGGGACGCGGTCCTGAGAGTACTACAAGGCTGCCGCTCGGTGCAAGCAGATTTGTGATGCTGCCGATATGCGCTCAGGGCGGCTGGGAAACTCCCGCCGGGAGCTTGCACGCGATCGGTGCACACGAGCGCACCGTCAGGCGCACGCCCTGCTCGACGGTCGCCTCGGCCCAGCAGAACGCGCCCGGGCCGCACTCGGCATCGCTCGAGCACAGGACCGAGCACCACGCGGGGTTCGTCGGCTTGAATATCACGGCGCAACTGCGCGCGACCCGGAAGCCTGCGCAATCCGCGTGCGACGAACACGGCTTGCCGACGCCGAAGTCGTTGGCCTGGCCCGCCGTGCACTTCTTGTCGATGGCGACGCTGGCGGCAGGTTGGACTTCGAGGCGGGCCGCGCAGACCTGGGGCGCGCACACGCCAGGGCGATCGCCGCGCTGGATGCAGCGGGCGGCTGGACCGCATTCGTCGGCGACGAGACCGAAACAGAACGTCGTGCAGAAAGGAAAGCCGTTGTCTTCGGTGGCGGCCAGACACGTCACCGCGCGTTGCCCGGCGCAGTCGGTTTGCGTCGTGCAGGGCTTGCCGACGCCCAGCGCGTTGACGGCGGCTGCGGGGCAGTCAAGGAAGGGGCCGTCGTCGGCCGTCGGGCTGGCGCTGGCACCCAGCGCGGGCGCCGTGATCGCAACCTGCGGCCTGGTGTCTTGCGGTGCGGTCGCGCCGGGCACCGCGCCAAGCAGGGGGCGCACTGCATCGACGATCGCGCGGGCGGCCAATTCGGCTCCGGCGGCAGTGACGTGGGTGGCGTCGAGGAAGACATCCGCTTTGGAGTCAGCGTCATAGAGCGTCGTCAGCTCGCGTGCCCACGGCTGGTCGAGGGCGCGCACGGCGGCCACGGTTTCGCGCTGCGCCTGAGCGAACGCCACGTCGCGCTGGTCGATGATGGCACGCACCGGCGCCGGAATGGAGTCGCCGCGGTTCTTCGACAGCGGCAGGGCCGGCCCGAAGAACCCGACGAAGTGGCCCCCGAACTGTTCGGTCACGCCCTTGGCCATGCGCCAGTTGCGCACGAACTGTGCGGCGATGCGCTGGCGCCGCGCGGGCTCGGCATCGCAACGCGAACCTTGCGGGATGTCGCGGAAAGCCTGGCCGGTCGCCTGCGCGTACGCCTCGGCAAAAGGGCGCCAGAACGGCGCGGCGAACACGCCCAGCGGACTGGCGGTGCGGCGGGCCCGGCTGTCGCGAAAGGCGTCGCCGAGCGTCGCCTCGAACAGTGTCACCAGGCTGGGATCGCCGACCGCGCAGCCGACCCAGAAGTCGTTGTAACCGTCATAGAACACGACGACATCGCCGCCCAGATCGCCGCGCTCCGACACCGTGCGCAGCAGCCCCGTCAGACCCTGGCGCGACGTATACGCGCCGTGTGCACCGCTGACCACTTCGGCGTCCGGCAGGAGCGCCTGCACCTTGGCGAGGATCGAGTCGGCCGGCGGCACACCCCAGCCCGCAAGCGTCGAGCCGCCGAACAGGTAGATGCGCCGCAAGGCCTGCGGAGGCCGGCCGGGCACCTGGCGATACCCGTTGGCGTCCGTCGTCCAAGTCTTGCTCTCGAACGCACCGTAGTGCCAGCCGTTGAACGCGTCGTACGTGGACGTCGTCACCACGGAACGGAACACGTCGTCAAACGTCCCCTTTGCTTCGGCTTCCCGGCCGGCAAATACCGGATGCTTCACGAGGCCGGCGAGTTCCATCGGCAGGCCCGGCTTCTTCAGGTGGCGCGCGACCTCCAGCCCCAACGCCGTCACCAGCGCGAGGCCGAGCCAGCCGCCGACGAGCCAGGCCACGACGCGCAGGGGCTTTTGAGAAGTCATGGTGGTGTCTCTCCGGTGTGTGCCAAGCGGGGGCTGGACGGCGTCAGATCGCCCAGCAGCCCGGCACACAGTAGCGCGCCTTGCCCACTGGCAGCGCAGATGGCAGGCCGCGATCGAGATCCACGCACAGTGCGTTGCGGCCGCAGTCGGCGTCGGTACGGCACGGCCGCGTACAGGAGTCCGGGCGGCGCTGCGGCCCGGCGAGCGATGCCCCGCACACCACGCCAGCGCTGCGCTTGCCGTTGGGAGCCTTGCAGTCCGCGTCCACGTCGCAGGGGCGGCCGATGCCCTGCACATTGCGGCTCCACTCGACGACCGAGCCCTCGACCTTGCACCCATCGAGCGAGGCCGGTGGCGTGGTCAACGCGCGGTGCTCCGGCTCGGGCGAACGCGGCAAACACAGCGAAAATCCGCGGTTCGATTCGTAGGAGCAGTAGGCTTCAGGTCCACATTTGGCGTCCGTCCGGCACTCGTGGCCGCACACCGGCACGCCGGGCGGGTAGACGTGGACGTTGCAGCCATCGGCCGCCTGGCCCGCACACGCTGCGCCATCGCGGCAGCGCTTGCCCCAGCCGAACGCATCGAAGGCGACCCCAGCATCGTGGACGATCGCGCCTGCGTGTTGTGCGGCGATGCCGTTGATCGGGCGGACCTTGGCAGGATCATAGGCGAACTGTGTGCATCGCGCGGGAAAACACGCGCGAATCCAGCCGCGTGTCAGGCCGCACATCGCGTCCGGGCCGCATTGCTCGTCGCGATCGCAGTGCAACGTGCAGAGGTTCGGTCGGTCGCTGCCTTTGATCAAAGGGCACATCGCCGCCTTGAATCCGCGGCAATCTGCATGGGTGGCGCACGGCCGGCCGACGCCCAGGTCATTGGCCTGGCCCGCCTCGCAAGTGGGTGCCGCCGCCAGCGCGACCGCGGGGGCCGCCGCCTGCGCGGGAGTCTTTGCTTTTTCGGGAGCCTCGGCTTTTTCGGGAGCCTCGGCTTTTTTGGGAGCCTCGGCTTTTTCGGGAGCCTTTGCGGGCGCAGGAGCCGTGACCGGCGCTGGCACCATCGGCTGCGCGCCGCCACAGCCCGTCGCGGCACCGCCCACTCCGACGAGAAGCGGAACAAGCAAACAAGGCCGAAAGTCTCTTCGCACGCGGCGCAGTGTAGGCGACCGTGACCGTGCGGTGCAATGGGGACGTCGGTGACTCACGGCGCGCGGCCACGTTTTCGTTTGCGTGCGGTGGCTCGGGCGGGTATCGTCTGAGCTTTGCATCGCGAGGCGTCCATGAAGTCAAGTCTGGTCAGTGCGAGCACGGCGCGCAACTTGCAGCGGCTGGTGCTGGGTATGTTCGTGTCGGCCAGCGTTGCGCTTGCGGGTTGCGAAGGGCAGTCCGTCGAGCCTTCTGGCGCGGCCGGCGGCATCGATGTCGGCGTGGCCCTGGACGGTGGCTGCGATGCTCATGCGGCAGACGCGGGCGCAACCCCCGACGCTTCCGGACCGGACACGGGGACGACAGCGCCCAAACTCGCCGACGCAGCGCCAGGAGCCGACCCCGACGGTGGTGGCGCCGGGACCGCCGATGCCCCGGTGGCCCCGCCCGATGGTGCAGTGCACACGGACGACGCAGGACCCCCGCCGGACGTCACCAAGCCGGAGGATGGTGCCGCCGACCCCGGCCCCGCCAGCCCGGACAGCTCGGACGTGGTGGGCAGCGACGGCGGCTTCGTGCCCGACAGCGGGGGCTTCAAGCCCGGCGACGGCTTCAGCTTCGGGGGCGACGGAGGCGGGTTCAGCCTCGATGGATTCACGATGGGGGACGGCCAGGCCGAAGACCCCGCCATCAAGTGCTGCTTCGGCAAGTGTGCCGTGCCCACGATCGTCAGCTGTGTGTGCGCGAAGGTCCCCGCCTGCTGCACGAACTGGGACATCAAGTGCGGCATGGCCATCACGAAGAACGGCTGCGGTTCGTGCCCGGCATTCGGCAACTAGGGCGGGTCTCGGTGGTATGTTGAAAATCGCCACACTGCCGACGACAAACCCAACACTGTGCCGCGCTCCGGGTCCACCTCGCCTGGGCCGTTTCTGAGACAACCAGCAGAAATCAAATCACAAGTCAGAATTCCGCGCCGACTGGCACACCCCTTGCTTCTCTGGGTGGCGTCCGGTCGTGGCGATCCCCCCACGGCCGGGCCTCAACGGGAGGTTTCGCCATGGTTCCTGAGTCCCTCGCCCGCGCCGTCCTGGTCGCCGCGGCCACGTTCACCGTCGTGCTGCCGGCGCGCTCCGCGCAAGCGTGCGGTGGTTGCTTCAGCCCGCCGTCTGCCACCGTGCCGCAAACCGTCGCGCAAGATGCTGAACGCGTACTGTATTTTCACAACCCCAAGAATCCGCTCGAGACGATCGTCTGGGTCGAAGTCCGCTACACCGGGCTCGCGCAAGACTTCGGCTGGGTGTTGCCGCTGCCGAAGCTGCCCAAGGTGTCCGTTGGCCTGACGCTCGGCCTCGACCTGCTCGACGCGCACACGAAGGCGCGCTGGCAACTGCAGTACGACAAGGCGGGGCCGGAGAACTGCCGCAACGCCTACGACGGCTGCCAGGTGATGCAGAAGTCGCAGTATTCCGAGGGTCCTTCCCTGACTGTGGATTCCAGCGCGAAGGGACCCGCGCCCCAGGCCGGCGCCAACGGCAACAATGCCGAGGCCGTCACCGTGCTCGCCCAGGGCCAGACGGGCCCGTACGACTATGCGGTCGTCAGCGGCAAGAGCGCAGAACCGCTGTTGAAATGGCTCAACGATCGCGGCTACGGCACGCCGCCGCAGGCCCTGCCGATCCTGCAGAGCCATGTGGCCAAGGGCGACGTGTTCGTGGCGATCAAGCTGTCGAACGGCGCCGGCGTGAACCTGATTCGGCCCGTCGTGCTGACGATGGAGGACGCCGATGCCTGCGTGCCCCTGCGCCTGACGTCGATCGCGGCCCAGCAGGACATGACGGTGCAGGTCACGCTGGCGGGCAACGGGCGCGCGGTGCCGAAGAACCACCTGCACGTCGAAGTGAACCCGGCGCGCATCGACTGGTTCCAAGGGGGCCAGAACTTTGCCCAGTTGGCGGCGGCGGCCATCGACGAGGCCGGCGGGCGGGCGTTTGTCACCGAGTCGGCCCAGCCGGGCGCGGCCCTGCCCAACTTGCTGGGCAACCTCGAGGCGAGCCCCGCGAAGTTCAAGAACGCGAAAAGCCTCTACGACGTCGCGCTGGCCTTGCCGCAGAGCGGGCTGCCGATGACCGAAGAGGTCGCCGCCGTGCTCGACGACGCGCTCGGGCTGGCGCAGCTTTTCCCGGGCGTCGGCGCGGCCCAGGCGTTGGCGAACCTGCACAGTTGCGGGCAGTACTTCACCATGCCGTTCGGCCCGCCCGACTGCCAGTTGCCGAAGCTGACGCTGAAAAAGGCTGCGCTGCAGGGGCGCTTCGTCGATGGCGGTGTGCTCGCGAAGGTGGTCGAAGAAGGGCTGGTGACGCCCCTGCGCGACCTGCGCGACGGCCTGAAGGCGGCGCCGATGGTGACGCGGATGACGCTGCGCATTTCGCCCGAAGAGATGGACCGTGACCCGATCTTCGCCTTCAACCCCGACCTGCCCGCGGTCGCGCCCACCCGGGTGGCCCAGTACCGCAACGTGTGCACGACCGGCTGGCACCCGCCTGACGCGTTGCGGCTGACGCTGGCCGGGCTCGGTTCGTGGGTGATGAAAGGGGCGTGGGGCGTGAACCTTTCGAAAGACGCGCGCTTTGCCCAGGCGCCAACGGCGCTGCGGGTGGAACTTCTAGACGAGACGGGCGGCCCGGTGGGCATCGACGCGGGCCAGATCGAGCTTGTCGATACCGCGATCATGGGCGCCCTGCCGGGCAAGGCATCGCTGCCCCACGGCATGACCTTGAAGGTGCCGACTGCGTGGCTGCCGCCGGTGTCGGACGCGCCGGTGCTGCAATTGTCCGGCTGGAAGAGGCCGTACCCGCAGTGCGTGCCGAAGAAGGGCTGGGTCGAAGGCAAGCTGCCGCCCGTCGGCGCGGTGCCGGGCGATCCGCGGCTGCCCGGGATCGAAGGGGGGGGCCGCGGTGCCGATGCGCTGGGGCAAGCTGCGGCGGGGTCGGACGCCATGGCGACAGGGCCGGGCTGTACGGCGGCGCCCGGTGGTCAGGCCGGCGGGATGGGCCTCGCGGCGCTGGGCGGCTTGCTGCTGGCGGTGGTGGCAGTGTGGCGGCGGCGGGCCAACGTTGCGCTGGCGACCGGGCGGTAATCTCGTACCAAATCCCTCGACCCGCGCCCCCTGCACGATGCGGTCGAGCACCGTCCACCGGCTCCTGCCAGACCGCGGCCGGGGCCACCACCGACGACGCGGCACAGCCCCCAGCCACGGCCAGGACCAGAAGCCCGAAAACGCGCCGGGAGATCTATAGATGTCTTTGGGGAATGTTCACGGGCACCTCCTCTCGAAATCCGCGTTGCATGTTCAGTTGCACGCCGCGAACTGCGGCCCGCACCAGTCTGCCAGGCACGTGTCGCACTGCGGCGTCTGCTGTGCGCAGAAGCTGCCGCACTTCTGGTCCATGCACGCGACCATCGCCGTGATGGCGGCCTGGCCTTGCGGCGAGCCCTTCTGCTTGCACGCGGCCGCACACGCCTTGTCACCGCAGCCGGCGGCGCATTGCAGGATCTGCTGGCATGACAGGCCCTTGGGTGCCGACGCGCCGAAGCACTTGTCGAACGCCCCCTTGCACTGGCTGCCGGCGCACTGCACCTGCGCGTCGCCCGCCAGGCCGGCGCACTTGTCGTCGACGCACGTCATGAGCGCGTAGAAGTCCTTGCCGCCTGCGATGCTGGCCTGGGCGTGGCAGTCGTTGACGCATACGGGCGAGTTGGCACAGTCGTTCAGGCACGTATTCAGTCCCGCGCAGTCGCCGGGCCCTGCGCCCAAGCAGGCCGCCTGGGCCTGGCCGCACTGGCTGTAGATGCAGAACATCGCTTCGTTTGGTTTCGCGGCGAACGCCTTGCATGTAGCCTGCACGCACTCCTGCAGGGTTGTGAACTGGGCTTGGGCATTGGCCGTCCCCTTTTGAACGCACGCGAGCTTGCACGTCGCATCGGCCGGTGGGGCGCACTGGCCCGACACGCACGCGGTGATCTGGCCACAGCCGAGCGTACCCGTCGTCGGGGTCTTGCACTGGCCCAACTGGCACGTCTCGCCGCCCGCACACGCGGGGTTGCATGCCTTGGCGACGCACAGGCCTTGCGCGCATACCTGAGCGTCGCCACACACCGGCTCGCACGGCACGGGCGGGGCCTTGCACTGGCCCAACTGGCACGATTCTCCAGGCTTGCATGCGATCGGCAGGGCCCAGGCCAGGCAGCCCGCGGGCGTCAGGTTGCAGGTGCGCGTCGCCGGGATGCCGGGCATGCACTCGACGAGGTTCAGCGCCGGGCACGGGTTGGCGCACACGCACGCGCCGTCCTGACACAGCAAGCCGGTGCCGCACACGGACTCAAGCTTCCACGTGCCGGTGTCGCACGATTGCACGGTGTTGCCGAGGCACTTCTTGAAGCCCGGCGCGCACGGTACATCGGGCGCCGGAACGTCGAGGGGCCCAACGGCGTCGATCGGGATTGCGTCCATGCCCGCAGGCGTATCTTTGAGGCCCGCATCGGGGGCGGCACTGTCGCCAAGTCCGGCACCGCCGTCGCCCGCATCAGCGACGGTGTCCAGGCCGGCCGTTTCCGTCGCGCCGCCATCTTTGGGCGTGGCGGCAAACACGATGTCCTTGGCGCACTCGTGGGGCACGCACGTGACCGGATCGACGCACAGCTTGGCGCCCGGACAGGCCAGACAGGCGCCCGTCTGGGGGTCCTTGCAGACAACCGGACTCGACGTCCCCGTCATCGGCGAGGCGCACGCACCCAGCAGCAGAAGGGCAAGCGCGCGGGCAGGCACGGGGACCATCCGGAGGAAACGCCGCGGCACTTGCGCCGGCCTCAGCGAGCCTAGCCGACGCCGCCACCTGCCGCCACTTTCGGGCGGTGCCGGCTGCGGAGCGCCCACAGCGCGGCGGCCAGCACCGCGAGGGAGAGCGCTGCCGAGGGCGGGGCGGCTCCTGCGCGGCCCGCGCCGCAGCCAGAAGCCGCGAGACTCGGGGCCGCGACCGGACCGGCAGGCTTTGCCGCCGAGTCGGTGGGCACCAGATCGCCAGGTCCGATGTCTGCTGCGGCTGGCACGCTCGCATCGTCGCGCGGCCGGCCGGGTGCGCCGGGGCCCGCTGGTGCGTCGTCGGGAGGCTGCCCGGGGCCGCGTCCGCTGTCGCCGGTTCTGTTGGCGTCCTGTGGGGGATCGTCTGCGTCAGAAGCGGTCGCATCGGGGCCAAAGTCGGGCGCCGCGCTGTCGGGTGCCAGATCCGGCGCGGCTGTGTCGGGCTGCGCGATGTCGATCTGCGCGATGTCGATCTGCGCGATGTCGAGTTGTGCGATGTCGAGTTGTGCGATGTCGATCTGCGCGACGTCGAGTTGTGCGATGTCGAGCGCGCCGCCACCATCCGCCGTGCCCGCGTCGACCTTGCCGAGGTCGGTCCCGGTGCCGGCATCGACCTTGCCTGCGTCCGCGCCACCTCCCGCGTCTGTCGGGCCCACATCGGCGACCGTGCCGCCGCCGCCCTTGTCGCGCCACGCCTTGGCCTTTTCCATCACCGGCGGATCGCCGTCGGTGTAGCCGAGCGCCCACACGCCCATCATTACGTCGCGCTGGTCCACGTAGTCGACGCGCTGCGTCCACGCCTTGAAGTCGTCGCACCAGGTCTGGTTCCAGTCGGTGCCCGACGGTTGGATGAAAAACGGAGACTCGGACGTCTTGTCCCACTTCCACCCGCCAGCCTTGGCCGCGGCGTTCTGGGCCGCCGAGTAGAAAATCGACTTGCCGTTCGCTACGGCTCCCGCGCCCGGGTTCGGTGAGTTCGACAGCCACGTCTGGCCGTACAGTGGCAAGCCAACGATGATCTTGGCCTTGTTCGCCGGCGTGGCCCACTGCAGGTAGTCGTCGACTACCCACTGCAGCGTCTTGTGCTTCCACGGCGCCAGCGCGGCCATCGGCAACTGCGGTCCCGGCGGGCCGCCCGACCAGTGGATCGCGTACGCCATGATGAACAAGCCGTCGCAATGCTCGCTCAGGTACTTGTAGTCCCAGGCGCCCGACCAGTCGACGCAAGGCGTGGCAAGCGTGACGTCGGAGCCGGGCAGCGCCTTGTGCATTGTGTCGGTCAGCAATGCCGTGAACGCCTTCATCTCGTCGCGATCGGCTTTGGCGAGACCCTCGAAGTCGATGTTGACGCCATCGCCGCCGCCTTGCACGACCAGCGCGACGATCGCATCGACAGCCTTCTTGCGCGAGGCTTCGCTCGCCAGCACGGTCGAGATGCCGGCCGTGTTGAAGAGCGTGATCGTCAGGACGACCTGGACGCCCTTCTGGTGCGCGAGCGCAATGAACGCTTTGGCTTCGGCACCGCCCCAGCCCGCGACGGTCGAAAACGTCGCATTCGCATTGAGACCGGCCGAAAACCAGCCGACTTGCGTGAGCGCGGACCACGGCATGACGGCGCTCGCCTTCGTCCAGTAGGGCAGATAGCCGAAAAACCGCCGCCCCGCCTTCTTTGTCCACGCACTCGGCGGCGGCGGCGGGGGCACGAAGGAAGGCGCCGACGCGGCCCCGGCATGTTTTGGGTCGTCGGGGGCCTGCGGTGCGGCCGGCAGATCGCCGCGGGCCATCGCGGCGTCAAACGCCTCGCGGTGCGGGCTCGCGGCCACCAGGTCGGCGAGCCAGGCGGCTTCTTCGCCGGGGAGCAGGATCGGCTTTTCGTGGTCCGGCTCGACCGCAGCGGCGGCCTGGGCGACCCACGGGGCGGCGACGAGCCCAATCACGAGCGTGCGGAGCCGTGCGCGCGCAGCGGGCGCCGACGGGCCGGCGTGACGGCAAGGGGCGATCATGGCAACCTCAACCCGGGCCTTGGCGCGGGGGCCGAAAGGGTAGCGGTCGATGTCGGAGCGGGCAACGAGTTTCGCCATGGCAACCCTCGCCGCCTGTGGCCTGTTCACCTCGCCGGTGTCCGGCCTGGGTGCCGTCGCCCGCGCGCAGGGATGGGCGGCGGTCCGCCCCGTGCTGCACGAGCCGCTGCCGCCGCCCCGCACGCCGCGCGCCCGTACCGACCGCGTGGTGCGCGAGCCGGCAGCGACGGCCGGGCTGCCGCGCGCCATCCAAACCGCGGCGGGCGAGGTGCCGCGGCCCGCACCCGGCGGCGACGTGCCCACCTACGCGCCGCGCGAGCCACCGCGCGTGGGCGTCGACAAGCGCACCGGTGCCGACCTCAACCTGCACTACCAGATGGTGTTCGACCCTTCGATCGCGCCGTTCAAGCGCGAGGCCGTGTTCGATGCGATCGGACCCGATGCCGTGCTGCGCCAGACCGGCGCCGGCCGCGAGCCGCTGTCGGGGCGGCAGGCACCGCGGCCGGGCCACGAGCTTTTCTGGGGCCACGTGCGCGTCACGGTGCAGCCCGGGGAGTCCACACCGCTGCCGAGCGTGGCACCGACGTCGCAGATTCTCGAGTGGCAGGCCACGCCGCCGGTGGCGCTGGCGTTCTGGCGCGATCGCGCCGGCAACGTGAGCGTGACGGCGGAGGTGGCGGGCGCGACTGACCTGCGCTTCCTGATGGACGCTCCGTCGGACTATTTCGCCGCACCCATCGGCGTGCGCAGCAAGAACGACGACCCCGTATTGCCCGCGCTCGATCCGACCCTGCAGGCACGCGTGGCGCGCACGTGGCCATTTCTCGGCGTGGACCCGAAAATGGAACGCGGCGAAGTCGTGATGCGGCTGGTCGATTGGTTTCGCGCCTTTGCACCGGGCGTGCCCGAAGCGCCGACGGGCGACGACCTCATCGACCTTGTGCGCGGCCAGAAGGGCGTGTGCCGCCATCGCGCGCTTGGGTTCCTCGCGGTCGCGCACTCGCTGGGCATTCCGGCACAGTATGTCATGAATGACGCGCACGCCTTCGTCGAAGCCTTCGTGCCGCGGCCGAGCGGCGCCGGGGGCTGGCAGCGCATCGACCTCGGCGGCGGCGCCGACTCGCTGGAACTGCACGGGGGCGGCGGGCGCCACTTTCACCAACCAACTGGGCGTGATCCGTTTCCGCGGCCGCGCGCCTATGCCGAGGCGGTCGGTGAGGTGCTGTTGGACGGCGCGCGCGTGCCACAGGCGTGGGGTGGAGCCCGCACGGTCGGCGGCGCGGCGGCGTTTGTCGGCGCGGGCGGACCAGGCAGCGCGGGAGCGTCCGGCGTGAACGGTTCGCCCGCCGCTCCCCTCGGCACCCACGCGGCTGGCGGCGTGGGCCCGGCGCCGCTCCCGACCTCCGAAGCGCCCCGGACTGCCGAGCAGGCCCGCCAGGGCTGGTTGCGCCAGCGTGCCATGGAACTGGCCGCGCCGCTCCAACCACCCGGTGCCCAACGCCCGGCGCCGACCGACGCGCGCGCACCGACCCAATTGACGGCAGCCGCCGCCCCGCAGGCGTGGGCAGGGGAGACACTGCGGGCATCCGGCAGGCTGGTCACCGCCGCCGGCGCCCCGGTCACGCGCCAGCCCGTCGAGGTATGGTTGATCGATCCGCGCCGGCCTCTCGTGGCGCGCATGCTCGGCGTTGCGGTCACGGCAAGCGACGGGCAGTGGACGACCGAGGTCGCGATTCCGGTCGATGCGGCGTTGCAGGTATGGGACGTGGTGGCGCGCTTCGGTGGCACGTCGCGGCTGCGCCCGAGCGACACGGGGCAGTGGTAGTCATGGCCGCCGCCAAGCGTCCGCGCCTGGTGTTGATCGACGACGGGCTCACCTATGTCGCCGCGTTGCGGGACCAGTGCCCGGAGTTCGACCTCGTCGATCCGGGCGCGCCCCACGGGGAGCAGGGGCGCCTGCCCGACGGCCCCGCCGCGCTGGCCTGGCTCGACACGCACGCGCGCAATGTGGACGCCGTGCTGCTCGACGTGCAGTTCGACGTGGCCGATAACCGCCTGCTGCCGCTGGCGGGCCCGGCCGCGAGCCCGCGCAAGCTGCGTCGCTACCAGGGGGTCGCAATCCTCGCAGAACTGCGCCGCCGCCACCCCGGTTTGCCGGTGGTCCTGCTGACTGCACTGGAAGACCTCGCGCTCGCCGATGCCGCTGCCGACGCCAGCGCCGAGCCGCTCGTGCACTTTTCGGGGACGGGCGACCTCGACGCATTGCGCATTCAGGTCCATGCAGCGCTGGCGGACACGCCGGTCGAGGAAGACGGTGTGTTGTGGGGGCGCGATGTCGCCGTGCGCGCGCTGCGCCGACGGCTGAGCGTGCTGGCGCGCGGGCCGATGCCGGTGGTGCTCGAGGGGCCGACGGGCACCGGCAAGTCGCACCTGGCCGAGCGCTTCGTGCACCGCAATGCCGGCCGGCGCGGGCCCTTCGTCGCGCTCGACCTCGCCACGGTGCCTGCCGACCTCGTGGCTGGAGCGTTGTTCGGCGTCGTGCGCGGCGCGTTCACCGGTGCGGTGGCGGATCGCGTCGGCGCGTTCCAGGCCGCCCATGGCGGCACGTTGTTCCTCGACGAAATCCAGAATACGTCGGCTGCAGTGCAGCAGCAGTTGCTGCGCGTCCTGCAGGAGCGCCGCGTGCGGCCGGTCGGCGGCATCCGCGAGACCGATGTCGACGTCAAGGTGGTCGTCGCCACGAACGTGCCATTGGAAGAGGCGGTGCGCGCCGGCACGTTCCGGCCCGACCTCGCGATGCGCCTCGGGCCGGCGTGGCGTGCCCGGCTGCCCGCGCTGAGCGAACGCCCCCACGACCTCGCATTCCTGCTGCGCAAGATGGTCGATGTCGCCGCGCGGCGGCCTGAGGCCGACGACCTCGCACGCGCCGCACGGCGGGCTCTCGCGCTGCCTGCCGACGCGCCGGTGCGGTTGGTGCTGGGCAACGACCTGCGCACGCCAGGCGACCCCGCCGCGCTCGAACTGACCCTGCCCGCTGCGGCGTGGGCGACGCTGCGCCGCCACAGTTGGCCCGGCAACCTGCGCGAACTCGATGCGGTTGCAGCGAACATCGTGTATTTCACGCTGTTTGGTGCGGTCGATGCGGTACGCTCGGGGGTCACCTTGGCATCGACGCGCCTGCAGATCGACGCCGGCCTCGTCCACGGACTGCTCGGGTCCGCGCAGGCGGGCGGTGCATCCCGCGCCGCTGCGGCGGCCCCCGGGTCGGTTGCGGTGGCCGCGCACTCCGAGGGTGCGGCGGGGCTGCCCGTCGCTTTCCACGTGGCACCGCGCGCGACGTTGGCTCTGGTGGCGCTTGAGGCGGAGCGCCACGTCCTGCTTGCCGCATGGCACGCCACTGCCGG
Source organism: Myxococcales bacterium (assembly GCA_009692425.1). Lineage (GTDB taxonomy): Bacteria > Myxococcota_A > UBA9042 > UBA9042 > UBA9042 > SHZF01. Next base: position 87,306 of record SHZF01000004.1, on the reverse strand, counting down.
CGACTGGCCGAAGATGGCCGAGCGCCTGCTTGGCGACAGTCGGCGCGCGCGCGCCGTGCAACTGCGGTTCAACCAGGTCGGGTTGCGCGTGCGCGACCTGGCACGGGGCGGGTAGTTCGTGTTCGCGGTCGTCTGTTGGCTCGGGTCAGCGCTGGCTTTGCCGCTGCCCGCCGGGGTGACCCCGATGTCTGTCGAGGTGGCCGGCGAAGCAGGGTCGCCTGCGGTCGCGGCCGCCATCACTGTGCTTGGCGATCCTGTCACCAGCGCGAGCCTGGCCGACGCCTACCTGCAGGCGGGCCTCGACCTGCAGCGACGCAGGCAATTCGACGCGGCGGCCGCTGCGGTGGGTATTGCCTGGGCCCTGCGACCGAACGACGCGGCGGCGTGCGAGGCCCTGGCAGCCATCCACGACGCCCGGCACGAGTCGGCACCGGCAGAGTGGTGGTTCCTGCGCGCCATCTTGCTCGACGGGCGCCGGGCCTCCGCCCGCCAGCACTACGCGGAATTCCTGGTGGGCCGCCTCGACGAGGCGGCCCCAGGCCGCGACGTTCGTGCCGACGCCGCGGCCGCGGTCGCGCACCTGCAGGCCGCGAACACGCTCCCCGACCACGATGCGGCGCTGGTTTGCAGCCTGGGCCGCGCGCTGGCGCTGGCCCGGCGCTGCGCCGACGCGGCGGCGGCGGTCGAGGCGTGCCTGCGACTGCCCACGCGCAAGGCACCGCGCCGCCGCCCCGCCGACCTGCACGTCGCGGTGGGCGATTGCCACTTTGCGGACGGTGACTTCGCGGAGGCCGACGCCGCGTTCCAGCGCGCAGGTGCCGCAGGCTTCGCCGTCTCCGCTCGCCTCGACGCGGTGCGGGCGGCGCGCGACCGCATCCGCATCGAGCCGGGTCCCGAGCACGAAGGGGTCGACCAGCGCGCGCGCGACCTCGCCTTGCGCGCCATCGCTGCGCTGGATGGCCTTGGTGAGCGTCGCACGGCCGACGCGACCAGCCCTGCGCTCAACCCTGCGGCTGGCGGCGCCGCCCCACTGACCCCGAACGGGAGCGCCCGCGCGCAGGAAGCCGTGCGCCTTGCCACAACCCTGATCGGCGCCGCCCTGCGGCTGGCACCTGAGTCGGGCCTTGTGCAGTTCGCGCGGGCCGAGTCCCTCGTCGCCGCCGGCGCGCAGGCAGACGCCGAATTGCCGTTTGCCCGCGCGCTCGCGCTCGGCCTGCCCGATGACCGCTGGACGGCGCGGGCCGCGGCCAGCCTCGGGCGCCTCTACCTGCGCTGGGGCGATGGCGCACGCTCGGCCCAAGCTGCCGTCCTGCTCGACGATGCGGTGCGGTTGGAACCGACGCGCGCCGACCTGCGCTGGGACCTGATCGACGCGCACCGCAAGGCGGGCCAGTTGCGGCCGGCGCTGCACCACCTCGACCGCTGGCTGCGGCGCGAAGATGCCGGCACGGCCGACCAGCGGCGCGACGCACTCGCCCTGCGGCGCGCGCTGCAGGCGGCGGTCGGGCCGGCCGATTCCGCCAGCAACGGCAGCCTTCCGGTCGGACCGGCAGCGGCGGCCACCGTCGCCGCGCTGCGCGAGGCGCGCCGTCTGGCTGCCGACGACCGCTACCGGGACGCCGCCGATGCCCTGCGCCGCCACCTGCGCACCGCGCGCGCCGCGCCGGCCCTGTGGAACGAACTCGCGCTGTACGTAGAAGCCCTCGGCGACCCGCGCGGCGCGCTGGATGCGCGGCTGCGCTCGCTCGCAGTGGACGCCGCCCAGCCCGACGTACAACTCGCCGTCGGTCGGGCCCGGTTGCACGCCAACGAGGTGACGCTCGCGCGCCGCCACCTGCTCGAAGCGGAACGCCTCGGCGTTGCGGACGCCACCATCCAACTAGTGCGGCTCGACGTGCCCGCCGAACCTGGCTTGCTCGGCTGGCGCGACGTGCGCAGGACTGCCCTGCTGGCGGGATTGCGGCAACGGCTGGACGGCGCGCTGACTCGCTCGGACGCGCGCGTGCCCCGCCGCGACACGCCGCTCGGCAGGTCCCTGCGCGCCAGTCTCGACGGACGGCTGGCAGTGGCGCGGGCGTGGCAGGTGCTGGCGCTCCTGCTCGTCGCGTGCGGTGCGGCGGTGCTGGCCTGGTGGCGCTGGGGCGGGCTGGATCTCAAGCACTTTCTCGACGATCACCCGGGGGCTGGCGCCGACGTGGTGCGAGTGCTCGCGGCCATCCGCCACGAGGTCCTCAAGCACAACACGGTGGCGCTCGAAGGACTGGCTGAGGCGCTCGAGCGCGGACTGCCCGAAGCCGCCGACCAGGCCAGCCACGTCCGGCGCACCCTGCTGGGTGGCGGCGTCGAGGCCGCTGTCGTCGATCGGCTGCACGGCTACGTGCGCGAACTGCAGTTGATCGCGCGGGCCCACGGCGAGCGGTTGAATCCGCGGCGCGACCGGGCGTTGCGCGCGCTGTTGCGTGGCTTCGGACTCGTGGGTGCCCAGCGCCGGGCGTTGGGGCAGGTCGATGCCCTGCGTGCCTCCGGTCGCCTGGCGTTGGCGGCGGCACTGCGGCGGGCGGCGCGCTGGCTCAATGCCGAGGCGTGGGCGGCGGTGACGGACCTGCTCGACGAACTGCGGCGCCTGCGCGTCGATGCCGCCCTGCTGCAGCGGGTGTTTGCGCGCACACGTGCCGAGCCCGACCTCGCGGCGCTCGCCGTGGCGCCGCTGGACCTCGACGCCGCCTCGGACCTGCCCGTGTGGGTCGATGTGCCGCGCGCCGCGTTCGACGACGTGCTGACGAACCTGTTCCGCAACGCCATCCAGGCGGGCACGGCGCTGGAGCCAGACGCCATGAACGGCGGCGGTACGGGTGCGCGCGGTCCTGTGCGGGTCGGTGTCGGCGTCCACTTCGAAGTCGACCCGATCACCGGACTCGAAGGGGTCGCCGTTGCCGTCAAGGACTGCGCGCCGGGCGACCTCGACGACGCCCGCATCCGCAGCGCACCGGTCGAACGCGGGCTGGGCCTGTGCCGCGACCTCGTCGAGCGCCACGAGGGCAGCCTCGACGTGCGTCCGGAACCCGCGCCATGGCGCAAGGCCCTGGTCGTCCGCCTGCCCCGCGCCGACCCGCCCGCCGCGGCGGGAGGTCGCACGTGAGCGTCGAACTGCCACCCGGTCTCGCCGTGCTCATCGTCGAAGATGGCGACGAGTACCTCGACACGCTGGGCCGCTTCGTGCCGGGCCCGCGCTGGCTGCAAGCCCGCTCGGCGCGGGCGGCGCTCGAAGTCCTAGCGCGCGAAACGATCGACCTGCTGTACCTCGACATGCGGTTCGACCGCAGCCCGCGCCACGATCTCGTCGGTGATCTCGTGGCGGCCGTGGCGCGCAATGGAGGCGACCCGGAGCGCGCCTGGCGCCACCTCGCCCTGCACCAGGGGCTCTACATCCTCGACGCGCTGGCTCGCGCGGGGCACGGCCACCTGCCGGCGTTGCTGGCGTACGACTTTGCCCGCGAACCGCGGCGCTTCGTGTTCCTGCGCAGCACTTGGCCGCGGCTCGACTGGGTCTCCGATGGCGCCACGGCGGCAGACATCCGTGCCAAGATGGTGGCCGTGCTCGGGCGATCGGTTGCGCCGTGACGCGACAGATCGCGACGTGCAGCGGTCCCCGTCTGCCCGATCAAGGTTCGAGGCGGTGCAGGTCGAGATCGTAGGCGTCTGGATCGCACGGCACGTGGACGAATCCCTCCAGCCAGGCGACGTAGGCCGGCTCGAGGCCCAGTTCCTTCGCGCCGGCGAGAATCTTCTCAGTGTTGCGGGGGTGCGAAATGCGGCCCCACATCCACCAGCGCGGCATCGTCCGGTAGAGGTCGGCCCACACCACGCGGTCCGTGCCGTCGTCGAGTCGCAGCGCGACCGTCTTGCGCTCGAGATGGCGACCTTCTTTTTCCTGCGGGTCGAGCGACGCCTCCATCTCGGCGTTGGGCATCCGGTAGATCGCCCCGCGCACGACGCCGTTGCGCTTTGGCAGCACGGTCACGTAGCAGAAGTGGTCGTCTTGCGAGTCCTTGCCGAACGCGACTTGCCACTGGTCCAGGCGTGCCAGCTTCGTGTCGTGTACCGTCAGTTGGCGGCGCTCGCCGAAATGGAACATATTGGAAGCATAGCCGAAATACCACGACGTCGGCCGACTTGCGGTCCCGGGCAACAGGCAGCCTTGCAGCAGTTCCCGCCCTTGCCACGCCCCGGTCCAGTCGCCGGACCAGGGCCACACCCAGGCGTCGACCCGCGGCCCGTCGGAGCCCGCGCGCACCTGCCAGCGTCGGCGAGGGCAATCGGGGCCGTGAGCGGCGTCGAGGGCTGCCACCGTCGCCGCGTCGCACCAGTACAGTTCGCCGGGCACCCAACTGTCGCCACCCGCCCGGATGCCGAGGGCCGCCATCGCCTCGCCGCCCGCGTCCGGCACCGCATAGGCGACCCCGCGCACGGCGCCGCGTCCGGCAAAAAAGGCGTCGCCCAGCACGGCGTGGCGGGAGCCTTGCCACGCGAAGGCGTTGTGGGCGAAGACGAGTTGCGACATGGGGGCTCCTGCGGCAAAAAAACCGGCGCGGACCCTACCTCGCACACCCTTTCCCCGCAAGCCTCCACGGTTTGTGCGTTCTTCCGTTGACCGCGCGGCAAAGCACCCGGACAATGCAGCGATGCATCATCTGCCGTCCGAGCCCCGCATCGTTTTCTTGCAGCCGGGCCAACTGGTGCCGCGGGCCGCGCGCGACTACCTGCACTCGTTCAACGTCTCGACCACCGCAATGTCGATCCTCGGCGCCCTGCGCGATGGTGGCTTCGGCGACCTGTGGTTCTACGACGTGGCGTGCGAGGAAGGCGACGCCTTGGGCGATTGGAGCGAGGCGCTGCTCTACAAGGGCGCGCCGGACGCGACGGTCGAAGCGTGGCTGCGTGAGGTCGCGCCCGCCGTGGTGTGCCTGACGTCGATGTTCACGTGCGACTTCCCGGCGACGGACCACATGGCGAGCCTCGTGAAGCGTACGCTGCCCGATGCCGTGCTCGTCGTCGGCGGCCGCCACGCGTCGCTGATGCCGCACTGGCACCTGGAGAACCCGGCCGTCGATTTTGTGGTGCAAGGCGAGGGCGAGCAGACCATCGTGCAGCTCGTGAACGCGCTGTGCGGACGCAACCATCTGGATCCTGTGAGGATTCCAGGCGTGTACACCCGCGACACGTGCGACCCGGCCGCCCCGCGCGCCTGGCCCGAGGCAACCCTCGGCGGCTCCTTCGCCCAGGACCTCGTGCTGTGGAAGCCGGACGGCCAGTTTCGCTACCGCGAAGTGGTCCTGCACGAGTCGCCGAAGGACTTCCTGTACAAGCGCGCGGCCACGGCCCTGCACTCGACGCCCCTGATGCCCACGCGCGGCTGCCCGCTCGCGTGCCGTTTCTGCGGCAGCCACTTCACCCCTGAGATGCGGCCGGTCGGCGTCGAACGCATCCTCGGCGACCTGCGCTATGCCTATGACCGCGGCGTGCGAATCTTCTACAATATTTCCGAGAACTTCTGTCTGCACGAACTCGACCGCGTCCTGCTCAAGCGCATGGCCGACTGGCGCGACGACACCGGCGGCGACTTCATCCTGACGCACCCGAATTCGACCTTCCTGCCCGTGTACATGAACGGCACGGAGCCCGACGACGCCTTCATCGACCTGTGCGTGCGCGCCGGCACCGACCTCATCACGATCTCGATCGAGACGTTCTCGCCGCGCTTCGACGACAAGAAGCTGTTCAAGAAGTACACGATTCCCCAAGTCGAGGCGCTGTGGAAGCGCTTCCGGCAGGCCGGGCTCAAGGTCCACCTCTACATGATGACCGGGTTCCCCGGGCAGACCACGCGCGAACTCCACACCGACGTGACGCAGACACGCGACTGGGTCAGCCGCGGCCTCGTCGATGCCGCGTCGTTTTCGAATCTTCTCTACCTGCCCGGCACCGCGTACTACCGCCAGGCCTTGAAGCAGGGCTGGTTCGACGAGGCGACCTTTCGCGGCTGGATTCGTGAGGGATTCAACTTCTTCGCCGTGCCGGAGCGCCTCAATTTCAGCCTGGTGCCGACCCCGGTGCTGCGCGACGTGCTCACCTGCCTGCGCAGCGCCGACTATGACGGTGCCGTGCGCGCGATGGCCGCCAGCGAGTCGGAACCCATCAGCCTGAGCCTGTGATCGGGGTCCTTTGGCAGCCCGCCGTTTGCGTTGACACGCCGTGGACCCGTCGCTAGGCTCGAATTGCACGGTCCCTGGATGAATCCGGGCGACCCCATTGCGCACAGGCCCCTCGACCCCTCGCCCGTGCGCTCCGTCGGAGCCGCGGCATGAATTCACCTTTGGGGTTTGCGGACCGGCCGCGCGAAGCCGTTCAAGTCGGCGTGCCGCTACCGGATGTCACGGCCGTCCCGGCTGATCTGCCCAGCGCGCTCGCTGCATTTGGGCAAGAACTCCAGCGCACGGAGAGCGTCGCCCACATCGAGTACTTCAAGCTCGGCACCGAGGAGGAGGGGCTCGACTTCGGCGAGATCGCCTTCATCCGCAGCGTCCTGCCTGCCAGTGCCGACATCGTGATCAAGATCGGCGGGCCGTGCGCGCGCGCCGACATTCGCCAGGCCAAGGCCGTGGGAGCCTGTGGGCTGGTCGCCCCGATGGTCGAGAGCGAATACGGGCTGGCGCGCTTCATCGAGGCGGCGACCGAGGTGTTCGGCACCGAGCCGGGCCTGCGGCTTGGCATCAACGTCGAGACCCGCACGGCGTGGGCCGCCCTGCCGGCGATGTTGGCGGACCCGAATGCGCGCAAGCTCACCTTCATCAACGTCGGCCGCTCCGACCTCGCGGCATCCCTTGGCTTCCGCGTCACCGACGAACCGATGCACGCCGCAGTCTGCGACATCGTCCGGCAGGTCGGCGCCCACCGTCTGCCTGCGATGGTGGGCGGCAGCGTGACGGTGGCCTCGCTGAGGCCGCTGGTCGAGCGCGTGACGCTGGCGGGGTTCCAGACGCGTTGCGTGGCGTTCCGGCTCGGGCCCGGCGCGGAGTTAGAGCGGGTCGTGCCCCAGGCGCTGCAACTGGAGATCGCGCTGATGAGGGTGCTGGCGGCACGCTTTCCGGAGCGGGCAGGCGACCACCTCGCGCGGCTGCACGTCGCCACGGCCCGGCTCGGCGGCTAGGGGCACGAGATGGTGCCCAGCCCAGCCGCCGTTACGCGAGCCCGCGCCGCCCTGCGCGAACGACGATTTTGCAAGATCATCATTGGCTTGGGCCGCTTCGACTTGCCGTTGGTCGAACGGATGGCGTGCCTGTACGCATGGGCCGGCGCGCACGCCCTCGACGTGGCGCCGCGCACCGATGTCGTGGCGGCGGCGCTGCGTGGCTTCGAGCGTGCGGTGAGCCTTCGATCTGATGTCGCGGTGCCGCTCCTGATGGTGAGCCTGGGGCTGCCGGGAGACCCGCACGTCGCGGCCGGCGCCCCCGCGTGGCAAGGTGACCTTGTCATCGTGGCCGACTGCCTCGCTGCGGGGGCGCAGGCCGTCGAATTGCACGCCACGGGCTGCGCGCCCGACCATCTCGCCGATCTGGTCGCAAGCCTGCAGGGCGTGCTGGGCGCTCAGGGACCGCTGGCGCTGAGCCTCGGCGGACCGGACCTGGCGACCCTGCGCCACCAGATCGCGGTCGCCGAAGCCGTCGCTGGCCAGGCGCTGATCCTGCAGATCGAGGCGCTGCCCATGGGCGGCGCGCGCCACGGCGAGCCGGATGCGCCGTCGATCGAATTGGCACTGGCCGTGCGCGGCGCCATCGTGCGTAGTGCCCTGCAACTGGCCGGCGGCGCCAACCGCGCGACGCGGGCGCACTGTCACGCGCGCGGCCTGGACATCGATGGCATCGGCATCGGCACGGCCGCCCACGCCGCGATTGCTGAGGCGCTGCGCGCACCGACGTGCCAGGGGGACGAAGCCGCGTTCGTGCACTGGTGTGCCGCGGCGCGCGCGCTGGTGGACGCCGCCACGGGGGACAACCCCGTTGCGACGGGCGCAGGAGTGCCGGCACCATGAGCGGCTTGCCCTTGCGCCGCGCACTGCTCGCAGCCCCGGACTACGTTTCCAGTTGGCACCGGCCCGCCCCGGGCGTTGCAAAGCTGGACCACAACGAGGCGGCGACCGATGTCGATCCGGGCTTGCGTGCGGCGGTCCTGGAGCGCCTGGCCGCCGACTCGTGGCGCCGCTACCCCGACCCCGATGCCGCGGGCGTGCGTACGGCGGTCGCGGCCGCCTGGGCCCTCGACCCCCGAGCGATCGTGGTCGGCAATGGCAGCAACGCCCTCATCGGGCTCCTCGCCGGCGCACTCGACCCCGCGACGACCGTCGTGCAGTGTCCGCCGGATTATCCGGTCCACAGCCGCGCCATCGCCATCCAAGGGCTCGCCACCCGCCAGGTGCCTGTTGCGGCGATCGATGCCTTGCAGCCATTTGCCCTCGACCTCCCGGCGCTCCACGCTTGCGTTTGCAGGCTCGCGCTGCCCGTGGTGCTGCTGTCGAACCCCGGCAATCCCACCGGCGCCCTGCACGCGGCCGAGCCGCTGCTCGAACTGGCGGCGCTGCTGCGCGAGCGCGGCGGCCTGCTCGTACTCGACGAGGCCTACGCCGAGTACGCGGGCGCCTCGCTGGTCGCCGCCACGGCCCAAGAGCCCGCGCTCGTGGTGTTGCGCACGCTGTCGAAGGCGTACGGTGTCGCGGGCGTCCGCATCGGCCTGCTCGTCGCCCATCCCGCCACGGCGGCCGTGTTCGCGCGCGCCAGCCTGCCGTATTCCGTCGGACTGCTCGCGCAGCTCGTGGCCCAGGTGGTCTTCGAGCGCGGCGACCCGGCACTTGTGGTTGGCACCGGCGCGGCACGCACGGCCACCACGTGTGCGGAGCGCGACCGGCTCGCAAGCCGGCTCGCAGCGGTTGGCGGCGTGCGCGTGCTGCCGTCGGCGGCGAATTTCCTGCTCGTTCACGTCGATGGCGGCGCAGCGAACGTTCTGGCACACCTGCGCAACCGGGCGGTCGTCGTGCGCGACGTCGGTCGGGAGCCCGGCCTGCAGGGCTGCCTGCGCATCGGCGTCGGAACGCCCGCCGAGAACGATCGCGTGGTCCTTGCCTTCGAGCACGCGCGATGACGACCGGCGCGTTCGACGTGGGCTGCGCGCGCGACCTTGCCCTCGTGCTCGACCTCGATGGCGTCGTGCTCGACGTGCGCGCCAGCTACCGCCAGGCCTACCTGGACGGCATCGCGCGCTACCTCGTCGAAGACCTCGGCCTGGACGCGCGCGACCTCACGCTGCCCACGCTCGAGGATGTCCACGCATTGAAGCGCCGCGGGGGATTCAACGCGCCCGAACACACCGTGGCGGCCCTGCTGTCGGCGAGCCTCGGGCCGCTGCCGGAGCCCGCGCGTCGCCGCGTGGCCGTGCGGCGTGACGACAAGGTCGCGCTGGCATGGTGCCACGAAGCCTATGTCGGCTCGGCGCGCTTCGAGAGCGTCTACGGGGGCACCCCGCGCGGCGGATTCCCGGGGCTGACGAACCGGGACCGGGCGCTGCTGTCCATCGACCGCCCGCCGTGTCGCCGACCGCTCGGCGTCTATACCGGCCGCCGCCGCCGCGAGGCCGACCTCGTGTTTGATCGCTGGCGCTTTTTTGCCGGCCTGCGCGCGGACTGCGTGGCGACGCCCGACGACGGTGCCTGGAAGCCGGACCCGGCGCCCTTGGCCGCCCTCGCCCACCGGATGCAGGCGCCCGGGATCATCTATTTCGGCGACACGCAGGACGATTGCGACGCCGTGCGGCAGTTTCGTACGGCGTTTCCGCAGTTGCGGGCTCTCCTCGTCCACGTGCTGTCCGAACCAGGCGTGGCGCCGTGGCCCGACGCGGACCTTACGGTGGCGGAGCCGGGGGCGGCGCTCGATCTGCTGGGGGCTTGAGCGTCAGCCGACGTGGGTCCAGCGCGGCACGCAACACAGGGTTGGCGCCCTGGTCGCCTTGCACCCAGTGCGCCGCAAGCCGACCGATGGCCATCGAGTGCATGACGCCGCTGCCGCCCAGACCCGCCGCCAGCACGAGTCCGTCGAGGCCGGGGCACGGCCCGACCAGCGGGCGTCCGTCCGGCGTGCGCACGATGGCTCCGCTCCAACCCGGGCGCACGCCCACGTTGGCCAGCCCGGGCAGGCGCTGGAGTGCGCGCTCGCGGACCCGGGCGACGAGGGAAAGGCCCGTGTCGTCCGGAGCGATCGACTCCCACGTCGACAGCACGAGCCCACTGGCATCGCCGCGAAAGTACAGGCGTGGCGACCACGTGAGCACGAGAGGGCCGTCGGCAGGCCACAGCCCCGGGGCATCGACCCGCTGCACATGGCGGCGGTCGGTCTGCAGCGGCAAATGCACGCCCGCGCGGGCGAGCAGGTCGGCGCTCCCGGCACCCGCAGCGAGCACAACCGTCTCGGCGAAAAACGTGGCCGCGCGCGTCTTGACGCCGACGACCCGGCCGCCTGCGACGGCGAGGTCGGTCACCTTCGCGTCCGTCTCGATGCGGCCGTGGTGTTGTAGGGTCCGGCGGCGCAGCGCCGTCAGCAGGCGCGCTGGGTCCAAGTGGCCCTCGCCCGCGCCCCACGCCGCGCACCGCACGTCGCCGGTGTACAGGGCCGGCCAACGGCGCGCGACTTCGGCTGCTGTCAGCAGCAGCGGCGCGTGGCCGACGGCGGCGGCGTGGGCGACCTGGCGGGCGAGCCCAGCGTCGTCACCGGGAGCCGTCGCCAAGAAAAGGTAGCCGTCCTGGCGCAAGGCAAGGTCGGCTTCGGCGTGCAGCGCCTGCAGTCCCGGCCAAGCGGCGGCGCTCAACTGCGCGAGGACCTCGTCGTCGTGCTGGAACCGGAAGCCGCCCAGGCTGGCCACGGTCGCGCCGTGCCCTGACTCCACCTCGGCCTCGAACACAATGACGCCAGCGCCGAGGTCGCGCGCGAGTTCGGCCGCGACCGCAAGCCCCGCCGCGCCCGCACCGACGACGGCGACCGCCGCGTGCAGTTCGGAGCGCCGCGCGCGCGGCAACGGTACCGGTGCGCCGCGGGACTCGACCTTGACGCGAGCCCGAATCTTCTTGCCGAGGTCGCCGACCTGGAAGCGCTGGCAGACTTCGTCGGCAAACAGCGCGCCGGTCTGCGTCAGGCGCACGCAACGGCCGTCGTCGCCGACCACGCCGAGCGCCGCCAGTTCGGCCACGGTGGAGCCGAACGCGTCTTCGAGCGACACGCAGAACTCTCGCGCGAACGCCTCGCGCTGGATGCCCCCATCGGCGTCGAGCACCTTCAACGCGAACATCGCCCGCTGCGCCATCTGTTCGGGCGCCAGCAGCGCGCGCCCATGCGAGATCGCCCAGCCGTCGTGTGCCTCGATGGCCGCGCAGTAGCCGTCGAGGTCCGGCAGGTTGAATGCGACGACATCGGGCCGCCGCGAACAGGCCTCCATGCCGCAGCCATCGACGGGTTGCATGTCGCGCCACTTGTCGCGGGCCTGCACCTGCGCAGTCTCGAGGTCGCTGCGGCAGAAGTAGTCGGCCAGGCTGTGCCGGTAGCCCGCATCGACCAGCGTGCGGATGGCCGCGAGGTGCATTGCCAGGTTTTCATCGGCGCCAGGCGAGGGCCGCCGCGAGATGCGCGTGTCGGGCCGCTTGCGCAGGTGATAGGTCGTCAGGCTCGCCACGCCCAACCCGATCGCCCGCTCCACGGAATCGAGCCACACGTCGAGCGACTGGCCCGGCAGCGCATAGATCAGGTCGATGTTGACGTGCGGAAACCCGGCCGCATGCGCCATTTCGACCGCAGCGGCCGCCTGGTCGCCGTCGTGGCGCCGCCCGAGCACGCGCAACAACGGGTCGTCGAACGATTGGATGCCTACGTTGAGCCGATCGACACCGTGGGCGCGCAGCACGGCCAGCTTTGCGGGCGTCAGTGTCTCCGGCGCGGACTCCACCGTGATCTCGATGCCGGCGGGCAGGTCGATCGTCGCGCGCAAGTGCGTCAGCAGGCGATCGAGTTGGGGCGCGCTCAGGTACGTCGGCGTGCCGCCGCCCACGAGCACCGAACGCACCGGGCCGACGCGGCCGCCTGCCCAGCGCACGGTCATTTCTCGTTCCAGGGCGCGCAAGTAGCGGTCGAGGCGCTCCTCGGTCGGGTTCACTTCGATGGCGTAGTGGCAGAAGGTGCAGCGCCCGGTGCACGGCGCCACGTGGAGGTACAGGCCGACGGGTCCCGTGGGCTCCTGCAGCCGCGCTTGGAGCAGGGGCGTCGCGTCGTGGTCGCGCGCCACTTCGGGCGGCAGGTAGTGCACCACGAGGTTGTACGAGCCGGGGTCGCGCACGAGCCGCGCCTGCTCCAGCGCCGGGCCGTCGAGCGCGGCCAACTCGGCCCGCACGCTGGCGACCCGATCGGACCGGCTCGCGCGACCTGCGTCAGAAAGGGGCATCGGCGTGGGGCGATACGGTCGCCAGGGTCTCGGTCTGGTCGGTGCGGCCCGCTTCGGCGATCCGCATGGCCCACGCCACCAGCGTCTCGTTGGACAGATCGGTGTAGTTCACCGGCGGCGCCTGCAGCACCATGCCAGGCAACTGGGGCAGCGAGAAGTTGCGCAACAACGCGGCCTCGTCTGGGATCAGCCCATCGCGGCGGCCCTGGTCAAACAGGACCGTCCCCGGCAAGGGCAGCGGAAAGTGCACCGACACCCGCACGCCATTGTCGGCCACGAAGCGCTCCGTGGCACGCAACGATTGCTCGGTCTCGCCCGGCAGGCCGACGATGAGGAAGCCCGACAACTGAACGCCCTGGCGCCGGCACACCTCGATGCAGCGCACGTTGTCGGACACTTCGGTCTTCTTGTTTGCAGTCGCCAGCACGAGGTCGTCGCCGCTCTCGAAGCCGACGCGAATCTCGGCACAGCCGCCGTCGCGCATCCGGCCCACGCGGTCGTCCGTCATCATGTCGGCCCGCAGCAGGCACGACCAGCGCATGCCCGGCACCTGGGCCTGCAAGGCAGCGCCGATCTGCTCCGGGCGGAACAGGATGTCGTCGCGGAAGTACATCGACTCGATGCCGTAGCGCTCGCGGTAGCCGGCCACCTCGGCGGCGACCGAGGCGGGCGAGCGCTTGCGTACCCCCTCGAACAGCGTCGGCACCTGGCAGAACGTGCAGCGCCACGGACAGCCGAGCGTGGTAATGATCGACAGGTAGCGCTGCAGCCGCCGGTCGCGAAAATAGGGGTCGTCGTTGCTTGCAAGGTAGCGTTCGACGTCGAGGAGTTCCCAATCGGGCAAGGGGAGCGCGTCGAGGCTGGCGCTGGTCGGCGTCGGGCCCGTGCGCACGATCGGCTGGCCGGGCCGCGCGATGGCGAGCCCCGGGATCGCGTCGAGGGGGTCGCCACGCTCAAGCGCCGCAAACAGGAGCGGAGCGGACTCGAAGGCCTCGCCCAACGTCGCCACGTCCGCCCCAGACGCTGCCAGGCACGGCCCCGGCGCACCCGACACGAGCGGCCCTCCGATGACGAGCGGGCGCCCCGGAAACGCTTGGTGCCACCACGGCCCGGTGCGCGCGATGTAGTCGAAGCTGTCGGTAAACACCGTGATGCCGAGGGCGTGCGGATCGAACCGCGCCAGCTCGGCGTGCACGGCGGCGTCGTCCAGGTCGTGGGCGTTGGCGTCGATGATGCGGACTTCGTGCCCGGCGCGCTGCAGCACCGTGCCAACCATCAGGATGCCGTACGGTGGATAGATGCCGTGCGTATACAGGCGCTTGTACATCCACGGCGGATTGATGAGGGCGATGCGCATGCGGAAACGGCGCCTGCTGGGCGGTGGGCCCCGGCTGATGGTACGGGGTCTGTTCGGGAGCGGCAAGGCAGACGGCAGGCGCCACCCTTGCGTGTCACGAACGGCTGCGTGTTACGAGCCGCCGGCGAGGCGCCACACGTCCATCGGCGTCAGCGGGAGCCGCGCCGGAGCAGCGCCCACGGCGGCCGCCACTGCATCGGCAACCGCAGGCGCGACTGGCATCAGCCCGATTTCGCCCGCGCCCTTGCAGCCGAGCGGGTGGCTGGGCTCGAAGCCGTCGATCCAGCCGACGTCGATGTCGGGCAGGTCGCACGCGCGCAGCAAGCCGTAGTCATACAAGCCGCGTGTCGTCAGGAAGCCGGCCGCCGACACGTCGAGCCGCTCCGTCAGCGCGAACCCAAGGCCCTGCACGGCGGCACCGAGCAACTGGCCACGCACCGCCATCGGGTTCAGCACGCGGCCGACATCGGCGATGAGCACGAGTCGCAGCACGCGCACCTGGCCCGTTTCAGTATCCACCTCGACCACCGCCCCGCACGCCGCAAACGGCGGGGCATTGCCGCTCGGCTCGTGGCGCACCGTGGCCGTGGCAGGCAGCGCGGCTCCCGACCGCAGCCGATCGCGCAATTCGGTGGCCGCCTTGTGCACGGCATGGCCCGTCACGTAAGTGCGCCCCGACGCGTGCGCCCCGCTGTCGTACAGGCCCGCGGCCGTGTCGCCGAGTGAGACGTTGATCGCGCGCGGGTCGAGGCCTAGCACGTGGCCGGCGACCAACGCGAGCGTGTTGGCGACGCCGGTGCCACCCTGATCGGGCGCTCCGCTCGTCACCGTGACCCGGCCGTCGGCAGCCATGTCGACGCGAACCTCCGACGCTTCGTTGCGGCCCTTGCCGCTCGTGTGCATGGCGCAGGCGAACCCGACCCCGCGCCGCAGCCACGGCCATTGCGGCGAGCCTGCGGGACCCAGACGCGCGACCACCTCGTCGAGACACTCGCGCACCCGACACGTGGCGATGCGCGCCCCTTTCGGCGTGAAGCGCCCGCTGCCTACGTCGGCGACGCCCACCGACGGGTTCGGGTCGCCCGCGCGCGCGAGGGCATCGCGGCGAAACGCGACAGGATCCAAGCCCAACTGCCGGCACAGTTCGCCGGTGTGGAGTTCGACGGCGAACGTCGCCTGCGGGTTGCCAAAGCCACGCGTGGCACCGCCGACCGCCTTCGACGTGTGTACGAGGCGGCCACGGAACCGCAGCGCAGGCGCCGGGTACAGGGCGAGCGGTCGCAGCGCGCGCAACATCACGAAGGGCCCGGTGTCGAGCCACGCGCCGGTGTCGTAGTCGGCCAGCAGTTCCCGGCCGAGCAGGCGCCCGTCGCGATCGAGCGCGCTGCGCACCTGGAACCGCGCGCCGTGGCGCACACGACCGGCCAGCATCCCTTCGCTGTGCGCCAGCACCATCCGCACGGGTCGGCCGGCGCGGCGGGCGAGCAGGGCGCCGATGTATTCCAGATCGTCCATGCGGCTGCCGAAGCCACCGCCGACGGGCGCGCACACGATCCGCACACGCTCCTCGTCGATGCCGAGGAACTCGGCCAATTGGCGGCGCAGTTCGAAGGGGGCCGGCGCGCCCTTCCACACCGTCACGCCGCCGTCCGCCTCAGGCCGCACCACACACGCATACGGCTCCAGCGCAGCGGCCTGCACGGTGGACGTCGCGAACTCGCCCTCGACAACGTGGGCGGCCCGGTCGAACGCGCCGTCGATGTCGCCTTGCTCGAACAACAGGCTGCCGCCCGGCAGCGCGAGGTTCGATCGACCACGCCGAACCTCGGGTGCTCCGGGAGCCGCGGCGGCCGCGAGATCGACGCACCACGGCAGCGCGTCGTAGCGCACGGTGATGAGGGCCGCGGCCCGGCGCGCGGTCTCCGGGTCGTCGGCACACACCGCGGCGATCGCCTGCCCGACATGGCACGGCTCATCGCTCAGGACGGGGCGGGCCGACAGGGGAACCCCGTAGAAATGCTCGCCGGGCACCGGTCCCGGGGCGTCGGCAGCCGTCACCACCGCGACCACTCCGTCGAGCGCGAGGGCAGCGCGCAGGTCGAGGTGCGTGACGTTGGCGTGGGCGCGCGTGCTGCGCACTACGGCACCATGGCACAGACCGGGCAAGTGCAGGTCGCTGACGAAGGAAACCTGGCCGCGCGCCCGCGCCAAGCCATCGCGGGGCGGCAAGCCATCGCGGGGTGTCTCTCCGTCGTGCGACTCCGTCATTTCGGCACTTCGCGCCCCAACGCTTCTGCCGCCGCCGCCACCAACTGCTGGTAGCCCGTGCAGCGGCAGAGATTGCCATCGAGCTCGGCGGCCACTGCCGCAGCGTCGAGCGGACGCGGCGCCGTGCAAGCCAGGCTGCCGAGGGCGACGACGATGCCCGGCGTGCAGTACCCACATTGCAACCCGCCCGCCGCTGCGATGGCCGTCGCGAGGCCCGCGTGCTCTGGCGCCGCTGCCGTACGGATGCGACTGCCGCCGCAGCGGCTGGCCAGCGTCAGGCACGAACGCACGAGGCAGCCATCGACCAAGACCGCGCACGCCCCACACGCGCCTTCTCCGCAGCCGGACTTGACCTGGGTCGCGCCCGCAGCGCGCAATGCTTCTGTCAGCGTGGCGTGGGCCGGGACTTCGACCGCTAGGCTCGCATCGTCGACGTCAGCGCGGAACCAGAACGGACCGTCGACGGCGGCCGGCCGCCACATGGGACCGTGCCGCCTGCCGTCGGGGCGCGCCGGGGCATCGGCACGCGGTTGCGCCATCCCTGCAAGCCTGCGCGCCAGCACCCCTGCCACCGCGCTGCGCCACGGACCGTCGCCGCTGAGGCCGCCGTCGGGAGCCGCTGCCAGCACGGCCGCTGCGACGCTGCGCGCGAGATCGGCGCCTGCCCGCGCGCCGCCGATCCGCAGCGCCCGCACGTTGCCTCCCGTGACCACGATGTCGCAGTGGCCGCCGCGTTCACCCAGCGCGACGCCAACCAGCGCGGGCCCCACCGGCGTGCGGCGCAGGACTGCCGCGTGCGTGCGGGCAAACCGGACCGGCGCCGGCACGACCACGCGCGTGATCAGTTCGCCGGGCTGTAGCGCAACGGCGTCCGCCTCGGCCCAGCGCGCACCAGCGCGGGACTGCACCTCCACTCGAGCTCCGAGCAGGGCCAACGGACCGACGAAGGTGCCGCCACTGCACAAGTTGCCGCCCAGCGTCGCCACTGCCCGCACCACGCGGGGCTCCATCGCATCGACTGCCTCGATCAGGGCGCCCCACGCCGGCTGGCGCAGTTCCGGCGCGTGCGCGAGGTCGCCGATGCGGACCAGCCCACCCAGGGACAGTTCGCCTGCGACGCTCCACTCGATGCCGTCGTGACCGATCGCGCCCAGGTCGATCAGCGTCGCCGGCCGCATCGGCTGGGTCGGGTTCAGCGCCAGCGTGCCGCCGGCGACCGCGCACGCATCGGGGTGCTGCGCCAGCATCCGCAGGGCTTCGGCGAGGTCGATCGGGACCAGCACGCGAGGGAGCCGCAGCGCCACCGCTACACGCGCGCGCCGACGTGGCGCAGTCGGTCGCGCAGCCGCGCCACGTCGACGGCACGGGGCTCCACCCGACCCTGCTGTGCCAGCGCGGCCGCCGTGCCTGCGGCCTGCCCGAGCGCCATGGCCGTGGCCTGCATGCGCGCCGACCCGTGGGCGATGTGCGTGGCAGACAGGCAGCGGCCCGCCACCAGCAGGCCGTCGATGCGCTCCGGCACGAGGCAGCCGTAGGCGATGTCATAGTCCACGTCTTCGGAAAAGCGGGCTTTTGCCGCGCTCCACGCATAGCCGCGCTCGGCTTCTGGGTCGCCCGGCGTGGCCGAGTGCACCTCCAGGAAGCAGGCGCCGCGCGCGATGCCGTCGTCGCGCCGCACGTTGCCGGCGACATCGGTCTCGCGCAACGTGGCCACGCCGCGCAACCGGCGCGACTCGCGCGGCCACGCCATCGAACTCTGGATCAGCGCGGCGTCTTCGAATCCGGGCAGGTGCGTGCGCATCCACGCGACGATGGTCTGCAATTGTGCGCGCCCCTCGACCTCGGCCAGCGTGGCGTCGTCGGCATCGAGCGGATTGCGCCACGACTGCACCATGCGGCACCACACCTGGCTGCGCACGATCCGGCCACCGGCGAAGTACGGGAACAGGTTGCCCACGAAGATCGGCGGCAATTCCCCTTTGGCCCGACCTTCCGTCAGGCGGATGGCGAGTTCGTCGCGGCCCCACGCCATCATGTCGGCGTACGTGGTGGCGCCGCCCCAGTCGAGGCGCAGGTTGCCGAACACGCTGGCCGTCGTCATCGGCTGCGGCCGCGCGTCGGCTTCGCGGCCCACTTCGAAGGCACAGCCCGCGCGCGCGAACAGGTCGCCGTCGCCGCTGGCATCGATGCAGATGTCGGCCCGCACGGTCGTCAGGCCCGAGCGCAGCGCCAGCACCGCTCCGACGACGCGATCTCCTTCGTGCACGGCATCGACGCAACCGGCATGAAGCAGCAGTCGCACGCCCGCTTCGGCCAGCATCGTTTCGACCAACCACGCGTACATTTCCGGGTCCCACACCGGCTTGCACACGCCGCCTGCACGCAGCAGCCGATCGTGCAGTTCGCGCGCGATGCCTTGGACGAGCCAACCTGCGGGATCGGTCGCCGCGAGCCAGTGGCGAAAGGGCTCGTAGCCGACGGGTGTCAGCGCGAGCCCGTGGGTCAGCGTGCCGCCAACGCGCGCGAGTCGCTCGGCCAGGACGACGTCGCAGCCGTTGCGCCGGGCCGCCAGTGCCGCCCCAAATCCGGCGGGTCCGGCGCCGACCACCAGCACGTCGCACCGGATGTCTGCACGCGAACTCTTCATGGCCGACGGACGCTACCAGCAGCGCCCGGGTGTCGCAAGGGATGCACATTTCGCACGAACGCGTCCCACCGACCGCTGGTTCGCTACAGCTTGGCCCCGCACCCGGCGAGCATCCCGTCGCAACTGCCTGCCTGCACCACCGGTGCCATGCAGCCATCGAAGGCAAAGATCGCGGGCACGCAACTCTGGGTCACGCACGCCTTGGCGTCGGGATGTGTCTGGCACCCCGTGATGCAGTCGAGCAGGCCCTGGGCCTGGGCGCCGCACCCGCCCGTGCCCGCCGCGCAGCCCACCAGCGCGCCCGCCACGCAGGTCGTGCAGCCGCCACTGGACTGGTTGGCGCACTGCAGCGCGCACGCCGTCATGTTCAGACCGGGCTTGCACGCGTCGTAACAGGGTTGGAACTTTTCGCACGACTTGCCGCTCACCGCTGCATACGGCGTGTACGGCTGCACGAGCGACAGGTAGCCGAGGCACATCTCGTCGTAGGTTCCTTCGCCCCACGTGACGTGCTTTGGCGCCCCCTGCTTGCCCGCGACCCACGGCTGGTTTTCGGCGCTGTTGTCGTACGTGCAGTCGAGCCGCACTCCTTCGCCCGGCAGCACCGTGACTTCTTCGCCGTCGCGCAGCGCGTAGCCCTGTTGCCAGTGGAAGTCCCACTTGGGAATGTCGAGCAGGCACGTCTCTTTGCCGGTTGGACCCGCGGCGCCCGCCGTGCTTCCCGCGCTGGCCGGCACGACATGGGTCAGCGTGATGCGGGTGCCGAGCGTGTGCATGTGGCCGACCACGCCGACGATCGTCCACGGCTTCTTGGACTGGTTCGTGAACAGCTTGACCTGCTTCAACGCCTTCGCGCCCGCCGGCACCGCCAGCCCCAGGTACGGCAGCGCGCGGATTTCAAGCAACTGGCCGGGCTGCTTGGCGAGCGTCCACAGTTGCAGCCGGGTGCGGTCGGGTTGCGGGGCGTGGTTGGCCGAGTTGTAGTGGACCTGCATCACGAGTTGGCTGCCCTGCGGAAAGCGGATGGCCGTGTCGGCGCGCATCACGGCCGGCACCCCGCCCGGAGCCCAGCCGGCGACGGTCTGTGGCGGCGTGACGCCGGGACCGCTGTAGCACGTCCAGCCCGGCCCCGGTTCATGGGTGTCGAGCGCGGCGATCTGGCCCAACTGGTGTGGCTCCACGAGGAAGACGAGCACGTGGTGCACGGTGCCGGCGTCGCCTGGCAGGACCTGGCTCGCGCGCAGCCACGTCTCCGCCGCAAAGGGCTGGCCGAGCGCGAAACAGCGGTAGTCGTCTTGCACTGCCGTCGTCGCCGTGTACGGCAGCGGCATGGCCAGTTCGAGCGTAGGCGGCTCCACCAGCACGGGTCCGTCGCCCGGCACCGGGGCGGGCGTCTGCTTGGGGTCGCCTTCAGGCATCCCGGCCCCCTGCCAAGCCTTCAGCTTCGCGAGATCGCCGGCGGCCAGCGTGCGCTCGAACTTGTAGCGGCGGCACCCGGGCGCCGGCATCCACGGCGGCATCCGGCCTGCTTCGATGGCCTGGATCGCCTTGGCGAGGTGTTTTTTCGCTGCGCCGAGTGAGTCGAATTCGTCGGGGCCGATGCCGCCCTTGGCGTGGCACCCGGTGCAGGCGCGGTCAAGCACGGGCTTCACGGCACCCCAATACGTTGGGCTGGCTCCTGCGCTGGCGTCGGCCGTCGTGGCGCTCGCCGAGGCTTCTGTCGCAGCGTCCGCCTTCGCCGCAGGCACCGACTCACCGCACGCCAGCACCAGCACCAGCACCGGCGCCAGCACCACCATTCCGCACCGCACGCCAATCGACCCGACCACGCTGCCTCCCACCGCCGGGCACCGCCGGCGCCGTCCAGCTTGGCAGAGGTCCTGTGATGCGCGCCAGTTCTCAGGCGCTGCCAGGGAAACCGTTCTGCCGCCACGCTTCGTATACGACCGCCGTCACCGCGTTGGCGAGGTTCAGGCTGCGGATCGCCCCGCGCATCGGCAGCCGCACCATGGCGCCGTCGCCGCCTGCCTGGTCGCGCACGGCAGGCGGAAAGCCGCGCGTCTCGCCCCCGAAAACCAGGACGTCGTCGGGGCCGTAGCGAGCCTCGTCATAGCGCAGGCCTCCGCGCGCGGAGAACCACCACAGGCGCCGCCCCGGCAGCGCGGCGACGAAGGCGGCGAGATCGGCATGGCACGTCACGTCCACGTGCTGCCAGTAGTCGAGGCCGGCGCGTCGCACGTACTTCTCGTCCAGCGAAAAGCCGAGGCGGCCGATCAGGTGCAGCGCGCAGCCGGTGCCCAAGCACACCCGGCCGATGCTGCCGGTGTTGCCGGGGATTTCGGGTTCGTACAGCGCGATGTGCATGGGGAACCGTTCCGGGTCGGGCAACGGACGAGGTCAGCAGCACAGGGCCCATCACAAAGAGCCCCGTCAGAACCGGCTGCGCCGGGCTCGTCAGAAATAGAAGCCGAGCAGGGCTCGTCAGAAATAGAACACGGCACCCAGCCCACCGGCCCAGCCCCCGCCGAGTTCGACGAGCCACGAACCCCCGCCGGCGCGGCTGGCGAGTTGGCGCGGTGCCGCTTCCGTCGGAGCACCAAAGCGCACGCTCAGCGCGACGCTTCCCAGCAGGCCAAAGTGATCGTTGAGAAACAACTCTGCGACGAGCGGCAGGTCCACGCCGAAGTGCACCGGCGTCGATTCGCCCGTTTGCGCATCCGTCGTGCTGCTGCCGTTGGCATCATAGCGGCGCACGACCTTGGTTTCGTAAGTGATGTGGACCCACGGACGCGCCCCGATCAGCAGGGACGTGTGCGGCTGGTCGCCGATGCGGTACAGGGCGCCCAGCGCCACGCGCACCGCCGTGGCCGCCGGTTCGATCACGGTCGCCGCGGAGCCCAGCGGGGGCGGGCTGGGCGCCTCGATGTGGCGTTCCATGCCCGCCAGGGCCTCGATCGCGAAGTCGGTCCGCCAGTAGCGCAGGGTCATCACCGGCACCGAGCCCTGGCTCCACAGCAGCCCGAGGCCCCCCTTGCCCGTCATGTCGCGTCCGTGGACGGCCACGGGAAAGCTACCGAGCAGCACGGCGGCACTGGCCGCAGCAAGCCAGCGCGAGTGTCGGTTGCGTGCCCCGCGCCTGCCCGCTGCGGCACCACCTTGACCACCGCACGGCGCGTGCGGGGCAACAGGGGTTCCGGTTGGGGTGGAGCGCGCTATCATGCCGCTCCATGCTGCCCGGGACGCGACCGATCCTCAAGCACGCCCGCATCCTGATCGGTCGGGTGCGCCGACTCGCCCGGCCGCTCGCGTGGGCGGGCGTGCTGTGGGCTGCGGTCGCCGCGGTGCCCTATGCGTTCCTGTGGCCCGACGACGGCCTCGATCGACCTGCCGTCGGCCTGCTACTCGCGGCTGGACCGGTGCTGCTCGGAGCCACGGCGCTCAGCGGCGAGGCGTTGGCGGTGCTCGGCGCAGGCCTGTGTGGTCCGCTGCCGCTTCTCGTCGCCTGCCCGATCCTCGTCGGGCCGCGCGCGCTCGGGGCCACGCAAGGCCTGCTGCACGCGGCACTGGCGCTTGGCTTGATCGCCGCGTGCTGGCGCGTGGAGCGGCCGCAGACCTCGTTGTGGAGCATGCTGCCGCGGCCCTCACGGCTGCTGCTCGACGCTGCGCCGGCAGGGTTGACGTGGGCGCTCGCTGCGCTATTCATGGGGATCGCCTGGTTCGGTGTAGCGCTGGCTGCCGCCGACGAAGGGGCCCGCGCAGTGCGCGTTGCTGCCGCCGCGTTGTGTTGGTTAGCCGTGCGCAGGGTACCGTTGCGGCCCGACACCCACGTGCGCCGCGCGGCCGGGGGTGCCGAGACGTGGCCGCTGCGGGTCGGTCGGCGCGTGGCGTGGGTCGGGCTGTGCGGTGGACTGCTGTGGCTGTGGCGGGTTCAATGAGCGGGCGGGGTGCGCGATGACATCGGCCAGCGCGTGGGGCGTGCGGTTCGTCGGGCTGGGCCTGGCCTTGGCGTCTTTGTGGCCGCTCGCGCTCGCGCTCGATGCGATCGCCATCCACGATTACCTCGCCGGCACGCTGCTGGGCGGCTTGACTTGGGTTGCCGCGCGCAGCGGCGTGGATCTCGTCGATGCGGCCACGCCGCCACGGAACCCCTCTGCATGAATGCCTTCGCGACCGCAACCTTGGCCTGCACGATTGCCTGCGGCGTGATTGGGTGCGCCGCCCCTGCGCCCGTGGCCGAGCGCCCCTCCCTGACCGTTGCGCCGCCGCAGTTGCCTGCAGCCGGGCACCCCCACCGCCCTTGGGCCGTGGGCGCCTGCAAGCCCGGCGTTGTGGCACCTGACTTGGTCGCGTGCGTGGACGGCGTCACCATCACCGGGCGCCAACTCCGCGCCACCCAACGCCACATGGCCGCTGGCACGCCGGTGCGCGCCACCTTGCAGGCACTTGTCGACGCCGAACTGCTCGCTGCGGCCGCGCACGCTGCCGGGGGCTGGAACCACGAACTGGCCCACCTGCACGCCCAGGCCATGGTCGCGCGCCTGCTGCGCCGTAGCCACGAGGAGCGCTTCGGCCCGGACCAGATCTCGCTCGCGGACCTCACCTATGCGTTCAGGCAGCCCGCGGTGCATGAGAAGTTCTCGCACGTGGCCGCGTACGGCACGACCGAGGCACAGTGTCTGTGCTGCCAAGGCGATGCGCGCGAGTGCGAAGCGCGGGAAGACGTGCGTGCCTGCATCGACAAGCTGGAGCCGCAGGCGGAGCGCCTCGCCCAGCGCCTGGCAATCGACCCGCCCGCGACGGGCCTCGAGATGACGGCACGGCTGGCGTCGTGGGCCGATGCCTTCCCCAATTGCACGGGCGCCCACGTCGATTTCTACTATGACCCGTCCAAGCCCTACGAGCGGCAGAAGGGCTACGACCTCATGGTCAAGCCGTATGCGTTGGCAGTCGTGGCGCTGCAGCCCGGCACCCTCGCCGCCGTGCCGATCCGCACGCCGTTTGGCTGGCACGTGCCGCGCCTCGACCGCCTGACTCCTGCCCGCAGGGCCACGCTCGACGATCCGGCCGTCCGCCGCGAGATCGCGGAGAACGTGGTCGACGGCGTGCGCGAGCGCGACGCGTCGCTGTCGGCCATGGCGCTCCTGCACGAGGCCGGGGTCGCCCTGTACTTCGACCGGCTGGAGCCGGCCGCCCACCTCGGCGCAGCGCAAGGAAGCGGCGAGGAGACGCTGCACTAG
The DNA here is from genome assembly GCA_009692425.1 of Myxococcales bacterium. GTDB lineage: Bacteria > Myxococcota_A > UBA9042 > UBA9042 > UBA9042 > SHZF01. The sequence continues at coordinate 63,269 of SHZF01000004.1, read as the reverse complement.
GCCCAGATCCGCCGCCTTCGGTGCAGCTCTGCGTTGCCGCTGCGGAATTGGCGTTCGAAGTACCGGGTCTACGTCTTCACGCTGCTTCCTAGCTCCGCCTTGATCTGCATCCGAATTCGGCGGCCGGGGATGGGAGTCGGTGGTGGATCGGGGTAGGCGACTCAGCTTGATCGCCTCGCTCCGCCAAGGTACACCTCGGTGCGCGCCGCCGGTGCCGGGCGCACAGGTCGTCCGTGGCTGTTCCCGTTCGGTCCACCCGTGCTGCAGACGCGATCAGCGGTGCCTGTCTCGCCGTGTGGGCGGCGATCGCCTGCGCGTGCAGCGACCCTGCGGCAGAACCTGCCGGGGTCGCTGAAGCCTATCCGGTGCTCGTGCCCGCGCCGCCGGCCCTGCCCCGGTTGACGCGCGCCCACTTCGACAACACGGTTGTCGATGTGCTCGGTGGCGGGCTCACGTTGCCGCCGCAGCTTGAGCCCGACCCGCCCTACGACGAACTGCTCGCGGTCGGTGCGTCCGTGGCGCAGGTCAGTCCACGCGGCGTCGAACTTTACGAAGACGCCGCCCGCAGCCTGGCCGCCCAGGTCGCCGCGGAGCCCGCGCGGCTGCAAGCCCTGCTGCCGTGTACGCCGATCGGACCCGAGGACGCGACGTGTCTCGGCGCGTTCGTGGCCAAGGTCGGCCGGCGGCTGTGGCGACGGCCGCTGACGGGGGCGGAGACGGCCGCGATCGTGCAGACCGCGCTGGCCGCCGGCAAGGCGCTCGGCACCGTGGCGCACGCCGTCCAGTGGGCGCTAGTCCCGCTGCTGCAGGCGCCCGCGTTCTTGTATCGCGTCGAGCGCGGTGAGCCGGACCCGTCGGTCCAGGGTGGGCGCCGGCTGACCGGCCTCGAACGCGCCGGTCGGCTGGCGTTTTTTGTCTGGAACGGGCCGCCCGACGACGCACTGCTCGATGCTGCCGCGGCCGGCAAGCTCGACGACGCCCAAGCATGGGCGGCCGAAGTCGACCGCCTGCTCGCCGCCCCCAAGGCCCGCCGCGGCGTGCGCCAGTTTGCGCTCGAGTGGCTGCAACTCCACGAACTCGGCGCGCTTAACAAGGACCCCAAGGTCTACAAGCACTTCAGCCCCGATCTCGGCGCGTCCGCCCGCGAAGAGGTGCTGCGCCGCGTGGAGCATATCGCGCTCGATCAAGACGGAGACCTGCGCCAGTTGCTGACCTCGGACCACGCTTTCGTCGACCGCCGCCTTGCCGCGATCTATGAAGAACCCGCCGTGGCCGACACCGGTTTTGCCGACATCGCACTCACCGTCCATCCGGAGCGGCGCGGGTTGCTCGGTACGGTGGCGTTTCTCGCGCTCGCGTCACACCCGATCTCGACCTCACCGACCCTGCGCGGCATGTACGTACGCAAGCACCTGCTGTGCGACATCGTGCCGAATCCGCCAGCAGGCCTGAACACCGCCCTGCCAGAACCATCGACGACCGCAAAGACCATGCGCGAGCGACTGCAGGCCCACATGGCCGTCAAGTCGTGTGCCTCGTGCCACAAGTACCTCGACCCGATCGGCTTTGCCTTCGAACGCTTCGACGGCATCGGCCGCTGGCGCGCGACGGATGCCGGCACGCCGGTCGACACGTCGGGGCGGCTCGACGGCGCCACCTTTGCCGATCTCGCGTCGCTGGGCGCGGTGATCGCGCAGTCCCCGAAGTTCCGCCGTTGCGTGGTGCAGCGCTTGTACGCGTTTGCCGTCGCCCGGCCTGTGACCGACGGGGAAGCGGGCGAAATCGACCGCCTCTCCGACACGTTCGCGTCTGGCGGAATGCGGTTGCGTGGGTTGATGCGGGCCGTCGCTCGCTCCGATGGCTTTCGGCGCGTGGGCGCTGGGGCACCGACGGGAGCCACCCCATGAGCCTGCACCGCCGCACGTTGCTCAAGGGCCTCCTCGGCGGTGCCGTGGTCGCAGTCGGCCTGCCGCCGCTGGAGCGCTTTCTCAACGCGCACGGCACGGCATACGCGGCCGGAGGCGACGACGGGTTTCCGCGCCGCTTCGGCCTGTTCTTCTGGGGCAACGGCATGCTGCCCGAACGCTGGACACCGAAGGCCAGCCAGGCCGACTGGGAACTCTCCGACCAGTTGCAGGCGCTGGCCCCCTTCAAGAACCGCCTCGCCGTGATCACGGGCACCAAGCTCGGCGTGCCCAACGACGTGCCCCACACGTCGGGAGCCGCCGGCGTCCTGTCGGGGCGGCCCTTGATCGTCCAGGGCAGCAACCACTCATTTGCCGGGCCGAGCCTTGACCAGTTGATCGCGGCGAAGCTGGGAGCCGATACGCGCTTCCGCTCGCTCGAATTCGGCGCCAAGCCCGGCGACGGCCACTCGTGGAACGGACCGAACAGCCGCAACCCGCCGGAATCGTCTCCCTTCGCCCTCTACCAGCGCGTCTTCGTTCAGGGGTTCACGAAGCCCGGCGACACCCCCAAGATCGACCCGACGCTCGCCTTGCGCCGCAGCGTGCTCGACGCAGTCGGCCAACAGATGCAGGCGATCCGTGCCCAGGTTGGCGCCGCGGACCAGAAGCGGCTCGACCAGCACTTCGAAGGCGTGCGTGCGCTCGAAAATCGGCTCGCCCGCCTGCAGGAGTCGCCACCCAAGCTCGACGCGTGCAAGGTGCCGGCGACACCCCCGGCCGACTTTCCCGACGTTGCGGGGCGGCCGCAACTGGCCGAAAAGAACAAGGCGTTCGCGGAGATCAGCGCCTATGCGCTGGCGTGCGATCAGGTCCGCGTGTTCTCGAACTGGTTCACGGCGCCCGTCAACAATGTCCTGTTTCCAGGTGCTTCGACTGGTCATCATGAACTCACACATAACGAGGGCAATCCGCAGCCGGAGGTCCACGCGATCACGCTGCACTGCATCGCGGCGCTGGCGGCGCAACTCGAAGCGCTCGCGGCTGTCCAGGAGGGCGCCGGCACGCTGCTCGACCACATGGTCGTGCTCGGCACGTCGGACGTGAGCTTCGGCAAGGTCCATTCGCTCGAGGAGTTCCCGCTCGTGCTGGCGGGGTCGGCGGGCGGCAAGCTGAAGACGAACGTGCACTACCGCAGCCCGGCCAGCGAGAACACGTCGAAGGTGCTGCTGTCGATCTGTCGTGCCGTCGGTCTCGACCTTGCCTCGTTCGGGGTCGATGACGCGCAAACGAAGGACGGCCTCGGGGCGATTGAAGCCTGAGCGCCGGGAGTCCTCTGATACCAAAGCCCGCCGAATCGGATCGAGGGCTCGCGGCGAGCGAATGGGAGAAGACCATGCGGGAGCCATGCCAGGTACTTCGCACCCGGTCGCTGGAGGTCGCCTTCGTGCTGGCGACCGTCACGACGGCTTGTGGCACGGCTCCCGCCGCGTCGCCGCAAACCGCCGACACAGGTGGCGTTCCCGCCGACGCGGGAGCCAAGACCGACGCTGCGGCTGCGGCGAAGGTGGTGACCCGGCGCCTGTACGTCTTCGACTCCGTGACGTTCACGCGCGTCCAGAAAGACGGCAAGGCGCCCGGCTTCGACGTTGACGGCAAAGTCACGCCCGACGGTGACGCCGCGTCCTGCGGCAAGGGTGACTTCACCGCGCCCGACGGCCAGCCGGGCATCGACAACCAGTTTGCCTTGCTCGTTCCGGTGATCGAGAAGTCGGGGTTGCAGGCGTTCGAGGGGTTGCTGCAGGCGAGCATCGACAACGGCGGTGTGCTGCTCATGTTGCAGGTCGATGGCCTGGACTCGTTCGTCGACGACACCGACGTCAAGGTGACGCTGCGCGCCGGCCAGGGCATGCCCCTGCTCGGCACGGACAAGAAGCTGCTGAGCGGTCAGACCTTTCACCTGCGGTCCGATTCGCCGGAGAAGGTCGCGGCGCCAGCGGTCGTCAAGGGCGGGACGCTCGACGCAGGGCCCTTCGACGTCGATGTACCGGTGTCCGTGTTCGGCAATCTCTACGTGCTCGAGGTGCGCGCGGCGCGGGTGCGGGCAAGGCTCATCGACGAGCGCCGCATCGAGGCGGGTCTTTTCGGAGGCGGCATCACGTTTTCGAGCATCGAGAAGATCGCGCTGACCGGCGCCAAGGACCAGCCGAGCATCATCGAGATGGTGTCGGTGCTCGTCGATGGGATGGGCGACCTCGCGCCGGACGCCAAGGGCAACTGCACGCAGATTTCGGCGGCGCTGGCGTTTTCGGGCGTGTCGGCGTTCCTGTACGCGGAGGAACGGGCGGGCAAGGCGCCGACGCCGTAGCGGGCGACGGGCGGCCGGCGAAGGGAGTCGGTGGCGGATCCGGGGGCATTGGGCCCTTGACCCAGACGCGCCAGCTCGCCACAATCCCGGCCGTGATCACTGAGCACACCCGCTTTCAGTTGGAAGCCTCCAAACTCGGCCGCGACCTCATCTTTCAGGTCACGGTCTTCGAGAAGGAGGAGCGCAAGCGCAAGAAATTGTTCGCTGAAACCCAGTGCTCTGACCCGTTTCACCTGGTGATCCAGTTCATCATCCGCGAGGCACCGGACTTCGACAACCTGTTGCAGCGCTTCGTCAACCAGTTGGAACATCGTGGCTATGCGCCGACGCGCATGAGGCTGCGCCTGAACGAGCGCTGGCAGGATTGGACGCCGGTGCCCTACGGCGCCAGTCCCGCGCCCGGCGAGCCCAGTTTGCCGCTGTCCGGGGCCGACGCGGGCGACGCGCCGGAAAAAACAGCGGGCGCAGGGTCGGACAAGGGATTGAAGGCAAAGGGCAAGCCTGCAGTGCCCGGCCCGCTCTGACCTCGCCCAGCCGACGCTACGGCACCTGTCGCTCGCGCCACGCCTGCAGCGCCCGTTCGCGAATCCGCCGATTGCCCGCCGGATCGCGCACCGTGATCTTGGCCTGATCGAGCCATTCTGCAAATGGAATCAGGTGTTTGCGCGTAAGGCCGAGCAAGTCCTTCAACTCGCCGGTGGCGAAATTGTCGCGGGCAGCAAAGGCCGCGATCACGCTGTCGGCCGCCGACCGTGCACGCGCGGTCGCCACGTGCATGTCTTGGGCTACGCGCAGCAGGCGCCCGTCAGCCGTCGCCGCAGCCAACGCAGCGAGCACGTCGCGGACGTCGGCAGCGAGCCCGATGGACAACTCAACTGGGCTCTCGACGGCGAGGCCTTGGGCGTCGAGTCGCCGCACGAGGGCATCCACCAGTTCGGGCCGTGCGGTCGCCGTGGGCTCGAATCCAGGCAACGCCACCGCCGACCCGCGCGCCACAAGCGTGCCGCGCCGCAGCAGACCCTGCACCAAAGCACTCGTCGCGCTCGCGTCGAGCCAGGCACCGACGGCCGGGTGCAGGCTGTCTGGCTCCGGGCCCGGCCGCGCGGCGAACTGGGCGTGAAAGCGCGTCGCCGCGTCGATCACCTTGCCCTCGAGTTCCGCGAATGCGGCCGGACTGTACCAGCGCGGCGGTGAGCCGACCCGGCGCAGGCGGCCCGTTGCGAGCAGCGCCTTGGCAACCTTGTGCACCTGGACCGGCGCCAGCGCCGAGGCACGTTCCGTTTCGGCGTCGGCCATGCCGCGCACACCCGCGAGCCCGACGAGGGCACCCAAGGCTGCTTCGGGTCCTGCGCTCGCGATCGCTTCGAGTGCCGCCAGCACGCTCTCGTCGCCCAATCGATGCCGGCGCGGTGCGGGGTGCAGCACGCGGCCGCCAGCAAACGTCTGACCGTGGCGCGCGTCGGCATGGCTGCCGCGCACCACGAAGCCTTCGTCCGCCGCCACCGCCGTTCGGGCGTCGAGCCGGACCTGGACGTACGCTTCGGTCCCCGGCGCCTGCGGCTGGTTGGAGAGTTGCACCAAGGTCGCCTCGATCTGCGTCGTGCCGAGGTGCACGGTCGCGCGCTTGCGCACGGGCAGCGCGGCTTCCGCGTGCGGCAGCAGGGACAGCCTCGCATCAAACCGATCGGTGACGGTCAAGCTGCCTGGCCGCGCCAGGACCGCGCCCACCGGCACGTCGGCCACGGCGGCGGCGGCCAGGTTGACCGCAAGGCGTCCGGGCGCTTCGGCAAGGTCCACCAGTGCGCCGTGGCGCTCGAGGCCGCGAACGCGCCAGATCGCGCCCTGGGGCAGCACTTCGACTTGATCTTCGGCGCGCAGTTGCCCCGTTGCTTGCGTGCCGGCCACGACGGTGCCGCGGCCCGCCACCGTGAAGCTGCGATCGACGGCCAGCCGAAACGGGCGCGACCGCAACCCGTCGAGGCGCGTCGCTTCCCCGTCGCGCAGGCGCTGGACGAAGCCGCCCAGATCGCGGCGCAACGCCTCGATCGATTCGTCCTGTCTCACGGAACAGGCGAACACCGGCGCCGAACCCAGGAACGTGCCGGCCACCAGTTCGGCCGCGTCGTCGCGCGCCAGTTCGATCATGTCCGCATCGACGAGGTCCGTCTTCGTCAGCACGACGGCGCCGTGGCGCAGCCCCAACAGGCGGCAGATGGACAGGTGCTCGCGGCCCTGAGGCATGGCGCCTTCGTCCGCGGCCACGACCAAGAGCACCGCATCGATCCCGGCGGCGCCCGCGATCATGCGCCGCACGAAGCGCTCGTGCCCCGGCATGTCGACGATGCCGACGCGCTCGACCCCACCTTGGGGCAGGGGCGCGTCGAAGAACGCAAAGCCGAGTTCGATGCTGATGCCGCGCCGGCGCTCCTCGGGCAGGCGGTCAGTTTCGATGCCGGTCAAGGCCCGCACCAGCGAGGTCTTGCCGTGATCGACGTGGCCTGCGATACCGAAAGTGAGCAAGCCAATCCTCTGCCGCCGAACCCGCCGACGCCGCGCGAGGATAATTGACCCCCTGCCCCTTGCAAGGTAGCGTCGCGGGTAGCGCGGGGGATTGCAGCGTTGGTCCGAGCCTGGGGTCGATGCGGGATGAACCTGTGCGGTGGGGCCGTGCGTTGAACGTTCGTTGTCCGAGCTGCAGCGCGGTTTTTCCGGTGGCCGACGGGGCACGCGAGGCGGAGTGCCCGCTGTGCCTGCTGCGGTTTGCACCGACGGACGAATCGACGACCACGCTGCCCGGCATCGACATGCCGACCGAGGTTCCTGACACGTTGGGCCCCGACGTGCGCTCCGGAGCGACGACCGTAGTGCCGACCACGCCCTCGGGCACCGGCGCAGGGGGGCCTCGGGCTCGCAGTCGCGATCCAAGCGGTGGCTTTCAGGAAGCGGAGCGTTCCCCCACATCGCCCGCCGCCTTTGCTGCCGGCTTCGGCATCGGGACGGCGATGGCCGACAAGGAGGCTGGGCAGACTTCGGCCCGAACGCAAGGCGACTCAGGCTTGCTGGCGCGCGCGGCGGCCGTCTTGGGCGGCGAGGATTCGCAGCGCATCGACGCGTCGAAGCCCACGTCCGACGTCGCGGAAATCGGCTTCACCGGGACCGAGTCCGGTGACATCGACTTCGACTCCCTCCTGTCAGACGCGGTCCAGTCCGTCGAGAAGCGCGCCACCTCGCCGCGCACGAACCCGTTCGGCCGCATCAGTGCGCCGCGTTCGGGTGCCGGTGCCGCCGCAGACGTGGTCGGCATGCCTACGAAGGGCCGAGCGTCGGCCCCCAAGCTTGCGATCGGTGCGCCCGCCGCCGGGTCGGACCCGAGTTCGCTGTTCGAAGAAGGCGATGGCAGCCACGCGAGCAGCGACGACACCATCGCCGTCGACGTCAGCGCCGGGCGCGACGAGGCGGTGGTGGTCGCACGCCCACGCCCCGTGGCAGCGGTGGCGGCCCGTGCGCACGGCGGCGTCTCGCCCCTTGCTCGGGTGCGCAGGCTTGCGCGCGCGCTGGCCGTGCTGGCCGTGCTGGCCGCCATGGTCGGAATGGGTCTCGAGGTCGCCGGCTTCGGCTGGTTTGGCTCCCGGTTGTGGCGGTCTGCGGACTCGACCCAGAAGCGCGACCGCAATCGGACGGTCGCGGTCGACCTGCTGACCCCGGTCGAACTGCTCGATACCGCGGCCACCTACGAGGCCGACGTGCAGCGCCTGGCCAAGATCGTCGCCCTGCGTCCCGACGATCGTGTCGTTTCGCGCGAACTGGTCGATCGCCTGCTCGATTTCTTCGAGCGCAGTCCAGCTTCGTTCGAGCCCCCCTCGCCGTGGCGGCCCCGGCTCGACTCTCTGCGCAGCACGGTCCAGCCTTTTCCATTGCGATACGAAGTCCTGGCTGCGGTCGCCGGCGGAATGTTCGACGGCAAGGCTGCCGCTCTCGCGCCGCTCGACCAAGGCACGCCCGACGACCAGGAGGTTGCGGCGCGCTTGCGCCTGCTGCAGTTCGAGCGGCAACTGGACGCGCGGGCGCTGGACAACCCCGGCCTGACGAGTTCGCCCGACACCGACCCGTTGCGCGCCTCGCCCGTCGGCGACGTTGCGATGGAACAGGTGCGCAAGAGCCTCGACGGCCTGCAGGGCCACTTTGCCAAGGCGCGCAACTGGGCGAAGTTCGAAGTGCTGCACGTTGCGGTGCTCGATCGCTTCGGGGCGCGCAACGGGCTGATCGAGCGACTCGAGGCGATCACCAAGCGCGCCGGCGACCATGTCGAGGCGCGCCTGGTGCTGGCGTCCGTGCAGTTGGAGCAGAACCACCTCGAAGCCGCCGAAGTCCTCGCTGCCGAGGGCCTGCGCCTGGCGCAGGAGGGCAAACTCGTCGCCGCTCAGCGCAATGCGTGGCTGACGATGGCGCGGATCGGCGTGCGGCGCGGCGATCGAGCGGCGCAGGCCGCGGCCTTGCAGGGCGCCCTGGCGGTCGTGGAGCGAGACGAAGTGACGCTGATCCGGCTCGGCCGACTGCTCGTCGCAGACAAGCGATCCGCAGATGCCCACAAGCTGTTCACTGAGGCGCGCAAGACCGGGTCCTTCAAGTCGATCGCATACGAGGTCGCCCTTGTCGAGTACTGGCTCCAGGTCAATCGCAACCCAGACGCGCTCGAAGAGATCACGGAGGCGACGAAACACCATCCCGATTCCGTCGATCTGCTGTTCCTGCGCGGCCAGGTGGAAGACAAGGAACAGCATTTCGCCACAGCTCGCGACTACTTCAGCCAGGTGATCGCCCGCGAGCCCCGCCACTTGCGCGCGATCCAGCGTCTGGCTGCCCTGCAGGCGGCGGCCGGGCGCCACGATGAGGCGCTCGCGACTCTAGAGCGCGGCAGACTCGTTGCCGGCGACGACGAGGGGCTCGTCAGCCTCATTTCTGATTCGCTCATGGCGCTGAACCGAGGCGACGAGGCCCGCGCGGCGGTGGCCAAGCTCCTCGAAGCGCAGCCCAACAACCGGCAGTATCTGCTGCGGGCGGCACAGATGGACTTGCGCACGGGCCAGGTCGACCGGGCGCTCGGTTACTTGCGCACCTTGCGCAGCAGTCGCGCGCTGGACCGTGAAGCCGCTGTGCAGATGGCCCGTGCGCTCAGCGACAAGGGCCAACCGCAGGAGGCGGCGGCCACGCTGGTGCCGTTTGCCGAAAACGCGGTCGAGGACGTCGCGCTGAACACCGACGCCGGCCGTTACCTCATCGACGCCAAGGACTACGACCGCGCGCAGACGTTGCTGCACCGCGCAACGCAGGCGGCCAACGGCAAGAACGCGGAGGCGCTTTTCCAGTACGGGCGGTTGGCGTTCCGGCGCCAGGACGTCTTGCAGGGCATCAGCCGCACCAAGCAGGCGATTGGACTCGACCCGACGGCACACGCGTACCGCTTCGAACTTGCGCGCAGCTTGTTTGAATTGCGCGAGCGGGACGGCGCGCGCGAGGTGGCGCTCCGCGAACTGCGCACGATTCTCAGTTCGGCCAGCCAGTACGCGGAGTTCGGGCGCCCGGTCACGTACCTGGCTGCGGTCCATCGCATGATTGCGCGCGACCACTTGGAGCGCTTCCGCTACGGTCAGGCGATCCCTCACCTGGAGGCGGTGCTGCAGTTGGCGCCCGACGACGTCGACGCGCTCGTCGAGGTCGGCCGCAGCTTGTACATGACGGCAAGCCCCAAGGCGGAACGCGTACTGAAGCAAGTGCTCGCGCGGCGGCCCGATGACGCCCACGCGGCTCTCTATCTTGGTCTCGTGTCACTGAACCGCGGCAAGTCGAGTGAAGCGTTGGAGCACCTGCAGCGCGCGGCGGCGGCGAACGACCCGGGCCTGGCCGAAGCTTGGTACCACATCGCACTGATCCACAAGGAGCGGGAACAGGCGGTTGCCGCCCTGCGCGCAGTCAACGAATACCTGCGCGCGGCGCGGCCCGACGACACCTACCGCCGCGATGCGGAGACGCTGCAGCGCAACCTGGGCGGCGCGAGGTAGCCGACACCAGAGTCGCGGCCACCGCCGGAACAGCAGCCATTACCAGAACAGCGGCACGATGCGCTGCAGCAGCGGAGAGTTGGCGACCAACCGCGCCGGCACATCCGGTTGCAGGAGCCACCACACATCGCGAGCGACCCAGTACGCCAGCACGACGCCCAAGGCGCTGCGCGTCAACCACGCCGGAGCCTCGATGATCGCGCGCCCGCCGGACCACTGCCACAGCGCCGCAACCCACCAGACCAGCATCCATGCCAGCACGAACGGGGTCAACAGGTTGAAATCGAGCGCCGCTCCGACGTGGCCGTGCGTCAAGGCCGCGAACCCGCGCGTCAGCCCGCATCCCGCGCACGGCAGCCCCGTCGTCAGCCGCCACACGCACAGCACCGGTCCCCGCTCCGCGAGGCCGCCGCAGCCCAACGCCAAGGCGGCGGCCCATACCGCGGGAACGATCCACAGGCCTGGATGGCGGCGCAACACGCGTCAATGCTGCCACGGTGGCTGCCCGACCGTCGAATCGCCGCGCGCCGCCGTGCGTCTCGCAAGAGACCACCCGTTGCAGGCCGGACCGCCCCGGACTACCCTGCGCGTGCGCCGATCCGCATCGTCATTCCAGAGGTCGCCCATGCTTGTCTTGTCTTCGCGCTGGTCACTGCTGGGCCTCGCGCTCGCCGGGTCCGCCATGCTCACCGTCCCCGCCAGGGCCCAGTCGGCGCCGCCGCCCGAAGCTGCCGCAAGCGCCCGCTCTGAGCCCGCCCGCCCCGAGTCTGCCGATCGCGTCGCCGAACGTTTCAACGAGGAAGGCAAGAAGCTCGTCGCGGCCGGCAAGTACGAGGAGGCGCTTGAGAAATTCCGGCAATCTCTCAAGTTATTCCCGCTGTCGAACGCCATCTTCAACGTCGGCTCGATGCACTGCACGCTGAAGCAGTACGACGAGGCCCACCCCTACCTCGAACAGACTCTGCGCGCGCCGCTCGACCCGCGCCAGCGTGAGATCGTGCTCAACCACCTCGAAAACGTCGCCCGCCAGCTGCGCAACACGCACGCTGCCGTCCTCGTCGAATCGAGCCCGCCGGGCGCGTCGGTGGCCGTGAACAACAAGCCGCTGCCGTTTGAGACGCCCATGCGGGTGCTGGTGCCGTTTGGCGCGGCCGATGTGATCGTGACGCTGCTGGGCTTCAAGCCCCAGACGGTCGTCGTCAACTCGTCTACGCAGGAAATGCCGCACGACATCCGGGTGCGGCTCGAACGCGACGAGCCCGATGCGCCGGTCACCGTGTTCTGCCCCAAAGGCGCCGACGTGTTCGTCGACGGCACGATGATGGGGTTCGAGCAGGCGCGCACACGACTGCTGCTCGGCGAGCACATCGTGCGCTGCGGCAAGACGGCGACGACGCTGGCATTCGAGCGCAAGGTGGCGGTGCGTGCCGGCCCCAACGCTTTCGAATTCTCCACGTCGACAAAGTAGCCGTTGCTGCCCATGTTCCGTCCCGGTGGCGATGCGCTCGGCCTGCACCGTGTCCTGGCGCCGGCCGGTCTGCTGCCGCAGGCTGCCGACGCGCTCGATGCGACACTGCCGCCCTGGGAGTGCGAGGCGTGGCTGCACGTCGATCGGCTCAACGTCGATGCGGCCTCGTTTGAACAACTCCTTGAGGTCGAAAGGGCCGGCGGGCCTACAGTGGCCGGCCAGATTGAGGCCATCGTCAGTGCGCGCGGCAAGCTGCACAACCCGACGACGGGTTCGGGCGGGATGTTGCTCGGCCGCCTGCGCGCCCTGGGCCCGAGCTACGATGGGCCGTTGGTCGGGCTCGAACCGGGGACGGCGGTGGCCACCCTCGCCTCGCTGACGCTCACGCCGCTGCGCCTCGATGCCGTGCTCGACGTGCGCTACGCCACGCACCAGGTCGCCGTGCGGGGCGACGCGTGGTTGCCGCCGTCTGCTCCGGCCACTGCGCTGCCGCCTGATCTCGCCCCGGTGCTGGCGCTGGCGGTACTCGATGTCTGCGGGGCGCCGGCCCTGTGCCATCGGGTTGCGGAGCGGCTGCCGGCCCGGGCGCGCGTGCTCGTGTTGGGTGCGGGCAAGGCGGGCGTGCTGGCGTTGGCGGCACTGCGGGCGACGCGGCCCGACCTCTGGCTGGCCGCCATCGACCGGCACGCGGCTCCGCTCGACGAGGTCTGCGCCGCACGCCTCGTCGATGCGGCCGCCAGTGCCGACGCCGGCGATGCCGTGGCGGTGCGCGCACTGGCACACGGATGGACCGGCGAACGTGGCTTCGACGCCGTGATCAACATGGCGAGCCTGCCCGGCACCGAACTGGCGACCGTTTTGGCGTGCCGGCCGCGTGGCCTGTGCCTGTTTTTCGGCATGGCGACGAGTTTCCAGCGCGTTGCGCTTGGCGCCGAGGGCGTGGGGGCCGACGTCGACCTGCTGATCGGCAACGGGTACGTCGATGGGCACGCGGCGCTCGCCCTCGACCTCGTGCGGGCCAACACGGCCGTGCGCCACCTGCTGGAGCGACGCCTCGGGCTCGCCGAGAGCGCCGACGTGCAACGGCAGGAGCGGGCCGGGGCACACGACCGCCCGCCGCACTAAGGCCTGTTTTCGACCCGGGGCCGCCGCAGCTTCGGTCAGCCCTCCCCCAGCACCAACCGCAGCAACCGCTCCGGCGTCAGGGGGATCGCGGTCGGCTCCACGCCAAGCGCGTCCGCGACCGCATTGACCACGGCCGGCGCCGGGCCGTCCATCGGCAGTTCGCCGATGCCCTTCGCGCCGAACGGCCCGTAGCCATAGGGCTGCTCCTCGAAAAGCACGCGCACCCGCGGCACGTCGGCCATGGTCGGCAGCACGTAGGTCGTCAAGTTCGCGTTGGCCATGCCCCCGTCGGCGTCGGCGACGACCTGCTCCAGCAGCGCCCAGCCGAGGCCTTGGACGACGCCGCCCGCGATCTGCCCCTCGGCCAGCACCGGGTGGAGCACGCGGCCCACCTCCTGCAGGGCCACGAAATCGCGCACCTTGACCTCGAATGTGACGAGATCGACCTCGACGTCGGCGCAATACGTTGCCCACGCATACGTGCCGTACGCCGTTCCGCGGTAGGTCTGATCGTTCCAGACGACGCCCGGCGGCGGTTCGTATTCCGCCCACCCTTCGGCGTCCGTCCCGCCCGCAGCACCCGCTTTCGCCAGCGCCGCGCGCAGGCGCTCCGGCTCATGGCGCCGCCCGCGAGCGTGGGCCTGCATCGACACCGAGCCGACACCGGGTCCGTCGGGCAGCGCCGCGAGCCTTTCCGCGGATTCGAGCCGCACCACGAGGTCGTCGCATGCCCGCGCCACCAGGTGGCCGACGACCATCGACGTCCGCGACGCCACGGTCGGACCGGAGTTGGGCACCTGATCGGTATCGGGTTGCGCCACCACGATGTCGGCCACGGCGAGCCCCAACGCATCGGCGGCGATCTGGGCGAACACGGTCTGAGCGCCCTGGCCGATCTCGGTGTTCGCCGCCAGCACCTCGACCTGGCCCGTCGCCAGGGCGCGGACCTTGAGCTTCGACGCGAGCCACACCTCGCCGGAACCGGTGAAGCCGCAGCCGTGCATGAACGTCGCGAGGCCGAGTCCACGCCGCAACGGAGCATGGACGGCAGCTTGGGCCAAGTTGAACGCGGTGTGGGCCGTGCGGCGCGCGTCCCAGTCCAGCGCCGCCCGCGCCTTGTCCATCCAACCCACCAGATCGATCGGCTCGTCGATCGTCTGCCCCGTCGCCAGCGTGCCGCCACGCTTGACCAGGTTGCGGCGCCGCAGTTCAACGGGATCGATGCCGAGTCGGTGCGCGCACACGTCGAGGTGCCGCTCCATCGCGAAAATCGTCTGCGGGGCCCCGAAGCCGCGAAACGCCCCGTTGGGCGCCGTGTTCGTCAGCACGACCTCGCTGGCCACGCGCACGTGGGCAATCTCGTATGGACCGCCCATGTGGATCGTGCCGCGCGACAGCACCACCGGCGACAGGGTCACGTAGGCACCGCCGTCCATCACCACCTTGGCGTCGAGCGCGAGAAGCCGGCCGTCCGCGTCAAGCGCAGTGCGCACGTGTGTCTGGCACGGGTGGCGTTTCGTGGTCGCCTGCATGTCTTCGACGCGTTCGTACACCATCTTGACCGGCCGGCGCGCCTTGAGCGAGAGCAGCACGGCATGGCCGGCGAGAATGGAGGGGTAGTCCTCCTTGCCGCCGAACCCGCCGCCGGTCGGCGCCTGCACGATCTGCACGTGATCGTCTGGCAGGTTGCACAGGTGCTTGATCGCCTGGTGGACGTAGTAGGGGCACTGTAGCGAACCTTCGACACGGACGTGGAAGTCAAGGGTGGGCCAGCCCGCGTCCCCGTCGTCAGGCGCGGCGCGGTGCACCGTCGCGATCATCGCCTGCGGCTCGATGTAGGCCTGCTCCTGCGCGCCGGTCTCGTAGGTCTCGGCCACGACATGGGCGGCCTTGGCGAACACCGCTTCCAAGGCGGTTTCGCCCTGCTCCGCCGCGCCCTTGCACAACAGGTAGCGCTTGAAGACGTTGGCGGCACCATGCTGTACCTGCCCAGGTTGGGGTGCCACGCGGTAATCGAGCGCGGCTGGCAGCGACTCGTATTGCACCTCGACGCACGCCGCGGCCCACACGGCCGTCGCGCGATCGGCGTGAGCGACCAGCGCGATCGCCTCATGCTTGTGGCGGAATTCGTCGCGCACGAGGTAGGGCTGGTCCCACTCGATGAGCGCGACACGGTTGAGGTCGACGTGCTCCGGGCCGGCGTCGGCGTCGTGGTGGCCGTGCGAGGTGTCCGCCGCGCGCGCAATCGGCCTAGCGAAGCGTGGGATGTCGCGGTGCGTGACGACGACGATCTGACTCCAGTCGGGTCCCTCCTTGAACCGCAGTCCCGTGATCCGGCCTCGCGCTGTCGGTGCGCGCACCGTCGCGCCGTGCAGACCTTCGAACGGCAGGTCGTCGAGGTACTGGGTTGCCCCGGTGACCTTGGCGCGGCCATCGGTGCGCGGGATCGAGCGCCCGACGTGGGTGGTGGCGGCGGCGGCGGGTAAAACGGGCATGGTGGGCTCCCTCAGCGACGCAGAGTCTAGGAGTTTGACGGGGAATCCGACAAGCTCTGCGCGGACCGATCGAAGCGGCGCTCCTGCGTGCCTGTGGTCGGCCTGCCCGCATGCCCGCATTGACTTCCTGGCTACCGCAGCGAAATCCGGTCCGCAAGGCGGCTGCGCTGCCGATCGGGCCCGCCGCCCAGTTGCGCGCGGCCCTCGAAAGCCGCCGCCGCAAGTGGCGCGCCTTCGCCTTGGTCGAAGCGACGCTGTTCGGCGTGCTGCTCGCCGTGGCGCTGGCCGGCGCAGGCGCGGTGCTCGTGGTCGTGCTGGCGGCATCCGGTACCGCGCTGGGGTGGACGCTGGGCTGTGCCGCAGGTGCCGGCGCGTGCTGCGGCCTGGGCCTGGGTATCGCGCGCTGGCGCAGTTCGCTACACCTCGGCAGGTGGGTGGCCGAACAGGCGGCGGTCGAGATGGCTGACCCGGCCACTGCGGAGGCCCTGCGCAGCGGCCTCGAACTGGCGATGCGCGCGGCATTCGAAGCGGCCCCATCGGTGCGCTTGCTCGACCACGCCCTGGCGCACGCGCTGCGCCATCTCGGCATCGTCGATGCGGCGCGGGCGTCGTTGCGCGGGCGCCTCTTGCAATACACGGGGTTGCTTGCCGTCGCCACCTGTGCGTGGGCCGTCTCGACCGTGGCCACGCCCCAGTTCTGGGATCGGCTGTTGCGGGCGCGCCAGGACACCGGCCCTGCCGTCATCGAATTCGGCACGCTGGTTGGCGACGTCCACGCGCACGTTGCCGCGCCGCCACACGCCGCGCATCGGCTGGCGCCCCGCGAAGAGGAAGCCACAGACCTCGCCGTGCTGCACGGTTCGCGGGTCACGATGCGTGCCGCCGTCCTGCCCGGCTTTGGCGTCACCCATGTCGAAATCGAGACCCACGTGGCAACCGGTTTTCGCACGGAAGTCAGCAAGGTCGTCGAGCGCGCGGATCACAGCGTGCAGTGGGCCCGCATCGTGCTGGAGCCCCTGCGCTATCGCTACGCGGGACGCGACAACGAGGGGAATCGCGCGCGCGAACGCGGCTGGCGCGACATCAAGACGTGGCCGGACCAGCCGCCGACCGCTACGCTGCGCGCCGCGGACACGGAGGTAGAAGTTCGCCCGGGCCAGGCGTATCCGATCGAGGGCGAGGCCCGCGACGACATCGGTCTGGCGCTGCTCAATCTCGTGATCGTGCGCCCATCGAGCGGCGTCGAGCGGCGCGCGATCGTGCTTGCGGCGCTCGGTGAGACGCGCGTGGCCGTGCGCGAGGTGCTCGCTGTCGATGCGTTGCAACTCCGGCCCGGAGAGACCGCAACCGTGTACCTCGAGGCGGGCGACAGCAACCCCAATGAAACGGGGCGGCGCGGCGTGTCGCAGAAGCTTCAAGTCCGCATGTTTTCAGCCGACCGCCACCACGCGCGCATCGTCGAGGGGCTCGCCCGGCTGTCGGAGACCTGGACGCTCCGGTTGGCCGACCGACTCGAGCGCGACCCGGCCGCGCGCACGGCCACGCTGGAATGGGCGCTGCGCAACCGTGGCGAACTGGCCGATGCGGAGCAGGGCGCCCTCGAAGACCTGCGCGGCGTGCAGCGCGAACTCGCGGGCGACGAGCAGGCCGGGGTGCGCACCGGAGCGGACCTGGCAGAAATCGAGCGGCGCCTCGCGGAACCCCTTGCGTCTGAAGCGCGGTTGCTGGCCCGCACCGACACCGGCGCCACCGGCTACGCCGCCGTCAAGGACCTGTACGCAGTCCAACGCTTGCACGCCGAGGTCATCGCGGCAGAGGAGCGAGCGGTCGACGCACTCGCTCGCTTGGCTTCCACGGAGCAGCAGGTCGCGCTGGCGCGCGATGCCCAGACGCTCGACGACGCCGAACAGCGCCTGCTCGCCACGCTCGGCAAACTCGTGGACGACAGCGCGGCGCCTCTGCGTTCTGAGGCCGAACGCCTGCTCGACGCCGTCGAGGCCCAACTCGACCGGCTTGCCGCCGCCGCCTCGAAACAGATGCGGATCGTGCCCTACGAGCACGTCAACGCGGGGGGGCTCGACGCCGGCGGCCTGCAGCGCGACCTCGGCGACCATCGCCAGTCTCTCGGCGCAGTACGCGACCTCCTGCGGCAAGGGCGCACGCGCGAGGCGATCGAACGAATGCGGCAACTGCGCGAGGACCTGCAGGCGGTCGTCGCCGCAGTTCGTGAACGTGTCCACGGCAAGCTCGGCGCGCAAGAGGCAGCCCATGTGCGGCTCGTGACGGACCTGCGGCGCGGCATCCGCCAGGTGCAGCAGGGCCAGGGGCGGTTGCGCGACGAGTTGCGCGCGGCAAGCGCTGAACAGTCCAGAAGTCTTGTGGAACTGTTGCGGCAGGCGCGCACCCAGGTTCTGCCGGCCGTGCAGGAACTCCTTGATCAGGCCCGCGACGCGGTGCGACCTACGCGACTGCAGACTGCCGGGCCGTCGTCGCTGCGCGCGGTCAACGGACTGCGGGCGGCGATCGCGTCGGCCCAGTCGGCGCTGGCCGGCGGCCACATCGACGGTGCCCTGCAGGCCATGCTCGAAGCCGACGACCTGATCGGTGCCGCGGGGCGCGCGCTGCACGCCACCGGAGCCCCCAGCGCCCGATCGACGGAACTCGACAGGGCGCGCCTTGCCGAGGCCGGCGAGCGACTGGCGAAGGCGGCAGCGGCACTGCGCGGCGCCCTGCCGCGGCCCGAAGACCTACTGCGCGCACCGACACGCCAGCGATTGGAGGCAAATGCGCTGCAGCAAGAACAGGTGCGCCGCGATCTGGACACGTTGCGCCAGCGCCTCGCCGCTGCGGGAACGGCGCCCGCGCTCCAGCACGCGGTCGGAGCGCGGCTGGACCATGCGCTCGGCGTGATGCGCGAAGCCCGCGATGCTTTGGACCGGTTCGAAGCGACGCGTGCCTTCGAACAGGGCGGCGAAGTACTCGAATCTCTGCAGCGCGCGGCCGACATGCTGTCGCCACAGGGCGGTGCGGAGCCATCTGCATCCGACCCCATCGACGTGGTGGGGCTCGCGCCCGACCGTGGCGCGGCCGACGTCGGCTCGGGCGCGGCCGATGCGGGCGTCGAAGCGTTCCGGGCCGACGTGCTGCGGGCGATGCAACGGCGCGCGCCAGGGGCGTGGAGCGACCGCCTGCAGCGCTACTACAAGGCGATCGTGCGCTGACGCACGGGGCTTGCCGGTTGCGTTGGGGGTCTCACCCGCTGCGTTGCGTCTCACCTTGGCGAGACCGATTCGCGAGACTGTGACGGGGCCCTGCGACCACGCAAGCGAGGCCTTGTCTTGCAACAGATTGAATTCACAAAACGATGTGGAATGTCGCCTCCGTGGCACGACTCCTGCACGGTCGGGCCCCACAGGCCGCACGCTGACGCGGCCGCTGGAGCCGTCATGCATCCGATCGTCACGCCGTCCCCATCCGAAGACCGTCGCGTCACGCCGCACCGCGCCCTCATGCCCGCGCCGCCGCCTGAGGCTCCCCTGTCGGAGCCCGAGCGTGCCCTGTACGACGAACTGAGCCGCACGCGTCGCGTCCTCGCCCAGGAGGCCGAGACCGAAGCGGAGCAGCGGGTGCCGGCCTACCACGTGGCGCCCAACGCCGCCCTGCGCGCGCTCGCCCGCCTGCGCCCGGCCGACCTCGATGGACTGCGCCTCGTGCGCGGATTCGGCCCCGCCCGTGCCGAGGCCTACGGCGCGGCCCTGATCGGCGTCGTGCACCGGGTCGGACCCAGCTTGGGCCTGCACGCCCGCACCGCGGCGGAAGTGCGCGCACTGGTCCACGCCACCGAGCAAGAGCGCGAATCGCCTTGACGCCAACGCGCCGATCCCTCACCCTGCTGCGCCCTTGGCCGCCGTGTGCGGCCCGTGTCGCCCGATGGCAGCCTGCGTTGCAACCGGCCCCGCCTGCGTCCGCCTCCTCGTGGGCGCGTGCGGTGCGTTCGCCTTTGCCTGCAGCTCGCAGACCGCGCAGCCGATCGCGGTGGAAGCCGAGTCGTTGTATCAGGACGGCCTCGAACACCTGCATGGTGGCGGCTTGCTGGAGGCGGAGCAGGACTTCCTCAAGCTTTCCAAGCTGCCGAGCTACCTGGGTCTGACCGCGTTGGCACGGTTGCGCTTGGCCGACGCCCAGTTCCACCAGCGCAAGTTCGAAGAGGCGATCGAGACCTACCACTCGTTCGTTCAGCGCCACGACGGCAATGAAAACGTGCCGTACGCGCTCTTCATGGTCGCCAAGGCGCACGTCGAGATGATGCCGTCGGATTTCTGGGCGCTGCCGCCCGTACACGAACTCGACCTCTCCAGCGTGCAGCAGGCGCGCAAGCAGCTCGAGCGCTTCGTGCGCCAGCATCCACGCTCGCGCTACGTGACCGAGGCCCTGCTGTTGCGCGACCGCTGCCTCGACGTGCTGGACGCGCACAACCACTACGTCATCGAATTCTACCGCGACGCCGGTCAATGGGTCGGTGTCGTCGCCCGCTTGCACCAGGCGATGCAGGAACACCCGGCGCGCACGCATACGCTCGACAACTATGCGCTGCTCGCGGAAGCCTACGAGCACCTCGCCTGGCGCCAACGCGCCGTCGACGTGTGGCGGGTCATCGGCGCGCGCTGGCCGCAGACTTCGGTCGGATCGGCGGCGGCTGCCACCGTCACCCAGTTCGAACGCGAGATGGCGAGGGCCAAGGCGCGCGGCGAGGCAAGCGAGATGCCGGCCGAACCGCCGCCTACGGCCGAGGTGAAGCCCGAGAAGCTTACGGATCGAGAACTGGAGGAAGGGTAGGCCGCAGGGCCAGTCCACTCAAGGCCGCAGGGCCTGTCCACTCAAGGCCGTAGGGCCTGTCCACTCAAGGTCATAGGGCCTTGGAACGCCGCACAGCACGGGAGACGGGTGTCTCCCTTCTGCTGCCCGGCATCGCACGTCGGCGCGCCACCATGGGTTGGCGCCATCGTACGGCCGGCGCTACGAGGGAATCATGGCAAAGGGCAAACAAGTCAATCCACCGGGACCGAAAAGTCGGGTCAAGTCCGCATTCGGCAACAAGGGCGCGCTCGTCGACGCCATCCTCGCGCTCAGCGGGGCAACGCCCGACGGGTCGCGGGCCAAGCTGATGCAGGCACCGAATTCGCGGCTCCTGTCGCACCACCGCGCGGCGTCGCGCATGGTCAAGGAGTTCGGCTCCAAGGACGGCGTCGTGACGGCGATCCTCGCACTGCGCTTTCCCAAGGGTGCCCCGGCGGGCGATCGCGAGAAACTCGAACGGTTCTCGTCGTGGCGCCTGCTCGACCTGCACCGCCAGGCGACGACCGCTGGCAAGGTGTAGCCCGATGGCGCAGCGGTTCGCTCCTCGGTTGCTCGCGCGTGGCGTGCGACCGGGCGTCGTCGTCGGGCGGGGACTCGTGATGCTGGCCGTGCTCGCCAGTTGCGCGGACCCC
Source organism: Myxococcales bacterium (assembly GCA_009692425.1). Lineage (GTDB taxonomy): Bacteria > Myxococcota_A > UBA9042 > UBA9042 > UBA9042 > SHZF01. Next base: position 42,361 of record SHZF01000004.1, on the reverse strand, counting down.
GCTGCGGGACCGACTCCCGCCAGTGGCGTCGGCCCGCTGCGCAATGGCGCCGCGACGGATGCGAAAACCAGTGTGGCCGACGGCGCAGCCGACGCGGTGCCCGGCGCATCGACGGACGGCCCGGCGCCCGCAGACGTCTCGGCATTGACCGGGTCCGATACAGAACCGGACCTGGTCGATGCCGCCGCCGCAGACGACACGGGCGACATCGATTGGAGTGCCCTGCTCGACAAGGACGGAGCCGTCGATGTCGAGGCGCCTCCCTTGGATGGCGGTGCCGCTGGACCCGTCGGACACCTGTACGCCCACACGGCGGACGCACTGTTCCGCCTCGATCTGGCCACCAAGGCGATCGTCGAGGTGGGCAAGTTCACGTTCGACAAGTCCAAGGGGCTGGTCACCGACATCGCGGTCGACGCCGGCGGCAAGCTGTACGCGGTCACGCACACCGACGTCTTCGTCTGCGGAATCGCCAACGCGAAGTGCGCGTGGATTGCCGATCTGCCGAGCCCGTTCAACGGCCTCACCTTCGTGCCGAAAGGCACGGTCGACCCGGGCGCCGACGTGCTGGTCGGCATCGGCGAGACCGGCAGTTGGAACCACATCCAGATTGCCGGCGGCAAGACCACCATCAAGAAACTCGGCAACTACCCGGCCGGCTGGCTCAGCTCGGGCGACGCGTTTTCCGTTGATGGCATCGGCACGTACGCGACACTGAAGGGGAAGTCTCCGACCGACACGCTCGTGCGCGTGAACCCGAAGACGGGTGCGATCGACCAATTCGTGGGCGAGACCGGCGTCGACAACCTGTTCGGCCTCGCTTGGTGGCAGGGCGTTTTTTACGCGTTCAGTTCGGCGGGCATGGTGTACACGCTCGACGTCCAGACCGGCAAGGCGACGCCTGTGCAGGGCATCGCGGTTCCGAAGGGCGTCAAGTGGTGGGGCGCCGGCGTCAGCACGCGGGCCAACGGCGGCTGACCAGTAGACGCTACAAGCTAGCGCACCACGCGCAGCTTGACAGGCGGGCGTTCGGCGTCAGGCTGCGGGTGCAGATCGCGCATCAGTTCCTTCATGATGCCACGCTCGTCGAAGCCCGACTTGCGGATGCGGTCGACCCGGTCGCGCATGCGCTGGATGTCGGTGCGGATGCCGTAGCTGCGCAGCACGCTGTCGATGCGCGCATGGTGGCGCTCGATCGCTTCGGTGGCGCTGACGTAGCCGTGGAACGCGGACTCGGCCCGCTGCCAGAAGTTCAGCGGGTTCATGTTGAAGAACTTCACGTCCGTCTCGCTCGGTTCGAGCAGGATCACGTCGCCGTGGAAGTCCGGGTTGAGTTGCAGCTTTTCAATGCCGAGCAGCAGGCGCGTGTGCAGCATCGTGCGAAACGCCTGGTTGATGACGGTGCCGATGCCCATGTCCGAAATCGACGTGTTGCCGTTGAGCAGTTGGTCGGTGTGATAGTTCACGAATGGTCGAAACGGGTTGTACGCAATCACCAACGTCGCGCCGCGCTTGACGGCCTGGCTGATGTTGGCCGTGCGCCGCACGCCGGCATCGATATAGTCCTGCCCGCGGATGCGCGCCGGCCGGTAGAAGCCTGGGATCGCGGTCGATGCTTGGACGGCCTCGGAAATCGTCACGCTGTTGTCTTCGTCATGGCCGAACACCACGCCTTCTGCGGTGTTCAGGTTCGTCGCGCCGATGTAAAGCGACTTGCCGCGCTCCAGGTGCATCAGGCGAAAATCGTTGGGCACGTTGTTCTTGCGCAGTTGTTCGCGCAGGTAGCGCTCGATGCCGCGGTTGTCGAAGATGCCCGACGGCACGTACGACAGCCCCGGGCGCAAGCGACTGTGGCGCAGCGTCTCCGTGATGAAGGGCTCGACCAGCGCCTCGGCGGTCTGGTACGTCGGGGCGAGCACGAAGTCGCGGGCGCGCGTCAGCAATTCCGGCCGGTGTTCCGTCACCTGGGCCCAAGCGGCTTCGGTGGCGGCGGGCACCGTCAGCAGGGCGTCGCGTACGAGTTGCCACGGCTTCGCGGCGGCCTCGCGCCAGTTGGGCCGGTAGAAATCGAGCGCGTTGAACCGATCGATGCGCGGACTGTGGCCTTCGAGGCTCGCCAGCATCTCTTCGGGGCTGACTCCGGCGGCCAGCGGCGCCGCCAGGAAAGCACCCGCCGACACGCCGACGTAGATGTCGAAGTCGACGACGGAACGGTTCTCGAGCAGCGTGTTGAGCGCAATGAGTCCGCCGATCTTGAATGCGCCGCCGGTGACCGCGCCGCCCGCCAGCACGAGCGCGACTTTGGCGTGCGGGCGCGGCCGGGAGCGGTCCCCTTTTTCGACAAACGTGATGCCCACGGCAGACCTCGTTGGAGCGATGCGGCTTCGCGCCTTGCGCGCGTTCGCAGCGCCGCGCGCTCATCGTGCCCGATCCGCCGCGCCGTTCAACCTTTCTCGGCAGGCGTGGCGCGCGCCCGCGCGGGCCGGGGCGAGGGCGCCGGTGCCGCCGCCAATTCTACCAACCGCTGACCCAGCTTCGACAGGCCCGCCGTGATGCCCAGCGCTGCGGCGACCGGCATCCAGCGCTGTGCCACGTAGCCCAAGCAGGCGAGGTCTGCGGACCCCGCCGCGGCCGCCCATCCCTGCACCTCGTAACGCCGGTGGGTCAACACGTGCACAAGCGAACCCAGCGCGCGCGGAGAATCGCACCCTGCGGCGCCTAGCCAGGCGTGCAGGCGGTCGTGGGCGTCAGGGCCTTCGCAGCCGGGCGGTTCCCACAGGCCCGCCCAGCGGCCCTGGGCCGGGCGCTGCCCGACGAGCACTTCCTGATCGCCCGAGTCTGCATCTGCTGTCGCGACAGTGCGCGTCAGCACGGCGTAGCAGGCCGCAACGACCCTCGGCGCGGGCGGGCGGACCCGCACAGGCAGGTCGAGTTCGCGGCCCTCGGCGTGGGCCCGGCACGCAGCGGCGACCGGGCACGCCCCGCAGCGTGGCGCGCCAGGAACGCAGACCACGGCTCCTAGTTCCATCAATGCCTGGTTCCAGTCGCCCGGGTGCGCCGACGCTTCGGGCACGTCCATCCATGCCTGGGCGGCGGCCCACACCGCGCGGCGGCCGGCACCTTGCCGCACATCGACCTGCACCGCGTGCCAGCGCGCCAGCACGCGCGCGACGTTGCCATCGACGAGCGCGGCCGGCTCTCCGAACGCCACGGACCGCAGTGCTCCTTGGGTGTAGGGCCCGAGGCCGGGCAGGGCGGCGAGCGCCGCCTGGGCACGCGGCAGGGCGCCGCCGTGATCGCGCACCACGGTTTGCGCCAATCGGTGCAGGTGGCGAGCACGCGCGTAGTAGCCGAGGCCCGTCCACTGGGCGAGCACGGCGTCGAGGGTGGCGTTGGCCAGGCTCGAAAAATCGGGCCACCGCGCCATCCACCGTGCCCACGGCGCGCGCACGGTTTCGACGCGCGTCTGCTGGAGCATGAATTCGGAGACCAGTACGCCGTAAGGGTCCGGCAACGGGCCGCCCGGCACGGCGCGCCACGGCAGGCGACGCCCGGCGTGCGTGTACCAAGCGAGCAGGGCGCGGGCCGTCGCCGCGGCGGGCGCCAGAGCGGGAGGCTCGGCCCCAGGTGGTGCGCGCAATGCGTGCCTCAGTTCGGGGCCGGTGAACCGGACGGCGCGGGCACGGCGGGAGGTGTCGGCACGACCGGAGGCAACATGGGCACGATGCGCCCACCGGGGCCGACCAGGGCGGGCGGCACGGCAATCGGATCGACCGTCGGCGTCGGCGGCGCCAGCGGCGGCACGGCGGGGACCAGGAACGCAGGCTGTGCGACAGGTTCGGCAGCACCGGTCAGGCGCGCGTCAAAGCAACCGTAGCGCCACGAATGCTCCGCCGCGAACACCTCGAAGGAGACGTCGAGCCCGCGCTGGCCTGGCGCAAGGTCGACGTGCCACGGTTGCCACGCAAATTCGCTCCGCTCCGCAGCCCGCTCGTAGACGACGTCGTCGCCCACGCGCACGCGAAAGCGCAGATCTGATCCGACCTCGTTGCGCACCGCCCACATCCGCAGGCCGAAGTGCCCTTCGAGGCGGCGCGCGGCCGGGACGCCGTGCCACGTCAGGCGCGTCCGGCCACCGTCACGGTGCGGTGTCACGTGGATACACGGGCGCCGACCGGAGCCGACCTGCGCCAAATCGTGCAGCACGGTCTTCCACGACTCGGGGCCGCAGTCGAACGAACTGCCTCGCCACGTGCACGCCGACCAGGAGCCGTCGGGCTGATCGCGCTCGACGACGGCCTCGCCCAGCGCGCGCCCGAGGTCCTTGACGGTCAACGATGGTGCCAGGGTCCACAGCCCCACCTCGGTGCCGTGCCCGAAGCTGCGCGCGGTCTGCAGGCGTGCCGGCGCGCGGACATGGACCTTGGCGCCAAGCCCGTGTGTCGACACGACCCAGACGCGGCGGAAGCCGTCGAGGTCCCACGCTACAAGCGGCGCACCCAGCACCAGGGCCGCGTTGGCGTCGAGGCCGCGTCGGGTCCAGGACGCCACGAAGCGCCAGCGCTGGGCCGCCGACCAGTCCGGTTGGAACGAGAGCGCGTCGCCCGGTTGCACGGCCGCGTCGATCCAGTGGGCCGCAGCGGCCAGGCTCGCGTCACTGGGTTGCACGGCGTGGGCGGCGTTGCGCGCCACGAACACCCACGTTGCGGCGCCCGCCACGCACACCAGGGCGGCGAGCGCGGCCAACATGTGCGCCAAGGGTGATCGGGTGTTGGTGGCGAACTCGGTCATGCGGACGACGATGGCGAAGGCAGGCCGGGCACCATAGCACGCGTTGCGTCAGAAGTCGTGGTGGATGCCGACGGCGGCGTGCAGGCTGCCTCCTGCGACCGAGGTGCCGCCCACCGGGTCAGCCGGGTCGCGTTTTTCCACCGTTCGTCTCGCAAGTTGGGTCCACGCCAAGGTCAAATCGAGCGAGAGCGGCTGGTCGTGCACGGCGAGCGGGTCGGCAAAACGTGCGCCGACGCCCAAGCTCACGGTCGTGGCCGGCGCATCGAGGTAGTTGCCGATGCCGTCCGCCCGGGGCAAGGGCGTCGGTCGGTGTTGCACGCCGCCGCGCGCGGCCAGCACGCGGCCCTGCCACTCGACGCCAGCACGCGGCACCCACACGTCGCGCGCACCCATTTCGATCGGATGGTTGCGCACGAACAGGACCGAGTCGGCCGGCACTCCGCGCCGCACGATCTCGCGGTCGTCCAGATCGAGGTCGACGGTCGGTGCCAGTGGCGGCATCCCCGACCAGCGCTGCCAGGCCACGCCGGCCGTCGCCATCCAACCGCCCGACGTGCGCCAGGCCGCTGCAAGCGCCCACACCTCCGGCAAGTAGAGGCCAACCCCGCCGATGCGAAAACGCAGGCGCCCCACCTCCTCAAGCCACACGTCGAGAGGCAGCCCGTAGCGGATGAGCGACTCCGCGCGCCACACCAGGCTCACGCGCAGCGGGTCGAGCGGCAACCACGTGGCTCCCGCGATCGGGAACACCTGAGTCGTCAGCGCCACGTCCATCGCCTTGCGCGTGATGCGGTGATCGAGAATCGACAAGTCGATCGACGCCTGCCCGACGAGCGCGGTCAGCATCTGGACCGAGACACCGAGCGCGAGTGCCGGATGCGGCCGCACGCCCAGGCCGATGGCGAGTTCAAGCCGGTCGGGCAAGGAGTCGTACAGCGTGAGGTGGGGGGTGCGGTAGTCGAGCGCATCGAGCCGCGTGGGGCCCGCGAGCGGGAGTTGGAAGGCGAGGCCGAGGCCCGCACGCTCGTCGAGCCAACCGCCCAGCGGTGTCGACAAGCCGACGTGGACCAGTTGGTTGTCCTGCGGCAGCCGTGGCGGGTGACGGGAACGGCCGCCGCGCTGCTCGATCGCAAACGCGTGACGCAACACATCGAAACCGAAGCCCCCATGGACGTGCCTGGCCAGCGCGAGGTTCGCCGGGTTGGCGTAGGTCGCAAAGTAGTCGTCGGACGCGGCCTCGCTGGCGTTGCCGAGGCCGGCGGCGCGCGGACCGAATCCGTTGAACTCCCAAGTAGAAGCGCGCGCGGCACCGGCCCACAGTGCAAACACGGCACAGCTCGCTGCGGCGGCTCGACGTGGACTCACCGCAACTCCAGTGGCGCCCCGAGCGTGGCGGCGGCGGCGACGGCAGACACGGTGCCGAAGCGATGGCGCGCCAACAGATGCTCTAGCTTGGGGGCCACCGTGTCCAGGCCGACGTAGTACTTGAAGCGCCGTGCGATCGGCAAGGGCAACTCAGGTGGGTCGGGGTCGAGTTCGCGCGGGTGCACGTAGACGCACACGGGCTGGCCCGCCCGCTCGGCGCAGGCAAAGCCGTGGTCGATGAGCGCGGTCGGCAACAGGCGCAGGTAGCCGCCACCGGAAAACGGCAGCGCCTGGCCCAGCACCCGCAGCGGCACCGTCGGGATTTCGATCACCGTGCGCCCGTCGCCAAGCACGACTGCGAACGGCCCGCTGCGGTCGAGCGACCAGCCGCCGTGAGCGCGCGGACCTAGGAACAGCGATGCGTCGAGTTCGATGCCGCGGTCGGCCAGCACGCCAAACGCCCAGGAACTCTGCGTTGTCAGTGAGAATCCCGGGGCCCGGTAGGCCCGCACGTTGCCGCCCGCGCGCGCGATCGCATCGAGCGAGGCGTCGAGGTCCCGGGCAAAGCCGTCGGGTCCGAGCTCGCGCAACACGCGGTGGCCGAACGAGTGCGAGCCGACCTCGTGGCCGCGGCGCACGATCTCGGCGACGACATCGGGCCGGCGCCGTGCCACCCAACCCAGCACGAAAAACGTCGCATGGACGCCAAAGCGCTCGCACAGGCCGAAAATGCGCGCCAGCCCGACATCGATGCGGCTCGGCAAGTGCTCCCAGCGCTCGGGCCGCGGACCCGCGTCCAGAATGTGGAACCACTCTTCGACATCGACGGTCAGCGCGTGGAGCGGCCGACGATCAGTCACCACTGACCGCCTGGACCTTGACCGTCTCTTTGGCCTGGCGCTGGCCGTGCAAGGGCAGGCGCACTTCGATCACGAGGCCCCCGCCCGCCCGCGGGTGGGCGCGCGCCGTGCCGCCGTGGGCCTCGGAAATCTTCTTGACGAGGTACAAACCAAGTCCTGTGCCTCCAGTTTGCTCTGTGCGGCTCGGGTCCACGCGGAAGAAGGCCTCGAACACGCGTGCGCACTGCTCCTGCGCCAGCCCAGGCCCGCGGTCGAGCACGCGCACAACCACGCCCATCGTGTCGCGTCGCGACTCCATCCGCACGCTGCGGGCGCTGCCCCCGTGCTGGGCGTGCTGCACCACGTTTTCAATCAGCGTCGAGAACGCCCGGTCCAGGGCGTTGGGGTCGCCTGAGACTTTGCCATCGTACAGTTCGAGGCTGCGCTCGACCGCAAAGCCGAGATGGCTCAACCGGTGCTGCTCGCGATCCAGGATCTGGCCGAGCAACTCATCGACCCGCACGAGTTCGCGCTGCACCAGCACGCGATCGACTCCGACCCGCTGCGCGTCGAGCAGGCGCTCGATGTGGCGCTCGAGCAGGCCGACCTCCATCTGGATTTCCGCCACCAACTCCTCGCCCTGGCTTTTGCGCCGGTCGGCACCGCCCGGCGCGTTGCGGCGGCCATCTTCGAATTCCATGCGGATCAACTCGATGGCGACTTCGATGCGCGCGAGTGGGCTGCGCAATTCGTGCGAAACACCCGACAGCAGGTCGCGCTGCGCCTGAAGTACGCGCGCAATCCGATCCGCCATCACGTTGAGGGACTGGCCGAGCTTGCCCAGGTCGTCGGCCGATTCGACCGGCGCGCGGACGCCGAGGTCCCCGCCGCCGAGCTCCTGTGCCACCTCGCGCAACATGCGAACGCGCACGGCAAGCCGCTGCGACAGCGTGACTGACATGATGAGCAGGACCGTCAGGGCGCACGCCGCAATCAACAACTCGGCAAAGATGGCCAGGTGTCCGCTCGGGTTCGCATCCAGCGCCGCCAGCACCGCTGCCACGCCGACCGCCAACAGGCCCGCGCCGCCGACCCCGATGACGGTCCATTCGCCACGCGACAGCCCCGGAGCCTGCACGGGCGCGCGCACGGCAACGGGGGCCGGGCCATCGGGCGCGCCGTACAAGTCCTGATGCGGCATGGGTGCCTACTCGGCAGCGACCGCGTCGGCGGCGAGCATGTAGCCGGTGCCCCAGATTGTCTTGATGTACTTGGGCGTGCGCGAGTCCGTCTCGATCTTCGCGCGCAGGTTCTTCACATGCACGTCGATCGAACGATCGTACGCCGCGTAGCCCACGCCGCGCAGCATGTCCATCAGCGCATCGCGGCTCAACACCTGACCCGGGTAGCGCATGAAGCAGCGCAGCAAGTCGAATTCCGTGGTCGTCAATTGGACGGTGGTGCCGCGCACCGACGCCTCCCGCCGCGCGGCGTCGATCGCCAGGTCGCCGACGCGCAGCACTTCGGCCTTGGTCGCCGCCATGCCAGGCTCGGCCCGCCGCAACACCGCCTTGATGCGCGCCACGAGTTCACGGGGATTGAACGGCTTGGGCAGGTAATCGTCGGCGCCGAGTTCAAGGCCCACCACGCGGTCGTTGTCCGTGCCTTTGGCCGTCAGCATCAGGACCGGCACCGAGGACTGTTGCCGGATGCGGCGCAGCACCTCGAAGCCGTCGAGCCCGGGCAGCATCACGTCGAGCACGACCATGTCGAACACCTCGGCGCACGCCCGGCGCACTCCCTGCAGGCCGTCGGTGACGAGTGTTACCTGAAAGCCTTCGGGCTTGAACAACCGCTCCAGCAGAGCGCCGAGCCGGACGTCGTCGTCGATGATCAGAATGCGCGCCATGTTGCGACTCCGGTCGGGCTGCGGTCGCGCCGCATGCTGCACGCTTTGTAGCATACCGGCGCGTGGACTGAACTCTGCACTTCACAGAACTTGACGCTGCCGCCCGGGTACGTCTGCCGCGCGGGATTCGTGACCGCCGCTGGAATCAGCGTGCCACCGGGACCCGCTCTCCGCGCAACTCCAAGCCCCGTTTCGACGGAGGTGGCGGTGCGACCACCGACTCGGCCGACCCGCGCCGCACCGCGTGGGGCCCGTTGACGGCGACCACCTGAAGCGCGATCTGGTGCCCTTGGTCCCAAGTGGCGAACGCGACGTCCGTGCGTTCAGACAACAAGATGGCGTTCTGGCGCGGCGATTCCAATTTGTCGAGCGCGGCGTGCACCAAATCGACGTCTGCCTGCAACTGCGCGGCTGCGGCTTCGTCGGCCGGCACGGGCGCTCCGGGCAGGTAGCCTTGGCGGTCCGGGTTCGCCAGCCGGCGCAGGATGCGGCCCGCCGCCCAGGCCTGCACGTAGCGCTCGTGGCCGATCACGCCGGGCAGGTCGCGCAACAGCCGGTCGGCATCCGGCTGTTGCCCGGTCAGGCCGATGCCCACCAGCGCCCGGTAGCGCACCAGTTCACTCGGCGCTTCGGTGAGGCCCCACAGCACCGCCGCCGCCTCCGCTTTGCCGGTGCGCCCGAGTCCCGCCAAGGCGATCAACCGCACGCCCAGATCGCGGTCCACCAGGCCGTGGGCAAGGGCCGGCACCACGCGCGGGTCGTCGATCGTCGACAGCAGTTCCAAGGCCTTCTGGCGCTCCGTCACAATGCCAGAACCGAGGTCCTGGATCAGCGTCGGCACCGCCTTGGCCCCCAGCTTTGAGATGCGCGTGGTCGTGCTGCCCGGCCGGCCCGGTGCCTCATCGAAGCGCTTGTCGAGCAGGCGCGGCACTTCGATCGCGTCCTCGTGCCAAAACGTCGTCGCCCACACCGCCAGCGCGACCACGCCCAGGCCGACTGCGACCAAGCCGAGCCGCGCCCACGCGCCGGGATTGAAGCTGCGGTCAGAGAGGGCGGGCATGGACTTCGGTCGGCACGACAATGCCTGTCTCAAGGCACGCAGGGATGCTTGTCGGCTGGACTACAGGCACGGCTCAGTCACCGTCAGGTCGTCGAGGTACACGCCCTTGAAGTCGGCGTTTTTCTTGGCGTCGAGGGAGTCGAATTCGAAGCTGAACGACACGGCGCCCTTTCCTTTGAATTCCGAGACGTTGATCTTCTTCTCGATCGCCATCTTGTACTCCGCCAAGGTCATGTCCTTGGCCACCGCCTTGTCCCAAATCACCTTCGTCAGCTTCTGGTTTCCGGCAAACGTCGTCGCCACGACCCGCAACTTCTCGAAAGAGTTCGTCTCGACGTCGATCCACGCCTTGAACTGCAAGAAGGCCTCCTTTTTGAGGTCCGACGAGAGCGTCACCAGCGGCGACGTCAGGCTGCACACCACAATGGACGTGCCGTCGGCGTAGTTCTGCTTCTCCTGGTTGCCCATGTAGGCTTCGTACAGGCCAGCCAAGTACTTGTGCGGCGACGCCTGCCACTTCACGAGCGTGTTGTTGCAAGACCCCGCCCAGGCGCCGAGCTTGGCCGATTCGAACGTCTCCGCCGCCAGCGCCACCGACGAAGAACAGCAGGTCGGGCCGGGCTTGAAGTCGGCCTTGCACGCAAACGACAGCTGGTTGGCAACGGTCTGGGCCGAGCAGTAGTACTTCTTGCACACGTCGGGAACCGCCGGCACGCACTTCTTGTCCTCGACGCATTCCGGCACATCGCAGACCGTCGTCAAGTGCACGTTGTCGATGTACGCGCCCTCGTAGATGTTGTTGTTGTCATGGCCGGCGTCGAACTCGAACTGCAGCTTGGCGGTCTTGCCCTTCCAGGCGTCTGGTACCGCGACGACGACGACCTGCCAGTTGCCCGCCGTCGTCCCTTCGATCGCGTAGCTGTCCCACAGCCAGGCATTGGCCTTGGCCGCGTCGGCTTGCTTGGGGTCGTTCAGACCCACCCGCAGCCGGTCGACGACGATGCCCGGGGGCGGCGCCTTGAACACTTTGGTCGGGTCCTTCGGATTCGGGTCCCACTCGGTCGACAGGAACAGCGCAAAGGTGAGGAGCGTGGTCCCGTTGGCCGGCAGCGTCACTTCGGGGCTGCGCGCCAGCCCGCCGGGCGCCGAGGCCCCCGCGTTGTAGGTGCCGTTGTTGCCGAAATAGAGTGAAAATTGGGGTGACTTCGCCTTCAAGTCCGTGATATTCCACTTGATCGTCTGGTCATACGGCTTGCCATTCAGCGCCGTGCCCGGCAGGCCCGTCACCTTCCACCCGGTTGGCAGCGCCGCCCCGGCCACGCCCGCATCGAACGACTCCTGGTAAGGCGTCTTTGCTGCGCAGCACGTTGGCGACTTCATGGTGTATTCGCACTTGCCCAACTTGCACGCCTGGTCGGTGCAACTGTCCTTGTCGTCGCATGACGCGTCGTCCTTGCACTTGCCGGGGATCTTCGTGCAGACGCACTTGCCTGCCTCACACGATGGCGTGTCGAGCACAGCGTCGCACTCCGCTGCGCAGTGTTCGGCGACCGTGCAGACTTCCTTTTCGCACGCGACCGCAATCTGCACGTCATCGATCGTGATGCCCTTGGCTGCGTTCGCCGCCGAATCGCCCGCGTCGAAGTAGAAGCACAACTCCACCTCCTTGCCGGCGAACTTGTCCAGGTCCACCGTCACGGGCAGGAACTGCCCTTCGGTCGTGCCGTACACCGAGTCTGACGACCACACGGTCTGCACGACGCCAGCGACGCGAACTTCCACGTTCAAGTAGTCGACCTTCTCGACCGGCTGGCCCTGCACGACGGCCGGGTTGACGTAGCTCTCCTTCTTCTTGCCCGACCACTCCGTCTCCATCTTCAGCTGGAACTTTGCGACGTTGTAGGCCGCAGTGTCTGTCAGCTTGACCTTCTTGACCGAGCACACACGCCCCTTCGGCCCGTTCGGCTTGATCGTCGGGTCGTCGTAGTTGGTCTGTGCTGCGTTGCCGAAGTACATCGCCGCGCCGCCGCCCGTGCCGCCGGACTTGTGGAGTTGCCACAGGACCTGCTGCGAGTTGCTCAGCACCGTCGCCCATCCCGCCAAGCTGCCCGCTTCGAAGTTGTCGCCGAACAGTTTTTCGGCCTTGCAGCACTGCTCCTTGTTCGAGTCGGGCTTGTGCGAACACGACCCCGTGGGCTTGCCGACGGCCTTGTTGCACGCATCGACCGTGCAGTCCTTCGCGTCGTCGCAGTCGATCGACCCCGCGCAGCAGTTCGCCACCTTGTCGTACAGGCACAGGCCCTGAACCTTCAGGTTCGTGAACGGCGTGCAAACGTCGGCTGAGCACTCCTTCTTGTCGTCGGGGCACGCGGTCTTCTCGTCGCAGCTGGCGAAGCCCTCGGACTTCTCGTCCTTCTTCACGCAGTACGTTTCGATGCCTACGTCGTCGAGGTAGATGCCCTCGTAGGCGTTGCGATTTGTGTTCGTCTTGAATTCCCAGAGGATCTGAACCGACTTGCCCGCGTACTCCGCGAGGTTGACAACGAAATGCTTCCACTGCCCCTTGGTCGACTTGTCGAATTCCGTCGAGGTCAGCGTGGGCTTGACCGCCCCGTTGATGCGCACCGTCATCACGTCGCTCTCGTTGACGCACGCCGAGTTGCCGCCGCCGACATCGACACACGTCGTTCCGGGATCGCACGGCACCTTGCAGGTGCCGGCCTTCTGGGGCTGCTTGACACACTCCGTCTTGCCGTTCGCGTTGGCCGCGCAGGTGGCGCCGATGCCGCATTTCGGCGAGCAATCATTTTCCCCTTTCTGCGTCTGGGTCCAATGCAACTGCGTCAGCACCGGCTGCGTGTCGACCCACATCCAGAACGACAGCAGCGCGGCTTCGCCCGCCGGAATCTGCACTTCACTCGACTTCAGCGCGGTGTAGAGGGCCAGCGAGACCGCACTTTCCTTGCAGGCGAGCGCCCCCTTCATCTCCGAGTCGTACGTTCCGCATTCATTGCCGAAGTACAGGGAGTGGGTGCCCGAGTGCGCGCGCCGCGTCTCGACCTGCCACTTCACGTTGCCGTTCGGGTAGGAGGCGTCCTTCGGGTCGGGGCTCTGCACGAAGCCCTCGTACGTCGCGGCAACGCCCACCGGCGCCTGCTCGAAGCCAACGTTCAAGTATTTCTTCTGGTTCTGGCAGCACCCGGCAATCGGGGCGTTCTGGCACGTGTTCGTCGCCACGTCGCATTTGTCCTTCGTGCACTGCACGCCATCGTCGCACGGCGCGTCGTCGCAACACGTCCCCGGCTTGGGCCCCAAGATGCACAGGCCTTTCTGGCAGACGGCCACGGTGCAACCGGTCACGGGCACGGCACCCACGCATTGGTTGTCCGTCAGGCAACCGACGTCCGGGGCCGTCTGGATGTCCGGTGCATCGGTCAGTTCGGGACCCTTCGCTTCGATGGCGGCATCGCCATCCAGCGGCGCCGCAGTGTCGACCACGGCAGGTGCGTCGGTCGGTTCGGTGCCATCTTGCCCACCATCTGGGTCAGTCGTGTCGGGCGTTGCCGGCGCGGTCTTGGCCGTCGCGACCGGGTCCCCGCACGCGACAGCGGCCGCGAGGAGCCCCAGGCCCGCAAGAAACTGGCGGGCCCCTTGTGCGCACGCCGCGAGATTGCCCTTGCCCACTGGATCATTGCACACCATCACATCCCTCCACACACACGCTGAGGCTGCCTGCGAGGTCCCGATCCCCGCTGGCGAGCACTTCGGCCCCTACTTGCCGCCCGCGTTCGGGCAATCGGCGAACCCCGTTGGCTCGTGCACGCACTTGCCGTCGGCCCCGCATTTGTCGATCGTACACTTTGTTTCGCCGTCGTCACAGTCCTGCGCCGCCGTGCAGCAATCCGGCACCGCAACGCACTGGCAACCGGCCCCGTCGCATATCGGCACCTTGCACGTGCCACAAGACAGTGCCTTGCATTCCGTTGCGAAATAGCAGGGCTTTTTGCTGCATGCGACCTTGACCAGCACGTTGTCGAGTCGCACGCCGGCCTTGTCGTTGACCGCGCCGTCGCCCGCGTCGAAAGCGAAGCACAACTGCACCGTCTGGCCCTGAAAGGCGTCGAGCGCGACCGTCACCGGCAACCACTGTCCCCCCGTCGTTCCGAGCACCGCATCCGACGACCACACCTCAGTAAACGTGCCGTTGTGGTACACGGAGACAGCCAGCGCGTCGAATTTTTTGCCACCAGCGACCGGCGGATTCTTGTAGGTCGTCGCAGGCAAGCCGGTCCACTCCGTCTCCATCTGCAGGTCGAACGTTACGAGGTCGTGGAGCGAGCCCTGCTTGATCTTGACCTTGTCCATGCAGATCGTGCCCTTGGGTCCCAAGTCCTTGCCGAGCGCCGGGTCCGCGTAAGTGTCGAGGCCTTCGGTGCCGAAGTACAGGGCCTGGCCCGCGTTGCCTCCGGTCGGGTGCAGCCGCCACTTCGAGATGGTCGAGTTGGACTCGAACACCGACCACACGTCGAGCGTGCCGGATTCGAAGTCCTCCAGCGGCGCCAGCACTTCGGCCTTGCAGCATGCCGGCTTCGTCGCGTCCGGCTTCCACGAGCATTGGCTTGCATTGCAGGCGTCGAGGGTGCACGCGTTGCCGTCCGCGCACTCGGACACGACCGTGCAGCAACCGACCTTCTTGTCGGCAAAGCACACGCCGAGTCCCGCGTTGTTGGCGTACTTCGTGCACACGTCCTGAGTACACGCGTTGGCGTCATCCTGGCATGGCGCCTTTTCGTCGCAGAACGCGCCTTTTTCCGTGCAGTTCGTCTCGATCACGAGGTCGTCGAGGTAGATGCCCTCGTAGCCGTTCTTCAGGTTCGTACCCGTTGCGAACGCCCACTGCGCCTTGATCGAGTGGCCGGCCCACTTCGACAGGTCGACCGCGACGTGCAGCCACTGTCCCTTCGTCGACTTGCCGATCTGCAGCGACGAGAACACCGACGTCGCGGTCTCGCCCTGCAGCACGCTGACGGTCAGCACATCCTTTTCCGGCACGCACTGCGACTGACCGTTGACCTGAATGCACGCCGCGCCCGCCACGCACGGGGTCGCACACGTCCCCTTGGGCAGCGTGTCGGCATACGGCGATTCCGTGTCGAGCCACAGCCAGAAGTGCAACTGCGCCTTCTTGTCTTTGGGCAGCGCGTGCTCCTTCGTCGTGAGCGCCGACTGGATCGGGGTCGACGCACCGCCGACCTTGCAACCGTTCGCCACGTTCAGGCTGTTGTCGTACGTCTTGCAGGCGTTGCCAAAGTACAGCGCCTTCTTGCCGGAGTGGGCGCGCGTGGTCGATTCGCCCCACGCGACATTGCCGTTCTGGGGCGACTCCTGGGCGCTCACGTCTTCGAACGGGGCGCCCTCAAGCGAGGTCTTGAGCAGCGTCACCTTGCCGCTGCAGCAGTTCGGGATCGGCGTGTACAGGCACGCATGCGCCCCCGTGTCGCACTTGCCCGCCACGCACTCGCCCTGATCGTTGCAGTCGGCATCGGTGCAGCACTGGTCCGGTTTCGGCTCCGGCTTGCATTGGCCGGCAACGCAGGTGGCCTGTTCGCACGGCTGCAACTTCAGGAGGCCGGCGCAGTCGGTGCCCGTCGCACACTGCGCAATGTCCACCGGCGTCGGGACGTCCTGACCGAGGTCGGCAAGCGGCACGTCCGGCGGCACGTCGGGCGTCGCCTCGTCGGCGGGGGCGGCGTCGTTCACAGTCAGATCGGTGCCCGCGGCATCACTACGTGCCGCACTGTCGGGTTCGTCGATGTCGGCCACGCGAGCCAGATCGTCGGCCGTCTCGGCGCCTGCTCCCGCCCCGTCGCTGGCAGCATCGGCGTCGGCTTTCTTCGGCGAGTCCTCGCCCCCGCACGCCGCGACGGACAACGCGATGGCCGCCCACGCGCTCATGCTCCACAGGGCCGCCCGCTCCGGCCCAGACCGCGCCGTGCGTTCCCCGCAAATCCCGCCGTCGATCGGCTGTGCACTCATGGACACGCCGTCACGACCTTCAGGTCATCGACGAAGACGCCCTTGCCGCTGTTGCCCACCGAATCGACCGTGTTGAAGTAGAACTCGATCTCGATGGACTTGCCGGCCCACTTCGCGAGGTCGATCTTGATCTCGGTCCATTTCAGCACCGTGTAGCCGTTCTGGTTCTTTTCCCACACCGGATTTTGGGCGCCATCGACGTAGACGCGCACGGCGAGCGAGTCGTAGGGCGGGCCCTGCTCGGTGTCCATGTAGAGCCAGAACGTCATGTGCGACGGCGTCGACACCGGCAACTGGATCGCCAGCGTCTTGGCCGTGCCGCTCGACAAGCTGAAGTCGAAATTGCCGACCGCGGGATCGCCATAGTACAGCACGCCCTTGCCCGACTTCGACAACTGCGCGTTCGGCCAGTGGTTCCAGCCCTTGGCGCCAGCGGAGTTCTGCACCTTGATGCCCTTGAGGTCGCCCTGATCGAAGTCGTTCTCCCACACGATCGGCGAGCAGCAACCGGCCGCGCCCGTCGACGTGTGCGTGCAGATCTGGGCCACGCACTTGTCGACCGTGCACTTTGTCTCACTGTCGTCGCAGTCCTTGTCGACCTTGCAGCACGTGTTCTCGTTGACGCACTTGTTCAGGATGCAGCCGTCCTTCGTGCACGCGTTGCTGTCATTGCATTCGACCGACGACAGGCAGCAGCCGGGCACCGGCGGCCACTGGCAGATCTGGCCGGGCGCTGGGCAGATGTCTTGCGTGCACGGGTTGCCGTCGGCACAGTCGCCGCTGCCCATGCAGCACTTCGCGATCGGGTTGAACTGGCACTTCGTGTTCACGCACACGTCGCTTGTGCACAGGTTCTGGTCGGCGCAGTCGGCACTCGTGACGCAGCAGGCGTTCGGGTACGTGCACTGACCGTCCGTGCACACGCCGGCCACGCATGGCATCGCACCGATGCCGCAGGTGCCCGAGGCCGCGCACTTCTTGGCCTGACACGTCGAATTCACCTCGAAGTCGTCGACCCACAGCCCGGTGCCCGTGACCGAGCCAACGGGTGTCAGCGTCATCTCCAGCTTGATCTGGATCGTCTTGCCCATCGCCGGCGAGAGGTCATACGGGCCGAACGTCGTCCACTTCTTGCTCGTGTTCAGGCTCAGGTAGCCGAACGTCACCTCCTTGCCGTCGACCACCGCGAACACCCGCACGTTGCCACTGGCGGCCGTCATGTCCGACATGTACCAGAGTTTGAACGTCACTTCCTTGCCGGGCAGCAGCGTGATCGGCGGGCTCGCCGTCGTGATCTTGGACTGCGGCTGGCTGGCCGTAAGCCCCATGTCTTTGTCTTTCAATCCAAAGTGCAGGGCGCCCGGCGGGCTGACTGCGGACGGCAGCGCCTTCCAATGCCAGTCGTTGTTTTGGGGCGACGCCGGGCCCGACGTCCAGCCCTCGTCGCTGCTGCCGAACTGGTTGAAAAGTGGCTGGGGCGAGCAGCAGCCCGGCACCGTCGATGCCGTGGTGACGCATTTGCCCTTGTCGCAGCCGTCGATCGTGCACGGGTTGAAGTCGTCGCACTCGCTGTCGGCGATGCAGCACGTCGATTGGAACGCGCAGATTCCGGCCTGGCACGACCCCTTCTGGCACGGATCGTTCGTCTTGCAGTCGGCGTCCGACTTGCACGCGGTGTCGATGATCAGGCACTTCGAAGCCACGCACTTGTCGATCGTCAGCGCGTTGCCATCGTCGCAGCCGTTGTCGGTCAGGCAACAGCCGGGCTTTGCGTTGTGGCTGCACGTGCCGCCCGGCCCGGAGCACAGATCGAACGTGCACAACACCTTGTCGTCGCAGTCGCCCGACGTCGAGCAGCACCCGGCCTTCTTGGCGTGGCTGCACAGGGGCAGGCCGCCCGCTCCCGCCGCGCAACTGTCGTCGCTGCACGCGTTGCCGTCGTCGCAATCCGCGGCCCCGGCGCAGCAGCCCGACAGCACGGCCACGTCGTCGAGGAAGGGGCCACTGAACGTGTTGGCGACCTCGTCCTTTGAGTCGAAGCCGAACTGCAGCGCCACCGTCTTGCCACCGTAGCCCACGAGTTCGGCCTCGATGCGCTGCCATGCGCCACCCGTGGTGCCCTTGATCGCGTCCGACGTCCACAGGACCTTCGTGGCTCCGCCTTCGAGCACGCCGAGCGTCAGCACGTCGTGGCCGTCGAACTCCTCGGTGTCGAGCCACAGCCAGAACGCGACCTTGGGCTGCGTGCCGCTGAACTGCGGCACCTTCGTCTCCGGCAAGGTCGCCGTGCCGCCGACCGCCTTGCCTATCGCGTAGTTGCCTGTCTTGGGGTCGCCGAACCACAGCGACTTGCCGCCCGACTTCGACTTCTTGTCGCTGAATCCCCAGCCGATGCCGGCGCCCGCGGTGTCGGCGAACTGCAGTCCCGGCTCGCCGTCGAGGCCATTCACCCACAGCGCCGTCGTCAGCGCCGTACTCGACACCAACGGCTGGCACACGAGGCAGGGCTTGTCGTCGCTCGTGTCGCCGGGGCCGAAGCAGCCCACCTTGCCGCCGCCGAGGTCGGCCACGCAGCCCTTGCCTTTGGGCTGATAGCTGCACGTGCCCGCCACGCAGTTGCCCGATGCACATGGGATCAGGCAGTCGCTGGCCGCGGTGCACGCATTCGAATGCACGCTCTTGACGTTGGGAGGCGCGTCTCCCGCGCCGGCGTCCACGGTGCCCGCAGCGTCCGCATCGGTGCCAGCGCTGTCTGGTCCGTCCTGATCGGCAGCGAATTCATCGACGATCCCGTCCGCATCGTCGGTGGGCGCCGTGTCCAGCAGGCCGTCGGCGCCGTTGTCGATCGCGCTGTCGGGGCCCGCGCTGTCCGTCTTCTCGTCGGTTTTCGTGTCGTTCGCGGCGTCGGACTTGGCGTCGCTGGCCGCGTCCGTCAGCTTGGCATCGACCGTCGCGGTGTCTGGGGCCGCGTCGGCGCCGGTTCCGCGCGTGTCGGCGCCAATCGCGTCGAGCGACCCTTGCTGCAAGGGTTCTTCGGTGCACGCAGCCGCCCACGCCAGCCACGCGAGCGCAAGGCGCCACGGGCGGATTCGGGCACGGTCGCAGAATCGGCGCATGGCGAAGGGCTCCCGCAGGCCCGGCCGCGTCATGCCGACGGGGCGGAGGTACCCGGCCGACTGCGCGTTGCATGAACGCACCATGCTAGCACGCCCCCGCGCATCGGTTCAAACCGCAGCGGCGTGTTTCTCGTGCGTGCCGCCATCTACAACGCTCCGCGTTCCTGCATGAAATGATCCAGCGTTCGGTTCGTGGTCCAGCGCTGGAACATCGCGAGGTCTTCGGCGTTCGCCTTGGCCAGCTTGCCCATCAGGTAGTCGAAGATCGTCTTGTGCTTGCGGCACCACACCGAGTCGCGCATCCGGCCGTGGATCGAGCCCTGCGTCTTGTAGTTGTACTCCACCTGCTGGCCGCACCAGGGCTTGTACACGCACGTCACGCAGTCGGGCTGCCCGTCGTTGAGTCCCGCCATCACGAGCGCGCGGGTCTGCGCGTTCGTCACGATCTGGTGGTACGTGTCCGTCACCGTGCCGATGCGGAACATCTCGTCGCCCATCGCCGCCACGAAGCGCCCCTCGTCCGACGAGTACACGCCGCCGTCGGGCGCATAGCCGAGCTGCCCTGTCACCGCGCCGCCCGGCGTGCGCAGGTCGAGGTAGTTCGGCTCGTCGTCGTTGAGGATTTTCGACAGCATGATCCCGGCGTGCCGTTCCATCACCTGCACGCCGCGCCGGTTGAGTTCGATGATGTAGTCCACCGCCTCCTGGTAGAACGTGAGGAACTCGTCCATCGAATAGCCGAGCGTGCCGGCCGTGCGGGCGGCAAACCCGAACGGATCGAGCTTGCGCAGGAACACCGCGCGACAGCCCAATGCCACGTACTGGTCCACCACGTCCTTGGGCCGCGCCAGCGCGTGGCGCGTGATCGTCGGCAAGGCTTCGACACGGTACAAGTTCGGGTCGAGGCCCATCTCGACGTAGCGCTCGTTGATGCGCGCCATCCATTTCATCACGAGGTCGTGGCTGTCGCCTTCCTTATAGATGCGCACCTTGTTGTGCAGGTCTGCCGGGCCGTCGAGGCTCGTGCACAACTGCACCTTGCGGTCGAGCAAGTAGTCGAGCCGCTCCTCGTCCATCAGCGACAAGTTCGTGACGAGGGCGAACGACAGGTTCTTGCCGGCGAGCGCATTCTTCTGCCGCGCATACTCGACGATGTGCTGCAGCACCTCCCAGTTCGCCAACGGCTCGCCGCCCTGGAACTCGATCGTCAGGCTCGGGCTCGTGGTCTGGAAGGCGAGGTCGACCGCGCGCTCGGCGACATCGATCGGCATGTCGGTGTCGGTGCGCGTCATGCCGACGATCGACGAGTGGCAGTACTGGCAACCGTGGTTGCAGCGGTGCGTCAACACGAACGCGTGCAGCGTCGGCCCGACGAACAGGTACTGCTTCTTGCGGCGCCAGCGTTCCGCCTGCTTGCCCACGTCGATGCTGGCCGCGAACAGGTTGGCCGCTGCCAGCTTGCCGTACAGATCGGTGTCGGCGGCAACCTGGCCCGTCACGAACGCACGGAACTCGCCGGGCGCTAGGAACACGTGATCGCCGAGATCGTTCGACACCAGCACGCGGTCGCCCACGGCACGGTGATTGAACGGCACGAGCCGATCGGCGGGGACATCGTCGAGGTTCAGGCCGGCGAGGTAGCTCATGCGACGGTTTTCCGTTTGCGGTTCCACGTGTGGACCAGCGCGTGGTTGCAGAACTCAGCGACCAGATCACCCTCGACTTCGGCGTCGATGTCGGCGATGTGCACGGCGTAGTACTCGCCGTCGCGCACGATCTCGAACGAGGCGAGTTCCGCAAAGGCCTGGCCCGCCTCCTGGAGTGCCTGCTGCATGTAGAGCGTCCGGTGCAGCTTGACCGTGACGGCGGCCGTCATGGCTTGGCCTCGCCCGTACCACCGGCGGCGTCGGCGATGGCCGCGGCACTGGTCGGGTCGGCGGCATCGGGCTTCTTCTTCTTGAACTTCTCTTCCCACGGCACCGCGATGCCGAGCGGGTCATCGAGAAAGTCGAGGCCGTCGTCGGCACCGCCCAGGAAGTCCGTCGGCAACGCGCCGCCTGCTGCCCCCGCGATCGCCTGCGTCGTGATCTCCTCGATGATCTTCTGGTTCGCCTTGACCACCTTGCGCCGCAACGCCTGGCTCAGCAGCTCGTTGCCGAACTCGCCGGACAGCGCGCGCAGCTTCGTCTCGTCGGCCCCCTGCTTGGTGCGCAGGTGCACGAGGTAGCGGCCTTGGCCCGATTCCCCTTCGCGGTCGAGCAGCACGAACGCCCGGTCGATGAAGATGTAGGCCGCGCCGTAGACGACCTCGAGCGGATACAGCCCGGTGTCGAGCGCCAGCGTCATGCGGCCCGCAGCGGCGTCGAAGGTCTCGATCGAATGTTCGCTCATTATCGCTCCATGGTCCCGCCGGGGGAGGGTGCCGCCGGGGCGGCTTCTTACTTCACGTTGCTGTTGGCTTCAAGGCAGAGGACGCGTTGGCTAGCCAGATAGAGGACCCGCTGGCTACCCGGTGCCCGCCGCGTCCGCACGTCAAGGCGCCCGTTCCGCCGCCAGCCGGTCCAAGGGCACGCGGCCAGGGGCGGCGGCGCGCTCAGACTCGGTCTCAGCCGGCACCAAAAGGCCAAAATCGGCGTCCTGTTCATCGTCCGCGGGGTGCCAGTCGCGCGCCGTCGGGTCCTGGTGTTTTTTCGGGTCACGGCTCGGCTCGACCAGGCGCTCGCCGGTGGGCGCCTGCACCTTGCCCGGTCGGTAGCGCTGGCCCTGATGCGGCGACGGCAGGGTCGCGAGGTTCTTGAATTTCTCGCGCCGCCACGCCGGGTCTGACTGCAGATCGTCGACGATGCGCTGCACGATCGGCCGCGGATCGACGAACACGGGACTCAACTCCGCAGGGTCGTAGGCATCGCCTCGATCGAACAGGCCGCCACACACCGAGCGCAATGTGCACGTCTCGCACACGTCGGCGTACAAGTGCCCCCATTCCGTCTGCCGTACGGTGCCCTTTTGATCGAGGAAGTGGACGATGCGCTCCTCGGACTTCACGATTTTGCGCGTCTCCGTCGAACAGTGGGCAAACTCAGTCATGTAGCACAGCGGCACGCGCTCGACGCGGAAGGAGCGCCCCGTCTCGTGCAGCCGCCGCATCGCCTTGTGCAGCGAGACTTCGAGGTCCTTGAGCTTGGGCGTGAAGTAGTTGTTCGTCGTCGCCCGGCCGATCGAGGGGTCGAGATTGTTCCAGACGAAGTGCCGGATGAACGGGAAGTGCTCGATGAACCACTCGATGTTCTCGTGCAGGTGGTCGCAGTTGTAGCGGTTGATCACCGTGTTGATGTTGACGGTGATGTCGGTCTTGGCGAGGTTCGCCAACGCCTTTTCGGCCCAGTCCAGCGAGCCCGGCGTGCCGGTCAGGAAGTCCTCGAGCTTGTGCTTGTGGCTGTGGATGCTCACGTGCACGTGCTGCAGCCCCGCCTGCCACACCGTGTCGCAGTACGCCGGGTCCGCGAGCTTCTGCCCGTTCGTGATCATGCGCACGTGCAGGCCCTGGGCGCGCGCATAGCGAATGGCATCGGGCAGGATGGGCGACAACGTCGGCTCGCCGCCCGTCAGGATCACGCCGAAGTAGCCGCGCACCACGAAGTCGTCGACGATGCGGTGGACCTGTTCGAGATCATGGAAGAACGGCGTCTCCGGATTCGAGCAGAACCCGCAGTTCTGGTTGCAGTGGCGCACCATCTGGATGTAGCCGATGTTCGCCATGGCGGACCCTGCCTCCTCGCGTTCGTGCCGATCAGGTTCCTGCGGTCTCTTCGACCCGGCCGATCGCGAGACCGGTGGGTTCCAGCAGCCGCGGCCGGTGCATGCCGACCAGCTTGTCGCGCTCGCGCTTTTCGCGGCGGGCGGTGGCATCGGCGACCTTCTTCGCGAGGTCGTCGAAGCTCTCGGCGTCCGCTAGCGGCAGGCCCGCTTCGTCGAGCGGGGCCATGACCGCAAAGCCATGGTTACGCACGTAGTTGACGTGCACCCCGTGGCAGCGATCGACCTCGGCGCAGCGGCCGCAGCGCAGCGATTTGGCGAAGTACTCCTCGACCACGAAGTGGTTGACGTAGCGGTCGAGGTCGAGGTGCCCGGCGCCGTCGAGCAAGGTGGCGTCGAGTACCTGATGGTCGTGGGGCTCGGCTGCGGTCCCCGTCATGCATTTCGGCACGTTCTTCGTGCGCGCCCCCAGCGCCGCGAGTGCGCGCAAGGACGCCGGGTCCGGGTCGGTGGCCTGCGACTCCGACAGGTATTCGTGGGTGCGCAGCGTCAGCACCAGTCGCTTGCCCCATTGCGCCACCAGTTCGGCATGTTCCAGCAGCCATGCGGCCAATGGCTGGTCGAGTCGGACCTCGACTTCGTGCGGCGCGGGCACGGCATCCGGGCCTTGCAGAATGCGGGCGGCGTCGGCCACGGTGGCCACAGCAAAGCGCCGCACCTGGGGCAGTCCGTGCAGGGCGGTCGTCGCGGCGCCCGCCGCCAACTCGACGGTGACGTCCGCGCCGGCAAACGGCAGGCGATCCAACGCGCCGGCAGCTTCTTCGGCGTCGCGGGCGGTCAGCTTCACCCGCTGCGGTCGCTGGCTCTCGAACTTGGCGCGCGCCTCGGTGCCCTGCCAGACGTGGCGCGCATCGAGTCGCACGGCCGGGAACGAGCCCGCCTCCAGCATCGTGCGGTACGGGAACATCGTCTGGCGGCACGGCCCATCGAGAAAGCAGTAGTCGCAGCGCTCGCCGTGGCAGTCGGGCTTGAGCCCGCGCCGCAGGAAGCCCTCGAAATTGTGCCGCCCGCCATCGAACTCGCTGAACAACTTGTGCGGGTCCTGGATGAGCTTCTCGTTGCCCTCCAGGTACGTCACCGGCAGGCGATTCGTCCACAGGTAGACGCCCGGCTTCTGCGACCACGCGAAAGCCTTGCGGAAATACGGAACGGCGTCGTTGAGGTCGAAAAACAGCGAGTGGCGGTGCTCGTCGAAGCCACGGCCGAACGGAATGATGTGCAGCAGATCGAATTCCCGAATGCCCAGCCGGTCGTGGTAGTACTCGATGATCTCAGGCAGCGCCTTGTAGTTCTGCTTGTTGATCACGACATCGACGTTGACGACGACCTGGCCGGTGGCCTGCAGGTTCTGCATCCCCTTGACGCCCGTCACGAAGGCGCCCGGCGTGCCGGTCAGCTTGTCGTGCAAGTGGGCGGTGTGGCCGTGCATCGAGACCGTCGCCTCGTTGAGGCCCGCGTCCGCCGCCGCCTGCGCGAACCGCTTGTAGCTGAACATCATGCCGTTGGTGACGGTCTGCACCCAGTCATAGCCGACCTGGCGGCCGTAGCGGATCAGATCGATGAACTGCGGGTGCACGCTCGCTTCGCCGCCCGACAGGATCAGGCGCTCGCGGCCCATGCGGCGGCCGAGCAGGATGTAGGCCTTGAGCGACTCGACGTCGACCATCGAGCCGTCCTGGTTCATCGAATCCAGGCAGAACGTGCAGCGCTGGTTGCACACACGGGTCACGCGTACCCAGTGGCGCTTGTGCTTCATCGCGGTTTCCTTCACCGCGTCTTTCTGATCGCCGCCTCCTCCCGTTTCCGGCAGAGCCTCCATTCGCACGAGGCTGCCCGCACCGGTCTCGGCCTGCTGGGCGTGTTCCAGCGCGCGGGCTTCATCGCGCGTGAGCAGGCCCGAAGCCACCAGGGCCGCGATATCGATGCTGCCCGAGGCCGAGTCGCCCGGCAGCGGAGGTTGTGGCGGCGAGACGCTCGTCATGACTGGCTCCGTCCCAAGGTCGCGCGGCGGCACCGGGTGGGCCGCTCGCTGCGGACTGGCGCTGCGAACCGATCGGCCGGGGGACGGCTCCGGGGTTCGCTGCGGCCGACCCGATCGGGCGACCGCAGATTGCGCGCCTTGCA
The DNA here is from genome assembly GCA_009692425.1 of Myxococcales bacterium. Classification (GTDB taxonomy): domain Bacteria; phylum Myxococcota_A; class UBA9042; order UBA9042; family UBA9042; genus SHZF01. The sequence goes on along the minus strand of SHZF01000004.1, from coordinate 17,305 downwards.
GGATGGGGTCCAGACCGTGCGGATTGCAAGCCCCGCCAGCGAGATTGTTGCTTCTATGGGCGTTTCGGTTGCCGATACCGGAGGCGCGCGACTCCCGCCCGTCAGTGCGGCACATCCCGGCGGGCTTCGATTGCGGTCCACCCGTGCGCGACCACGGCAAGCGGCGGCATGCCGGCACAGCGCGCGCGCCATGTGCAGGTGGCGCACGGCGGCCCCTGCTCGCCGGAGCCGCTGAGGCCCGTTTCGATGTGCGCGGCGGCAGTTCCGAGCACGCACGCAGGCAACCCCTCGATGGCGACTCGCCGGCGTGCGGCCTCGGCTCGCACGACAGCGCTCGCCACCCACGGACCCGCCAGCGCCGGCGGCGCGAGCAGGGGATTGCGCTCGCGCTCCGTCCCATCGACCCGGATGAAGCGGAAACCATCGACCTGCAGCGCCAGCGCCTTCTGCACGAGTCCGCCTAACTGGCGGTACGTCGGACGCACGACCGACGCGAGCACCGTCGTGCGCAGACCGGCAGCGCGCGCCCGCTTCAGCGCCGCGAGCGCTTGCTGGAAGGCACCTGCCTGCCCCACCACCCAATCGTGGGCCGCCGCCGTGTCGCCGTGCAGGGGGATGGCGACACGAGTCACGCCGGCCGCCCGCACTGCCTCGGCCGCGCCGGCCCGCGCCAAGGCCCGGCCCGCCGTCCACACTTCGATGTCGCGTGCCCCGAACTGCGTCGCCCGGGCCAGCATGTCGAGCGCGTCGGGGCGCTGCAGCAGGTCGCCACCGCGCAGCACGATGGCCGTCGCTCCACCGTCGAGGGCTCCGCGCACGGCAGCATCCACCGCAATCGGCGCGTTCTCGGCTGGGACCCGCTGGCCGGCTGCGTTCGCGCCGCACAGGACGCAGTGGGGGCCGTCGCCTGCATGGTGGCAAGGACTGCCCGTATCGAGGGAGGCGCGTGTCACGCAGGTTCACCGCACCGCACCGGGCGCACGCACAGCGTAGGCGGGCCTCGGTCCGGCACGCAACCGTCGTGCGACCGGCAGCGAGCACGCGGGCCCCCCGATGCACCAGCCAACCTTCCCTGAACGCCGAATTCTTGTTCAGTTCTAGGCGCCTAGGAGGTTGGCGGTGAAGGCGTACACCGGGTGCGTCGAACCGCCAACCGACGACGGCAACGACAAAATGCGCCGAAGGCGGCGGTCGGGGGACAGCATCTCGTTGACGGCGCCCGACGCCGCCCGCACAATCCCGCCCCCTTTCGCGGACCCGGAATCTCCCCCAGGGCAGTCGGGTTGTCGGGCCGGTGAACCGACTGCGCCGCGCACGCTGGGCAGGAGTCTCGATGTCGTCGCCACCGCCTGCCCGCACCCTGCTGTTCGCCTGCGTCGCGCTGACCCTGGGCCTCGATCTGTGGTCCAAGCAGTGGGCCATCGAGGCGCTCGCCAACGTCGTCCACCCGCTCGCCGTCCCCGCCGGCGCCCAACCGGAGGACCACACCGTGGCTGCTGCGTTCGCCCGGCGCGGCGTCTCCGCTGGCGAATTTGCCGCTGCGGTGCGCAACGGTCTCGTCGTGCGGGCTCACAAGTGGGCGGGCCGTGCCGCCAGCAGCGCGGTCCAGGCCGAAGATGTCGGGCTCGACCTGACCGCGTTGCAGGGCTCTGGCTTTCCGGCGCCGCGCCGCGCCTGGGTCCGCCAACAGGACGTCGGGCAGTCGCTCGCCGAGGTCGCCGCAAAGGCGTGGCGGGTCGACGCCGCGGCGGTGCAGTCCCTGTTCGACGCACACACGGTGCAGACGCGCGGCACCGTCGCCGACCCGACCGCGCCGCGCGAGCCCGGGGTGACGTACCTGCTGCGAGAACGCACCATTTCGGTGATCGACGGCTACTTCTCCTATGTGTATGCCGAGAATCCTGGCGCCGCCTGGAGCTTCCTCGCGACCGCACCAGCTGGTTTCCGTCACGTGCTTTTCGTCGTGATCTCACTGGTCGCCAGCCTCGCCATGGGCTGGACGCTGTGGCAGGGGCGCATGGGCACTGCCTGGTCGTCCTGGGCCCTCGCCGCGATTCTCGGCGGAGCCCTGGGCAACCTCGTCGATCGCCTGCGCTTCCACGTCGTCGTCGACTTCGTCTACAACTTCGTCGTCGGGGCCGAGCGCGTCTATGGCTGGCCCGTCTACAACGTCGCCGACATCGGCATCACGGCCGGGGTCATCGCGATTGCGCTCGAGATGGTCCTCGCCAAGCGGCCGGTCGACGCAAGCGCCGTCGCACCTCCCGCCGGGCGCTGACGTCGATGCATCCTTCGTTCGACCTCGGCATCACCGTATTGCCAGCGTACTTTACGCTGCTGATGGTCGGCTTCACGCTCGCGATCTTGTGGGCCCACGCCGAAGGAATGCGCGTCGGACTCGACGGCAATGCCATCTTGGATTGCGGCCTGCTAATGCTGGCGTGCGGCCTGGTCGGTGCGCGCGCGCTGCACATTGTCGCCGACGGCCAATTCTGGGACTACGTCCACCTCTGCACCGACCCCTTGGCCGTGCCCGCGCTCGCGCTCGGCCACGGCATGAAGTGCGCCGCAGACGCGCAGTGCCTCGACGCCGGCCTGGGCGACTGGTGCGAGGCCGCCAGCGGGCTGTGCCGCCAGCATCGCGACTGCCTGCGCGTGGTCAAGATATGGTACGGCGGCTATGCCTACTACGGCGGCTTCCTGCTCGCGGTGCCGACCGGGCTGTGGTTCCTGCGCCGCCGCCGGGTGCCGGTGTGGCGCTTTGCCGACATTGCCGCGTGGGCGATCGCGCTGGGCCTCGTGTTCGGCCGCACCGGCTGCGTCCTCGCCGGCTGCTGCTTCGGTCGGGTCACCGATGGCCCCTTCGGCCTCGCATTCCCGCGCCACTCGCCGGCCTGGGACCACCACCTCGCCGAACACCGCCTGTCCGACCTCGCCCGGGCCAGCCTGCCCGTCCATGCCACGCAGCTCTACGAAGCCATGGCTTGCGCGGTGATCTTCTTGGTGTGTCGGGCTCGCTACAAGAAGGGCGCCCGCTTCGACGGCGAGGTGTTCTTCTGGTTCATGTTGTCGTACGCAGTGTTCCGGTTCGGCGTCGAATTCCTGCGCGCCGACGACCGCGGCCTGTGGCTGGGCGGCCTGCTGTCCACGTCTCAACTCATCAGCCTCCCTCTCGCGGCGTGGGCCGGGTGGGTGCTGTGGCGCGGCTGCGCGTGGCCGGCTGCCCGCGAGGCCCCGGTCACGGCGCCGGTTGTCAAAGGAGAACCTCATGGCATCCCATGATTTTCCGGCCTACGCCGCCGCGACCGGCACGCAGTCGGCCCCCAGTTCGGCATGGCAAGACGACCTCGACCTCGCGCGGTGTCAGGGACGTCTGCCCCGCCACCTCGCGGTCGTCATGGACGGCAACGGCCGTTGGGCGCAGGCCCGTGGCCTCGCGCGCCAGGACGGCCACCGCGCGGGCGCCGCCACGGTGCGCACGGTCACGCGCATGGCCCGCCGCTTGGGCCTGCGGACGCTCACCCTCTACGCGTTCAGTGCGCAGAATTGGGCGCGACCGCGCGGCGAGGTCGATGCCCTGATGGGGTTGCTCGTCGAGTACCTGGCTGGCGAACTGCGCGAAATGCGTGACAATGGCATCCGGTTGCTGGCGATCGGAGACCTCGCCCGGTTGCCGCTCGGCGTGCGCGCGGCCCTCGAAGCGACCATGCGGGCGACTGCCGACGGCACCGGCATGACGCTGTGCCTTTGCCTGTCCTATGGAGGCCGTGAGGAGATCGTCGCCGCCGCCCGCCGTCTCGCCGCCGAGGTGCAATCTGGCCGCCTGGCGCTGGACGCGATCGACGAAACCCGCTTCGAGTCCGCGCTGTGGACTGCCCCTCTGGCCGGGCCTCCCGACCTCATCGTGCGCACGTCCGGCGAGCGGCGCCTGTCGAACTTCCTGCTGTGGCAGTGCGCATACGCGGAGTTGTGGTTCACCGACACGACCTGGCCGGAATTCGGGGAGCCTGAACTGGCCGCCGCCTTGCTCGACTATGCCCGCCGCCAACGCCGGTTCGGCCGATCCGAAGCGACACCGCGCTCGTGATCCTTGTTCGCGCGCGCACCGCGCAGTAGCGTTGCAGCACGCAAGCCCGCTTTCGACGCCCTCATACGCGCGTCTGCCGGTTCCCAGCGAGGTCGCCCGTGTTCGTCCGCATCGCCACCGGGCTCGTACTGGCCCCCCTGCTCGTGTGGGTCGTGCTGTGGGCTCCGAAGGCTGCGCTGTATGGCGTGCTCGGTTTTGCCGCCTGGCGGTGTACGGCCGAACTCCTGCGGATGTACCGCGACATGCGGATGCTGGACCGCATCGTATGCGAGGTCCTGACCGTCGCCGTCGCGCTCTCCCCCCTGCTCGGCCCCGCCCTGTGGCCCATGGTCGTGGCGCTCGGACCCCTCGGCGCGATGACGATCGCCCTGTGGCGCGTCGATGACGTGGGCACGGCCGCCCGCCGCGCGGGGCTCGGGGTGCTGGCGATCGGATACGTCGGCATGTTGATCGGCGCGCTCGTCGCAATGTACGGGCGGTCGGCGCTGCCGGCTGCCGCATCGGCCCAGGTCGGCGGGTTCGTGCTGGGACCCTTCGACGAAGGGCGCGGCGCCCTCATGGGCACTTTCGTCATCGTGTTCGCCGGTGACACGGGTGCCTATTTCGCGGGCCGGGCATTCGGGCGCCGCCGCTTCCACGCGCTCGTCAGCCCGAAGAAGACGGTCGAGGGCGCCGTAGGGGGGCTGATCGCATCCATGGCGGCAGGACTGTTCACGATCTGGGCGCTCCTCCCCGGCGGCGCCGTTGTCGGTGGGTTGGCGCTGGGTGCCGCCGTGGGCATTGCCGGCCAACTCGGCGATCTCGCGGAGTCCCTGTTCAAGCGCGCCACCGATACCAAGGACTCGGGCGCACTGCTGCCTGGGCACGGCGGCATGCTCGATCGCGTCGATGGCGTCCTGTTCGGCGGGGCGGTCGTCCAGGCCTGGCTCGCGCTGCGCGGATGAATGCGTCGCTGAACCCGGCCTGCACTTGCGCAAGCGGGTGGCTCCGCGGCGCACGCACGCGCTGGCTCGGCCGCATTCCGTTCGGCACCGCGCTGGCCGCCAACGCCGCCGCGGAGGCCGTCGTGGCGGAAACTGGCTGCGCGGAACTCCTCCTGTTCGAGCCTGCCGAGCCCATCTTTACGCTGGGCCGGCGCGCCCACCTGCCCGCCGGACGGGCCGCGCTCGCTGCCACGATCGCCCAGTGCGCCACGCAGCGCATCGCGGTGGAGCCCGCTCCACGCGGCGGCCTCGGCACGCTGCATGCGCCCGGCCAACTTGTTGCTTTCGTTGCGGTGCGCTGTGAACGCACTGGTCTCGCAGGCCTCGCTGCCGAATTGTTGTTCGCCGCCGCAGAACTGGCCCGTTCATACGGTTGTGCCGCGGAAGTGCGCAGTGGCGCCGACGCCGGCGTGTGGTTCGCTGGCGGCAAATTCGCCAGCCTGGGCTTGCACGAAGCCCACGGGGTCGCGGGTCATGGCATCGCCTTGAACGTAGCCACCGAGCCTAGCGCGGGCGCCGGACTCGCGCTGTGCGGCAGCGCCGCCACGACCTACGCGGCGCTCACGACCGCGACTTCCGCTGCCCACCGCAGCGCACTCGTGGCTGCACACGGGTCGCAATATGCAGTGCAACTCGGCGCAGGGCGCGCCCTCGAGTTGCCCCAGCTCAGGCCGTGAGACTCGTCCGGCGCCGCCGCTCGAAATCATCTGCTTGCCATTGCGCCATCGCTTTGTTAGCCTGCCCGATGGAGGGTCGTTTCACGGCGCTGCGTGCGCCTGGGTGACGACGAAACGGCGAACTGCCGTTCAGAATCGAGAGTTCGGGTTTGATCCACCCGGCTCTCTGCCTCCTCCCGGTGGCAGTGTCCTCCCGGCGGCAATGTCCTCCGGGCGGCTGTGTCCTCCGGGCGGCTATGTCCTCTCGGAGACGTCGTCCTCTCGGAGACGTCGTCCTCTCAGAGACGTCGCCGCCACTCGGACCGACGCCCAATGGGCAGAGCCACCGCGTCCCTCCGATCCCCTGCAGCAGTGTCGACACCTGCAACTGTGTCGACAACGGTTGCACGCGCAACCGTGCCGACGCGACAACTGAGTCCCGGAGCGCGGCGCCAAGCCGACGGTTCGGTGCGATGATCGAGAGTACGGCGAAGCAGAGGGTTCAGGGATGGCGCGGGCAACCGGCCCGCGCAAGTGTGCGCCAGCGCAAGCTCGGCAACCTGGATCTCTCCTTCTTCGCCCGCTTCGATCCATCCGCCCCACCGCTCGCGCCCTGCCGCGGCCCCGGCGAGGCCTGTCGTTGAGAGGGTTGAGATGCGAATCGAGCGCCGTGTCCGCCAGTACCTCTGCATCGAGCCGGCCGGGGCCTTGCGTGCCTTGCCCGTGGAGGCCTCGCCCAGAGGCCGTTCCATGCGCTCATGCCTGCCATCGCTCGCCGTTCTCGCGCTTGCCGGGGGCGGGCTAACCGGAATCGGGCTCGCCGGGTGTACGCAAGAGGGCCCGCCTCCCGCGCCCGCGCACGCACCCGACGCGGCGGGCGTCGATGCGGAATTCCACGTCGAGACCTTTGCCTTGACGCAACCGACGCTGAAGGTGATGGCGCCGGCCAACTGGTCGTCTACGTTCGTCCAGCCTGGCCAGAAGGCCTCGGTGGAGTTCGCCTTTATAACCAGCGACTTCACCCTAGGGCAAGTCGCGTGCGACATCGACAATGTTGCGGTCGGCACGACCAAGTCGTCTTCGTTCACGTTCAACAACATGAGCAAGGGCACGCACCTGCTGACGTGCACGCTCGCCTCCGACAACGGCACGAAGCTCACGAACCCAGAGGCGCGCGGCTCCGTCTACTACGTCGTCAGCTCGCCGTGCCAGAACGACATCGATTGCGATGACGGCGTCTTCTGTTCGTTCGACTACTGCGCCTACAACGTCTGCAAGTACAGCTACAAGGGCGGCTGCTGCATGACGCAGGCCGATTGCGCAGTCGGTGAGGCGTGCCTCGATGGGGGCACCGATAAGTCGAAGTGCAGCGCCTGCGTGACCAAGGAGGACTGCAACGACAAGGACCCGTGCACGACCGACACCTGCAACCTGAGCGGCTTCAAGGGCGTATGCGAGAACCTCAAGACGAACCCGGAGTGCTGCTCGACATCCACCGATGCCTGCAACGACTACAAGACCTGCACGAACGACAAGTGCATCGTCGGGGCCATGCTGTGCGAGCACGTGCAGCCGGCCGGGGCGTGCTGTGCCGATGCCGAGTGCGTGACCGACGACTCGTGCAGCGTGGGCACCTGCGTAGACGCCGAATGCCGCCAGGGACCGAGCCCGTTCCGTAAAGACTGTTGCTCGGCCACGACGAACCCGACGTGTGACGACAAGAACCAGTGCACGCTCGACAGCTGCGAGATTTCCATGCCCGGCGGCTGGAAGCAGTGCAAGCACACGATAGACCCGACAAAGGCCAACTGTTGTGACCCGAATAGCCCGGTCAACCAGTGCAACGACAGCCAAGCATGCACTCTCGACATCTGCGTGAACAATACTTGCGACCACCTCTACATCCTGCAGTGCTGCATGAGCGACGCCGAGTGCGACGACAACAACCTGTGCACCTCGGAAGTCTGTACCAAGAACCCCGAGTTGCCCGCCTCGGAGCCCGGCAAGTGCTATTACACGCCGGTCAAGAACTGCTGCAACGAATTCGCCGAATGCAACGACAACCTGTTCTGTACGTTCGATTCTTGCAACAAGGACACCCACCAGTGCGAGTTCAAGAAATACACGGCCACGAGCGACTGCTGCGACACCGATGTACAGTGCGACGACGGCCAGTTCTGCACGGTCGATACGTGTTCCAACCACTACTGCTATCACGGGTACAGCCCCTTCAACCTGGACTGCTGCGCCGCGCTTACGGACAATTGCTCCGACGGCAAGCCGTGCACGCTCGACAAGTGCGACGTCACCCAACAGACATGCACCCACGTCAGCAATGGCGACAAGAACTGCTGCGAATACATCGAAGACTGCAACGACAGCGATTGCACGACCGCGGATTTCTGCGACACAGTGAACCAGTGTGCTCACAAGCCGCAGCCGGGCACGTGCAAGACCGACCTCGAGTGCGAAGACACGAATCCGTGTACCGCCGATGCTTGCGACATAAGCACAGGTTGTGGCGCCTGCACTCATACCCAGCTGCCGGTCTCGCAATGCTGCCTAGCGGACGCCTACTGCGATGACAAGAACCCGTGCACGACCGACTCCTGCACGAACTACAAGTGCGTGTTCGCGCCCGTGGCCGAATGCTGCATGGACGACAAGGATGCTCTGAAGGCCTGCGACGACACGAACGGCTGCACGACCGAATACTGTGTAGCGAACCAATGCCGCCACACCGTGCCCAAGAACGGCTGCTGCGTCACGGTCGCCGACTGCGCCGATGGCGACAAGTGCACGGAAGACAAATGCAACGTCGTGGGGGCTGTCGGTACGTGTGCCTGGGTCAAGAACCCCGCGTGCGCTTGCTCCACGGCACTGGATTGCATCGACAACAACGCGTGTACGCTCGACGGGTGCACCGCAGGCGCGTGTACCCACGTGAAGGGTGTCGGGTGCTGCGTCGACAAGTTCGACTGCAGCGACGGCAAGCCGTGCACGTTCGACTACTGCCTGAATGACACCTGCCTGTACTCGGAGACCGAAGCCGGCCAGGCCAAGTGCTGCACCGTCGAGAACGAAGCCGTGGAGTGCGCGGAATTCAACTCGAACTGCACAGTCGGCAAGTGCGTGACCCAACTCGACGGCGCCACCGAGTGCGAGTCCATCAAGAAGGACGCCTGCGCGGTCGATGTGCCGTACTGTCAAGATTTCTCAACCGGCACGACCGTCACCGGCTTGGGCTGGAACGCGGTCAACCCCAAGGACGCCTCGGTGTCCGAGAACTGGAAACTCGCCAAGGACGGTCTGCTCGGTCCCGACCAGTACGCCCACATGGACTGGACCCCGACGGCGATCGACTTCTTCAGTTGCTTGACGTCACCGGTCTTCCAAGCCCAGGGCAGCCAGACGCTGACGCTGCAATACGACCGGCACTTCTTGCCGCAGGGACCGAACGTCGGCATCGCCGTCATGGCATCGCTCGACGGCGCCAACGTTGACTGGAAATTCGCGGTGGCGCTCGACTTGTCGAACGGCGCCGCGCTGGGCCCGGAGACGGTCGACATCGCGCTGCCGCCCGCCCTGTCCAACAGCCCCGGGCTGCGCCTCGCGTTCTGCGTATCGGGCGACTCGACGTACAACTTGGTCGACTACGCGATCGACAACGTCTGCCTGGCCAAGGGATCGATTCCGCAGATTACTCAGTGCCCGCCCAACCAGATCGTGCCGGTGGGCAGCAAACTCGCGGTGCCGATCAAGGTGAAAGACCCCGATGTCGTCGACACCGTAACGTTCGGCCTGGTCAAGGCGCCCAAGTTCGTGTCGTTGTCGTCGGCCGTGTTCTACTGGATCGACATGTCGTGGAACGCGTCGATCACGATCAATCCGCTGAGCTTGTCCGACATCGGCGTGCATGACGTCACGCTCAAGTACACCGACGGCATACTCTTCAAGACGTGTTCGTTCAAGATCACCGTCTCCCACGAGGGCGATGTGCTGGTGTGGAAGCCGTCGGAAGTGCCGGAGGATCAGGCCGACGCGATCAAGACGGCCATCACCAAGCAGGGCAAGTTTGCCCAGGTCGTCCCGGAACTGTCGCTCTACCCGGATCTGTCGAAGTTCACGTCCGTATTCGTGCTGCTCGGCGTCTACCCGAACAACCACGTGCTCGAAGAGAGCGAGACAGCGGCGCTCAAGCTGTACCTGTCGTCCACGGCGGGCGTCGGCCGCGTGTACATCGAGGGCGGCGATACGTTCGTCATCGATCCGCCAACGTCGTTGCATCCGTTCTTCAAGGTCAAGCCCATCCACGAGGGCACGCTGAACGGGGTGACCGGCCCACTGCTCGGGTTCGGCGCGTATGCGGACTATGCCGTGGCGCCGCCGATCTCGTACGGCTGGGACTACTCGCAAGACAAGAATTACAACAACCTGAACGACCAGATCGAAGCGAACACCGCCATCTCGCGCACCAAGAGCATCTTGAAGAATGACGGGGTCGAGAAATTCTGGCTCGCCGTCGGCCACGACTCCAAGACGTCGAAATACCGCACGATCGCATCCTCGGTGCCGTTCGCCGGCGTCCTTGCCGCCAAGCACACGCCTGACGACATGATGAAGCTCGTGTTCAAGTTCTTCGACACCGGCTTCCCGGATTGCAAGACGGAAGCGGACTGTGACGACGGCAACCCGTGCACGGTCGATGCCTGTGCGGTCGGGGAGTGCTCGAATACGAACAATTGCGTGTGCGGCGCGCAGTCGAGCCTGACGTGCGGCGACTCCTTGACGAAGGTCGTGACGAACGCCGGGGCGTCCACCCAGAAGGTCTCGACGTACTCCTGCGACAGCGGTTTGTTCGAAGGCAAGGAGATCGGATTCGGCATCAAGGTCGACGAATCCAAGCCGATCATGGTGTCGCTGCTGAACAAGTCGAATCCCGACGCCAAGATCTTCATCCTGAAGGCGACGGCGAAGGGCTGTGACCCGACCGCGTGCCTGGCGAGCTCCAGCGATACGGCGAGCTTCGCGGCCAGCAAGGGCGAGCAGTACTACATCGTCGTCGATGTGCCAGGGGCTGACGCGAGCGCGCAGTTCGACATCAAGGTGACCTGCTTCACCGGCGAGAACTGCACGAACGGCCTCGACGACAACCAGAACAACCTGATCGACTGCCTCGACACGAAATCGTGCTGCGGCGACCCGGCTTGCCAAGTCGAAATCTGCAACGGCATCGACGACAACTGCAACGGCTATGTCGATGAGGGGTGCGACGACGACGGCGACGGCTACTGCGATGCGACGATCGCATTCAAGGGCAGTTCGACGGTGTGCCCGAACGGACCCGGCGATTGCAACGACAAGGACGGCACGGTCAACCCGGGCGCGCAGGAAATCTGCAGCAACCTCAAGGACGACAACTGCAACCAGGTCCAGAACGAAAACGACGCCGCGGGCTGTACGGAATACTACGCCGACAACGACAACGACACCTACGGAGAGGGCGACCCGAAGTGCATGTGCACACCCGTCGGTGCCTTCAAGGCGACGAAGGGCAAGGATTGCAACGACGCAAATCCGAGCGTCAACCCCGGCCAGACGGAAACCTGCGCGACGGTCAACATCGACGACAACTGCAACGGCTCTGCCAACGACGTCAACGCGACGAACTGCAAAACCTTCTACACCGACGTCGACAGCGACAACTACGGGACGACGCCTTTCAAGTGCATGTGCGTTGCCGAAGGTGCGGTCACGTCCGCGAAATCGGGCGACTGCAACGACTCCGACGCGACGATCAACCCGGCGACGCCCGAGGTCTGCGACAACCTCGACAACAACTGCAACAACCAGATCGATGAGGGCTGCGACGACGACGCCGACGACTACTGCGACGCCGACATGGAGTACGCCGGCTCCGGCTCCGACACCTGCCCCAAGGGCCCCGGCGACACCGAAGACAAGGACGCCAACATCAACCCGGCCGGCCAGGAGATTTGCGACGGCAAGGACAACAACTCCGACAAGGCGATCGACGAGGGCTGCGACAAGGATAAGGACGGCTATTGCGACGCCGCCATGTACACGGTCGGCAAGCCCGCCGTGTGCCCGCAAGGCGGCGGCGACTGCGATGACTCGCTGCCTGCGGTGCATCCGGGCGCCACCGAGGACTGTGCGACCGCCTTCGACGACAATTGTGACGGCTCGACCAACGACGCGAACGCCACGGGCTGCTCACCGTGGTTCTTCGACGGCGACGGCGATGCGTGGGGCGTCAACGATTCGAAGTGTTTCTGCGTGGCGTCGGGCCTCTACAAGGCGATCAACCCGGGCGACTGCAATGACTCGATCAAGGCGGTCAACCCTGCGGCGAAAGAACTGTGCGACGACATCGACAACGACTGCGACAAGGTCACGGACGACGGCTGCGACGAAGACGGCGACGGCCACTGCAGCGTGTCGGCGACGGTGGTGGGCACGCCGAAGATTTGCCTGTCGGGCAACGCGGACTGCGACGACGGCGACCCGGACGTGAATCCGGCCAAGGCCGAGATCTGCGGCAACGGCAAGGATGACAACTGCAAGGATGGCCAGAACGACCTGAATGCCATCGGTTGCATCACGTTCTACGCCGACAACGACAAGGACGGCTTCGGGTCGGTGTCGCAGAAGTGCCTGTGCGAAGCGGCGGGCCTCTTCACCTCGACGAACAAGGCCGACTGCCTCGACACCAACAAGGCCATCAATCCTGCGGCGACCGAGACTTGCAACGACGCCGACGACAACTGCAACACCGATGTCGACGAGGGCTGCGACGACGACAAGGACGGCCAGTGCGACGCGACCCTGACGGTCATCGGCTCTCCGAACACGTGTCCGAACGGCGCCGGCGACTGCAATGACCAGAAGCCGACGGTCTTTAAGGGCAAGCCTGCGGAGTTTTGCGACGGCGTGGACGACGACTGCGATGGCAAGGTCGACAACGGCTGCGACGACGACCAAGACGGCTACTGCGACGGCGCGTTCACGGTGGCAAACCCGGCTCCGCCGATCTGCAGCAACGGCGGCGACGATTGCGACGATTTCGACAATACCGTCCACCCTGGCGCGCCCGAGGTGTGCAGCAACGCGAAGGACGACAACTGCAACGGCAGTGCCAATGACGAAAACGCCCTGGGTTGCAAGAACTTCTACTTTGACGGCGACGTCGACGGGTTCGGCCTCGACGCGAAGAAGTGTTTGTGCGCGACGGCAGGCCAGTACCTGGCGACCAAGGCGGGCGACTGCGACGACGGCATCAACGCCATCAACCCGCTGGCGGCTGAAGTCTGCGACGGGGCCGACAACGACTGCGACAAGACGATCGACGAGGCGGGCGCAAAGAACTGTACGGCGTACTACTACGACGAAGACGGCGATGGCTACGGTCTCGATCTGTCTTCGTGCGTGTGCAGCAAGTTCGCTCCGTACACGGCGACGGAAAAGGGCGATTGCAACGACACCAAGGCGACCGTGAACCCGGGCGTCGTCGAAATCTGCAACGACATCGACGACGATTGTGACGCCGCCGTCGATGAAAACTGCAACAAGGACGGCGACAAGTTCTGTGACGAATTGCTCAAGGTCGTGGGCACGCCGCTCGTCTGCCCGCTTGGCGGCAAGGACTGCGACGACAAGGACGCGACCGTCAGCCTGCTCGGCACCGAACAGTGCGACAACAAAGACAACAACTGCAACGGAACGATCGATGAGGGCTGCGACGACGACGACGACGGCTACTGCGACGCGAACATGACCACGGTCGGCACGCCGGCGACGTGCCTCAACGGCGGCAAGGATTGCGACGACAACGACAATGCCTTCAATCCGGGCGCGACCGAGGTGTGCGGCAACACCATCGACGAGAACTGCAACGGCTCGTACAACGATGTCGATGCCAGCGGCTGCAAGTCCTTCTACGAGGACAAGGATCAGGACGGCTTCGGCCTCGACGCGACGAAGACGTGCCTGTGCATCGCCCAGGACAACCTGAAGGCGCTCAAGGGCGGCGACTGCAACGACACGAACGACCTCGTGTACGGCGGCGCGACCGAACTGTGCGACGGCATCGACAACGACTGTGACAAGGTCACCGACAACGGCTGCGACAAGGACGTCGATGGCTACTGCGACTCCGGCAAGATCACCGTGGGCACTCCGCCGACCTGCCCCAAGGGCGGCGGCGACTGCAACGACGGCGTCAAGGCCATCAACCCAGGCGAAAAAGAAGTGTGCGGCAATGCGGTCGATGAGAACTGCGACGGCTCGCTCAACACCAACGGCGGCTCCGGGTGCACGGTCTACTTCTACGACGGCGACGGCGACAGCTTCGGCATCGCGGTGAGCCAGTGTCTGTGCGCGCCGTCCAATGGCTACACGGCCAGCAAGACCGGCGACTGCGACGACACGAAGGGAGCGATCAACCCAGGCCAGACCGAAACGTGCGCCGACACGCTGGACAACAACTGCAACGGCAACAACAACGATGACTTGGCCACCGGCTGCTCGGATTGGTTCATCGACGGCGACAAGGACGGCTACGGCGCGGGCGGCGGCAAGTGCCGCTGTTTTGCCGAGGGGACGTACATCGCCCCGGTCGCCGGCGACTGCAACGATGGCGACGGCGCCGTCAGCCCGGGAACTGCGGAAATCTGCGACGCCAAGGACAACGACTGCAACGTGGCGGTCGATACTGGTTGCGACGACGACGCCGACACGTTCTGCGACGCGAACATGAAGATCGCAGCCACGGCGACCTGCGCGGGTTCGACGAAGCCGGCCGCCGGCCAGTTGCTCGCAGGCGACGACTGCAACGATGGCAGCAATACCATCACGCCGAAGGCGCCAGAACTCTGCGACAACCTCGACAACAACTGCAATGCCGTCGCGGACGAGGGCTGCGATGCGGACAAGGACGGCCACTGCGACAAGACGAAGACGTTCGTGGGATCGCCCGCGGTGTGCTCGAAGGGCAAGCTCGACTGCGACGACACGAACAACCAAGTCTACCCGGGCAAGGTCGAACTCTGCGACAACCTCGACAACGACTGCTCGGGCGCGGCCGACGGCGGCTGCGATGGCGACGGCGACAAGTACTGCACGACTGCGATGGCGGTCGTGGGCGCGCCGACGGTGTGTCCGAACGGGCCCGGCGACTGTGCTGATGGCGATGCGAGCGTGAACCCGGGTGCGTTGGAAATCTGCGACGGCAAGGACAACAACTGCGCGGCCGGCGCCGACGAGAGCTGTTCCGACAACGACAAGGACGGCTACTGCAACGGCGTGGCCCCGGTGTCGACGGCGTGCCCGCAAGGTGGCGGCGACTGCGACGACACGAAGTTCGATGTCAATCCGGGCAAGTCGGAGACGTGCGCGACGACCTACGACGACAACTGCAACGGCGTGGTCAACGAACTGAACGCGGCGACGTGCTCGCAGTGGTACGTCGATGCCGATGCCGACGGGTTCGGCGGTGGCACGCCGGCGTGCCGCTGCAGCCAGTCGGGCGCGTACGTGGCGCCTGCCGGTGGCGACTGCCTGGACACCGACAAGGCGGTCAACCCGAACGCCCTGGAAATTTGCGACGGCAAGGACAACAACTGCCTGGCCGGCGTCGACGACGGCTGCGACGACGACAAGGACCTCTACTGCGACAGCGCGATGGTGGTCGGCGCCGCGGGCTTCACGTGCACGAAGTCGCAGGCGAACCAGAAGGGCGACGACTGCAACGACACGGTGGCGAGTTCGAACCCGGGCGTGGCCGAGACGTGCGACAACGTCGACACGAACTGCAACGGCCTCGTCGACGAGTCGTGCGACGACGACAACGACAACTACTGCGAGTCGGGCCTGACGATCACGGGCGTGCCGGCTACCTGCACGGCTGGCGGCGGCGACTGCAACGATGCCACCAGCGGGGTCAAGCCCGGGCCGGTCACGACCGAGAACTGCGCCACGCCGTTCGACGACAACTGTGACGGCAGCCTCGACGGACTGAATGCGTTGGGGTGCACGAAGTTCTACATCGATGCCGACGGTGACGGCTACGGTACGGCCGTGTTCGAATGCCGCTGCGTCGGCAACCCGGGGACGAAAGCGGTGGCGACGCAGTCCGGCGATTGCAACGACGCGAATCCCGCGGTGAGCTCATTCGGCTCGGCGGAAACCTGCGACAACACCGACAACAACTGCAACAGCATCGTCGACGAGGGCTGCGACGACGACAAGGACGGCTACTGCGACAACACGATCAAGGTGACGTCGAACGTGGTGTGCCCGAATACGCCGGTGACCGGCGGCAACGGCAACGATTGCAACGACGCAGCCACGAGCGTGAACCCGGGCGCGCCCGAGCTGTGCGACAACCTCGACAACAACTGTGCGACCGGGGTCGATGAGCCGTGCGACAAGGACAACGACAACTACTGCGATGCGGCCTTGGTCACGGTCGGCACGCCGACGACGTGCTCGGCAGGCGGCGGCGACTGCGACGACAACCTCGCTTCCAAGAATCCCGCCTCGACGGAGGTCTGCAACAACATCGACGACAACTGCAACAAACTGATCGACGAGGCCGGGGCTTCGGGCTGCAAGACCTTCTATTTCGACGGCGACCAGGACGGCGTCGGCGTGGCGTCGAACCTGTGCCTGTGCAAGTCGACGGGCCTGTACAACACGCTGATCAACGGAGACTGCGACGACACCTGTCCGACGTGTGCGCCCGGCAAGGCCGAACTGTGCGACAACAAGGACAACAACTGCGGTTCCGGCGTCGATGAGGGCTGCAACGCTGACGGCGACGGCTACTGCGCGGCTGGACTCATCACGGTCGGCACCCCGACGGTGTGCCCGAAGGGCGGCGGCGACTGCAACGACGGCGACGGCTCGATCAACCCGGGTGCGCCAGAGAAGTGCAACAATGCCGACGACAACTGCAACGTGACGGTCGACGAGAACGCCAGCGACCAGTGCCCGCTCGTGCCCAATGCGCAGGTCGGCTGCGCCGCGGGGGCTTGCATCATCAAGGCGTGCGCGACGCAGTACTACAACCTCAACGCCAGCTACTCCGACGGCTGCGAGTGCAACGGCAACGACGCATTCGAGCCGAACGACACCTGCGGTGAGGCCTTCAACATGCCGACGCTGCTCTACGACAACGGCGCCACCGAGGCGATCCAGGCCCGCCTGGTGCAGGCACCGGACGAGGACTGGTACCGCGTGGAGACGGCGGACCTCAGCGATTCGGGCCACGGCGTGTGCGATCGGTTCAGCGTGCGCGTGCAGTTCGTAAACAATCCCGGCGGCTTGGCGTTCGAGATTTCACGCGGCGCTTGCCCGAATGGGGCGAACACCGTGTGTTGCGGCCAGACCGACTTCAACTGGTTCACCAACTTCAAGGCCCACTCGAACGGCGATTGGTCGAAGCGCGAGTCGGAGTGGGGCGAGTGCCCGTGCACGACGAACACGGACAGTTGGAGCCAGATGCCGGGCTGGAACCTGCGGCCGAATGAAGGCTTCAGTGGCGCGGGTGGACCGTACTG